>CAWCKM010000022.1:0-71540 GCA_963796125.1 Nitrospirota bacterium
AGATATGGACGTAATACAGGCAATAAGAGAAAGGCGTGCAATTAATTTTTTCGAACCCGGTAAAGAGGTCTCTGATGACAAGCTTAAAGAACTCCTTTCCATTGCAAATCTTTCGCCCTCATCTTTTAATCTCCAGCCATGGAAGATTATTGTCGTGAGAGACCCCGAAAGGAAAAAGATCTTGAGACAGTGCGCCTTTAATCAACCAAAAGTTGAAGAGGCCTCAGCAGTGCTGATTATGATTGCAGACCCAAGAGGAGTTGAAGAAAATTGGGAAAGAGTACTGAATAGCTGGCAAGAGCTGGGTTATATTAAACCTGATGTCAGAGCAGTCTATACTGAAATGACAAAGAACCTCTATGGAACAGAGGACAGCCTCAGGAGGAAAGTCTTTGCTGTTAAAAATACTGCTCTGTATGCCATGAATCTGATGATCGCAGCAAAAGGACTCGGTCTTGAGACGCACCCCATGGATGGCTTTGATGAGGAATGCATCAAGAAGGAATTTCATATCCCGGATGACAAAATAATACCTATGCTTGTTGCTCTTGGGTATCTGAAGTCCGGGATCACCTTGCTTCCGAGGCCATTCAGAAGGGATCTCGGTGAATTTGTAACATTTGAAAAGTATTGAAAGGAGATTATCATGGAAAGAAAAGGTATTGTTACAGTCAAAGGTAATCCTGTTACCCTTATTGGTTCAGAAATAAAAGTTGGCGACAAAGCCCCGGATTTTACTGTCGTTGATGGAGACCTCAAGGAGGTCAGGTTAAAAGATTTTGCAGGAAAGATAAAAATTATCAGTGTGTCAGCATCTCTTGATACGCCTGTCTGTGATATGCAGGCAAGGACGGTTCAATCAGGAGGCTGCAACATTACCGGTGGATGTGGTGATATTGAATATTACGATGGATCTTCCCTTTGCAATCTCCAGGTTCTGCACAACTGCAGGCATAGATAAGGTTCATGCCTATTCAGATCACAGGGATGCCTCTTTTGGAAATGCATATGGTGTATTGATAAAAGAGTTAAGACTGCTTGCACGTTCCATCTTCATTATTGATAAGAATGATGTGATACGATATATCGAGATCGTCCCGGAGTTGACGAATCATCCTGATTACGATAAAGCCCTCGGTGCCCTTAAGAAACTGCTTTAACGTCTGTAAAAGAAGCATTATAGCTTGTAGGATAAATACCGATACAAGAAAAGGAGAAAATCCTACAAAAAAATCAGATTTATACTGATGTTACTCTGTCATTTTTCTGTTATATAATTTGAACGATGCAGGTTATCTGCAAAAACAGTCATGCTTAACAGACGTGAATTTTTAACCATAACAGGCTTAGGAGGGGCAGCGATATTATTGAGTTATACTGCTCCTCTTAAGGCCGTATCAGAAAAGGAGGTAAAGGCTATGCCGTACACTGCAAAAGATTACTCAAAACTCATCGGGATGGAAGGATTCAGTGAAACACTCTTAAAAAATCACTTTACTCTTTATCAGGGTTATGTTACTAATACCAATAAAGTAATGGATATCCTGAATCAGATGTTGAAAGATGGTAAAACGGCTACTCCTGAGTATGCCGAACTCAAGAGGAGGATCGGATGGGAATTCAACGGGATGAGGCTTCATGAATATTACTTTGAGAACCTTGGCGGCAAAGGTGGAATAAACAAAGATGGAAAGCTCGCGAAAAAGATTACAGAGGATTTTGGGAATTATGAGACATGGGAGAAGGACTTCAAGGCAGTAGGGTCTATGAGAGGTATTGGATGGGCTGTCCTTTATCAGGATGTTACAAACGGAAAACTGATGAATTTCTGGATAAATGAGCATGATGTCTCTCATCCAGCCGGGTGTAACCCTCTCCTGATTATGGATGTATTTGAGCATGCTTTTATGATTGATTATGGACTGAAGAGGGCTGACTACATTGAAGCGTTTTTTAAGAACATTCTTTGGTCTGCAGCAGAAACAAGACTAAGATAGGAGGGGAAAAGTATGCCGTTCATTGAAGTTGAAGGGAAAAAGATTGAATTGGATGAAGAAGGATTTCTGGTGAATTATGATGATTGGAATGAAAAGGTAGCCTGTGCATTAGCAGATAAGGAAGGAGTGAGCAAGACATGCCCAATGACAAAGGAGAAACTTGAAATAATCAAGTTTATGAGGGAATATTACAAAAAGTTCAATGCCTTTCCAATACCTTCCCATGTATGCATAAATATACATCAGCCGCAAGGGTGCACTTTTGAACAGTTTCCTGACCCTCTAAGGGCTTGGAAGATTGCAGGAATTCCTCAACCTGTAGCTTACGGAGAGTTTCGCGATCAGGTAACAAAGCTCTTATAGTAAAAGTTACATCATTTCCTGAGAGGGAAGGCTAAATTTCAGGGTCTTCCTTCTCTTTCCTATTCAATCAAAGATAGTTCTCGTTTAGCGATAGCAAAGAATTCATAAAAGATGAACATCCTCATTATCAGCACCAATCAAAGCAAACAACCCTTTCCTGTGATGCCTGTTGGCGCCTGCATTATAGCTGAAGCTGCCGAGAAGTCTGGTCACAAGGTCAGGTTACTGGACCTGATGTTCTGTGAAGATCCTTTGCGTGCTATAGCATCAGAGTTGCAGAGGTCGGAATATGATCTCATAGGCCTGTCAGTCAGAAATATTGACAACAATGACATGAAAAGTCCTGTTGAGTTCTTCAGCGATCTGCCACTTCTGATGAAAGTGATTCGCCAAAATTCCGCTGCATCTGTCGTGCTTGGTGGCCCTGCCATTTCAGTAATGCCTGAGGAATTACTTCGCTATTCAGAAGCGCCATTGGCAGTGCTTGGTGATGGCGAAATGGTTTTCCCGGAACTATTAAGAGCCCTTTCGAATGGTAAGAATCCGGATCAGTATTCCAGGTGTTGCTACATATGAAGATAACGTTTTCAGAAAAACAGACTCACTCCCACCTTTGTTACGTTCCTGTTTTGTTCCTGATTTTCATCGCTGGGTAAACGTCAAGGCCTATCTTTCCAATCTTTCTACAGTACCGGTTCAGTCCAAACGGGGATGCCCTTATCGATGCGTTTACTGCACATATCCGATGGGTGAGGGAAGGGACTACCGGTTGTGTGAGCCTGAGAGTGTAGTGGATGCAATAAAAAGATCAGCGTCTTCCGGGCTCAGGGATTTTGAGTTCGTTGACAATGTTTTTAATTCACCATATGAACATGCCATGGCTATCTGTGAGGCTCTTTGCCGGGTGGACCTGAATGTTTGCTTGCAGAGCCTGGAGTTGAATCCGCTTTTTATCGATGATGATCTCCTTTCTGCTATGGAGCATGCAGGTTTCGTGGGAATCGGAATAACAGCGGAAAGCGCTTCGGCCGCAGTCCTTAGTGGTCTGAAAAAAGGGTTTACAACGGAACATGTCTACCGGGCTGCTGAGGTCGTACGACGTCACAAAGTACCTTGCGTCTGGATATTCATGCTTGGCGGTCCGGGTGAAACAGAGGAGACTGTGCGGGAAACCTTGAACTTTGCTGAGAAGTACATAAGGCCGCAGGATGTGGCATTCTTCAACATTGGAATAAGAATATATCCAGGGACTGAATTAGAACACCTTGCGCGGGAGCAGGGTACACTTACACTCCCAAGAGAAGAGATGCTCAACCCCGTTTTCTATGTTTCTACACAACTAAATGTGAAGTGGCTTACGACAGAGCTGCAGGCAGCCATGGATACTCACATGAATTATATTAGCGCCGATTCTCTCAGCTTTCCCTATTTATCTTCCATCCATCGTTTTGGATACAGATTAGGGATTAAACCGCCACTCTGGAAATATACCAGATCTATCAGGCGAGGACTCAGATTCTTCGGGGTTGATGCATGATAACGCTTCAAGGTAAGAGCCGAATCGCATCAGTGTCGGTCGCTATTCCTCCATACCGTTTAGATCAGTCGAAAGCACTTGAAATTCTTAGCAGACACTATTCAGACAAACTCAGCCCGAGAAATTTTGAGATTATGCGAAAGGTTTTTACTCACCCGGGTATTCGACGCAGATATCTCGCAATTGAGAATCCTGAAAGTCTTATCAGTGAAGACCCGGATGCCCGCATTGCCCGCTTTACTCACTGGGCGGTTAAACTTTCCAGAGAAGCAATTCTCAACGCTCTTAAGAAGGCTGGCTTGACTGTGAACGATGTTTGTGGATTAGTTGTGAATACATGCACGGGGTATATCTGTCCGGGTATCTCAACGTATCTCTTAGAAGAATTGGGATTACCCAGAGAGACACGGGTATATGACCTTGTTGGCAGTGGTTGTGGAGGCGCCATACCAAACTTGCAGGTCTGTGAGAATATGTTGAGACAGAATGGAGATTATGCAGTAGTAAGTGTTTCTGTTGAGATATGCAGCGCTACATTCCAGATGGGTAATGATCCGGGTCTTATCATCTCAAATGCCATTTTTGCTGATGGAGCAGCAGCCGCAGTTCTCTGGAATCAATCCAGGGGTTTGGAAATGGTTTTCTCTATGGGAACTTATGCAACTGAACACAGGGATGCGGTGCGATACATCCATAAGAATGGACAGCTTCACAATCAGCTTTCCCTTTCCTTACCAAATATAGCAAGCAAGGCAGTTGCCGGATTAATTGAGAAGCTGCTGGAGCCGCTGAACCTGAGGGTTGGAGATGTCAAACACTGGGCTCTCCATCCAGGGGGAGAAAAAATAATCAATGCTGTCAGAGATACTATAGGACTTACAGAGAAACAGGTACATGCAAGCCGGGCTATTCTAACTGAGTATGGCAATATGTCTTCACCGACAGTATGGTTTGTATTACAGAGAATCCTGGAGGGCGATATCGCACCGGGAGATTGGATTATAATGGTTGCCTTTGGAGCAGGACTTTCTGCTCATGCGTTTCTCTTGCGAGCCGGAGAGGATGTATAATCGTGAAAGAGAGATGAAAAGAATCCCTTTGCTAACAAGTGGCGCGGAAATACGATCTGTTTCCCCCTTTGGAAAAGGGGGACGAAGGGGGATTTTAAGAGATAGGATTTTCGCATATTCATAAAATCTCCCCTCACCCCTCTTTGCCAAAGAGGGGAATTTTAGAGTCAGTGAAGGAATGATGTAAATAACGGCAATGAATCAGTTACAACGCTTTACTTTATTTTGAACAGGTTTAAAAGCTGAAGGAGGTATAGAAATGAAGGCATTAATTCTCAGTGCTGATAATTTTGAAGACACGGAACTTCTGGTCCCTTATTATCGGCTGCAAGAAGAGGGTATTCAGGTGGATATTGCTTCAATGAAGAAAGGGCAAATAAAAGGGAAACATGGTTATGAGGTAGAGGTGGATAAAACACTCAAGGAAGTGGATCCTAATGATTACGATATCCTTATCCTGCCGGGTGGAAAGGCACCGGAGCTGATCAGAAGAGAAAAAGATGCTCTTGAGATAGCTAAAGATTTTTTTCATAAGAATAAGCCTGTCTCAGCAGTATGTCATGGTCCTCAGACTCTGATATCGGCTGGTCTGCTCAGAGGCCGGCATGCCACCTGTTACAAGTCTGTTGCCAAGGAGATGAAGGATGCTGGTGCGATCTACGAGGACAAAGAAGTTGTTGTCGATGGTAATCTTGTTACTTCAAGACAGCCGTCTGATTTACCTGCCTTTATGAGAGAGACGATGAAAATGCTTAAGAAGGAGAAGTAATGTTATTGATCTCCAGAGATGTTAATAATTATTTGCAATCTTTAGTTTGTTTTTGTCATGCCGGCTTGTCCGGCATCCTTCTTTAAAGAAAGATTCCCGTCAAGCGGGAATGACAGAAGACTATTGGAAGAAAAGAGGATACAGTAATTCTGCAGACCCCTGGAAAGAGGAGAGGTTTTCATGAACAGACTATCCGGAGAAAAATCCCCCTATCTCAGACATGCCGCATATCAGAAGATTGATTGGTACCCGTGGTCTGATGAGGCTTTCGAGAGAGCTAAAAAGGAAGATAAACCAATTTTTCTGAGTACAGGTGCGATATGGTGTCACTGGTGTCATGTCATGGCGAAAGAGTGCTTTGAAAATGAAGAGATTGTGAAGTTTCTGAATGAGCATTTTATCAACATCAAACTCGACAGGGATGAGAGACCTGATATTGACAGGAGATATCAGCTAACAGTTTCTGCCATGGGCCTTGGTGGTGGCTGGCCCCTGAGCGTATTTTTAACGCCTGACAAAAAACCATTTTTTGGGGGCACCTATTTTCCTCCTGAGGATATCTCTGACAGGCCTGGATTTAAAAAAGTGCTAACGGTAGTATTTGAATTTTATACATCAAGGAAACAAGAGATTTCGCAATACGCTGATCAACTCCTGGCCTCCCTTACACCAAAACCCTCTCAGCATGGAGAGATAAAAGAGCATCTTATCAATGAGGCTACAGAGAATATCCTTTCTTATTTGGATCTTCAGCATGGCGGTTTTGGTGCATCTCCCAAGTTCCCCATGTCAGGGGCTATAGAGTTTCTTATCAACAGATATTTCTTTACAGGAAATGCATCGGTCGGCCATGGCGTGAAAAAGACCCTTGAGGCAATGGCAAAAGGTGGACTCCATGATCAGCTTGGAGGCGGCTTTCACCGCTATTCTACTGATGAGGCATGGATTGTACCTCACTTTGAGAAGATGGCTGATGACAACGCATGGCTTTTAAGAAATTATATCGATGCCTATTTTCTCTTTGGAGATACATACTTTAAAGAGGTTGCAGAAGGAATAATCGGTTTTATCAGGGATGTGCTCTCCAATCCGGAAGGAGGGTTTTATGCAAGCCAGGATGCTGACGTTACACCGGATGATGAAGGGGGGTATTTTACCTGGAGGGATGAGGATTTCAGAAGGGTACTGAACAATGAAGAATATCAGATCCTCTCTCTGCATTTTCTGCATGAAAGGGGATCAATGCACCATGATCATTCAAAAAAGGTACTTTTTATTGTGAGGGAAGCAAAGGAAATTGCTGATATGCTGGATATTGACATCCACAGGGTTCAGAAGATCATTATCTCCGGCAAAGAAAAGCTGTTCAAAGAGCGGGACAAAAGACAAGTGCCTTTTATTGATATTTCCCTCTATACTTCTCTGAACGGAATGCTTATCACGGCTTATCTGAAGGCTTACAGGATTCTTAAAGACAAATATTTAAAAGAGTTTGCTCTGAAGAGCCTTAAGAGGATAATGGAAATCAATGTAATAAATAATGAGCTATTTCATACAGAGGGTGTTAAGGCATTATTGGATGATTATATCTATTTCATAGATGCCTTGATTGCTGCCTATGAGGTTACAGGTGATACATCTTATCTTCAAGTAGCAGATAAGACATATGGAACTCTGTATAGAGAAATTCTGGGACAGCGAAGGAGGATTTTTTGATACGGGTGAGGAAGTAATAGGGCTGAGGCTCAAAGGGGTAGAAGATATTCCTCATCCTTCAGCAAACTCTTTGGGAGTCATTTTGTTGCTAAAACTTTACCAGATTACCAATAAGGATTCATATCAAGACTACGCGGAAAAAGCATTAAAGACATTTTCTCTGAGGGCTTATGACATGGGAATTCACGCAGGATATTATTTATGTGCAACGGATGCATATTTTCATATGCTTCGACTTACTATGGAGTCATTACCTGAAAGCGAGTTAACTGAGAGCGCTCTCTCATTTTCTAGTTCCCTATATGAGTATCATATATGGAGAGGATAGGGGACGTATTGTTCCGTGCTTTAAAAATGTATGTTATGAACCGATTAAGAGTGCTGATGTCCTGAAGGATTTTTTGATGAATAAATATCCTGCAATGAAGGCGTAGAGAATTCCTACAAATAGGTTATAAGTAAGACCACATTGGTTTTAGATTCCGTCATTGCGGCTACTCCGGCAATCCTCTGTTATTGCGGCTTGTCTGCGAGTCTTAAGAGAAATTACTCTCTACTAGCCGAAAGGCTCTGCTAGGTAGCAGATTTCCTTTTTGGCAAAGAAGGGAAAAGGGAGATTTTCCGATATATGCATTCCTTACTGAGGATTTGCAAGGCAGTGATTGTTCATAAGACAAGAGGCATGGCAGAGCCAGTTATAACGCTTATCGACCTGAGACAGTGTGTCAAGAATATCTCGCTCTCTTGTTTTTGAATATGAGTTTCTTTTCGTTTCCTCTGTGGTGATATGGTACACTGCACCAGGGTATTCTATGCGTAAGGGACGCGCCATGACAGCAACTTTATCATATTCCTATTATAATGAACAAGAAAATAAGACTGACTCTTTATGCCGCCCTTTATGCCGATGCGTTGTTCAGGAAGGAACTGACGCTCAAGCTGTTATAGGTAGGATAACGCTTTCTATGTGTGGATGTGGTCTTTACTATTGGTGATAGCATTATATAGGTGATTACACAATAATTGCAAAATCTTTGAGAACGTATCATATAAAATTCTCATTCTATCTTATAAATATCTTTAATCCTACCCTATATATATCTTTCTCAATTTCCCTTGCACATGTTACAGTCGAAACCATTGTTTTAGAGTCATTAACCTTTATCTCTGGCTCAAAAAACAAAATATCTCCTTTTTTGAGAGGGAAGTCAGTTATCATTCCAAGACCTCTTTCGCTGATGTCAACTGTAACACCTTCACAAGTAATGTCCGTTGATTTTTCCAAGTTGTGGTGGTATGGGAAATACCTTATAACCTGAACAAATGGTCTCCTTGCATATTTACGCTTTTCTTGCCCTTTGTATCGTGATATTACGAGCTTCTCTGCTTCAAGCCAATTATCGAGGTCACGACCTTCCACCCTTCCACTTTTCTCATAGAGTTCAAATGCTACTTTAGCAATTTCTATGTGTAAATTGATGTCATTCATACCATTTCTCTTTTATAACTTCATTGTTGTATCAATTATACAAATAATTATCAAAGACTTATGCATCTTGATGTAAGCTTTTGTTATGTACCAATAACCTACCCATAAATTACTATTTAAAATCTGCAGTAGGGAGCAGTCAAAGGGGTCAGGTCTATTTATTTAGCATTTCCCTCTTTCACGGAGAATCCTGCTTATTGAGGTAAAGTGCATTTCGAGATAGTCGGCTACCTCTCGCTGTCGATATCCGTGTCGTCGCACTGCTTCCGAAATCTTTCTATTCCTTTTGCTGATATCCTTAAGGATATTTTTTGAAAAGATTTTCTCAAGGCTCGGCCTGTCTATATATCGCTGACTTTTCGGGAGTTCAGCAATATCCTTTTTCCCTCTGAGGTAATCTGTGAGAGTGGCTGTAAATTCCTCCTCTCCAAGAATGCTCTGAGCCCTGACTGCTTCCCATATCGATTCTTGCTTTATACCATCTTCTACGAACTTTCGGTATGCTTTCTCGGCAATCCTCCTCGTGGAGCCGAACTGATTCAGAATCCACTCTGTAGACAGGCATGGATGCGGTTTTTCAATTCCCGCAGTTGCCTGATAGCTACTCCATCTCCATTGCTCAGGTTTTTTAACTGCTTTTGCCCGAACAGGATTGAGAACCACATACCTGCAGACCTCAAGAAGATGGCTGTCTTTCTGTATAAGAATCCCTTTGTATCTCCCCTGAAAGAGGTGTCCAACCCGGTTATGCTGCCTGTTGAATGCCTGAGTGTATACACCATTGAGCTGCCTCATGCCGGCCGATAGGTTTCCATCAGGGGTCTCTATGATGAGATGGTAGTGATTGTTCATAAGACAATAGGCATGGCAGAGCCAGTTGTAGCGCTTATCGACCTGAGACAGGGTATCAAGAAATATCTCTCGATCTCTCTCGTCTTTGAATATGAGTTTCTTTTCGTTTCCTCTGCTGGTGATATGGTACACTGCACCAGGGTATTCTATGCGTAAGGGACGCGCCATGACAGCAACTTTATCATATTCCTATCATAATGACAAGAAAATAGACCTGACCCTTTATGCCGCCCCCTGCAGGGCTCTTTTAAAAAAAATGGAAATTTATTTCCGATCAGGATCGCTTTTTCTTTTGACAGAGCGGAGCCTTATAAGTGTTAGGCATGGTATCCTCAACTATTATTCACTTCCATGCCAATTACTTTTGTTTCTACTCTTTTATCCATACACCCTCGAAATATCCCGAAAGTCTTTTATGAGCTTGCCATGCTTTATGCTCTTCCCGTACAATATATCCTGAAAGTAATGCATTATAGTCATCAAAAGTAATCGGATTCTCTACGTGAGTTTTCCCAGTTGTTTGTTTGCCATGTCTTGCCTGTAGAAGATAGATCCATCGAGCATTTCCTTTAATATAGTTCAGATAATTCGCAACGACATCTGGTTCCATTTCGCCAAAACTGGCAGCATTCCAAAATATATCAAACTGTAAATCTTTAAGTAAAGGAATCTGCCAGTTCCCAAAACAATGGACGCGCCCCTTTTTGATGCCTGATAGGTTACCCCATTTAAGTGTTACATCTGTTCCAACAACATTCTCTTCTCCTAATGCCTGTGAAAGATAACTTTCGCAGAGATAAATCTGAGCTGGTAGGTCAAAGCATAAAACAGTGATATACGGATATAATTTTTTTAAAACCTCAATTTGATAGCCAGAACCTGATCCAAGCTCAACTACGATTTCGTCTCCTTTGAAAGAGATATGTTTCTGCACAAAACAATAGCGCAGATAGTAACTAAGAAACGCTACTGTATACTTTTTTCCGTTTATCTCAAAAACATCTTGTGGGCAACCAAATGTGGATACCTCAATAGTACTGATCGATTTTGCGTTGCTAAGGTTACCAATTAATTCGCAGTGATGATAAGCTATTTCTCGAATATCCGATATTTTGATTCCATATGGAAGAATGCTCCTATGTTTGATCAAATAATGGTGGATGAATTTGCGAATTGCCTTTTTCCAAAAAGGTAAGTTGGGGTGGTATGTATATATGCTATCATTAAATCCAAAAGTGGCAAGTATTGGATATTTTCCGGACCGCAACCGACTTAGATCTATTGAACAAACTGTATCAAGTATGCGCTTTTCATAAGAATCCCAATAACTTGTCGCGTGAAATTCCTTCGGCGCGTTTCTGTATTCTTGGAGCAGATCTTTCAGTTTATCTTTTTTCATTTGGTTACTCCTTATTTGTGTGCCTAACATTATTTTTTATGCTTATTCGATATTTCATAAGAAATATAATAACCGTAGGGACTGATTGTCAATGTTTCAGGGGTCAAATGCTAAATCCATGAGGTCATTATTCAATAAAGTGTGTCTATCAGGAATATTATATTGCAGCAGTATAATTCTTTGAAAAATTATCTCTGAGCTGTTGATTACCTTCTATGTAGAATCAACATCATTAGGGCTGTCTTTAGAGATATTGAGGATAGGAAGTACTTCATATTGAAGACCTGAAGACGACTACTATATTTGAACGATATTTCTATATTTGATATTTTGTCTCAAATGTGTAATGACGCCTTTTAATCAACTTCGTGTGCGGCTAAAAACATTGCTTTCTGTAGGGCAGAGAAAAAATGCTGATACGGCTCAGGATCATCAACAGGAGTTGTCTCATATTGTGCATTTGCATAACTGTTCCTTCTTATCATCCCTTGTTATAAGCTTTTTCAGCATAGCACAGGAGGAATGAGTTTATATTGTTCAACAGGAGGCTCCCAGAAAGGCCCTGTTGACTTTCGTGGCAGAATCTTAAACCTTTTCCTGCGGCTCTTTCCGTTCTTAAGAATGTGGTTTACAGTCTGGCTTGCAAGAGTAGGGCTGTTATTCTCTTTACTCAGATGCCCGAGCCAGAACTCAGTTGCCGGATTCGGATGGTTGAGAATTACATTACCTGTTGTCTCATTGGAGAGATGCCCTGACGCAGCAATTCTTCTTTTCACAGGGTAGGGATACTTTCCCTGAGAAAGCATGAGATTGTCGTAGTTTGAATCTATGATTACAAGGTTTGCATCTGCAATTTCCGTCATGTGCTTCTCATCGATCCTCACGGTATCAAGGAGATAAACAACTTTGTGTTTACGATGGACAATACTGAATCCAACAGGTTCCGCTGCATCATGGTGGACATGAAACGGTTTTATTTCTGTTTTTCCTATACCAAACACTTCACCGGTAGTAAATGTCTCACTCCTTATATGGCTGCCTTCTTCGAGATCAAGTCTGTAAAGAGTAGGGGCGTTAGCATGGATAGTTACCGGGGATCTCTTACTGAAGCTATTGATGCCGGAAGTGTGATCCCAATGCTCATGGGAGATCAATACATGAGAGGGAAGTGAATTGACTTTAAAGAATTCCAACTTCCGCATAAGATTTGCAGGAGCTATTCCGAGGTCTATAAGAAAATTCTCCTCACCCGCGATGACGAGAAAGCAATTTCCTTCAGAGCTGCTGGCAAGAGATATTATCCGAAACTTGGTCATTGTTTTTTTTCTTAGAGATTATAGCAGATACGGGTTGATATGCATTCATTTTATTTCTACTGTAATCTGATCGGATTCCATCTCTCCAGTCCAAACATCCACAAATCTGAGCACAATTCTGATGCCTTAAAAATAACAAAAGCGAATAAAATCAGAATAAGTTTTTTCGTATTACCTCAACAAATACAAGTTTTTACTCAAGAGGGGCACGGCATAAGGAAGTCGCTGAAAGAGCTTTTTCATCACGCCTGCTTCACAAAATGACATCATATTCTGCAACTGGTGGGATATCTGAGGAAGATACTATGTCAGGAAAAGAAGAATGAGAAGAAGCTAAGCTCTTATACTAATTCATCGCTACCTGTTTTATAAGGTCTAACTCACCGAGTAGCTTGCCAACTCCCCGGATAACAGCACCGAGAGGGTCTTCCGACACAATGACGGATATCCCTATTTCATCTTGTATAAATTGGTCAATGCCTCTGAGAAGGGCGCCGCCACCAGCAAGAATGATCCCTTTGTCCAATATATCGGCTCCGAGTTCAGGAGGGGTGTTTTCAAGAGTAATTTTAATCGTGTTAAGTATTGCATTAACAGGTTCAGCAAGGGCCTCACGGATTTCTGATTCATGAATCGTTATAGTTTTAGGTATGCCTGAGAAGAGGTCTCTTCCCTTTATTTCCATCATGCGTCCATTATGTCCCGATTTATATGCGGAGCCTATCTCGATCTTTATGTGTTCTGCAGTTCTATCCCCTATCAATAAGTTGTACTTACGTTTGACGAAACCCAAAATAGCTTCATCCATTTTATCGCCACCGATGTTCACGACTTTGCTGAAAACTATCCCGTCTAATGATATGACCGCAATGTCTGTCGTGCCTCCACCGATGTCGACAATCATGTTGCCCGACGGCTCGCCTACCGGGAGTCCTACTCCAATGGCAGCCGCTATTGGTTCACTAACAAGGTATATCTCCCGTGCCCCGGATGCCTGAGCAGCATCTTTTACAGCCCTTTGTTCGACCTGTGTTATACCTGAAGGTACTCCAATGATTACTTTTGGTGCTACAAAACTCCTCCCGTTATGAACCCTCTTTATAAAATACTTGAGCATCGTCTCTGTTGCGTCAAAATCAGCAATAACACCGTCCCTCAGGGGTCTTATGGCTACCATCTCGATGGGGGTCTTACCTAACATCTTTTTTGCTTCAGTCCCCACTGCTACGATTTTCTTATTGTCCATCCTCATTACAACAACAGACGGTTCATTACATATGACGCCTTTCCCTTTTACATAGACAAGGGTGTTTGCCGTCCCCAGGTCTATTGCAAGGTCATTTGAAAACCAACCGAGCACATTACCTAGCATTAATACCCCCTTGTTACTGTCTTATCATTTAATGTTGCTATTTTTGTTTCCCTTTTTTGCACTTCTAATATCATTTCATTCTGAGCTTAAGAAATGAGGTGATATAAATCACTTTAACGGAAAACTGATAGGCGGTACGGTTATTTAAGATACAAAACGGAATGAAGACTAATTATGGATTTGTCAGAAATAATCGATAGCATCCTTACCTCTTTAGTAGATAATCCGCTCGTTACCATTACTATTGCAATATTACTTATCATTATGCTTTTCCGAAAACCGAAAATTTTCTTTATGATCTTTTTTGTCACCTTGCTTTTAAGTGTGATACTTTATGTGATTTCAATTGTATCTTCTACTGGGGTATCTCAAAAAAAGGAATTGATTCATAAATCAACAAAAGATTTACCTAAAGAGTAAATCCATAAATTACGATTGATTGGGAAGCCTTAGCTTTTATGCTTAATCTCCAGCATGAATTTCCAGAAGCCTCTTATTAATCTCAATAGCTGCAATTGCACCTTCACCTGCAGCAATCACTACCTGGTCATTGCCGGTATTCAAAGGACCAACGATATAAAGACCCGTCAGGGATGATTCGTAGTTCTGTTCTTGTAACATACTTAAATCCATGGCTGTCTTTTTTGAGTGACAGTTCTGAGAGGAATTCATCATTGAGTCTGTACCCAAGGTTCGACATGATAACTTCACATTCAACTTTTCTTCCGTCTTTCATCTCAAGAGCCTCCATTTTTTCCTGTCCGATTATCCTCAAGGGCTCTCCGATCAACAAGCCTATGTTTTCCTCTCTTAATTCTTCTTCATAACCTGGTAAGGATAAACTGCTGTAAAGTATGATAGTTATATCTTTTGTATACATCTGTTTCATGGCAAGCGCAAGACGGAATGTCTTTTCGGAATTGCCAATAATGACAAGCTTTTTGTTTGTAGTCCTGAAGCCATCGCAATCTATACAGGTAAAGAAACTGATACCGAAAAACTTGTGAAGGTTTTCGATAACCGGAAGATTGTCCATTACGCCTGTGGATACAATGACGAATAGAGAGAAAAAAGTACGGCCGTCTTTGGTAGATACCTCGAAAAGATTCTCTTTGTTCTTGATGACCTTTGAGACAACTGCCTTCTGATACTCTGCGCCGAAATGCATGACCTGACTGAGGCCTTTTTCTATAATTTCCCTGCCTGAGATAACTGTATGGGTAAGGAAGTTTTCAATGTGTTTTGCATGCCAGGTTCTGCCTCCGGTCCTGTCAATAATAAGAACACTCCTGTTATATCGGCAGAGGTAGATAGCTGCCTGAAGTCCTCCGGGACCTGCTCCTATGATAATACAGTCATAGATTTTTTCTTCTATCAAATAAGGTCTCGTAATTCTGTTTTTTCTAAATGCTAGAAATAACGTAGTATATCATCAAAAGTATTAACCTTGAATATTGTTTCTCTTGTAGGATAAACACTTACGGATAATATGCTGAAAATCTTACAAAAAAATCAGACTTATACCGATATTTTTGCTGTTTCCTGTAGCGTACAGTAATAATGTGAAAAGACCAGGCATTGCTCTGATTTTCTTGGGTCTGCAGGTTTTTGAACAGCCTGCCGCTGAAATAGAGGTATAATCTATTCATCAAAAAAATGGCTAAACTTGAAGCAGGGAGAAAAATAAAACGATGAAGCTTGGATATATTGGCTTAGGGAAAATGGGATTCAATATGGTGGAGCGGCTTCTGGAAAAAGGGTATGAGGTTGTTGTGTTTGGAAGGAATGAGAAAGTGGTAAGAGATATCACAGGAGCGCGGGGCAGAGCCAGCCAGTTCAATACAAGTCCTTGTTTCTGCACTTCCGCTGCCACGCCTCATATGGCTTATGATCCCCTATCAGGCAGTTGAAGGAGTCCTCAAAGAACTTGTCCCATACCTTGATGAGGGGGATACCATCATCGATGGGGGGAATTCCCCTTTTAAAGATTCAATGAAGCGCGCCAGGGAATTGGAAGAAAAAGGCGTGCATTTCCTGGATGTCGGCGTAAGTGGCGGTCCAGGCGGGGCACGGAATGGAGCCTGTATCATGGTAGGAGGGAGAAAGGAAATCTATAGAAAATTCAAAAGCCTTTTCCGTGATTTATCAGTTAGAGGAGGGTATGATTATATGGGGAAATCGGGTGCCGGGCATTTCGTGAAGATGGTCCATAACGGCATTGAATATGGAATGATGCAGGCTATTGCAGAGGGTTTTGCAATAATGAAGGCATCCCCTTTTGATCTGGATTTAATGAACGTGGCAGAAATATATAACCATCGGAGTGTCATTGAGTCAAGGCTGGTCGGCTGGCTTAAGAATGCATTTGACGAGTATGGACAAGATTTAGAAGATGTTTCCGGTTCTGTTGCGCATACTGGCGAGGGGGCATGGACAGTTGAGGTTGCGAAAGAGCTTGGGGTTCCAGCCCGTACTATTGAAGAGGCGCTTTTATTCAGAATCGAATCACAAAAGAATCCAAGTTATGCAGGGCGGATTCTTTCTGCCTTAAGGAATCAGTTTGGCGGGCATGAGGTTTTTGAGAAAAAAGACGAAAGATATATATGATTGACAGAGAAAAAATCGATAAACTGGAACAATTAGCCAAACTGATCCGCTACTACATTCTCGCTTCAACGACAGAAGCCGGCTCAGGTCATGCCACTTCTTCTCTGTCGGCAACTGAGCTGATGACGGCCCTCTTGTTTGGGGGAATCTTCAGATTTGATATAAACAACACAGGACATCCTAACAATGATCGCCTTATATTCTCAAAAGGTCATGCCTCTCCGCTTCTCTACTCCTTGTGGGCTTCTGCTGGAAAATTAACTGAAGAGGAACTCATGACCATGAGAAAATTTAAGAGTCCTCTGGAAGGACATCCTACTGTAGCGTTTCACTATGTTGAAGCTGCCACAGGGTCTCTCGGACAGGGACTTTCTATTGGGCTTGGCATGGCATTGAATGCCAGATATCTTGACAAACTCCCCTACAGAACGTATGTCTTACTCGGTGACAGTGAAATGTCTGAAGGCTCTCAGTGGGAGGCTATCCAGGTTGCTGCACATTATAAATTAGACAATCTCATTGGTGTCCTTGATGTTAATCGCCTTGGCCAGCGCGGAGAAACAATGTATGGTCATAATCTTGCTGCATATGAGAAAAGAATTTCTTCATTTGGATGGGAAACGATCCTAATTGACGGTCATTCATTTACAGAAATCCTCAATGCCTATGAAAAGGCATTTTCCGTTTCCGGCAAACCCGTAATGATTATTGCCAAGACAATAAAAGGAAAAGGAGTTACTTTCCTCGAAGACAAAGACGGCTGGCATGGTAAAGCTCTCAACAAAGTAGAGTTTGCAATAGCTCTCAAAGAACTTGATACAGTCGATACCTCCCTCAGAGGAGACATAGCAAAACCTGAAGACCTGTGGCCGGGAAAAAAGATACCTCAAAATATGAAAGGAGTTTCTTATCAGGCTGACAAAACTGTGTCTACCCGGAAGGCTTACGGCAATGCCTTAGTACGTATCTTTCCACAATTTCCGGATATGGTTGTTTTAGATGCCGAGGTGAGTAACTCGACGTATGCTGAATTATTTAAGAAGGCATACCCGGACAGATTTTTTGAGATGTTTATTGCGGAACAGAATATGGTGGGGACTGCATTAGGTCTCTCCCGCCGGGGAAAAATCCCTTTCATTTCCACCTTCGCAGCATTCTTTACACGGTCATTTGACCACATCAGGATGGGTCAGTATTCTGATTCTCATATTAAGTTTATCGGTTCACACTCAGGAGTATCTGTCGGCGAAGATGGACCTTCCCAGATGGGTCTTGAAGATATTGCCATGTTCAGAACAATTTTAGACAGCGTAGTTCTCTATCCTTCTGATGCAATATCGACTGAAAAATTAGTTGAGAAGGCTGCCGAACACAATGGAATGGTATACATACGAACTACCAGAAAAGATACCTCTCTTATCTATAGTCCGGATGAAGAGTTTACCATCGGTGGGAAGTAAGGTATTAAGGAAAAGTGGTAAAGATCTGATAACTGTTATAGCAGCAGGTATAACGCTCCATGAAGCGCTTATTGCTTATGAAGAACTAAAAAAGGATGGAATTATGGTCCGCTTAATTGATCTTTATAGTATCAAACCTATTGATAATGAAACCCTTAAAAAGGCAGCAATTGAGACCAAAGCGATCATCACAGTTGAAGACCATGTTGCCGAAGGCGGTCTTGGAGAGGCAGTAAAGAGCGCCCTTGCCGATATCGCTATACCTGTGCATTCCCTGTCAGTACGGAGAATTCCAAAAAGTGGAAAACCAGAAGAGCTTCTTGAGTATGAGGAGATTTCAAAGAATGCAATTATCAAAAAAGTAAAGGAACTTATATGAGACCTAAACAACTTAAGACAAAAATATTTTTAGATGGAGGGGATTCTCAGGAGACAAAAACAATTATCAATCTCCTGGGGTTTCTTGATGGGCAGACAACAAATCCAACCCTTATCTCAAAAAATCCAGAAGCCAGCCGGCGCCTCGAGCGAGGAGAGAAATTTAGCGAAGAAGAGATTTTTCATTTTTATCACAACGTGGTAAACGAGATCTCTGTCTTGATCCCTGAAGGATCGATCTCGATTGAAGTATATGCAGATCTTTCTACGTCCGCAGAAAAAATGCTGCAGCAAGGGAAAGAGATGTTTTCCTGGATACCGAATGCTCAGATTAAATTTCCAACATCAAAAGAAGGATTGAAAGCAGCAGAGCAGGCAGTCAAAGAAGGTATGCGGATCAATATGACCCTCTGTTTCTCACAAGAACAGGCTGCTGCTGTATATGCAGCAACGCAAGGCGCAAAGAAGGGCGGTGTCTATGTTTCACCTTTTATTGGGAGACTTGATGACAAAGGAGAAAATGGGATGGATCTGATAGCACATATTATCAAGATGTATCGGGAAGGAGATGGACATGTAGAGGTCTTGACTGCAAGTGTGAGAAACATTGACCATCTCCTTTATGCCCTCAGGCTCGGCTTCGGATATCATTACCGCACCCTTCAAGGTGCTGAAGGAGTGGGGTGAAAAAGGGCTTCCCGTCCCGGGAAATGACTACGTCTATAATTCGAAGGACTTAAGACCAATCTTGTTGAAGGATGTGAGCCTTACGAAGAATTGGCATGAATATGATATTCATCACGAACTTACAGACAAAGGTATGGAGCAGTTCTCTGCAGATTGGAATAAACTGGTTCAATGAAATGGAAAATATCGGCGGAAAGTCTGACATAGAATTACTGTATCGTGAAATAGGTGGATGTGAGATTGAAATTTCAGGCCCCTGTTGTCTCGTTGTCTTCGGCGCATATGGAGACCTTGCAAAGGGAAAGCTCATTCCTTCACTTTACCTTCTCAGTAAGAACAGACTCATTTCGGAAAACTTTTTTCTTCTCGGAATTGGCCGCCAGGAGATGAGTCGTGAGCAGTATTTTGAGTTGATGCAGACTGCTGTGAAGAGTGCATACCCGAAAGATTACGATGATGCTGCCTGGTCTGAATTTGCGATGAAACTGTATTATTCCTCCTTTGATTTTGACTTCTTCTGAGCTTTATATCAAATTTCTCAAAGAGAAACTTCCACCTTTAGAAAAGAAACATCAGACCAGAGGAAACCGTATATTTTATCTGGCCACTCCTCCATCGGTTTTCGAACCTATCATCTTAAACCTCGGTATGGCAGGTCTTTCTGATGAAGATGAAAGTTACAGTCATGTTGTCATTGAAAAGCCTTTCGGCAGAGATTTCGATTCGGCAAAGAGATTGAACAGTGTCCTCCAGAAATATTTTAAAGAGAGACAGATTTTCCGCATAGATCACTATCTCGGTATGGAAACAGTTCAAAATATGCTCATGTTCCGTTTTGCAAACTCAATCTTTGAGCCACTCTGGAACAGGAGATATGTCGATCATATTCAGATAACAGCTTCAGAAACACTGGGAGTCGGGTATAGGGCAGGCTATTACGAAGAAGCAGGTGTGATAAAAGACATGTTCCAGAGCCATATTCTTCAGCTTCTTGCACTGATAGCCATGGAACCTCCTGTAGCATTCGAGGCGGATAGGGTAAGAGAGGAAAAGATCAAAATCTTTCGTTCTATACGACCATTTGCACTTGACAGGCTTAATGAGCACATTGTTATTGGTCAATATGGGAAGGGTGAAATCAATGGGAAAGAGGTATCAGGTTACAGAGAAGAGACAGGAGTTTCCAGTGGATCCATTGTACCGACATTCGCTGCCATGAAGGTCTTCGTTGACAATTGGAGATGGAACGACGTCCCTTTCTATATCCGTTCGGGTAAGAGACTATCAAACAAGAAGACTGAGATATCGATACACTTCAAATCAGTCCCCCATCTGATGTTCTCAAGAGTTATGAAGGAATCCATAGACCCCAACATTCTTGTATTCAGGTTGCAACCTGATGAGGGTATTAGTCTCACCTTTCAAACAAAAAGAAAGGGGTCAAGGCTCTGTCTGGAGCCGGTCTTCATGGACTTTATATACCAGAAGGGTGTCCTCATGAGCGCTTATGGGTGGGTCCTCCTTGACTGCATGCGGGGGGATCAAATGTTATTTTTAAGACAGGAAGGGGTGGAACTGACATGGTCATTACTGACCCCTATTATAGAAAGGCTTGAATCCTCTACAAAAGCTGAAATATTCCCGAACTATGAAGCTGGTTCATCAGGACCGGAGGAGGCGAAAAGCTTGATCGAAAGAGACGGCCGTTCATGGAGACCCTTATAATTTCGTTCTTCAGGTAATTGTACGGATAAAGCCTCCCTTTGGAAAAGGGGGGTGAGGGGGGATTTAAAAATAACAATGCTCCGTTACAACAAGAATCTTAAAAGATATTTCAAATCACTCGGAGTAAATATGAATGATGAAAGGGTATGGGATATATGTAATTCTTAAAATCTCCCCTTTCCCCTCTTTTCCAAAGAGGGGTTTTAGAGTATCAAGAGAAAAGCCTAAAGAACCATAGTTTTATCTTTATATGCAGATCATAGTACTACCAACCTTAGAAGATCTCAGCCGTAAGGCTGCAGAAATCTTTGTTGACATATCAAGAGCATGTATTATCTCAAAAGGAAGGTTTACCGTTGCAGTCTCGGGTGGTTCCACACCGAGAAGGTTATATGCCCTCCTCAGCTCGGATTCTTATAGAGAAAAAATTGACTGGAGTCATGTCTATTTTTTCTGGGTAGATGAACGGTGCGTGCCGAAGGAGCATGAAGACAGCAATTACGGGCTTGTTTTCGAAACACTTTTATCAAAAATTCCAATACCGGATGACAATATACACAGAATTAGATGTGAGAAAGGATCTGAAAAAGCTGCGAAAGCATACGAAGAAGATTTGAGAACTTTCTTCGGGAAAAATATCTTGCCAGTTTTTGATCTTATTCTTCTTGGAATTGGAAAAGACGGACATACTGCTTCACTCTTTCCTGATTCAGAAGCACTCAAAGAGACTGACAGGCTTGTTGTTCCAGTTTTTATTGAGAAGCAACAAAAACATAGAATAACGCTGACACTTCCTGTTCTGAACAATGGTTCTCATGTAATTATATTAGCATCAGGTTCGGCAAAAGCAGATATCATCCAGGAGATTTTAGGCAGGAAGGATAGGGCGATGCAGTATCCTGCCGGCCTTGTTCAGCCTATCCGGGGCAATATACTGTGGTTAGTTGACGAAGAAGCTGCGAAAAAATTAAAGAGATAAGCTACAGAGCGGCAAACATTTTTTCTGTAAGATAAATACTTACAAAAAAATCAGACTTCTCCTGATACCTTTTATTTGTCTTTTCCCGTAGAATCTTATGTGAAAAGGAGGTGAAGGGGAGAAGCGAAGAGATTATGTCTTTTCCTATCCCTTTATAAAGAGAACTGTTATGCCTATATTCTTATTGAAGTCTTTTTTATCATCGCTTTCTTAAATACTCTTTGAAGGAAGGAATTATACGATGCCACGCGATATTCCTGTTGGGAATGGTTGTCTTCTGATCACCTTTGATCAGGACTATTGCCTGAGAGATATTTACTATCCGTATGTCGGCAAGGAGAACCATACTGACGGACACAGATTCAGGTTTGGTGTCTGGGCTGATGGAAGATTTGATTGGGTGAAAAGAGAGAGTTGGGATCTCAATCTTGAGTATGTCCATGAAAGTCTTCTGACAAACGTCACAGGAAGAAACGAAACCCTTGGGATGTGGTTTTCATTGTAATGACGTTGTTGATTACAGTGAAAATATTTATATAAAGAGGATAATCCTGAAGAACCCTCTTGACAGGGAAAGGGAAATCCGCCTGTTTTTCCACCATGACTTCCATATCCTTGCGTCTCAGATAGGGGATACTGCCTATTTTGATCCTGATGAAAAGGCGATAATACACTACAAGGGCAATCGTTATTTCCTGATGAGTGGCATGAAGAACGGTATTCGCGGGATCGATCAATATTCAACAGGCATAAAAGAATTTCGTCTTCTTGAAGGAACATGGAGAGATGCAGAAGATGGAATACTCGAAGGCAATACAATATCACAGGGTTCTGTAGATTCTACTCTCTCCTTCAATATTCACATACCTCCCCAGGGAGAAAAAACACTCTATTACTGGATAACAGCCGGACACGATTATGCAGAAGTAAGTCGTTTGCACAAATTAATCCTCGGACATGGACCGGAATATTTCATGACAAGGACAGAGAATTACTGGAGGGCATGGATAAATAAAGAGCAGTTTAATCTTACGAACTTGCCCGAGGAGGTCTTAAGGCTCTATAAAAAAAGTCTCCTTATCCTGACGACGAATATTGATATACATGGAGCTATTATTGCAGCAAACGATTCTGACATTCAGCACTTTGCAAGGGACACCTATAGTTATATGTGGCCTCGTGATGGGGCCTTTGCAGCCTATGCACTCGATATGGCCGGCTATCACGGCTTGACAAGACAATTTTTTGATTTTTGTCTTGACATAATCAGTAAAGGTAAAGAATCAGTAGGATATTTCCTCCATAAATATAATCCTGACGGTTCCCTCGGAAGTTCCTGGCATCCATGGATAAGTGGCAATGAGAAAAAATTGCCGATACAGGAAGATGGCACAGGTCTTATCCTCTGGTCTCTCTGGCATCATTTTGACAAGTTCAGGGACATAGAATTTACCATCAGGCAGTATGAGAACATGGTCATTCGCTGCGGAGATTTCCTCGCATCTTACAGGGACAGTGCCACAGGGCTTCCTCTTCCATCCTATGACCTGTGGGAAGAAAAATGGGGAATCCATACATTTACAGTCTCAGCCGTCTATGGCGGCCTTAAGGCAGCAGAGAAATTCAGCACATTTTTTGGAGATACAAGAAGGACAAAGATTTACAAGAAGGCATCAGAAGAGGTAAGGAACGCAATGGACAGATATCTTTACAGCAGGGATCTTAAAAGGTTTTTGAAATCAATAATCCCGCGGGATAACAGCTCCTTTGATACAGACCTTACCATTGATGCCAGTATCTATGCACCATTCTATTTTGGCGTTTTCGATCCAAAAGATGAGAGGGTCGTTAATACAATGATTTCTATAAAAGAACGTCTATCTGTACAGACTGACGTTGGAGGCATTGCGAGATACGAAGGAGATGGTTACCATAAAGTCACAGATAACGTACATGGAGTTCCAGGCAATCCCTGGTTTATTTGTACCCTCTGGCTTGCACAGTGGTATATCGCAAAGGCCGAACACCTTGAGGAGTTACAGGAAGCAATTCCTATCCTTGAATGGGTGAGTTCAAGGGCATTGCCATCGGGAGTGCTTGCAGAACAGGTCAACCCGTACACTAATCAACCCCTGTCGGTATCTCCCCTTACCTGGAGTCATGCTGCCTTTGTGGCGACTACCCTTGAATATCTGAAAAAGATGGAGAAGATTTATATCTGCCCAAGTTGCGGGCATCCGCTCTACAAATATGAAAGGGGGAAATAGATAATCCGTAATGGCGTGGAATAAGAATAAAGAGTAAAAAGGAGGTGATGGAGTGTCGAAAGTAGATGATACCTATGAGAATGAAATAATATGTATTAAATTCTGCGGTGTTTGCCCGACGTATCCAGGCGTTAAGGGAGAGTTACTTTTCTGTGCAAGGGGAAAGAGCAATTCACCAAAGCAAAAAGCAGGTTGCAATTGCGGTCTCTGTGATGTCTGGAATAAGTATGAACTTACTGATTTTTACTATTGCATTGAAGGAGCAGCAACGTAAAAAGAATTATAGGAGGTGTAAGATGATGTCACAAATCCCCATAAGACTCGAAGGGATGAAAAAAGAAGATATTGACAGAGAGATACTGAGAGCGGGAATCATTGCCGAACTGGATGCCGTCAACCTGTATGAACAGATGGCAGCCATGACACAAAGGAAAGATATCAAGGCAATTCTCATGGATATCGCAAAGGAAGAAAAAACACATGTTGGTGAGTTCCAGACCCTGTTATTGAGATTAGACAAGGAGCAGGAGAGGGAATTGGAAGAGGGCAGAAAAGAAGTTGAGGAGATAACAAAAACAAAATCCAAATGAATTTTGTAGGATTAACACCGACATATAAATAAGCTTAATTCCTACAGAAAAAAAAGAATTATGCTGATATCATTTTATAGTATTTCCTTCTTATATTATGAATAAAGGAAGGAGGTGAATGAGCATGAAAAAGCCTTTGAGCAAAAGGGCATTTCAACTTGAGGCTTCCTTGTGGAATAACCTTAAAAAAGCCTTAAAGGATAATCCGGCCAAGGTATGCCAAAAGTGAAAGGCCTGAAAGAGCTAAGGTTGCTGGTCAAGCAACATAAGAGTGAAAGCAGGTATGGCAGATGATCAACGGAAACAATGTGTAAATGACGTTTGCCATATCTGCTTCTTTTTTGATTCTTCAGAAAATTGTGTGGACAAAATCCTCATCTGCCATGGATTATATGTTATTAATCTTCAAAGATCTTAAAAGTTGTTTAAGTTTTTCTGTTTCTGTCATTGCCCAACTTGATTGGGCAATCCAGAAAAAGAACTGGATTATCCGGTCAAGCCGGATAATGACAATCATTGGAACAGGGTTCAGGGTTCGCTATGAATAGTCTGATTATTTCACTTGTGAACAAACTGAGGTAATTTATGGCTATAACACATTCATTTGATTTCTTTGTCCAGTGGCACCTGACTGAAAGATGTAACCTCCGATGCAAGCACTGCTATCAGACCGGCTCAGGAGGTCAGGAAATATCTTTATCTGAAGTACATGCTGTGGTCAGTGAGGTAGCGGAAATGTTGGCGGAATGGGAAAATCGATACGGGATTGTATTCTCTCCAAGTTTCAACATTACAGGCGGGGAACCCTTTTTGCGACACGATATCTTTGAAATTCTCCGTTTAATCACAAGCAGAGGTTTTGATGCCTATCTTCTCTCAAATGGTGTTCTCATTGACAGAGAAAGAGCACAAAAGATATCAGACATCGGGGTGAGAGGAGTTCAGGTGAGCATTGAAGGTCCGGAAAAAGTCCATGAGATGATCCGTGGCAGAAGTAGTTTCTCATCAGCTATGAGAGGAGTTCAGCATCTTCTCGATGCAGGCGTTACAGTTACCCTCAACGTCACCCTGTCTGATATCAATGCTGACCATTTCATGGAGACGATTGAGCTATCGTCCTTAGCAGGTGTGCAGCGGCTTGGTTTTTCAAGACTTGTTCCGTCAGGCAGAGGTACAGGCCTCTTCCAGAACATGCTCAGCAAAGAAAGGTTAAAACAACTATATGAGTCTATCCTTCCTCTGAAGGTAAAGGGGCTTGAGATTGTAACAGGGGATCCGATTGTAGGACAGATGTCTCCGGATATTACAGAAGACAATGGTTCCGTTCCCACCGGAGGGTGCGCAGCAGGCGTTTCAGGAGTTACTATCTTGCAGGATGGGACAATAACACCCTGCAGAAGACTGAACATTCCAATAGGGAACGTACGGAGGGACTCTCTCAGAGAGGTATGGGCAACATCAAAAGTCCTGATGAAATTAAGGGACAGACAATCTTATACTGGAAAATGCAGGAGATGCCACAGGTGGGCTTCATGCAGAGGGTGCAGGGCGATAGCATATGCCTATTCATGCATGATGAGGAAAGAAAGTTTCCTTTCCGAGGATCCACAATGCTTTATTGAAGGTTAACTATGCTTGATCTTCTCGCCTTTGTGACAATTATCCTCTGGCCCATCGTTCCTCTGTTCTGGATTCCTGTGCACGGTCTTTCAAGGATTTTTAAAAAGCTTGGTCTCCTGACCTATGGTATGCCTCTTTTTACTTGGGTCCCTTTAGCATATCTTATATACAGGAATAAAGGATTACTGCTTTCCTGGAAAATAGATTTCTCTGTCGGCATACATGCTTTGGGTTTTATTCTCTTAGTCCTTGGGACTGTGCTCCATCTCTGGACCGGTAAACTCCTGGGCCTATGGGGGTTGATAGGACTACCAGAGGTATCAAGGAGGATAGAAGGAAAACTAATTACAACAGGACCATTTTCTGTGGTCAGACACCCGACCTATCTCGCCCATACCCTGATGTTTTCCGGTATTTTTCTCCTAACAGGAGCAGTAGCTGTGGGCGCTATTACCTTTATTGATCTCATCCTTGTCTATGCATTAATTATCCCTCTTGAAGAGAAAGAGCTTTCAAAACGTTTCGGTAATGATTATAATCTCTATAAAAAGAAAGTACCGAAATTCTTACCCCGGTTTCATTTTTAATTATTGAACAGTAGAGAAATAGAACATGCGACTGAAAGGAAAAGTGGCTATCGTAACAGGTGCGGGAAGAGGACTGGGGAGAGCCTCTTCTCTTGAGATGGCAAAAGAGGGCGCGTCTCTTGTGATTTTAAGCCGCACACCTTCAGAACTGAGGGAGACTGCAAAGGCCATAAGAACTTCAGGTGCAGACGTCATCTCCATAAAGGCTGACGTTGCAAACCCCGGAGACATTGAAAAAGTTGTTGACAAGACTATCAAACACTTTGGAAAAATCGATATACTCATGAACAACGCATCAATAATCGGCCCCGTGAGCCCTCTTTTTATGATTGATCATAAAGAATGGGATGAAACTATGGACATAAATCTCAGGGGCCCCTATCTCTTTGCAAAAGCGGTCATCCCTTACATGATCAAACAGAGCAGGGGAAAAATAATTAATGTTACATCCGGACTCGGAGAGATGGTGATGCCGACTTTTGCGGCTTATTCTGTGGCGAAGGCAGGGCTGATCCATCTTACGAAAATAATGGCAGAAGAGCTTGAATACCATAACATTCAGGCAAATGGTCTTGACCCGGGTGTAATGGATACAAGGATGCAGGAGGAGATAAGGGATTTAGGTCCTGAGATATTGGGTGAAGAGATTTATCATGAATTTTTATCCATGAAGGAAAACGGTATTCTTGAGCCACCTGAAAAGGCAGCGCGGTTAGGGGTATTTCTTGCCTCGAAGGAATCAGATTCAATAACAGGGGAAAACGGTACGGGAACATACTATAAGCGATTCGGCTATAAAGGGTATTAAGAGAACAAACTGATTCCAAAAATGCTGGATGCTGAAATGAATTCCGTATGGTCGCAGACAGCGCAACAACCTCTTTATAATATACTAAGACGGCTATAAGTAAAGCTACATAGATGTCATTCCCGCTTGTCGGGAATCTTTCTGAAAAACCAGAAGGATTGCGGACAAGCCGCAATGACAGAAAGTGATAATGATGTCGCCTTACTAATGAACGAATTAGTAATTTGTCGTTATTTAGATTTTTACGTTGACAGGGGTAATCATTTTTTGATTTATTAAAATAAAAAGGTGGAATGGAATGAAGGAAAAGTCTTTTGGCGAAAAACGCAGATATGAACGGAAACCATTTTTTCAGAACATACGATATTATCTCCATGCCCCTCACCGGGACAAGGACAGAATCTATAGCTATGGTGATTCTACTGACATCAGTGAAGGCGGGCTTGGAATGATAACCTACTTTCCCCTCATGAGAGGAGATACGTTGTTTTTTGAGCCTGAGCTTAAGGTAAATGGCATTATGGCAAGATCCTCTGTGGTAAGGTGGGTACAAGAATTTGACGATGATCGAAAATATCGGGCGGGCATGGAATTTATCAATCATTAAGCAACGAAAAGACAGTATGGATAATAATTTGCACGACGAAATCGCTCAATTGGCATATGAACTGTATGAGAAGAGTGGCCGGATAGAAGGACGTGACATTGAAAACTGGAGTAAGGCAGAGAGAATCGTGAGGTCACGATATACGGTAGGGCGGAATAATGAAGCGATTGCATCCGATAACAGAAAATATAACGGACATGAGAACAGAAGGCATAAAAGAGTAGCCGTGAAGGGAGTCCGGGGGTATATGTCACCTTCCTTAAACACAAAAATAATCAACATCAGTGCTGAAGGAGCAGCAGTTGAGACAACAAAGAGGCTTATAATAAATAAAGAATACAATGTAAAGATCAATCACGGAGGATATGCTTTACGAGTGAAAGGTCGTATAGTCTGGTCTTTGCTAACCAATATAGAGAGGAAACAATCAGGGGATATCATTGCTGTATATAAAGCCGGCATGAAATTTCAGCACCCTTTGTTTAAAGTAAAGTTGTAAAAGAGAAGATTTGTTCCATCAGACAGTGTAAGACTTACTGTTAGTTTCTTCATCAACTGCGCACAGTGATCATTTCTGATTAGGTGCGCATGACACCTACTTGTCCGCACTCAATATCTACAGTAAAAAAAGTAACGATTACGGATGGAAAGTGAGAATGAAATGAGGTCGAGGAAACTCTCAGCCCCGTCTCTCAGGAAAATTAATGCTACTCTATGAGCCGCCATAGATTCAATACACTTACTTGTATATTTTAGTTCACTGCGTTGTTGCACTTTTACAGCTTGAGTATGAAGAATAACCATAAGCATATGGCATAGCAGATGACTTCTGTATAGGCCCGCGACCCTATACGAATATGTTGTGCCTGAAGTTAGTCCTGTATTGCTATATGATGTGCTATTTGGGACCTTTGTATTTATCCTCTCCCAGGCAGTTGGTGAAGAACAGGCACCGAATTTCCTGTATATCTGGAAACCTGTCTCATTGGTGCTGTGGTCTGTCCATGTGAGGTTTATTCTGCTTGATGATACGGCAGATGCAGTAAGATCTATTGGTTTGTGTGGGACAATTGCTGTATTGGTACTCGGAGAACAAGGCATTGCTGTTACAGGCTTTCACGTAATAACTGTATGTGGTTGTTGTTGTATTGTCATCATGCACTGTCCATCGGTGTGGCTCACTGTACTAACCCCTGTTGTGGTTAGTAGAGTCCCACGGTTCTGTACCTTTCTTTCTGTATATCTTAAACCCTGTCTCGTCTGTGGAGTTATCTGTCCACGTCAGCTTTATCTGGCTTTCCGATAGTGGACGTTGCCTCAGGTTTGTTGGTGCATTTGGTGTTCCTGAAAGGGCTGTTTTAGCTGATGCACAATTGGAATAGGCAGAGTTGCCACTTGCATTGTACGCCCTTACACGATAGGCGTATGTGGTATTTGCTGTTAGGCCTGTGTTGGTATGAGTTGTTACGTTTGCTCCTTTTGTTGCAATCTGTGTCAAAGTAGTTGCAGAATCACTGCAACTTCTTTTCTTTCTATCTTAAAGCCTGTTCATTGTTGGAGTTATCTTTCCACCCAAGGACTTTGCTTGATGAAGTAGCTTTTGCCGTGAAGTTTGAAGGTGCAGAAGGGGCCGGCAAAATACCCTGTCCATCGCGTACTGGCCAAACAAAAGAATAGTCGACTGCCTTATTGCCGCCACCCGAAATAACACCATCTCCCATACCGATGACCCAAACATGATCCGGCGACCCTGAGACAGTAGTAGACGTCCAATAGTAGTGTGGCGCGACATCTGTAAAAGGGTCTCCCTGCGTCCATTGCCCATTGCCCATTGTATTGGAAATCGCCGGATCGAGATATTTAAAATCAATAAGGCTTTCCAATTCTACCTGGTTCGGCAGCCGCCAATTTCCTGCCGACGACCCATCGGTCAGCCCGCATTGGCCATGTGCAAGCGCATTTGAATCAGTCAAAGCTTGGCTCCAGGATACTTGACCAAAACATTCTGCATTCTTGAGCCAGATCAAGCTGGTCAAATTATCTGATACCGTTCCATTGCTGTTGTCGTGAAATCGAGGCGATGGCCAAGAAACTCCTCTTTGAAGAGCTCCGTCATCTCCCGAATGTTGGGACTGCGTCATACCCGTCTTCCATATGTTTGAAACATACAAAGGATCAGAAGCCCCAAACTGCCCGCCGCGCACCGGCCAGGCATATCCAACTTCGCTTGGATCGTTCCAACATAACACCCCTCCATCATCATACATGACAACATTCCAATAGGGGGTAGATGACCAGTAGAACCATGATTGTACTCCACTCAAGCCATATGTGTTGAGCCATTCAAGATCCATGAGCCGCATGGCAAACTGCCACATGTCTCTTCTCTGTAACCGGCATGCATAAGACTCCGAAGCTCATTTACGTTCGGGAGCCTCCGTTAGTCATACCGCAGAGCCCGCCGCTGCTATTGATTGATGAAACATAATCCAGTGTCTGTGACCACGTCATCATATATGTAAACGGCAAGGCTCTTAACCACGTAAGCCCTGTGAGGTAGTCAATAACGCAGTTACCATTTTGTAAAAACCGTGGGTTCGGCCAGGCAACGCCTGCTTTAATGTCCCCATCCTGCCCCGTACCTGTACAGCTTATGACATTGCCGTCCGTGTCATAACACTGCTTTTGGCCGGTCCGAGGAAGTTGAACCGTGCCAGCAAAGGAAACTGCCGGAATTAAAAACAATGCTCCTAAAATTATTAACCAAAAAATCTTTTTAACCATAACTGTACCCCCCTCTTTATGAATCTTAATTTTATCTATGACAGAAATAAGAAACCGACCTTCCACTCTTGGCGGCTCGAACGATTGGTTGGACGGTCATTCTTCTATTCCTTTTCCCTCTCTATAAATGGTTAAAGTGGCAACGGCCTAAAGAGACCCTTTTATTTACAACGCCCTGCATTATACCCGTCGAATAAAATCCATTTGCTCAATTGCCCATTAACAAAAACAAGCTTATATGCAGAAACTAAACAGAAACTAAAGGGGTCAAATATAACTATAACTAAAGGGGTCGATTCTTTCATATTGACAATCGTTGCTCCAGCCGTTTTATTAGGGTTTTTATCTCAGGCTGATTCTCCACTCTCTCCCTTAATCGTCTCCTTCCCTGGCTAACTGTGCTGTAATCTAATCCGAACATCTTCCCGATTTCAACTCCGGTCATGCCTCCCATCCGATATAACAGATCCATTGATATTTGCCTGTAAAGCCCTCCTTCTGTTTTCAAATCTCCAAAAACCTTGCCCGTCATTTCCTCGATAACCTTTATAATCTCTTCTTTTGCCCGATAGCTCTTTATCTTGTTCAGCGCAGGACATTCCCTATCCACCTTACTTTTCAAGAATTGATTCTTTATCCATCCGATAAACTGCTCCCCTCCAAGTATACTCTGCCCCACGATGCTGTCCTTTATTTCAAGTCCGGAGGAAATATCCCCCTAATTCTCACCCTGTAAGCCTTTCTCCCTTTGTCGTTGTCTCCACCGTATTCACCTAATACCGTTTCGTAATGGATGCCTTTTTGTTTACTGTTACTATCAATATATCCCGGCAGACTGCTCCACTGATAGTCCGCGAGATACCCCATTTTCTGTTCTTCCTGCAGGCTCTTTGTCTTTTTCGTCCTGATTGGGTTTAGATGGATGTAACGAGAAAGAACTGAAAGATAGGCATCCTTGTCAACGATAATACTTTTGTATCTGCCCTGATAGAGATGTCCCGTCCTCCTATGTCGACGATTGAAATAGCTCGTATAGGTTATGTTGAAGTGTCGCATGAATGCCCCGAGATTACCAAGAGGTGTCTCCACAAGGAGATGAAAATGGTTGTTCATAAGCACATAGCTGTAAAGAATTACACTGTATGTATGAAGGGACTGAAAGAGAATTTTGAGAAACTGCTCACGGTCAAGATCATCTTTGAAGATTTCTTTCCTTTCATTGCCGCACTTGTCACATGATAGACTGCGTTGGCGTATTGTATTCTTAAGGGTCTTGCCATGCCTATTTTTATAGCATAGTTCCCTATCACTGTCAAGAATAAAGAATTGACCCCTTTTTACCTTCTTCTTGTTGCTCTTTGTTAGAGAAGAAATTGGTAATAGTTAGTTCTTTCTTACATGTACTACAGAGTTTTGTTGCATCTGGATACTTTTCATAATAAATCTGTGGGGTCATCCCATGATACATTTTTCAGGTGATTTCTAAGTTCTCTATTAGAACTATTCTCCTATGACATATTTTACAGTGCATACTTATTGCATAACAGATAATTTCTTTTTTAAGTTCACCTTCGGCAGTTCGGCCTCACCCTCCGCTTTCTTGAATTTTTAGGCTTAATACTAAATATCGGGGCCTATTGTTTGTAGATAATCTTGAATAATTTTTAGTTTAGATCAATTTTTAATCCTCTGTGGAGTTTAACAAGTTACTTTAAATGTGCGAAAGATCCGTCAAGGGAATTTGTAGTATTGGGGATGTTTAGTTCTGATGGCGCTTATAAGTAAAAAGATATGGCAAGTTATTTTTAAGACTTCTATATGCTGCCCTTAATAGGACGTTGTCCCTTTCTTTAGTTGAAGTAAGAAGCACCCGTTAAACATATCTTAAGCTGCCTTCTCCTTTACATCAATAATTGATCTCCGTTGCAGGGTCATCAGCAGTTTCGGTATTTCCTGATATCCATTCACACGTCTGAATTTCTTCTCCGCTCTGAGAATCGCTGCAACAGCCCATCTCTGAATCATGTCACCTTTTCGCCACCGTTTCACACGGTCAGTAACTGTCCTCATAATGGAAAAACAAGATTCTATTGGATTGGTGCTGGAAAGGACTTTCTTTAAATGGCCTGTGATACCTAACCGGTGAACCGTGAGCGTCTCCTCCAATCCTTCTTCTAAACTCCTCGCTGCACTGGGATTTAGCCGCTCCAGATACTTCACGGTTAACTCTAAGGACTTCTTTGCGTCTTCATAGTTGGCCATATTATAAGCTGTGCGAAGACGGGTATCAATCGTTCCTTGATGTTCCGGGGGAAGGTGCTCCTTCACATTCCTTCTTTTATGTTGCTGACATCTCTGCACCGATGCGTCTTTACCAAATATTTTTGTCACCGCCGACCGTAACGCCTTCGATCCATCGAGAACAAACAGATAATCCTTGCTCGTATCCAGACCTCTGCCCTGCATATCTTCCAGAAGATTTCTGCAGATCTCTGTATTTTCTGTCGCCCCTTGCCATAACCCCATCACGTGTTTCTTTCCCGTCACATCTATCCCCAACGATACAATAAGATGCTCTCCTTTGAATTCTATCCCATCAATGAATATCACACAGATATCCAGATCGGCGAGCGTGCGCTCCAGAAAATCCTTCATCTGCTCAGTCGTAGCCTGGATGAAATGACGGCTTACGCTGGACTTCTTTATCCCGTATCCCTGAATAAGCTTTTCAATTGTCTCTTCGTAATTCCGAGATGATATCCCTAAGACCATATCCTTCAGAAGTGTGCTCCTCATTCGCTGAGGATTCTGAAATGCACTGTATGTATCAAGAGAAACCTCTTTGCCGGCTTTGCTTCGAATCCGAGGCCGATCTATCAAGACCTTCTGCCCCTCAAAACAGACCGTACCAACCTGACTTCCCCACCAGTGAGCTTGCCGCATAGGGTTCCTTGCATGCTTTTTACCAGCTCTCTGCTCTGCCTCAGATTCTATAACAGCAGAGATAACCATTAACCCTATCTCACGACCAAGCTCTTCGACGATCCCTGTCGTCCCAGATAAAACCTCAGCTATCGGAAGAGGCACCTCAATGGTTACCTGTCCCTCCCTGATTTCCCTGATTTTACCGTTTGCTTTCCGTGCCATTTTCCGGTATTCTCTTTTCATAAGCGACTCCTTTAAATTTGATGGTTAATAAGGTAAATCAGTTTAATCGAGTCGCTTACTTACTTCAACTATTTGAGGGACATGCTCCTACAAGAGATTGAAATGCGTAATGAATTAATAAGTTCAGACATATTTCGTGATAAAATACAAAGTATGGCTCTTGATTTAGACAGTCACTTCTACACGGTTTCTGCCTTTCTTCTTTGCTTCATACATGGCATCGTCTGCCCGTTTTATCAAACCGTCCTCTGTATCATTTTCCCTGAATTCTGTTACGCCAAAACTTACTGTAACTTTTCCAACATCTTCAAACGTGGAGTTTTCTATTATTTCCCTTATTCTCTCTGCCAATGCAGAAGCCTCTTTTAAATTGGTTTCTGAAGAAATTATCATGAATTCTTCACCACCCCATCTAACAAAGTAGTCTATTTTTCTTATGCTCTCTCTTACAATATCAGCTATGGTTTTTAATACATAGTCGCCGGCACTATGCCCGTATCTGTCATTTACTTTCTTAAAGCGGTCAATATCAAATATTATTATGGATAATGGTTGATTGTGTCTCTTAACTCTCTCTATTTCTCTTTCTAATATTTCATGACACTTTGTTCTGTTATAGGCTCCTGTCAGTTTGTCTGTTGCTGCAAGTCTTCTGAGTTCCTCCTCCGCCAGTTTACGCCCGGTGATGTCTTCAATTAACCCGTCATAATGCGTCATCAGTCCTTGATGATCACGGTGGGGCACCATGGTGTTGCGAATCCAAACCACTTTACCATCACGGCGGATTATCCGATGTTCAATGGGCGGAACCTCATTGCCGGCGAGTATCTTATTGATCGAATTTTCTACCATCACCTTGTCATCCGGGTAGATCATCCTGTGCCATAAATAGGGATTGGATTCGTAATCCTCAGGATGGTACCCTGTGATTGGAAGACATCCTATGCTATGGCTTGTAGAGATTGCATACCCATCTCTGACTTCTACTGAATAAGTATAGGCGGTAACTGCATTGATCAACCGTTTGTAGCGTTCTTCACTTTCTCTAAGCGCCTGCTCTGTTTGCTTGCGCTGTGCTTCCAATCTTTCAAAATCAGCAATCCGCTGACGTAATGCCTCCAATTCATTTATAAGCTGCTCTTTTGTGTACTCTTCATTTGTCATGCGTATAATGGATAATAGAAGGCGAATTCATACATATTTGTTTCAATTATAATATACATAAAGTGTCTTTGTCCGTCATGCCCGCAGGTTCCCTGCTTACAACTTGCGGGGACAGGCTCCAGCGGGCATCCAGGTTTTTCTGGATTCCCTGGTCAAGCCGGAAAAAGACAAAAACAAATCCTCTGAGTTCAAATTGCCCGCAACAATTTCTTTTATTCGTGAAATGTTATACGATTAGAGGCCGGGGGTAACATTATGAAATTTAAATATCTCTTTACCGTGCTTCGTACAATGAAAATACCCGGTCTGTTTCCGATCATTAAAGACTGGCAATCTTTCCTGAGGATGCATTTTATCTATGCTGCAATTGAATCAGGTCTTCTTGAAGCTTTGGGCACTCCCTCCTCCAGAGAGGAGTTGGTTCAAAAACTTAATGTAAAGCGGCCGGAGATCCTTGATGCACTCCTTGATGTCGGGCTTTCAGTCAAAGAACTCGCATATAAAAACGGCTCATACAGTATTAAAGGGAAAAGATCCAAAGCTGTTATAGGTAGCAAAGGCGATGTGTTGGTGTCTATGATTCAAGCTAATATAACTTATTACAGTTCTGCATATCGTGGCGCAGCAGACCGTATGCACGGAGCTCCGCTTGGTAATGATCTTGAGAAAATAGGCGGCTTGGTCGCAAGATTCTCAAAAATCGGCGAACCTTTCATTAAGGAGTTTATCGAAGATATTGTTATTGGAAAAGATTCCATGAGGATTCTGGATGTCGGATGTGGGTCAGGAATATTCCTGCAAAGTATTTTTAACGCCAATCACGCGGCAATCGGCATCGGCATCGATATAGACAAGGTGGTAGTCGAGCAAGCCAGGCAAAACATTGAAAAATGGGGACTGAATGATAAGTTCAGGATTATCGCAGGAGATATCCGTGTTTCTCCTGATAGTCTCGACGGCCCTTTTGACTTAATAACATTGTTTAATATTCTTTACTATTTCCCTTCTGAGGAACGTCTTGAATTGCTACGGAGACTTCGTTCAATCCTGGCCCCTCGTGGCACAATAGCTATTGCTATGAATTTGCGGAGCAGAGGCAAAGACCTTGGAGCGGCAAATCTTAATATGGTTAATGCTTCCCTTAAAGGATTAACGCCTTTGCCTGATCTGGATGAAATTACAATTCAGTTAAAGAGCAGCGGTTTTAATAAGATCAAGCCACAAAGACTTATTCCGACAAGCACATTTTATGGAATTGCCGCCAATATTGAGTGATTAATTTCAGGCTTAGCAATCTGTGATATATATGCCATCTGTCAGTTCGGGAATCGCTGTTTTCACTGGTATTTTTCTGTATATTTAAGGCTGGCACTTAGAATGTTGACCTCTCTTTAAGGTGCCGAATTGGTACCTTAAAAGCTCATCATATTCTTTTTTGTTGAGTTGAAACATGCAGTAATGGAAAACGTCTTTATGTTGCGTCTCACATAAGTTAATTTTGTAAGACAAACACCTACAAGAAAATCAGAAAAACACCGATACTCTAATCTGTTTTTTTACAGTATACATTATCTGGGAGTAAAGATTTCGAACAACTCAAATGATAAGAAAAGAGGATTGCATGTCAAAAAGAATCATACAGAGAGCACTATATTTAAAAACCTCAAATGAAAGGATTTACTATGCCGTCTATAGCTATATTCACCTTCGATCCTCAGAAGTTCGATGAAGTTTTTGAAAGACGAAAGCAAGAACGAGCGTCCGCATGCGGAAAAACAAAAATACTTGGTGAGTGGTGCGATACAAAAAATGGCCGAGTAGTTCGCCTTGTTGAAGGTGGAGATCTTGGAGCAGTCTTAGCTGCTTACCGCATGTGGTCTGATCTTGGAACCCTGAAAATATTTCCTGTAACGGATACGACAGAATTGATTGACCATGTTTGAAGAGAACAATTCCCCTCCTTTCTTTTGAACTTCAAAGTGTAGCTTTGTAGGCGCAGCCCTCGAAAATGCTATGTTTAGTTCGGGGCGGGGCGAAGATGCACAGAAATTCATAGACTCATGAGAGTCATCTTTGCAATGCTGTCGCACAGAACATATTTTCAGGAGGAGTGTATATAGTTGACTGAAACAAACGCTTCCTAATATCTCGATAGAAAGCAAGGGTTCACTTAAAAGTGAATGCCTTGCAGGGTTTTTGATCTGCGTCGAGAACTTACCAGAGTGTGATTTTTTAAATATCTTCTCACAACATAACATTTCAAACAGAAATCCTTACCCACATTTAAAATATTTGTTTACAAATCCTTCACAAGAAAAGTACAATTATCTAAATTTTTTTGGAAAAGGGGGTGAGGGAGGTATGATGAGAAACAAAATCATCGCTATGTTTATCATTCTTGGTCTTGTTGTCGGCGGATCGTTGAGTGTTTATGCTGCTGAAAAAGGGGTGGTCTGCTGAGCCCGCAAAAAAGGAGATGACAACTCCTCAGAAGCAACCTGCTAAGGTTGCACCAGAGAATCAGCCTGCTGGCAAAAAGGAAGCTACAACAGAAACACAGCCTCATATGAAAGCTGCTCTCGAATCGTTACGGAAAGCTCTGGCAGAGTTGGAGAAAAGTTCCTCTGATAAAGGCGGACACAGGGAAAAGGCGATCGACCTCGTCAGGCGTGCTATTGATGAAGTGAAAGAGGGCTTGCAATACGATGTCAAGCACTAAGTAATCTCTTAAAAAAAGGCCCTGCCTTTTGTCAGGGCCTTTTTTTTTATGAAATGTATTGATATTTTCAGCCTATAATAATGTCTTCGAGTTTAAAAACCCAGAGGGTGACAACTAACGAGTTTTTAGACAGGCTCCCACATCCTATGTTCTTCAAGCATGTTTTCTCTCTTGTAGATCCTGAAATAGATTCAGTATGACAGGCTGGAAAATTCTGACCCTTCATTTAGTACTTCCTGCAGTGTGATTTTTAAATATTGCCCCGCAATGCAGCATTTCAAACTTAAATCAACAGCATAAACAAGTCAGCATTTTCTATACCAAACAGGGTAGAAATTATTTTTCATCACCACACACCTTGATTGTTTTCAATTATGGAAATAATATTCTCGCCATCTATCCATTGCAGATCACTGGAACAAACTACTCTGAATTCTCCATATTGAATGACAACTGTTCAGGAAAGATTTTAATGCCATTCGAGAATTGTCCCGTAGATTTGGTATTTTCACCAGCATCAGAAGGCCCTAAAAATGCCAATTTAAGTATCGTATCCAACGACCCTGATACCCCTACACTGGATGTGCCATTGCGTGGTACAGGAATGCCCTTAGGGAATGCACCCATGGCACCCACAAATCTTAATGCAACATCTATATCTGCAAGCGTGATAAAACTGACATGGACAGATAACTCCACAGATGAGACGAGTTTCAAGATTTACAGAAAGAAGGATTCAGGTTCATGGAAACTTATAGCGACGAAAGGGGTGGATATCGTAAGCCACACTAATTGGACGGCGACAGGAAATACGTACCACAACCACTTACAGTTATTACGTGACGGCATGTAACAGTAGTGGATGTTCACCTTGCAACCAAATGGGCAGGTTGTTCCATACAAACCAATGGCTCTTTCAGCAATTGCCTTATCATCTAACCAGGATAGACCTCTCATGGACTGACACAAGCAACAATGAGACAGGGGTTCAAATATACAAGAAGACAGGGAGTTGTTCATCCACAAATTCCTGGGTAGAGATAAAAACAACGGGGCCTAATATTACCTCATACAGCGATACAGGATTAACTTCAGGTACAACATATTCGTATAAGGTGAGGGCATACAAGGAGTCATCGAATATGCCCTATGCATATGGTTATTCTCTCTATACGGGTTGTAAAAGTGCAACAACGCCGTGAGTTAAAATAACAAGCAAGTGTAATTGAACCTTTGGCGGCTGTTATGCGGAATTGATGAAGAAGCTGACAGTCTATCTAATGTAGTGCGGCCAAGGCTCTTTACTTATATGTGGCGTCAACATCCGTCATTCCTGCGAAGGCAGAAATGCATAATGAACAATTCAAGGGACATCATAGAGATTAGAGAGTGAATTAGGCAGAACACTGCAGCGACGAAAACCCGGCCCAAAGATAAAGAATAGGAAGAATTAAGCGGTGTCCCAGGAATCAAGGTTCCCAATAATCCACGCAATTTATAAATGATTGACTTAATATTCTTTTCACATCGTCTTCATCATTTCTTCATAAGTTTTATATATAATATTAGAAAATATTTATTTTAAAGGAGAGCTGATAATGTCCATTATCACAATTTCGCGAGGCTCTTATAGCAAAGGAAAAGATGTAGCAGAGAAAGTAGCTCAAAAATTGGGCTATGAATGCATTGCAAGAGATGCTATTATCGAGTCTTCAAAAGAATTTAATATTCCCGAAATCAAACTGATTCGGGCCATTCACGACGCCCCTTCCATTCTGGAAAGATTTAACTGCTCCAAGGAAAAATATCTGGCCTATTTGCATGTTACCATGTTGGAGCATTTTCAAAAGGATAACGTGGTTTACCATGGTCTTGCTGGCCATTTCTTCATAAAAAATATCTCTCATGTGCTTAAGGTTAGAATTATCGCTGATATGGAAGATCGCGTGAAGCTTGAGATGGAACGTGAGGGAATTGCAAAAAGAGAGGCATCGCGCCTTCTGAAAAATGATGACAAAGAAAGACGTAAATGGTGCAAATACATATATGGAATTGACAAATGGGATCCCAATCTCTATGACTTGGTTATCCATATTAAGAAAATTACAGTAAATGATGCGGCAGATATTATTTGTCACACTGTTGGATTGGAGCAATTTAAAGCAACTCCAGAATCACAAAAAGCTCTGGATAGCATGTTAATTGCTGCAAAAGTTAAGGCTGCAGTAATAGATGTGAAACCAGACATTGAAGTAGTTGCTGAGAATGGCACTATCTCAATAAAAGCCAAATACACAAAATTTAAAGATGAAGAAATGATTCATAAAATTGAGGAAATAGCGAAAAGCGTTCCGGGAGTAAGAAGCGTTGAAGTTGATTTATTTGCTCATTTACGTGATTAAGGGTTGAGAAATCTCAATACAGCAAAGGGGCGAGATAACTATCTCGCCCCTTTTTAAATGCATATTTCAACAAATAATTATCAACAGCGAGGTCAAATGGTCGCGATCATAAAGTTTTCCACTCCTGTCTCATGTGTTCCATGAGGACTCCGGACATGACCCTGTTAATGGTCGTCCCGTTAACGTCCATCACGTCTTTCGCGTCCGTCGTCTCGTCTGTCAAACCTGTCGTGGTCGTCGCGTCCCCCTCTGAAGTAATATGGTGAATAGTAACCATACGGGTAATTATAGTAATCGTAATACCTGTAATGCGGATCGTCATAATATGGGTAATCATAGTAAGGGCCGTGTCCAACGTAACCGACACAGGCGCAACATGCGATCAGCAGGCTCATAACGAAAATTATGCCAAGCCTTCTTTTCATTTTGTCCTCCTTCGGGTTATTCGCCGCCTTCCTTCATCTTTTTTCCTCTTTCCATCATCATCTGTCCTTCTTGCATCATGATATCCCCTCTCTCCATCATTATCGTGCATTCTTCCTCCATCATATCCTTATCCGACATCATGGCATCTCTTGCTGTCATCGTCTGGCCCTCTGTCATCGCCTTTGCTTTTTCCGTCATCTTCTCACCCCTCTTCATCATCATCTCCCCGCTCTTTGTCAATAACGATCCTTCTTTCATCATCATGTTCTTATCCAGATAGATCCCCTCCGTCAGCATCTTCCCTTTCTCTGCCGGTATCTCGCCTTCTTTAATCTTCTTTCCTCTCTCGGTCAGCATCTTTCCTCTCTCCATCATCAGTTTCCCTTTTTCCATCAACGTTTCCCCTTCTTTGATCTGGAGAGCCTGATCTATCATCCGGCCTTCTTTCATCGCTTTCCCTTTTTCCATCAACAGTTCTCCCTCTTTCACCTGAATCTTGCCCTCTTCTATCCGCTTCTCGCCTTCTTTCATCATTATGCCGGCTTTCTCAATCATGGTCTCACCTTCTTTTGCCATCATGTCCTTGTCCGGCATTACTTCAGCGCTTTCAACGGATGTAACCTGTGAGGAGAGCATCAAAGCAATAAAGATAACAGCAGTCAATAATATGTATGCCTTTTTCATCCTAATTCCTCCTTCCGAAAAATGAGATAGTTTTGATGTCTTAACGGTCCCGCTTTGCTGATAAAGTTGTCGTGTTCCTCAATAGACAAGCAAGATAAACCTCCTTTCAGTTGTTCGACTTCAGATCCAATGTCGATACTATATATCTAAAAAAAGAATTGATGTATCAGCATACGTCTGATTTTTTTGTAGGAGTTTGTCTTTTTGTTTTGTAGGAATTTGTCTTACGATAACAAATGCAGCGTCGGGGAGAGTCTTGATATTGTGTATAGACAGAGAATTCCTGTGTTAATATAGAGTCACTTTTGGAAAGCCTATGGCATATAAAGACCTGAGAGAGTTTATTCGTTTACTGGAAAAGAAGGGGCTTCTTAAGCGCATAACTGCAGAGGTTGATCCTGTCCTTGAGATAGCCGAGATAAACGACCGGGTTGTGAAAGAGGATGGACCTGCTCTCTTTTTCGAGAAACCAAAGAATTCAAAGTTCCCTTGTGTGGTAAATCTCTTTGGCTCATTTGAACGGATGAAGCTTGCTCTTGAAGTAAACAGTCTTGATGAAATTGGTCATCGGATGCTTGAGTTCCTCGAACCTGATATCCCTACGAATCTCATAGAGAAATTGAAGGCCCTGCCAAAACTGAAAAGACTTGCAGACTTCCTCCCAAAGTATGTTAATTCAGGCCCCTGCAAAGAGGTAGTTTTTAAAGATAATCTTTCGCTGAATGTCTTTCCGATTCTTAAGACATGGCCTGATGACGGCGGGAAATTTATTACGCTCCCCATGGTTTTTACTAAAGATCCTGAAACGGGTATACGAAATTGCGGGATGTACAGGATGCAGGTCTACGATCAGAAAACCACAGGCATGCACTGGCATATGCATAAAGACGGGGCAAAACATTACAGGAATGCAGAAAGAACACGGTAAGAGACTTGAAGTAGCTGTTGCAATAGGTTCCGACCCTGCAGTGATGTATTCTTCTACAGCGCCTTTACCTGAAGGAGTGGATGAAATGCTCTTTGCAGGATTTCTGAGAGGCTCCCCTGTGGAGTTGATAAAATGTGAAACAGTAAACCTTGAGGTGCCTGCAAATGCAGAGATTGTCCTTGAAGGGTATTGCGAACCCAAAGAGAGAAGGGATTGAAGGTCCTTTCGGAGACCATACAGGATATTATTCACTCAAAGATGAATTTCCTGTATTCCATATAACCTGCATAACACACAGAAAGGATGCTATCTATCCGGCAACGATTGTAGGAAAGCCGCCGATGGAAGACTGCTATATTGCAAAAGCAACAGAGAGGATTTTTTTGCCCCTTATTCAAAAACAGATTTCCTGAAATTGTTGATATAAATCTTCCTATGGAAGGAGTCTTTCACAATATTGCAATTGTTTCTATAGACAAACGCTATCCGGGACATGCGAGGCGTGTCATGTATGCCTTGTGGGGAATGGGACAGATGAGTTTTACCAAGATGATTGTCATAGTGGATAAAGAGGTCGATGTGCAGAACCCGGGCGAGGTTATATGGAAGATCGGAAATAATGTTGATCCGAAAAGAGACGTTGTTATTGTGGAAGGTCCTCTCGATGTCCTTGAACATGCCTCAAACATTCCTGCCTATGGAGGGAAGATGGGTATTGATGCAACAAAGAAGTGGAAGTCAGAGGGTTTCCTGAGGGAATGGCCTGATGAGATAGTCATGTCAGAGGAGATAAAGAGGCTTGTGGAGAAACGGTGGAAGGAGTACGGGTTTTGAATCAAATTATCTACTGGATTATAGACAAGGGCAGGATACAGTATTTTCGCTCATTCTCGGTCGCGATCGACCTCCGAGGCTTTTGCCTCTTTATCAAGTAATAGTCTTCAAAGGACTATCGGCAAAAGAAACCGCTCAAATACTATACCCTGACTCTATACGGATTTAGATAAATTATGGGAACATACACAATAGCTATAACAGGAGCAAGCGGCAGTATTTATGGTGTAAGGCTTCTCAAATATCTTCTTGAGAAAAAACATACAGTATATCTGACGATAACCAAAGAGGGCGGCCTCATCTTGAAAGAAGAGATGGGTTTCAACTGGCAGGGATAAAGCAGAAAGAGATAGAGATAGAGAAGAAGATCAAAAGAGACCTCAAACTAAAAGAGATAAAACTTCATTACTTTAGTGAAGATAACCTTTCTGCACCATATCAAGCGGCTCAGTTAAAGTTGATGCCATGGTTGTCATCCCTTGTTCAATGAAGACCCTTTCAGGGATTGCATGCGGATATGCAAATAACCTTGTCGAGAGAGCAGCAGATGTAATGTTAAAGGAAGGACGCACGCTTATCCTTGTACCGAGGGAAACACCACTCAATAGTATCCATCTGCGAAATATGCTTACTCTTTCAGAGATCGGAGTGAAGATTATTCCGGCAATGCCTGCCTTTTACAGTTGTCCTGAAAAAATAGATGACCTTGTTGATTTTATGGTTGGAAAAGTCCTTGATTCCTTAGGCATAGAGAACAGTCTCTTCAGGCGCTGGAAAGGAAACGCTTGAAATAAGAATTACTAAGTAGTCATAGGTACGGTTATTTAGTCTGTCATTCCCGCTTGTCGGGAATCTTTCTTGTTAGTATCTGGGCCAAAGGAGGTGAAAACAATGGCTGTATACTAATCATGGAAAAATTGCTACAGTAATCCTATTTATTGGGTTTGCCGGTATTGCTATTGCTTTTATTCTTTCTTTTAGGTCCGCCAAGGTTATTAGCAAGGACTGATACCCCTGGATTCTGTGTAAGGTGCCATGTTATGGAGCCATATTATGAGGCATGGTTTCATTCAGGTGCGCATAGAAGAAAAGCCTGTGTTGAATGTCACCTTCCCAATGACAGCATTGCAAACCATTACCTTTGGAAAGTAGTGTTTGGGGTTAAAGAGGTTATGGTTTATTATTCCGGCAAGGTTCCAGAAATAATTAAAATCACTTCTCAAGGAGGGAAGGTTTTACAGACCAATTGTATTCGATGTCATGAAACTACAGTAATGCTCATCGATTCAGAGAGAAGATGCTGGAATTGTCACAGGAGCATTTCTCATATGCGTGCAGGAATAACGGAAACATTATAATCTATATAATCTATTCCCCTTTTTTCTAAAGAGGGTGAAGGGGATATTACGGGGATTAACGAATTGGAGGTGTTTCAAATGCAAAAGAAAAAATATTTAGTGGTTGGTTTGATTATATTTACTGTGATTGCTGTAATCATTTCTTACGGATGTCAGCCACCTAAAACAGAGCCGGTGAGACCGGTAAAGATCGCTGACGGTGACATAGATCCTGCTAACTGGGGGAAGGCATATCCAATCCACTATGACCTCTGGAAGAAGACAGAAGAGCCAACTGAACCTGGAAAAAGCAAATATAAAAAAGGTTTTGATGCAGATAGGATTATCTACGATAAATTGTCAGAATATCCATATATGGCCCTCCTGTTTAATGGATGGGGGTTTGGTATCGAGTACAATGAACCACGAGGTCACGCCTATATGGTAATAGACCAGCTCGATATCGACTCAGGGAAGGGTAAAGGCAGGAGGTGTCTGTCTTACCTGTAAGAGCCCCTATGCTCCTAAACTTGAAAAGGAAATGGGCATTGATTATTACAAAATGCCTTTCAAAGAGGTTTATGCAAGGATTCCCGATCAGTTCAGAGAAACTCGGGGTAGCATGTATTGACTGCCATAACAACAGAGACATGTCACTGAGTATCTCAAGGGGATTTGTATTAAATGCAGCATTTAAAGGATATGGGTGTAGAACCAGAGAAATTAACCCGCCAGGAGATGAGAAGCATTCTTTGTGCACAGTGCCATGTTACCTACGACATCATAAAAGATCAGGAAATGAAATCAGTCGGTCTTTTCTTTCCGTGGCAGGGTAGCAAGATGGGAAATATTTCAGTTGAAAATATCATTAAAAAGATACGGAGCGATCCTTCACTATTTAGAGTGGAAGCAGTCGGTAACAGGCTTTAAACTGGCCTTTATCAGACATCCGGAATTTGAACTCTTTTCCAACAACAGTGTCCACTGGAAAGCAGGTACAGCCTGTGCAGATTGCCACATGCCATATACAAAAATTGGAACCTATAAAGTATCAAACCATCGCGTTACGAGCCCTCTCAAAACAGACCTGAGGGCATGCATGCAGTGCCATTCAGAGAGTGCTGATTGGTTGAGAGAACAGGTGGAAAACATTCAGGATAGAACGGTTTCACTCATGATCCGTGCTGGCTATGCAACAGCTACTACAGCGAAACTCATTTGAGAAAGTTCATAATGCTCAGGCTGCAGGCAAAAACATAGACAAGACACTTTATGATAAGGCCAAAGACTACTATGAAGAGGCTTTCTATCGCGTAATCTTTATTGGTGCGGAAAACTCTGTTGGATTCCACAATCCAGCCGAGGCTTCAAGAGTCCTGGGAGATTCCCTTGCCTTTGCAGGGAAAGCAGAAGGATATCTAAGACAGGCTCTTGCCAAGGCTGGTGTTGATGTGCCTCTTAAAGTTGACCTTGAATTAAATAAGTATCTTGAAAGTAGAGGGGAGAAGAAACTGAAATTCAATCCGGCAGTTGAAATCAAAGATCCCTTCGGAATTCAGGAAAGGTTTTAACTTTTCTGTGATCTGAAAAGTGAAAGAAATAATTAAGACACAAGTTAGAGAACTTCTGGAAGAAAGAGAATATGACCACCTTGTTGATTTGTGTGTGATAGACAGGCATGCCTGGCAGGAGACTCCGTTTCCGCCTTTATGAAATTGATGAGAGGACCCGCTGGTCGGCTATCGAAGCTACTGCAAAACTCATGAAACGATGGTGGGAGTTAAAACAACAGGAAAAGGTAAGAGATTTTATCAGAAACCTCTTCTGGTCCATGACCGATGAATCCGGAGGGGTTGGCTGGAGCTCTCCTCAAACAATCGCAGAGATTATTGTGAACATTCCTGAGACTCTTGATCCTTACGGGAGCATGATGATTGCTTACTCTATCGAAGAGCAACCACTCATGAAAGGAGGTCTTTGGGGAATAGGAAGAATGGGAAAATTGATAGCCGAAGCTGTTGATTTTTTCCAGGAAAAGATATTGGCAGTCTTCCAGAGTGAAGATACCGAAACCCTTGGGCTTGCTGCATGGGCGATGGGTGAGGTGGGGTTTAAGCCATCTCTGTCTTATCTAAGAAATTTACAAGAACGAAACGAACCTGTGCGGATTTATATAGATGGTGATTTTTCTGAAAAACCATTGGGACAGTGGGCAAAGGAAGCTATGGACAAGATAGCAAAGTCATGATAGAAGAAAGAGGAAAGAAAGGGGAATAAGTTTGGAACTTATCATCGTAATTGTCATAATTCTCATTCTTTTTGGAGGATGGAGACTACCCAAGATTAGCAGAAGCATTGGACGAACTATTGGTTATCTCAAGAAGGCTACGACTGAAAAGACGGACGGGGAGACTAAGGAAAAGAAGGAAGAACTGGAGAAAAAAAAGAAGGAGAACAATTCTTCTTAGATACTGAGGAGTTCATTAATAGAACCACGCAATTTGTCATTCCCGCTTGTCGGGAATCTTTCTTAAAGAACCGGAAGGATTGCGGATTCATCCGCCTGAGGCGGACAAGAGCCGCAATGACAGAAATCAGTACGAAATGAGGGTTTGTTTTTGATCTTATTAGTAATTAGAAAACTTCAATATAACACATCATTTTCAAACAACTTAGCAATAAGTTCCCTGTGATAAGGGATGGTGAAGATACCTTTCTTTCTCATCAAAACATAATAGTCATCCAGGGAAAAACTGTTTTCAAATTTCTTCAGTGTTGTGCGATATGTTATATAAGACATGCTGAGGATTTCATCGGCAAGAAATATGAAGGCTGTCTTGTCAGGGGTGATGCTCCCCGGGCCTTCTTTTTCCAGTCTATCCAAAAAGTTTTGCAGATCAAGATAATCATATTCATTTTCTGATATAAAAGCCTGATTCAATTTCGGACGGTCTGTCTGGTACATGCTTTTGTATGGTTGTAGGTTTTCGCTGACACATGGCCTTCTTAATGCTGAAACACGTCAGATCCTCAATAAAGGGAATCCTGAAAAGATAGGATTCATTTTTCATGGTATGGAGCTTCAGGAAATTGAGCAACTCATACTTGTCGAGGGATGCAAATACGTTTCCGGGCCTGTTTGTATATTCTTCTGTAACAATCTCTTCAATCAGGTCTACCAACAGATTGCCCAGACAATGAATCATGATATGAAACATCTCGTGGAAGTTATTACCGAGCATCTTGAATATTTCTATCAGGAGTTCACACCTGAAGACGTCTTTTTCAGACAAAGTTTCCGGTATGTAGATAAAGAAATTATTTACAGGGAAACTGTATGTCTCCTGTGCCCGGATTCTCCTTGCAGATGATATAAGCGTATCAAAATCTTTCGGGTGGTCAACATACTTTTCCCAGTAAAGGCTTGCTATATCAGTTGACAGGTGGTCGTAATGTACTCGTGCATTTGTCATATTGTGCACGAATAAGTCATGTTGCAAGCGGAAGATGCCGGCGATCTCTTTCTTCATCTCCGGGTAGGTCTTCAGGGCGTCATGGTATCGGCTGAAAAAGATCGAAACCTTTACGTTGTCTTCCAGGGACCGGTGAATGAGGGAGGTGTTTTCCCTGAGTTCCTGTATGGAATAAGCAACGCTTTGATTTTTTATTTTCTTTCGGGCTTCATCGTCAAAGACTTCCGGTGAAAGTTCAAAGAGTGGTTTTATGTCTCTGTCAAAGACGAAAAGATGTTTGTAAAGGTTCAGAAATTCATTATCCGGTAATTGCCAGGCCCCATAGTTTAACTGGAAGGTTTTGATCAGGTCTTTTTCTCCGAGCATCGCTTCGAATAGTGACTTTATGTAACTCCTGTTATTCTCATAGCATATGTATATCTTTTTCGTAACATCCTTAATCCGTTTCAAATCAGCAATGACTGAGGCGACACTTCTTAGTACAGAATTTCCTCTTTTGCTATGCAGTGTGAATGACCTCCTGCTGCCCCCGCAATAGGCACAGTTAAATTCACATCCCCGTCCTATAAAGACAGGAAACCCAAGCTTTTCCTCAATTGCCTTTACATACAGTTCATAATCATAAAGATATGTCAAATCACTGAACGATATCTGTGAGAGGGTCTCTTCGTCAATGAGATAAGAGGTTCCGTTTGAATGAATCTCTGCACTGTCCCTGTAAATCAAATTCGGAATCTCAGAGGGATCTGCACCCCTGAGGAGAAGTTCCAGAGGCTTTTCAGGATCACCTTTTACAACATAGTCGATAAAACGGCATTTTTGAAGAAGGTTTTCCCCAAAATACCCGGCGGTAAAGCCGCCACTGATAATTTTCAGATGATTGTAACGGGCCTTTATGTATTCACTAACCCAGAGAGCCCCTTCTGCTGTTTCCTGCCAGTGGAAAATAAGGCCGATATGGGTAGGTTGAAACTGGTTCAGGTATTCTTCAAGGATAGGTTCTGTATCTGTATTATCGTAGAGGGATAAATTTATGATTTTTACCGGAATGTTTTTCTGGCCGAGGTAGTCACAGACGCCAAAGGTCCCCATGGGAACATACATAAAATATTCACTCGGACAATTAATAAATAACAGTCGTGATTGCATATATACCCTTTCTCAATGGTAATTGTTGGTTATTATAACAGTTACTAAAAGTTCATAAGTAAGGCATATTCTAACACTCTCCCCTCGACCCCTCTTCCAGCGAGTTGCCTAGGCTCCCGTCAAGGGAGTGGAAGGAATAACATTCCTCTCCCTTGATGGGAGCTGGAAAGTAGAGGGTGTGTGGTTTTACTATAATTCCTCAGTAGCGTTCGTAAGACGGATACTGACACGAAAAAGTAATAAATACCTACAAAAAAATCAGACTAATGCGAATATCTTTTATACTATTTGTGTTCTATAGTAAAACAGCATGAAATAGGTAAGAGGAGGTGATGAGAGATGGCAAGACGTATATCAGCTTTGTTAAATGTGATAGTTGATTTAAAAGTTGGTGGACAAGCAGACATCAAGAACCTGATAGAGCGCCTCGAGTGTAATTGTGTTAATGCGAGCGGAGAGGACGCAAAGATTATTGATGTTAAAATTACAGACCGAAAGCTTCTAATAGAAGAAGACACCGAGGAATAATTGCAATAACTATCATCAAATACTTTTCAATAAGTATGGCATAATAAAACTGCGAATTATTAACAGTTAACAGTCTCATAATTATAAAGACATAGATGATCCCCCTCACCCTTGCCCTCTCCCTCCGAGGGAGAGGGGATTATAGTGATTCCTCCCCCTTGAGGGTCGCCTCAGGCGACTCGCGGGAGGGGGAGGGTTGGGAGAGGGTGAAATGTCAATACTATTTTGAGACCGTAAATAATCAGGAGGGTCTTATGAAACTCTTAAGGATGAGCTTTGCTCTGTTTTTTATTTTGTTACTCAGTTTTCCCGCTCTTGCAGAAATAAAGCAGAAAACATTTACAAAGGAGGAGATTAAGAAGATGGCTGAAACGAGAGCTGTTATCGAGACAAAGTTCGGGAACATCGAACTGAAGTTTTTCCCTGATGTTGCACCAGGTCATGTAAACAATTTCATTGAACTCGCAAAAAAGGGATTTTATGATGGAACAACCTTCCATCGGGTAATCCCGGGCTTTATGATTCAGGGCGGAGACCCTAACTCAAAAGATCCCGATAAATCAAAACATGGCATGGGTGGGCCCGGTTATACAATCAAGGCTGAATTTAATGAGAAACCTCATAAAAAGGGAACCCTTTCCATGGCAAGGGCTGCACATCCGGACAGCGCTGGTTCCCAGTTCTTCATCTGTGTTGCTGACGCGCCTTTCCTGGACAGGCAATACACAGTTTTCGGAGAGGTCGTTTCAGGCATGGACGTAGCAGACAAAATTGTGAATCAGTCAAGAGACAAGAGCGATAATCCCCTTGAAAGGGTGGAGATGAAGGTTAAGGTTATCGGGAAATAGCAGGAACAAGCCTTATCAGTCCCGGGTTAGCCGGAAAGATTTACACAACATAATGGCTTCCTCCGTGAATTTCCAGGCTATTTCTTTATCCCTGATTACCGAGAGGACTTCATCGGAATAGATGCTTGCCGTGTACCAGTTATAAGACTCGGTGATAACTGTCTGATTATCAAAGACAGCAAATTTGTGGTGTAAGGGAGAATATATGTTTTCCCGGTAGTAAACAAAAGAAATCTCCATCCATGCGTCCTTCAGACGCTGGATGGGTTCCTTCAATGGCCTCCGGAAATCCTTGTCCCACGCTTCTGGCAGCAGCCCGCTATGGGCGATCATTCCATTTAAAATGATTTTTACTCTCACACCCCTGTTCCTTGCATTAATTAGGGCGGATATTACATCTGTTTCATAGTTTTTATAACGACCGGTAAGATAGTCCATGTCGAACATGACAACGATTATCGAATATTGCGCATTATTTATTTCTGAGATAATGGCGTCCTGCGGTCTGAAGGAATCACCTGACGGCGTCAGATGACTTCCAAAGCTGTAGTAGAGGTTGTAGCGGCTTTGTGGTTCAACATGGAGTGTCTGTATTGCTCCACCCTTTATAGCATTATATATATTTGAATAAAGGAGAGCAAAATCCGCGGAATAATAAACGAGTGCGTTTTCCCAATTACCACCCCAGAGATGAAAATGAAGGTTATAGGAGCTGGAATGAACTATTTCTCCGTCAAAGATGATGAACTTCGTGTGCATGCTCGCAATCCCTTCTGACGGATTACCCGGAGTGTTACGAACCACACCGTAGACAGGAATGCCTGCACGTCTCAGCTTCGCAACATTTTCTGTGCAATTCATAGAGCTTACCGATGCCCAGTCGGCAACACAGTCTACCTCGATGCCGTTTTTCAGTGCATATATGAGATGTTCAGCGACATGATAATAATCGAAATCAAAGATTGCCATATGGATAAAATGCCTGCTTCGCGGATTATTCTTTTTCCTTTCTATCACCCAGTCGATATGTCTATGGATTTCGTGGATGGGATGAGCCGGATCCCATGTATTACCCCGTGTAAAAAAGGGGCGAACAGGGAGGTCATTGTATTCATTATTGATTCTTACCAGGGCGCGCTGGGTTTTTCCCGGATCAAGTTCGCAAGTGCGGTATCGATTCTCTGTCTTGAACGAGGGGTCGTGAAAGTCATCGGGGTCAATCCGGCACTCTGTGAAATTCATCGAGAGTAGCAAATTTGTAGTCGTACCGGGATGGAATCGACCTGCCAGCCTTGTGGATGATGTAGGAGAAGGTTATATATTTTATGCGTCCGTGGGAGCTCTCGTAGGGGAAAAGAGGAAGCTGATGCGTTTGCCATTTCTGCCAGTTATCGCCCCATTCACCGCAATAATACGTGTCAATGATGAAAACTTCGCATATGCCCTCTTCCCGGTATACTTTCAGGACTACCTTTAATGCCTTTTTATCTGAATAGTTATAGAAGGAAAAACCTATTCCACCGGGGTAGTTTGAGATCTGCCAGTTCTGCATATTCGATACGATATGTCTTTCCCCGATCCATTTATATGAGGGAAGGGCGAAATCCTCGGCAACAAACTCTTTTCTGTTTCTCACTTTTCTATTCTGTACGAGTAATTTAACCCCTTATTATTAAATAGTCTTCCGCCCTCAGGAGAAACGACACAACAGTTTAAATAAGTATAATCGTAATGGGTATCCTCGAGTTCTACGATAAAATCAATATCAAATACCCTTGAGCCCGGAATGTCAGAATGTATCTCCTTTATGGAGAAATCATTTGTAAGACTGAAAACATGCTCCCATTGATCCTGTCTTTTGTGGGAAAAACCACAATGGACGGTCATACCATACAGGGAATATTCATCGGGAAAGACCACTCTGCATTGATCCCTGTATTCCCAGCTTAACGGATTGCTGTCATGCATGAGGTAGGCCTGAAAAGCCACTTCCAACTTCCTTCCATCATCAATCTGTCTGAAATGGAATCCACAGTCAAAGGAGACGTTATAGATATGTTTATCGAAGAGGCCTGCAGTTTTCAGTTTCTCCCTTTCATAAAAATAAAGGTCTACTGCCTTCATGATCCTTGTCTTGATATATTCGTGCATATCTTCCATACTGCCTCCGTAACGGGGCAGTGCAAATACTTCCTCTTCGTATTTGAAACTGAGGGGTGGTATCCCCTTTTTGAGAAACAGGTAATTTAAAAAGCATCTGCCGACTCTTCCGTTTGAATCGCGGAACGGATGTATACCGAGGAACATGTAATATGATCTGGACAGATTGTAAATGAAGGCATCAAGATCATGAAAGCTCTGACCGGTCTCCCGCAGGACATGCGATAGGTCGCTTATCTCTCTCTGAAAATTGTTAAAATCGAAGGTTACGCCGTTCTTGTCAGGGAAATCAAAGGTCCTGAAATTGCCTGCATCAGGGTCGATGTCTTTCGACAGAACGCAATGAATCCTTTTCAGCATGTCAATGCCTATGTGGGTAAAGGTATGGAGATTCGAAAATATTTCCCGGCATATGGCGAGCAGGTTTCTCGTGCCGGTAAGTTTTAAATCCCTGGGCGAAAGAAGGTTGTGATATCCCATACAGCCCTTTGTCAAGGTCATGGATGAGTTTCCCAAATTTAAAAACAACCTCTGAAAAATGGCGGTATTTGTCGGCCACGGGGTTTTCCTCATGACCTGAAAATAGCGGTTCAGGTTCACAGCCGGTGGATATCCGGCCTTTGGAATATTCTTATGAGGAGGTCTCTTAAGCTTTTTACATAACCCGGTGATAATGTAATCCGAATTCCCTGAGTCGATGGCTTCCTGAGGAAGACGTATAATCCTTTTAACAGAGGGTATATGTTTTTTAAATCTTTCCCGGAGCAGCCACGAGAGATGTTCGGCATATTCATTTTTTACTGATACCAGTGCCCCGTAAAGATCCCTGTTGACCCCATAACCACGGTACCCCAAAGAATCTATGACGAATTGCCTTTTCTGTATCTCGGTGATTGTACGCTGATAGAGTTCTTTGTTACGGTGCCACTTCTTGTAAAAATTAAGGAGGGTTACGGTATCCCGTGCAGTCTGAAGTTCCAGTTCTCCGAGTTCGCGAGATACGTTTTGGAACCTCTTTCTGATGGACTCCATAAGGGTATAACATCGGTGATCCCATTGGAAGACGAGGACAAAATAGCCAGGATACATGGATTCACTAACCCGGTCTTTTTATTTCAATCGTTGCAAAGACACCTATATGATCACTCAGGTCAGGATCCTTGAGGATCAACTCCGCTGAAATGAAATTCACGTCCCCTTTTATCATGATATAGTCGATGCGCTTATGGGGATTTGAGGAATCAAAGGTATTACCTCCTGAGGCGTGAAGATTCCGAAAAGCATCTTTGAATCCTTTTTTTCTCAAGAAAATCATGGCGGGTGAATCTTCCACATCATTAAAGTCCCCAACCACAACGTAACAATAACCCTGCTTCTTTTCGAATAACCGATCAAGCTCCCTTAACAATTTTTCAGCCTGTGCAAGCCTGATCTTCTGATCTTCATGATCAAGGTGTACATTTACGAAAATAATCTTCTGTTCATATATTTCCACCTCGGATGCTATTGCATATCTTTGAAGGCGAGGGACAGGTCCATCGAGGCCATGGGTCAAATCTATTCTCTGGGGATTTTTGAGGTCGTGTCTTGCCAATATAGAAAGACCCTCAGGAAACTTGTCCATAAAGAGATGTAAGAAAACGTAGTGTGTACGATAAAAATATCCTGTCATACGCGACATCCACTCAGCTACCCGGGCACCGGTATTTTCGGGACCATCGCTGCCGATCACTTCCTGAAAGGCACCAAGATGGGGATCAAAGTTACTGAGTTCTTTTGCGATACGTCTGAATCTCAACCCATTGTTTGTATGGGTTCCGTGAAGATTATAGGTAAAGATACGGATGACCTGAGGATGAATCGAGCGAAATCTCTGAAAATCATCATCTGTGAGTATCCCGGTTACCCCGAATTGAGAAAACCTGTCATGAAGTCTCAGGATATATTCTGGAAGGGCATTGTACTGTCTCGAGATTGTCTGAAGGGGTGTGCCTGACCTGAGCAAACGGATCATTTCGAGCCTTCTTATTATCGGATCATCCTTATTCAGGTTATCGAACCAGTTTCTGACGCCGGAGTCCGGTAAAATGCCGGGAATGCCATTCAATGAAAATGAAGCATTTAATCTGTAAGGGTATTCAATATCCCTGTTGAATTGTTGAGCGACCTTTTCAGGAGGAACACCGATCCTCAAGAGGCGTATCATCTCGAGTCGTCGTAACGTCTCATCTTGACTATCAAGAACATCAAGCCATTTTTCGGCAGTAAATTCCCTGCTGAAATCTGTTTTAAGGAATCCTTCCTTCATCCACAGACTGACAAGTTTGTCTGAGAGTGGCTGCTCTTGTGTCATCAGTTTTTTCAACTGAAAGCGTAGGGCGGCAAGAGAATCCTCTTTATAGGGGTTTTTTGCCGCCTCGAGAAATGCCTCCTTAAGGAACGGCTTTTTATCAATCTCTGGTTTAATAATATCCCATGCCGTCTTAGCTATTTCCCAGGCATAAAGACTACTTCCTTCGTCATGGGAATCCCCGTCTCCCTCTAATAGGCGGGATAGGAAAGGTATGAGGAGAGTGACAAGGACTGAACTCGATAAAGAAATATTATCCATTCCACATTTTCCTCCTAAAGGTTATCAGAAGGTTTCTTTTAGAGTCAATTCTTGTGCTATATTTCAGGTTTGAATATTAAGACAGATAAAGGAGGAAGAACGATATTTATAGAATACGGTCTTCCCTGCCAGGGTATTTCCTCTGAATGTACTCCGCCGGCATTGCCCAGATTACTTCCCCAGTATATTTGGGAATCGCTGTTCAGTAGTCTCTTTATAGAAACAGTGTTCAGGAACGCCAATTCGGTATCCCATTCTCGGAACGGGTGTAAAATTACAGACAATCACAAGAAAGTCCGCAGGATTCTTTGCTTTTCTTATGAAGGAAATTACACTATGGTCAGAATCGCGAAAGTCTATCCATTCGAAACCCTCGTAACTGAAATCCACCTCATAAAGAGCAGGCTCAGATCGATAAAGATAGTTGAGGTCCATAACATATTTTTGCAGACTACCTGTGTGGCCTGAATTTCAGGAGGTGCCAGTCGAGACTCTTATCGTGATTCCATTCGTCCCATTGTCCGAATTCTCCACCCATAAAGAGGAGTTTTTTCCCGGGGTGACTGTACATATAACCATAGAGAAGTCTCAGGTTTGCAAACTTCTGCCACATATCTCCGGGCATCTTGTTAAGCATTGAACGTTTACCATGAACAACTTCATCATGTGAAAAGGGCAGGACAAAATTTTCTGTAAATGCATAAAGGAGACTAAAGGTAATATTATTGTGATGATACTTCCTGTGTACGGGTTCCTTTGACATGTATTCAAGCATATCATGCATCCAGCCCATATTCCATTTCAGACTGAAACCGAGACCGCCAAGGTATGTTGGTCTTGAAACACTCGGCCATGCTGTCGATTCCTCAGCAATGGTAAGTATCGCCGGGATGATAGTGGTGAGACAATCTCGTTTAAATTTCTTGAGGAAATATATGGCCTCAAGGTTTTCCCTTCCGCCAAATACATTTGGTATCCATTCACCCTCTTTTCGTGAGTAATCAAGATAGAGCATTGATGCAACGGCATCTACGCGCAAACCGTCAATGTGGTACTTTTCAAACCAGAAGAGGGCATTTGATATGAGGAAGTTTCTCACCTCATTCCTTCCGTAATTGAATATTTTTGTTCCCCAGTCAGGATGAAATCCTTTCTTTGGATCCGTATGTTCGAAAAGGCATGTGCCATCAAAATAGCCGAGTCCATGTGCATCGGCTGGAAAGTGCGCAGGCGCCCAATCAAGAATGACCCCTATGTTGTTCTGATGACATTTATCTACAAAGTACATAAAATCTTCCGGTGTACCATGCCTGCTCGTTGGAGCAAAATATCCAATTGTCTGGTAGCCCCATGACGCATCAAGGGGATGTTCAGTTACAGGAAGAAGTTCTATATGGGTATAACCCATGCCTTTTACATAACCTACGAGCCTGTCTGCGATCTCTCTGTACGTCAGGAATCTGTTGCCTTCTTCAGGTACCCTCATCCAGGAGCCGAGATGAACTTCGTAGATAGAGACAGGGGATTCAAGCCAGTTCTTTTTCGAACGCATCTCCATCCATTTTTTGTCATTCCATTTATACCTGTTTATGTCATAGACGATCGATGCACTCTTCGGCCGCACTTCAAAATAAAAGGCGTAGGGGTCTGCCTTAGGAGCAATATATTTTTTGGACCTCGATTTAATTTCAAATTTATAAATTTCTCCTTCTTGAAGACCGGGGATGAATATCTCCCATATTCCTGAATGATCCGAGCACACGCATCTGATGTCTTCTTCCATCCCAGTTATTGAAGTCTCCGATAACGCTGACGCGTTTTGCATTGGGTGCCCATACAGCAAAGTGAACACCTTTTATGCCGTTTATGGTCATGATGTGTGCACCGAGCTTTTCATAGTTTTTGTAATGCCTTCCTTCACCTATAAGGTGGAGGTCAAAGTCAGAAAGCACAGGCAGAAAGCAATAGGGGTCATAAAATTCAGATATCTTTCCTTCATGAGATTTAATCTTGAGAGAATAAGGGAAGACCCTTTTTTTGTCGATTATTGTCTGGAAGAAACCGGCATCATGGATTTTTTCCATTGGATAGGATTTCTTTTTTTCCATGTCTACTACCCATGCTTCCTGGGCCTCCGGAAGAAAGGCACGCACCGCTGTCCTTCTTGTTCTCTCCATCAATAATATGCATGCCGAGAACCTGAAACGGGTCCCAGTGATTAGCATTCACAATGTGCTTTATGTGTTCTTTCAGTTCTTTTCCGGTCATGGTTCTCCCTCTATTATTCTATGAAGATTAGTATATATTATTTGAATTCTTTCAGTGTCAAGTTGAACCCTGAATGAATGTGTCATGCTGAATTTAGTTCAGCATCTCTTCAGGGCAGGCTTGTTTAAGCATCTCTCAGAACATACCTATGAACTCAGTTCCAGAGGTTGTCATTCACGCTGTCGAGAATCCTTCTGCAAGCGAAGATAACATTCTGTGCCTCCAATTCACAATGACAGAATTGATTAAGACTAGCATAGTTTCAATAATCTTCCAGCATTGACACCTAGTAGACCCTGGAACACCTTGACTCATCGGATAGTGCTAGAGGAGAGACTTTATCTTCTTCGAATCTATCATTATTGTCACCGGCCCATCATTAATGAGATGCACCTGCATGTAAGCACCAAAGTCACCTGTGGCTACGGTGATATCCTGTTGCTTTAGCATGGCAATAAATTTCATGTACATCTCTCTTGCCTTTACCGGCTCTTCAGCCCTGTCAAAAGAGGGACGGTTTCCTTTCCTGCAATCCGCTGCAAGGGTAAACTGAGACACAACAAGAATTTCACCCTTTATATCAAGTATTGAGAGATTCATCTTTCCCTGATCATCTTCGAATATTCTCAGATTGGAGGCTTTTTTTACAAGGTATTCAAGGTCTTTTTCTGTATCATCTTTTTCAACTCCTAGAAATATGAGAAGACCCTTGCCAATCTTGCCAGATATCTTTCCTGTCTATGTGGACTTCTGAACTTTTTACACGCTGTATAAGTGCTTTCACGATAAATAAGGGTTCAAGGATTCGAGGATTCAAGGGTTCAAGGGTTTTTCTGCAGTTCACTTGACCCCTTGAATCCTTGACCCCTTGAATCCTTTTTTTATTTGTTCATTGCCACATCATGGCTTCAAAATCAGGTGTCGGAACAGTAAAGGAAATAAATCCCCTCCATGGACATCTTTCTACTTCTTCACCATTCTTGATGACACAAATAAAAATGTTTATTTCATCTCCTTCATGTGCATGCACCATGTTGAAGGGTATTTTTATCTCAAAGATGTCCTGAATTGCAAAATCGGTAATCTCCTTTGTTTTTCTCCAGACATCGCCATCCTTCTCAAAAAATTCTGCTTTTGAGGATAGGGGTTTCATAGGGACGATAATATTACATAGTGAAGGCTTGAGGATGAGAATGGAAAATTTCGTATCATCAGGGAACTCGCTGACAGGTATTGCGGTGTCAATACGCAGGAAGAAATTATCCTTATTAAAACCATAAAAAAGTCTTGACAACATGCTTTCTGCCCTGTGCATGCTGCCTCCGGTTTTCTTAACATCTATATAAGCGCCCTGATACCATTCGTAATAGCTTGTTACAATGCCGTCGATCTTAGGGTCGATAAAACCTCTGATGGTGATTATCGGAGAAATGCCCCTGTCTTCTCTCGGAATCGGGACAAAGAGATGCTGTGGAATTTCCTTTCCCATCTCTTTATAAACCTTCACAAGATTTAATCTGAATAGTTCATCAAAATCATTCTGTGTCTCTGTTGTGTGTTCATCGCCATACCACCAGTTCCAGTCACTGCCTTCTGCAACATATATCGATTTCCATGCTTCTGAAATGTTTTTTGAAGGGTTCATTTTCTGAAAGACCTCAAGGTCTTCTCTTGTCTCTGTAAGGTAATCCCATGCCCTGTTGTCCTCATCGTGACCTATCCAAACCCTGAAGTTTGCATTGATCCATGACCCGGCATGAAGTCTGGGAAGAGGTTCACCCCTGCCATATGTACTCAAATATTCTGAGACCGTGACTGGTCTTTAGTCGCTCTTCCCGGGAGAGACCTTCATAGAGATAATGCAGGAAGTCATGACCGTCGTTTTCATAGTGTTCCCAGGCATTCTCTCCGTCGAGTATGATTGTCAGGAGATGTGGTTTTTCCCTGGACACGGAAGCCTGGGCATGGAGGAATCTGCTGATGAGATCTCCGGCTGCTTTTTTTGAATCCCATCCTGAATAAACAAAACCGATAAGGTCTGAAAGTTGATGGTCTCTGAAAACGATTGATACATTCTCGAAGGTATGAGGTTTGTAAAGAATCTCAGGTTCAATGACATTGCCTGGCGCATCCCTGAACCCTTTCCTCAGGGAATTTGACAGGATTTCTTCATCGGTTCCAATCCACTGTATTCCTTCTTTGCTTATAATCCTCAGGACTTCTTCACTGACTGAGCCCTCTGAAGGCCACATTCCGGAGGGGCGGTAACCGAAAAGCCCCTCAAAATAATCCAGCCCCATCCTGATCTGTTTTTCAGCGTCTTCAGGATGGGAAAATCTCCTCAGGGGAAGTTTTGTATCCGGCATGGCAATTTTTGCGGAATTCGTGTCGCAGAGCAGAGGAAGTATCGGGTGATAGAACGGTGAGAGGGAGATTTCAATCTGTCCTTTTCCTGCCATCTCTTTATATCCGGGTATTATTTCTCTCAGGATCGAGAGTTGCTTCGAGACGAGGAGATGCTTATCTTCCTCTGAATAATCACGTCCTTTTGCAACGAGTGACCTGATGAGAAGGTCTTTTTCTCTCAGCAGGGGGTCTATCCAGCAGAGGTTGAAGAGAACCTGAAGGTCAAGAAAATCACCGGCGCTGAAATATCTGGTCGTTCTTCCGATGTCACCTTTAACAAGGCGTAACCCTCTCTTTATGAGGAGCTCGTAGTATCTCGGGAATGGTTTTATCATAGTGTCCCAGTTAGCGAGGAAAAAATTTTCGAGGATGAATGCCTTTTCGTCTTCATTCAGATCTGACGCCTTCCTGAGGGTAATCACAAGATGTCTGTCAGCAGCGTTCTTATCTGTATAACCCTGAATCTGCTCAAGGAGAGAAGGGACAAGATTAAACGTCTGTTTGATATCCGGAAATTCTCTTGAGGATATCTACCATGTCGAGGTAGTCTTTTGTACCATGGAGCCTTACCCATGGGAGCCTGTATATGCCGGTCATAGGGTCTCTGTAGAAGGGCTGGTGCATGTGCCAGAGAAAGGCAATGTAAAGCGGTCTATCTGTCATCGTAACGGAAGATATACTCGTCTGGTCTTGCTAATCCAAATTCTTCTCTTGCATATTTTTCCTTGTAGTAGGGGTCTTCTTTGAGTGACTTTACCTCGGAACTGAGGACCAAGTTTTCTTTTTCAATCTCATTAATCTGTCTTTCGAGAAAAACCTTTTTTTTGTTGAGCTCGGAATACTTCAGGAGACCCATGTCACCGAAAATGAAACTTACCAGAATGTATGTGAAACTCAGGAACACAACAGTAAGGAATATGATCCTTCTCCTTCTGCTTTCCAACATAACCTGTTTCCGTAAAAGGTTCGTTTCTGCCATTACCTTATCCCTGTACTATTTGCTTCTTCAGACATTCCTGTTAGAACTTGAAACAAGCTTCCTTTTCATTCCCTCTCCTGCAAAATCTTCTTTCCTATTCCCCTCTTTGGCAAAGAGGGGTTAGGGGAGATTTGTATCTATTAGTAAAGATTTCCATATCTGTTTCCAATACTGCTCCGATATTCTCAAAGATTTCCTATCTGACACAATCTATCATGGGAAGCATTCACTTATCATATTTCCATATCCCTGCTTTTCCAGAGGGGTATCTCAATACAGTTCCCTGTAATAGCATATCACTTTTTTAGGAACATGAATCGCTTCACCGTGTACATCCTCTGCTGCTTCCATCATTCCCTCTGAAAGGGTAGGGTGAGAATGGATTGTTTCAGCAATGTCCCTTGTCCTGAGACCCGTTTTTATAGCAAGGGCTGCCTCATGAATGAGGTCTGAGGCATGAGGTCCGATAATCTGCACGCCGAGTACTCTGTCAGATGTCTCGTCAGAAACAATCTTGAAAAACCCCGTGATCTCACCTATTACATGAGCCTTGCCTATGGCCCTGAACTGAAAGTGGCCTGTTTTAACCTTAATTCCCTTCTCTATGGCCTGCTGTTCTTTGAGGCCGACAGACGCAATTTCCGGAGATGTAAAGATGGTAGAGGGGACAACGCTGTAGTCCATCTTTTCATCTGCGCCTGCAATATTCCTTGCAGCGACTATCCCTTCACGTGAAGCAACATGTGCATAGAGCAGGCCGCCTGTGACATCGCCAATGGCAAATATACCACCTATGTTTGTTTCCATCTTTTCATTGACCGTGATCTCTCCCTTCGGTCCTTTCTGAATCCCTGCTGTTTCGAGACCAATTCCATCCGAATTGAGCGCCCTGCCTACAGAGACGAGTAATTTTTCAGCGACAAGCTCCTTGCCTCCTTCGAGATATACATGAATTCCGTCAAGTTGACCTTGTACCCCTGTTACCTTTATTCCTGTCATCAGTTTTATCTTTTTCTTCTTCAGTTCTCTCTCGAGGATTTCGGATATCTCAGGGTCTTCAGTAGACAGGGCCCGCGGCATGATCTCCAGCATGGTGATATCCGTACCGAGTTCACTGAAAATGAATGCGAATTCACAACCGATAACGCCGGCGCCAATAATGATAAGAGTCCTGGGAATAGATTTTATGTTTAAGGCGTCATCGCTCGAAAGAATATGTTCCCCGTCAAAGGGAAACAGGGGTAACTGTGCAGGTCTTGAGCCGGTAGCAATAATTATTTTATCGGCCCCTATGATATCTGTTGAGCCGTCTTTTTTCTGGACTTCTATCTTATCAGGACTGATGACCATGCCCCTTCCTTCAATCAGCGTTATCCCCCAGCTCTTAAATAAGGAGCGGATTCCCCTGACCTGTGTTGAGACAACCTTGTTTTTTCTGTCCATGATTTTGGAGAGATTTGGCGTGATCTGTCCTGAGATGTCAATGCCGAACTCCCCGCTGTTCTTCGTTTTATGCAAGAGTTCGGTTGTAGCCAGTAATGTCTTGGTAGGTATACAGCCTTTATTAAGACAGGTGCCCCCGACCTCTGTATCTTCTATGACAGTGACCTGTGCTCCGAGTTGGGCAGACTTAATAGCGGCGACATATCCTCCGGGACCGGCACCAAGAATGGCCAGTTTCATTTTTTCTCCTCTTCAACATATTTTTCATATTCAGAGGCGTCCATCAGATCATTCACTTCAGCAACGTCATCAATCTCGACGACGGCTATCCAGCCTTTACCGTATGGCTCTTCGTTGATAGTCTCAGGCGTTTCTGTGAGGTCTTCGTTTACCTCAATAACCCTTCCACTTAAAGGAGAGATTATGGATGAAGTTGCTTTTGTTGATTCTATTTCACCAATCTCGCTGTTGATCTCAATATTGGCATCTACTTCCGGAAGATCAATGTAGACGATATCGCCAAGCGCATTTTGTGCGTAGTCAGTTATGCCTATTGTTGCCTTTTTCCCTGAAACCTTGGCCCAGGTATGTTCTTTATGATACTTGAGATCCTCTGGATTCATGCATTCCTCCTTTTAAAACATTATAAGCCTGTAATTTCATATCATGCGCTTTTCTTTTTTGTCAAGGAAATAGAATATGAGTCAACCTTTTTTTTCAACTCAATAAGTTTTTCGAGCGCCTCTTCGGGTTTCAGCGCCGTAATATCAAGGTTCATGATTTCTGATACGATTGAGTCAGGCATGGAAGAAAAAAGGTCGAGCTGGACAGTGCTCCTTTTTGTTTTCCTGTGCGCAAATTTCGGGCTTCCCGTCACATCAAGCTCCTCTTTTTCTAAGTTGGCCAGAACCTCTTTTGACCTGTTTATGATAATTTCAGAGATGCCGGCTAAGCGTGCGACCTGGATTCCGTAACTCTTGTCTGATGGTCCTTTTTCTATCTTCCTGAGAAAAATGATCTCGTCACCCCACTCTTTCACAGATACATTATAGTTTTTTACCCCGTTGTGGGTAAGACTGAGTTCCGTGAGCTCATTGTAATGTGTTGCAAAGAGAGTCCTTGCCTGTATATCGTTCAGAATATATTCTGCAACTGCCCATGCAATGCTGATACCGTCAAAGGTGCTTGTGCCTCTCCCAACTTCATCAAGGAGTATGAGACTTTTTCCCGTTGCATTATGGGTGATATTTGCCACTTCTATCATTTCTACCATGAAAGTGCTCTGACCTTTCGTAAGAAAATCCGATGCCCCGATCCTTGTGAATATTCTGTCGGCAATACCGATTCTCGCATCAGAGGCCGGAACGAAACTGCCGATCTGTGCCATGAGGACAATGAGAGCGACCTGTCTCATGTAAGTGGATTTCCCTGCCATATTCGGTCCCGTAATAATGAGAAGCCGGTTATCTTCTGTATCGATATACGTGCTGTTGGGTATGAACTTTTCATCTGATGAAATTCTTTCGAGGACCGGATGTCTCCCCTCGGTAATCTCTATAACACCTGATTCATCAACTACAGGTTTTACATAGGTATATCGTTTAGCTGTAACAGCAAGAGAGGAGAGGAAATCAATGATGGCTATGGCATGGGCTGTTTTTGACAAAAGGGATGACTCTTTACTGACTTCGTCAAGTATTTTCTGGAAGATTTGGTATTCCAGATTTTTCAGCTTCTCTTCTGCGCCGAGTATTTTGCTCTCGTATTCCTTGAGTTCAGGCGTTATGAACCTCTCTCCACCCACGAGGGTCTGTTTCCGTATGTAATCGTCAGGAACCATATGGAGGTTTGCTTTTGTTACCTCAATATAGTATCCAAAGACTCTGTTATACCCAACCCGCAGGGAAGATATGCCTGTTCTGTTTTTTTCTTTCAGCTCCAGTTCTGAAAGGAAACCCTTTCCTTTCGAGGATATCTTTCTGAGGTCGTCTACTTCAATGCTGTATCCGTCCCTGATAATGCCTCCTTCACGCAGGCTTACCGGAGGATTATCAATAATCCCTTTCTCTATGAGTTTTCTCAGGTCTGAGAATTCCGAGATATTTTCTGAGATTAATCGTACGTGGAGGTTTTTGGAAACACTGAGAGACTTCCTGATTTTCGGAAGGTTTGTAAGGGAATGTTTGATCCCGATAAGGTCTCTTGCGTGTTGCACTTTTGAAAACAACCCTTGAAGAGAGCCTTTCGATGTCCTGTATTTTTCGCAGAGATGTCCTGAGCTCTTCAAGCAGTTCATAGTCCTCTATAAGATATTCAACTGCATCCTGCCTCTTTTTTATTTCTTCTCTGTCAATAAGCGGTTTTAAGAGTGAGGCTCTCAGGAACCTTCCTCCCATCGGGGTGAGCGTTTCGTCGAGAACCCAGAGGAGGGTGCCTTCAGATGAACCGTCCTTGAGGGTATGGGTAAGTTCAAGATTCCGCTGTGTTGCTGCATCGAGAAACATGTATGAGTCCTGCCTCAGGGTACTTATCTTTCTGAGAATGAATGTCTCTTTCTGAGTATCCTCAAGATAGCTGACGAGGGCTCCTGCAGCAGAGATTGCAGCAACCATACCGTCACATCCATAGCCCTCAAGGGAAGAGACCTTCAGATGACGCAAGAGGGTCTTATATGCATCGGCATAATCGAAATACCAATCTTCATGAAAAGATGTAAAGAATGTATTCAGCGCTTCTTTATAATGGATATTATCCCTGAGACTCTGGGGCATCAGAATCTCTCTCGGTTCGAACCGGTACAGTTCATCCTCGATATTTTCAGATGTCTCATAGAGGATGAACTCACCTGTCGAGATATCTGCAACTGCTATACCGTGTTGATCAGCTGAAGGAAAGATGCTTATGATGTAAGTGTTTTCCTTGGGATTTTCCGGTGTGTGTGTTCCGGGTGTAATTACTTTGATGACATCCCTGTGAACAATGCCTTTTGCTTCCCTGGGGTCCTCCAACTGCTCGCAAATAGCCACCTTGTATCCTGCCTTAATGAGTTTAGAAATATAAGATTCTGAAGCAAAGTAAGGGACGCCGCACATGGGTATCGGCTCTTCTTTTGATTTTTCTCTTGTTGTGAGCGCTATCTGAAGAATCTTCGATGCTGTTTCTGCATCCTCTCCGAACATTTCGTAAAAGTCACCGAGTCTGAAGAGAAGGATGGCGTCTTTGTGTTTTTCTTTGACGCTGAAGTATTGTTTCATCAACGGTGTCAACTCTGTCATATCAACTATTCTTTTCCAATTCAGTTACTAAAAAGGATTTAAGGATTACTAACACGGTCATTAGTATCACCCTCCCCTTCATCCCCTCCCATCAAGAGAGGGGAGATAATTAAGCCCCTCTCCCCTGGAGGGAGAGGGCAAGGGTGAGGGGGTGTGGTTTTACTTATGAACTCCTTAGTAAGTCGTGATGAGTGATGTGCGTAACTCTTCAACTCAATACCCTTAACAAATTACACATTAGGGCTTTTGACTCCTTGATCGCCGGAATCCTCATGATCTTATTTACCTTATCGGAAATGATCATCAATTATTTAATAATATTGGACATCTAAAAGCAATCCCGTTTATAAATCATGTCTGAAATTTTTTCTTTCAAAGTAAATTCTCTTTCTGTTAGAATCTGAAAACGTATTCTTGCTGACAGTGGGGGTCTGTTATGCAGATAAAAACTGCATCATTCAATTGTCATTTAACTGCCCGTGAGCCATTTATCCTTCCTGCCTATAAAGGCTCTACCCTGAGGGAAGAATTCGGATATGCCTTCAATCGTGTTGTCCGTGCGATTCCCTCGCTACCCTCAACCCAATTCAATGAGCTTGGCATTCAGATATGATGATTGAGAAGAAAGAGATATGGATAAATTGTAAGGATTATTATATAATGTAAGAAATATTATAAATAGGAGGATAAAATGCCTGTTGCAGTACTAACATCAAAAGGTCAGATGACAATACCAAAGGAGGTAAGGAAAGCTTTAAACCTGAAGCCGTCGGACAAGGTGATCATAACTGTTGAAGGAAGGGAGGCTGTCATTAAACCTCTTAGAGGTAATATCCTTGACATAGGAGGCTCTATAAAGATATCTGAAAAAGAAAAACCCGTGGATTTTCACCGGGTCAGAGAAGAGGTTAAAAAAAGAGTTGTTAAGAAGACAGCTACAGGAAGTAAGATATGAAGGAAGCGTTTATTGATACAAATATTTTCCTCCGATACCTCACCAAGGATGATCCTTCAAAATACGATAAATGCAGAGAAATATTTAAAAAGGGTGTTGAAGGTAAGATAGAACTTGCAACATCCGGAATTGTAATTGCGGAACTGATATGGACACTTTTATCCTATTATAAGGTGCAAAAAGCCGATGTCATTGATAAAATCTTCATCTTGGTCAGTACAGATAACCTGTATATCCCTGACAAAGATATCATTACAGATGCCCTTGTCCTTTACAGCAGAAAAAACATTGACTACATTGATGCCTATAACGCCGTCTTCATGAGACGTTACGGTTTTGAGGAGATTTACTCGTATGACGAAGACTTTGACGCAGTTGAAAATATTAAAAGAGCTGAACCATGAATAATGTTACCTTTTAATTAAAACCTTTTCTGTTAGAATTTGCTAAACCTTTTTTCCACTGGCAGTTGGGAGCTGTCATGCAGATTAAAACTGGTTCATTTAGCTTTAATGTAAAGGCATTGGAGCCTATCATCCTTCCTCCCTATAAAGGCTCAACTCTAAGAGTAGGATTCGGATATGCCTTCAAGCGGGTTGTCTGCGCAATCAGGGACAAAGAATGTCCGAATTGTCTGCTTAAAGAGAAGTGCGTTTATTCCTATGTCTTTGAGACTCCTCCACCTTCAGATACAAAAATCATGCGGAAATACAAGAGTGCTCCTCATCCCTTTGTTATCGAACCGCCATCTGAACGACGACGAGGATATAAACCGGGAGATGAGATAAATTTCGGTCTCATCTTGATAGGCAGAGCAATAGATTATTTACCCTATTCCATTTATTATGAGATAAAACCACTACCTCTGGTAGTGGTCCAGTAAAGCGGTTTAACCGTAAAAGTAATTAAAATGAACCTCCCTGAAAGGTACCAAGGGAAGGGAGGTTCAAATGAGTAGATTTAAGAAACTATCACATACGATATATGAATGTAAATATCATGTGGTAATCTGCCCGAAATATTGGCACAGGATATTCAAGGGAGAGATAGGAGAGTATGCGAGGCAGGAGATATATGTATTATGTAAGCAGAAGGAGTTATTGGAGGTGCTGGAGTTAAGTATACAGGAAGACCATATACATCTTGTGATGTCAATGCCTCCGAAATATGCATTTTCGGAAATAATGGGGTATGTGAAGGGGAAATTATCGCTGAGATTGTTTCAGAGGTATGAGAGAGTAGGGAAAAGATATTGGGGTCGGCATCTATGGTCACGTGGATATTGTGTAAGCACAGTGGGACTGACAGAGGAGCTAATAAGAAGATATGTGAAACACCAGGAGAAAATGGATAAGCAAATAGAAGGACAGCAGAAAGGCTTATTCAAGTAATAACGACAAACACGATGGTACCTTTCAGGACTATATTTTCAAGCCACCGCCTCTGGCGGTGGGTAGTTGACTCCTTTGATGAACTTGGAAGGATAGGGATAGGTAAGGGCAAAGCCAAAATATGAATTGAAGGATGTTTGTTGCGACGGACAACATATTTATGACTCCAAAAGCAAAACCCTAAAATCCTTCAGCCCTTCGATTATATCGCTTCCCTTTGGCCCTGAGACTGAAACTCCCCCTTAACATGGGGGGACAAAGAGGGGTTATCAAACAATTCTCCTTTGGAAAACTCGTTCTCCAAGTACCCCACTTTGGCAAAGTTCTCTCCAAATTACCCCACTTTGGAAAAGGGGGGTAAGGGGGGATTCATGAAGACTTAATTTGACTCTTGATTTCCTTACCCCTACAAGAATTTTATATGAAAGCCATCTCACTTTCTCACCTCGAATTTCATATCCTTATAAGAAATTCCTGAGGAGACTTTCTCTCCTCTATTATTTTCACTGCGGTGGAGATCCATCTGAATGGGATTTCAAGGGAATCATAGAAATTGCTAAGGACGTGAAGGTAAAAAACAGGCCTTGACGTGGTATGACTGGGAGAGGTATTCGACAAGGCAGGATGTAAGAATGAGATGTGGATTTGTGGGAAATATAAGTTTTGAAGGGAATATTGAACCATTCATGCAACTTATCAAGGCAGGGGAGATTCTGCATGTGGGCAAGGGTACAGCTTTTGGACTGGGGAAATACAGGATAGAGTAGGAAATGTTGTCGAGATATTGTTTTTCTTGAGTAAAGCGATAAGAGATACCATAATTACGTTATGAAAATTGATAAATTCAAGGAAGTCCTTATTTTTGTAGCAGGTACAACATCACAAATAATCACAGAAACGATATATGCCTTGATACATCAAAACCCTCCTGTTTACCCTGACGAAATCCATGTCATTACAACTACACATGGGAAGAAACTAATTAAAGAAAATCTTATTGAAGGAGGAAGGTTTATAAACTTCTGCAAAGAATTTAGACTCAGAGAGAACTTGTTAAATGAAGATTCAATTGTTATTGTCAAAGACCATAAAGGAAGTCCGCTCGAAGATATAAGAGATAGACAGGATAACGAATCGCTCGGAGATTTTATTGCGACTTTTATCAAAGAAAAAGCAGGAGATGAAAGGTCAAGGCTTCACTGTTCCCTCGCCGGAGGGAGAAAGACGATGAGTTTCTATATGGGTTCAGCGCTTCAGCTATTCGGTAGACCATGGGATAAGTTATATCATGTTCTTGTTACACCACAATTTGAGTCGAATGTTGAATTCTATTACAAACCTAAGAAAAACAGGATTCTCAAGAAAAATGGAAGGGAACTTAATACAAAGGATGCCGAGATATTTCTTGCTGAACTACCGTTTTTAAGGCTCAGGGAAAAGATTCCTCTTGATGGTAAGAGTTTTAAAGAACTTGTTCAAGAAAGCCAGAAGGAGATTGATACCGCAATGACTCAGTCCGTTCTGGCCGTGAACCTTAATGAAAGAACTGTCTATATCGGAAATATTCCTGTTGATATGGTGCCATTTCAGTTAATGATTTATACAGCTTATCTTAGACAAAAGGCAGATAATTGCAAATATCCTGATAAGGTATATTGTTTTGATTGTGCGGATTGCTTTCCTTCCATAGTAGATCTTTCAAGCAGACCTGCGCTTTAGAAGATGGCTAAGGATTATAAAATGATTTATAAAGACCAACCTTTCAGAGCAGAGGAGTTACTCGATAAATGGTCTGATGGCCTGGAGATGAATGCAATCAGACAAAATATAAGCAAGATAAACAGGACGATAAAAGAACAACTAAGTAATGAGACCCTTCTGCCATATTACCTTATAACCAGCATCAAAAAATATGCCGGAAGCAGATATGGGGTGAGGGTGGAGAAGGGGAAGATACGGATTGAACAATAAGTATAATTTAGATTATAATGGCAATCGCAATTATACTCTAAATTATCAACCTCCTGACATTTAAAGGTATGCCCTTTAAGGAAGACATTTGAGATTTGTAAATAGGCAAAATGAATTATCTTTCCTTGAAAAGACCTACCGTACTAAAGACTTTCAGTTTGTGCCTGTCTACGGAAGACGCCGTATTGGCAAGACAAGACTGATTCGGGAATTCATTAAAGGTAAAAGGGCTATATACTTTCTTGCCGATAGCGTATCGGAGACCGAGCAACTCAGAAATCTTGGTCGAATTGTTGGTGAATATTTCAATGACTCGATACTTATGGATGCGGGCTTCAGAGATCGGTATCAGTTCTTCTCGTACATGAGAGAAAACAGAAAACAAGGCTGATCTTTGTCATAGATGAATTCCCATACCTTGTTAACTCAAATCCTGCGATATCCTCCATATTTCAAAAGGGAATAGATGAATATTTAAAACAGAGCAATGTATTTTTAATCCTGACAGGTTCAAGTATTGGAATGATGGAAAAGGAGGTTTTATTTTACAAGGCCCCGCTTTACGGGAGAAGGACGGCATCCTTAGAGGTCAAAGAAATGGCTTTCGATGCATTAAAGGAATTCTTTCCTGATAAAGATTTTGAAGAGCTTGTAAAGATATACTCTGTCCTGGGCGCTATTCCGGCATATATAGAAAAAATTAATCCAGGTCATGACACATTCAGGAATATAAAGGAGTTGATACTTAGTAAAGGGACTTTTCTCTACAGCGAAGTAGAATATATTCTCCGTGAAGAACTGAGAGAACCAAGAAACTATTTTGTAATTCTTAAGGCAATTGCGAGGGGAAACGAAAACTCTCCGAGATTATCAACGAGACAGGTTTTGAAAAGAGTCTTGTTGCAAGGTATCTTGACATTCTGAGAAGCCTTGGATTTGTCGAAAAGGATATCCCTGTTACAGAAAGTATCCGGAAAAGAGTAAGCAGGGACTTTACAGGCTCCATGATAAATTCTTCACCTTCTGGTTTAAATTTGCATTCCCGAATAGAAACAGACTCGAAATTGAAAATGTTGACTATGTGCTGAAACAGATCAAGGATACCTTTGAGCATCATATCTCAACAATATATGAGGATGTCTGCATGGACATCTGTAAAGACTTAATGAAAGATGGATTGATACAGTACACAACCATAGGGAAATGGTGGTCTAAGGATGAGGAGATATTGTTGCCCTTGATGAGGAACAAAAGACCGCCTATTTTGGAGAGTGCAAGTGGAGCAATAAAAAAGTCGGCGATGATATATATCAAGACCTTTTACGAAAATCTCAGTTAGTCGACTGGCATAAGGAAATGAGAAAGAATAAGTTCATATTGTTCAGTAAAAGCGGATTTATCCAGAGGATGACAGACATCTCCAAAAAAGAAAATGTTTTGCT
>CAWCKM010000023.1:0-41840 GCA_963796125.1 Nitrospirota bacterium
GATTGGCCTTGTTTTCGGGCTTCGCCCCCTGATGACAGGCAGAACTACAGGCGAATATATCGATGACTCAAACATTACTACGGAAGCTAATGCGATAATCGTCAAAGACCCGGACGCCCAGTATTTGAAGATCGATGTTTCCTCTACAAATGGAAATGTTGTTCTCGCGGGTTTCATACATGACAAAAAGGCTGAGGAGCGGATCGTAGCAAAGATCAGGCAAATCAAGGGCGTGAAATCCGTTAAGAGCGACTTGAAGGTGCAAGAGAAAAAGTAGATGGATAAGGGGCATTCCGTGAAAGCACTCCTCATTTATCCTGAATTCCCGGGGTGCCCCTTCAACTGCGAGTTTTATAACCTCACACTGCTCTATGGAGAGGGAAAAGTATCCCTTCTCCTACAATGCGCAGCATGAAAGGAGTGACAACAGAAAGAAGGAGCGAAATGAAAACATACACGTTGACAGGCATCATCCTTATCGTGATCGGAATCGTCGCGTTCGCGTATCAGGGCATCACCTACACGACCAGGGAGAAGGTCGTCGATATCGGTCCCATCCAGATGACTGCCGAGAAGACGAAAACGCTTCCCCTGCCGCCGCTTGTGGGTGGTATTGCGCTCGTGGGCGGCATTGTATTGCTGGTTGTGGGAAGCAGGAAAGGCTAATGGGAGACAAAACAGTGATGTGTATAGGAGGCAACAAAATGAAAAAGTTATTTTTTGGAACATTGCTTTTGGCGTTGGTAATTGTCGTTCCTATTCCAACAATGGCAGAGGTAGATATAAGTGTTGGAATTTCTCTGCCGCCGCCCATCGTATTTGCCGCACCTCCGGAGGTGATAGTGCTGCCTGATACGAACTATGTGTACGTCGTCCCTGATGTAGACGTGGACATCTTTTTCTGGAATGGTTGGTGGTGGCGTCCGTGGGAAGGTCGTTGGTATCGCTCACATTATTATAACCGGGGCTGGGGTTATTATAACAATGTTCCAAGTTTTTATTTTGATGTAGATCCAGGTTGGAGAGGATACTACAGAGACCATAATTGGTACGGACACCGGTGGAACTATGAACGGATTCCTCACCAACGACTTCAACAGAACTGGAAGAGCTGGCATAATGATCGACATTGGGAAAGGCAAGGAACCTGGGGCGTCCAGAGCTATCAACCTCGACCGCAACAACAGAGACAGGAACTAAGACATCAAAGGCAACAGCAATATCAACAGAGGCCTGAGGTTCAGCGACATCAGCAACAGAGACAACAGCAACAAAGAGAATACCAACAAAGACAACCCCAGGTTCAGCAACCTCAAGGTCAACAACAAAGACAACCTCAGGTTCAACAGCCAAAACAACAACCTAAGGAGAAAGTTCAGCAGCCGCAAAGACAAGAGCAAAGACCTCAGGTTCAGCAACCACAACACTCTCAGCCTCAAGGAAAACCTGAAAGAGGGGAGGAAGAAAAACAGGATAGAAAGTAGGATGACAAAAGGTTCACTCGACGATCAAAAGAGGCTCGTATCTATCAAAGGGGGTCGCGTCGCCCCCTCCAGTACCAAAGGTGTCTATGACTGTTAAGAGTGATCCTGACCGCGGAATCCGCTTCCTCGTCATCGCGGCAGCGCTCGTGATCATCATCGGGGGCATCAATCAGGCGCAGTCGGTGCTGGTGTCGTTCCTCGTCGCTGTTTTTCTCGCTGTCATCGGGACGCCGCCGGTACTCTGGCTCGAGCGGAAACGCATTCCCTCCGTCGTCGCGGTGCTGCTCGTGGTGGCCGGCATGATCACCATTCTGCTGGTTATCGGCGCAATCGTCGGCACGTCCATCAACAGCTTTTACGCTGAGCTGCCTGTCTATCAGACGCGCTTACAGGAGCAAGTCTCGGCATTCCAGGCGTTTTTGGCAACCAAGGGCATCCGGGGCACGGACAAGATTCTGCTCGAGTATATCAATCCGGGAGCGGTGATGAGCCTGACCGCCAGCTTGCTCGCGGGGTTGGGCTCGGCGCTTTCGAACATCGTCCTGATCCTGCTCACCGTAACCTTCATCCTGCTCGAGGCCTCAAGCTTTCCCGTCAAGCTCCGCGCTGTTCTCGGTGATCCTCAGCAGGTATTTCCCCAGTTCACGAGGTTCGTCGATGATATCAAACGCTATATGGTCATCAAGACGCTCATCAGTCTGGCCACGGGGATCCTGATCGGGATATGGCTGTTCATCCTCGGCGTGGATTTTCCCATTCTCTGGGGTTTCCTGGCTTTTCTGCTCAACTATGTGCCGAATGTCGGCTCCACAATCGCCGCCGTTCCCGCGGTTCTTCTCGCCCTTATCCAATTCGGGATAGGCAGCGCCGTGCTCGCGACTGCCGGATATATGGCCGTTAATTTCATACTCGACAATGTGATTGAAACGAGGCTCATGGGGCGGAGGCTTGGCCTGTCCACGCTGGTTGTCTTTCTCTCGTTGATCTTTTGGGGAAGCCTGCTCGGTCCGGTCGGCATGGTTCTGTGCATACCGCTTACCATGACCCTGAAGTTCGCATGCGAGAACAATAAAAGCACACAATGGATCGCGGTATTGCTCGGGCCGAGGCGCCCACTGAAAGCATTCCACCGGTGTCGAAGAGAGGTAGAAATGAGTAAAAAGTATTTTAGAATGTTAGGACTGGTCGTCCTTCTCGGGTGGAAGAGAAAAGTAAAGTCATTGAAATCAGGTTTTTATTTTTGCAAATGTTTAAACTTTGCTAACGGGCTTTGTTCAGCGATTGGAGACGTGGTTATACGGTCGGTACCTGCGTTTAGTTGAACTGGAGGAACTCCGGGGAGCGGAAACCTGCTGTGACGTCTTCTGGACATCTGCACTTCTAAACTTCTGCTCTTCCGCTCTTCTGCCCTGGTACCCTTTCTGCGGAGCAGCGGCGGTAGTATTGGACCTGGATGGTCCCGGATTATTCTGCTTACAGTTGCGTTGTGGTTCACGCAGTGGGCGAGAAAACCCCGTATCGCGCACCGGTGCCTTTTTTTTATAATCGAATCCATTCACCGTGCGACGCTCTACCTTTTCACCGAGAACGCGCTCGATGCTGCGCACAATATCCTCGTCTTTATGGGTAATGAACGTGAAGGCATCCCCGGTCTTTTCAGCCCGGCCAGTGCGGCCTATTCGGTTCGTGTATGCATCGGTGGTATCGGGCATGTCGTAGTTGATGACGTGGGATATGCGTGTGACATCGATACCGCGGGCGGCAACGTCGGTCGCAACAAGAACCTTATAGGAGCCGTCGCGGAATCCGTCGAGTGCAGCCTGCCGCCTGTTCTGAGACAGGTTCCCCTGCAGCGATGCGGCCCGGTAGCCGGCCTTCTCCAGAAGCTGCCCCACGCGCTTGGCTCGGTGCTTGGTGCGTGTAAATACCAGCACAGACTCAGTGACAGTCTGGCGCAGCAGTTCGAAGAGGAGTGCGGTTTTGAGGTGCTGATCGACCGGGTAGAGCGCATGCGCCACAGTGCTTGCCGGCGTGGAAGGGTTAACCTGCACCGTGACCGGTGCACTCAGAACTTCGCGGGCCAGATGTCTGATATCATTTGGCATAGTTGCAGAAAACATCAGCGTCTGGCGCTTGGCCGGCACATTCTTGAGGATCTTCCTGATATCGGGCAGGAACCCCATATCAAACATCCGGTCTGCCTCGTCTAAAACGAGCACTTCCAGCTGCGACAGGTTTATCATACCGTGATTAATGTGATCGAGCAGGCGACCAGGGCAGGCAACGACGATCTCAACGCCGCTGCGCAGTTTCTTTATCTGCGGGTTCATGTCCACACCTCCATAGATGCTTACGCTTCGGAGGCAGGTCTGCTGTCCCAGAATGCCGATTGCTTCGTGGATCTGCTCGGCAAGCTCGCGGGTAGGGGCGATGACGAGGACTCGAATGCACCCGCGCCTCCCTTGCATCAAGCGATGCAGAATTGGCAGCACGAAGGCGGCGGTCTTGCCGGTGCCGGTCTGTGCCAAGCCCATGACGTCACGACCCTCCATGACCAGTGGGATTGCCTGTACCTGGATCGGCGTCGGTGAGACATAACCCGCTGACGCTATCCCGACTTCGACCTGTGGGTGAAAATTAAAAGCGTGAAATTCCATAAATTCTTTAAACTCCTTTTTTGGTATTATTCAGTTTAATCCAATATTTCAAGAATGCAGCGTTTACCTATTTTTGTTCCTGAAGCACTCAGTATTGTCCTCATTGCTCGCGCTGTATTCCCCTGCTTTCCGATAACCTTCCCAATATCACTTGAAGCAACACGCAATTCAAAGAGAGAAGTTTTTTCTCCATCTACCTCGGTTACTGCAACATCCTCCGGTTTATCGACCAACGATTTCGCCATTAGTTCAATAAGTTCCTTCATATCCACCTCCATAAGCATACAGGCTGTTTTTTTACAGACCCAATGTTTTTAAGAGTTCCCTTACAGTACTCCATCGACGTTATTTTCATTGACGTTGATCTCCAAAAACTATCCCTAACCTCTCCCTGTACCCCCAAATCCCCCATAGCCACTACTTCTTTTATTAAAACCTTGCCGTTTCTGTTGAGGTCTCGCCTCAGCTACAGTAAGTGATTTCCCCTTGAAATCTTTCCCATTAAGGGTTGCAATCGCCTTTTTTGCATCTTCTTCATTTACCATCTCAATAAAACCAAATCCTTTGGATCGCTCTGTGAAGGTATCCTTCATTATTTTTAATGATTCGATCTCACCATATTCTGAAAACAGTTCCCTTAAATCTTCTTCAGTAGCGTTGTATGGAATGTTTCCAACATACATTTTTCTCATTTTCAATCTCCTTTTTTGTTTATAAAAACTCTGATCTCTTCAATCTCCTTGGGTACTTTTACATCCTTACTTATAAATATTAGACCTCCTTTTCATTCTTTGTTTGTCCTTGTTTCTGGTTCTACACCACCACAATATCGTTTTAAAAACTCTCCTTTGCTCATCTTATGTCCCAAACATAAACCAGAAAAATCCATCCTATTACATCCCAATGTATGACAATGTCCATGTGAGTTTATAACGTGAGAATGAAACATCATGCTATTACGCTTTCCATTATTTATATAACGGACATGGGGCAGAATGATGGACTTGCCTATACAATATGCTTTCATGTTCTTTAATTTTGCGCTCGCATTTACTTATAAAGTAGCACAAAAGTCCTTTCTCAAAGATGGAAACAAAGTGAATAACCCTGCGGCAGAGACTGCAGGATGCAATATTCATAAAATGTCTGTTAATTGGGGAGACCGCTAAAAGGTGAGCTTTGTGAAATGAAATCTATTTATCAGTGTCCCTGTTTGACTATTTCTTCTTTTCCACCTGTATTAAGCATAACATATTATCTTAATCTAATATTTTTTGATAGACATGACAGCTTGCAATCTTTTGATATTATTTTAAGCATAATAAAAACTTTGGCACAGAGTGCTGAGTAGAAGGTTATTCCTGAAACGGCAACTTTAGGAATGAAGACCTTCAAAATTACTTTGGGAGCTTACCCTGCATAAGAGAAAAGGGGGCGCGTTATAGTGCAGAATAAATATTATGATGCCGAAGAGAAGAAAGAAATGCCTCGACGCTATCTTGCAGGAGATTTACGGCGGGGAAAAGATAAATATCGTTTTTCGACCCGAAGGCTTGAAACCCCAAGCTCATATAGATACCTTGCCAGTGATATTCATACGTATTATTTCAATATCCATTTGTTTTAATCATTTCAGGCTAACAATAATTATACAGCCTCGTTGCTTTCAAATTCATGACGTAAATATAGCATAATCCGTATGCTTTGAAAATTGAAATAATAAAATAAAATCAATGCCATTAAAATAACCTTATCCAGTATTTTGTGGGTAATTAAGGACAAAAGGCGGGGTCGGTATAACATAGGAATTTTGTCGACATCTAATTATTTCCCCTTGTACTCCGTACCATTATATCAGGCTCGAAAGGTGCGCCTTTCAGGAAGAACTCAATAAGTGTCTGGCACCCCTGAGAAATATGTTGGTTGGAATAAAGAAAAAAATATCTTGTCGTGTAGAATCTAAATTTACACGCTGTTAATGGATAATTCTATCCTCTGAGAATTTTCTTAAATGCTTTTACAGTTTACAACTATTTTTTCTTGTGAGATGCACAGAATTTCGATTTCCCAGCTGCGGAATTCTTACATTGCTTTCCTTCTTTGGTTTTTGCAGCACATTTTGCTTTCTTTGCTGTTGCCATGTTACCTCCTTATTTTAGTTTAGATAGATTGTATCACATTAAAAAATAGATTGGAAATATTTATAATTTATTTCAGAGGGAGAGATAAAATATCTAACCATTTTTTATTATGGATTTCTATATGGACTATGCACCCTTTTCAATGCCCAAAGTGATAAGGACTGCAGGAAGATATCGACCCAGTTGATTTCTAAAAGAACTCCGCACGCCTTGTCAGTGGCTTTTTGCGCCTTACAGTAAATTTGCATAACATGAATTGGTCAGCTGTATTCCCAGCGACAGGTTCCTTCAGGAGTTCTTTATATTGGATCGAATAGGTTCTAACCTCTTACTGAAGAATGTCTGGATTTGTGCCGAATTAGTGTATACTTTTATAAACGTGCATCCTGAGACAGAGGAATTAAGACTCTAAAGTCGTAAACATAAGGAGGATAATGATGGCAGAAAAGAAGAAAAAAGTCTCAAGGGAAGGAGCCCCTAATCCAGCTTTTATGAAGCCTATGAAACCAAGCGAGACGCTGGCTAAGATAGTGGGTAATGAGCCTCTTCCAAGGACAGAGATAACCAAGAAGCTATGGGAATATATAAAGAAAAATAATCTCCAAGATGCAAAGAATAAGAGGAATATCAATGCCGATGAGAACCTCTTGGCGGTATTCGACGGGAAGAAGCAAGTCTCGATGTTCGAGATGACTAAATTAGTTAATAAACACCTCAGCTAATGCCGAAGTATATAGATACTAAACCTTCAAGGATATTGTAGAAAAAGAGGGTCAGTAGGGTCAGGTCTATTTTCTTAGCATATTCCTTTTTTATAGAATGAAAAGGGACGGGAAACTTTAAAAAAAATAAAGGGACGGGTACATTTTCGGTGTTGATAAATTGAAAAGCTTCAAACTGAAACCCAGAAAGAGCTTGATGCTCTGATGCCGAGCATTTTAGGTAAGGCGTTTAGAGGGCAGTTGTGGAGGGGCAAGGGACACATCCCGTATTTTATAGAGAGAATCATTCTTATCCATTTTCATGTCCCCGCTTAAAACCAATTCTGCGACGTTTTGGTTTAGGAGGTGTCATAAGCTCTCTGATCGCATCAAAAACAACTTGAATAATGGGCAATCTCCCTCTATTTCCTTCTCCTTCAAAAACTCCCTCGGTTTTCTTGCACCCCCTGGCGGTCCTCTTCCAGGAATTTGCTTGTAAGCAAGGTTTCTTTTAGAATAATGAACCATGAGTATTGAGACAAGTCTTCTTCTGCTCGAATCGGTGTTGCTCATAGTTACCGTCATACTCCTTCTTTTCAGCTTAAGGGAAGGCAGGGGAAGGAGAAATCTTTTGTTGGAAGTTGAAAAGGCAACAAAGGTACTTACACGTCAGGAATACTTCCTTACTGTTACTGATTCCATGATGGACGCAAAGTCTGAAGTCATCGGGTTCATTACCGGAAGACTCCCGACAGGAGGCGATAAAAAAAGGACACGGGAGATCATAACTCACATCGAACGGTTGACAGGAAGAGGAGTTAGTGTCAAATACCTCCTCCCGAAGTTTCATGACAGAGCTCACATCGCTTCTCTTTACAAAAAGGCCGGGGCAGATATACGCTTCGGGAGCTGCCCTGTTGTCTATGACCTGCGTTATATTGTTGTTGATAACAGTCTTGCTGTAATCGGTCTGCCTGAAAGTACAGGTGAAAAGGAGGCTACAAGGAAAGGTTACAGGATTCCATCAGAAGGACTTGCGACAATACTCAAAGAATATTTTTACCGGTGCTGGGAGAAAAACATGAGCTATGATGAATATCTCAGGGAGGTAATAAAACAGACAGGTGCTCCGCTTAAGACACTTGCAAGTGAACTTCAGATAGACGAAGAAGAGATTGAAAGGCTTTCACAGGTATAGTAATGGAAATAGGAACACTCAGAAAAATAGGGAAGAGGCTCCTGAAAGAAATCCCTCTCGTCCGACAGAGTCCCCTTACTGCCGCAGCCATCGGTGTTGGTGCAGCAGGTGACAAGACTTTCCTTATAGATAAGAGGGCAGAAGAGATTGTCATCTCTGGTCTTGCTGAATCAGGAGAAGCGCTGACTGTTATTTCTGAAGAGGCCGGTATAAAAGATATAATAAGAGGTGGGGGAAGGAAGGCAGTCATAGATCCGATTGATGGAAGTAAGAATGCAATCTCCGGAATCCCCTTTTACTGCACATCCATTGCTATTGCAGATGGCAATACAATCGGAGATATTGAACTCGCTTATGTTGTGAATCTCATCAGTGGTGATGAATTCTGGGCAGAGAAGGGTAAGGGTGCCTTCTTAAACGACAAGAGAATCTCTGCGCAACAGGATGATATATTCTATCTCATTGCTTACGAGGCGCAGTCTCCCTCCAAAGACATACCGGAGATTATGCCGCTCCTTTCAAAATCGAGCAAAACCCGGTGTCTTGGTGCTACTGCTCTTGATCTTGCTTATCTCGCCCTTGGTGCGGTCAGCGTCTTTGTTACTCCTTCCCTTTCGAGAAGTTTTGACTTTGCAGGCGGCTGGCTGCTTGTACGGGAAGCCGGGGGTATTTTTACAGACACAAAAGGTAACAGCATCGGGACTCTTGAAATCAGCCTGAAAAAAAGTTCCTCTCTTCTTGCGTCAGGAAATAAAAACCTTCACGAAAAGGCACTGAGACTCCTGAACAAATAGTTCGACACATCATGCATCATGTACTGTGGATTCTTCTTCGGATTGAGCCTGAGATGAAGGAACTTCAGCAACATGCTCACCCGGAACCTCTTGTGGCACTTCTGTGGAATAGTAGTAGGCAAATAAAGCAGCTATAATTGACAAGCCGATGTATGTTTGAAAGGCAGAAGAGATGATCTGATATGGAAAAGAAAGGATAGGACCTATCACAGGGAGCAAGTTAAATGGATAGCCAAGAAGTACCAGGAGAAAGCTTACAAAGATATATCCCCCGAAAAGTAAAGCGTAGAGCCAGAATGCATTCGGGTGTCTCACAACGTAATATGCAGCCTCCCTGAGGGATTTCATTGGTCTGAAGTTTTTTATAACAAGGACAGCAACTCCATACATGGTTATCGAAAGGATTCCAAGGAAAAGGATAAGGGCAATAATGATCAGGAGCAGAGAAAAAAAGAGGCTGAGGAAGAGTGCAAGTGTTGAATCCTGACTCTTCACCAAGGTTACCAATGCCATTACCCCGCCTCCCAGGATTCCGAGTATAAAAGCAGCAGCAATAAGAATAATGCCTACTATGGATGTAAAACCGAGCATGGGCAGAAAAAGCCTCTTCGCCTCAGAAAAAAATATAGGCATGCTGAATTTCAGGGTTTTGTCTACCAGCGCCCTTCCAATTACTCCAACAGAACCTGCGAAGACATAAATACTGAATATGGCAGCCAGGATAATATAGGTCAGAAGACCACCTGCAACAATAAGGACAAGTCCGAAATACCTCGACAGGATATCAGATGATCCTTTAAACAATCTGATGATATCCTCTATCCGTGCGATCCCGGTAAGATCAATGCTGAATATGACAAAAGCTATCGCAAGTGGTATGCCGACAAAAACAAAAAACCCGATTCCGCTGAGGATTACCATGCCTAATTGAACGAGCAAAAGCTGCCAGATTCTGTGCATTACCCTGAATCCCTCTTTTATGACTTCGATGTATCTCATTTTTAAATTCTGTTATTGTAAGACAAATAACCTTCCATTAGCAAAGTGCCAAAAGCAAAGCCAGTACTCCCTTGATTGACAAGTTTCATATAGCAGGCGTATAATTTCAGATTATGCAGATAGAGTTTCTCTTGAAGTTGACTTCAAAAGAATGAAAGGAGAATGTATGAAACTACGATGGATGGCAGTCTTGGGGATCCTGTTTTTTGCAGGTTATGGGTATGCCGGAGAAAATGTTGAACTCAAAGATCAAAAGGATAAGGTCAGTTACAGTATAGGTATCAATATTGGAAAAAACTTAAAAAGACAATCTGTTGAAGTTAATCCGGATGTTCTTCTCCAGGGAATCAAGGATGTACTTTCCGGGGGCAAGACATTGATGACAGAGCAGGAAGTTAATGAAACTATGATGAATTTTCAGAAAGACATAATGGCTAAACAGCAGGCACATATGAAAGAACTGGCCGAGAAAAACAAAAAGGAAGGCGAGGCCTTCCTTGTGGAGAACAAGAAAAAAGAAGGTGTCGTAGCACTGCCAAGTGGTTTACAGTATAAAGTAATCAAGGAAGGTGAAGGTAAGACTCCAACCGCAAATGATATGGTGACAGTCCATTACCGCGGTACCCTGATTGACGGAAAAGAGTTTGACAGTTCATACACCCGTGGACAGCCTGCAACTTTTCCGGTTAAAGGCGTTATCCCTGGTTTCTCCGAGGCTTTACAACTAATGAAAGTTGGTTCAAAGTGGCAGCTATTTATCCCTTCAAATATCGCTTATGGTGAACGCGCACCCGGTGATGATATAGGGCCAAATGCTACCCTTATTTTTGATATTGAACTTCTCTCGATTAAAGAAGTTACAGGTAAAGAAGGGACAATTGAAGAAGAAACGATTGAAGAGGAGACGATACAAGGAGAACCGACTAAGTAGTTTCTAAAGCGCAGCGAGTATTCTGGATTGTTGACAATGGATCTGCCCATCGTGGTAGCAAAGCTATCGAAAGACTACAATCACGATACAGCAATCTGGTGCTCGTTCACACTCCGGTACATGCGAGTTGGTTGAATCAGATTGAAATATACTTTTCGATCCTGCAGCGTAAGGCACTTATCCCTAATGACTTCGGCTCTCTTGATGAACTTCAGGAACGACTACTTCGTTTCCAACACGAATACGAACAGATATCTAAACCGTTTGAATGGAAATTCACCCGAAATGATCTCAATATTCTGCTGAACAAAATAAAACAATCATCCGCAAGTGTTGAAAAACAGGCCGCATGAAAATACATTACTGAATTTATAAATCGATGTACTAAGCCTGTCTGGAGAGGACAGGTGAAAGTTTCTGTTTCAGACCCCTCCCGTACAATACTGGATATGATGATTGATCCGAAACTTGGCGGAGGGATAAGATCAACCACAGAAAGCAGTCCTGACTTCATCCCTACATCGATTCTTTAGCAGTAGCCTGTATTACCTCTTTTATATTCCTGTCAATAACTTCTGGAAGGTACGGGATATCCAGATTCAGAAATCCGGAGGTTATCACAGAAACAGCATCTTCTCTGGAAACACCCCTGGACATCAAATACTCAACCTGCTCTTCAGAAATAGGACCTATGGAGGCTTCATGGGAAAGTTCGGCCTTTAATGCGCCTTCGGATATTAACTGTGGTATTGCAAAAATTTTCCCTGCTTTGGAAAAGACAATTCCACGGCAGTCAAGGTGAGCCAAACAGTAACCCTTGGTCTTCGCTACCAAATCTCCACGTGCATAGATTACGCTTTCATCTGCGGCAATCGTGCGTGCAACGGATTCACCCCTGGTATCTTCTCCTTCAAGGATGATGCGTGAACCGAGATCAATGTATGAATCTTTGAGTCCATAGACAACAGTGTTGAATTTGGCAGACGCCCTGTCTCCTTTGAGATAGGCTACAGGGAAAGCCTGGATTGACTTTACCGGTTTTAAAAGGACATAGTTACTGACAAATGCCCCATCTTCTTCAACAATTGCCCACGTTCTTGGCCTCACATGAAAATTATCAGCCCAGTTATGGATCATGTGTGAAGAAGAGTTTGCCGCCTTTTTTAATATAGAACTCTGAAATCCCAAGATGTATTCCCTCAGCATCTTTTTTAGAGAGAGTACATCCTGTTATTACCTGAAGCTCCGCACCTTCTTCAACAATGATGATGTTGTGAACATTCTGGCTCACGTGATTTTCTGCTACCAGAAGGCACGCCTGAACAGGATATTCGAGTTTCTGGTGTGGCAGAACCCTGATGAAGTATCCGTGCGTCATGTTCAGTTCTGCCTGGGCTGTGTACTTGTCCTGATCAACTGGAACAGCCCTCCAGTAATAGTCTTCCAGCCAGTCATATTTTTGCAGGGCCTCGGTTGTGCTCATTATCTCAAGCTTACCTTCATACAGTTTATTCAATCGTTCATAGACAACAGAGTGGTCAACTTGAAGGTATGAACCTGAACGCATCTCTTCCTTTACATCAATGCCGGCCATAACTGCAGCTTCCCTTGCTTGCTGAGGTAAGTTTTCAAGACTTTCTATTTTCCCCCTCTCGATATGCTGGTTGTACCGTGAAAGATCTATATCCGGCCCAAGGGCTGCTTTCTTTTCTCTTGCCTTTTCTGCCCTCTCTCTTATCTCCGAAAAGTAAGTTCTGTCGGTTGACATTGTGCGCACCTCCTGTACCCATGCTTTTTAATTTCTGAAAGGATATCTCTGGGATTACCTCCACAGATGAGCTTCCCTTCAAAAATCAAGGAACCTTTATCAGCGTTTACAAAATCAAGGATATGACCGGTATGAGTAATGATTATTGCGCTTCGTTTTTGCTCTTTCAGTTTATCTTCTTTCCCAAGCAGGGTGGTAATCGCTTCTCCAACGAGCGCGATATTTTCAAGATCAACACCCGACTCGGGCTCGTCTATGAAAACCAAATCCGGTTTTTGCACCATAAGCTGCAAAAGTTCTGAGCGTTTCATCTCACCGCCTGAGAAACCTTCGTTCAGCCCTCTGTCTAAATGATTGAGGAGATTGAGCTTCTCTGCGATTTTCAGAGTTTCTTCTTTGCTCGTTCCGTCTGAAATTATTTCGATGAATTTCCTTAATGAAACTCCTCTGACTGTGGGCGGTCTCTGGAAGGAGATGCCAAGACCGAGCCTTGATCTCTCAGAGATGTCCTTTTCAGTGATATCTTCTCCTTTAAAATATATTCTTCCCTGATCCACTTTATATTTTGGGAATCCCATGAGCGCCATGATAAAAGAAGTCTTTCCGGCACCGTTCGGTCCAAAGAGCATATGGACTTCACCATACTTCATGGAGAAATCCACACCCTTTAAAACCTGTTTACCGTCTATTGACAGTGTTAGATTTTCTACTCTTAACATCTCCTGCATTGTTTTTTCCTCCTCAATTCTGAAACCAATACTTATTTATTATCTTATTATCTTATTTTCACTATAACGAGAGGCAAGAGTTTAATATTCATGTAAAGAATGATTCATCTTTCTGTGAGAAAAATACCTACAAGCAAAGAAGTATAAATCCTACAAAAAAATCAGACAAAGACTGATACTCACGGTAGTTTTCAGGAGCAATAATAGTGTAGTGGATAAAAAATTTTCAAAGAAGCAAAGAATGGGAAAAAGTTGAATGACTTATTATCTTGACATTATAAGTTATATATAGTATAAATTTTCATTGCGTTCATGAACTTTATTCATGCAAAAAAGCATATAATTCTTTTTCCTATCAGCGTTGTTTTCCGTAGTAATAATTAAAATTTAGAGAAAGGAGGGATACGTATATGAATGTTACCAGAAGAGATTTTATGAAGATCTCAGGGGTAACTGTGGCTGGCGCAGCTCTGAGCCAATTAGGGTTTGACCTTACACCTGTGCATGCCTATGCTGCTGAGCTCCGAATCAAGGGTGCCAAAGAGACTCCCACCATATGTTGTTACTGTTCGGTGGGATGTGGCATCCTCATTGCCACTGACAAAACCGGAAAGGTGATTAACAGTGAGGGAGATCCCGATCATCCCATTAGTGAGGGTTCTCTGTGTGCGAAAGGTGCTGCTTCCTACCAGATTGCTGTCAATGATAATCGTTTGAAAAAAGTCCGCTATCGTGCACCTAACAGTGACAAGTGGAAAGAGGTTAGTTGGGAGTGGGCTCTCGAATGAGATTGCCAAGCGGATTAAGAAGAGCAGAGATGCAAGCTTCATGGAAAAGAATGCTCAAGGACAGGTAGTAAACAGGTGCAATGGTATTGCCTCAGTTGGAAGTGCAGCGCTGGATAATGAGGAGTGCTGGCTCTATTCGAAATTCCTCAGGTCACTTGGTCTCGTCTATATCGAGCATCAGGCCCGAATATGACACAGCGCCACTGTAGCGGCTCTGGGAGAGTCGTTCGGACGTGGTGCAATGACAAACCATTACATTGATTTTAGAAATGCGGACGTCATCCTGAATATGGGGGGTAACGTTGCAGAAAACCATCCGGTGTCCTTTAAATGGATTCAGGCTGCAAAGGAAAAAGGAGCGATCTTTATCCATGTAGATCCACGATTTACCCGTACTTCAACGAAAGCTGATATATTTGTCAGGCTTCGCTCGGGAACAGATATCGCATTCCTCGGCGGGATGATTAAGTACATCCTTGATAACAATCTCTATGATGAATTCTATGTCAAGAACTATACGAATGCGTCTTTTATTGTTAGTCCGAAATACAGTTTTGATGACGGACTTTTCTCCGGATATGATCCGAGTAAACGGTCATATGATCAATCAACCTGGGCATTAGAAAAGGATGCAAACGGAATTCCTACACGTGACATGACCCTTCAAAATGAGAGGTGTGTCTTCCAGCTTTTGAAAAAACACTACTCACGCTATACCCTTGAGAAGGTAACGACGATAACCGGGACACCCCAGGAAGACCTTGAAAAGGTGTATAAGGCTTACGGCTCTACAGGAAAGCCTGATAAAGCCGGCACCGAGCTTTATGCCATGGGATGGACCCAGCATACGGTTGGTGTTCAAAACATCCGTGCAATGTCCATTATTCAGACACTCTTAGGGAACATGGGTATTGCAGGTGGAGGTGTCAATGCCCTGAGGGGAGAGTCAAACGTTCAGGGATCAACAGATCAGGCACTGCTTTATCATATAATCCCTGGCTACCTTCCAGCACCGCGTTCCCAATGGGCAACCCTCGCAGATTACAATAAAACAACACCCAGCTCAAAAGACCCTCGCAGCGTCAACTGGTGGAAGAACAGACCAAAGTATGTAGCAAGTCTCCTGAAGTCTTTTTATGGTGATAAAGCAACAAAGGAGAATGAATTTGGTTATTCCTGGCTTCCTAAATTAGACCCGGCCCAGGATGCTTCATGGTTGAATCTCTTTGATGAAATGTATAACGGTACATTTAAAGGTTTCTTTGCCTGGGGTATGAATCCGGCATGTTCAGGCGCCAATGCAGGCAAGGTGCGTCAGGCCTTCGCAAAGCTTGACTGGATGGTCAATGTCAATGTCTTCGATAATGAAACTGGTTCTTTCTGGAAAGGACCAGGTATGGATCCCAAAAAGATAAAGACAGAGGTCTTCCAGTTGCCATGCGCTGCTTTCTTGGAAAAAGAAGGAAGCATCAGTAACAGCGGCAGATGGATGCAGTGGAGATGGAAAGCTGCTAATCCTCCGGGGGATGCCAGACCGGACGGAGATATCATGTATGAGCTTTTTCAGAAAGTTCAGGCACTTTATCAAAAAGACAAAGGTGCTTTTCCAGATCCGATCCTCAATCTGAAATGGGATTATGAAACGAATGGTAAATTCGATATCCACACGGTAGCCAAAGATATTAACGGATACTTCTTAGAGGATATCCCTGAGCATCCTGTGGACAAAAAGGCATATAAAAAGGGAACATTAGTCCCAAGTTTTGTGTTTCTTTTAGATGACGGTAGAACGTCGAGTGGCAACTGGATCTACTCTGCCAGTTATACAGAGGCAGGAAATATGGCTGCCCGAAGAAAAAAGACAGATCCAACGGGATTGGGTCTCTATCCGGAGTGGTCATGGGCATGGCCGGTTAACAGACGTATCATTTATAACCGTGCCTCTGTTGATCTGGAAGGAAAGCCCCGCAATCCAAACAGGGCGTTGCTCAAATGGGATGCTGAGAATAAGAAATGGGTTGGTGATATTCCCGACGGGCCAGCACCGCCAATGGGTACAGAAGGAGTTTATCCCTTTATCATGAAACCAGATGGCGTTGCTTCTATCTTTGGCCCTGGCTTAAAGGATGGTCCATTCCCAGAACACTATGAGCCGTTGGAATGCCCAATTGAAAAGAATATCATGTCAAATCAGAGGATTAATCCTGTCATTAAGATATTCAAAGGAGGACCGGATACCTTTGCTACTTGTGACCCAAGATATCCTTTTGTGTGTACAACATATAGAGTAACTGAGCACTGGCAGACAGGTGTTTTGACCCGCTGGCTCCCATGGCTTCTTGAAGCTGAGCCACAGATATTCTGTGAAATGAGTAAAGAGCTGGCAGAAGTAAGAGGTATAAAGAACGGTGATAAGGTTATGGTGGAAACTTCTCGGGGCAAAGTAGGAGCGGTAGCCATAGTTACTTCCCGGGTTAAACCTTTCGTAATCGCAGGACAAACGATACATCAGATAGGGTTACCCTATCACTTTGGTTGGCTCTACCCTAAAGATGGAGGCGATAGTGCCAATTTGCTTACCCCGACAGTTGGTGATCCTAATACAATGATCCCGGAAACAAAGGCCTTCATGGCTAATGTTAAAAAGGCATAAGGAGGTGATATAGAATGGCAGGAAAAGGCTTTTTTATAGATACAAGTAAGTGTACGGCATGCCGCGGATGTCAAATAGCATGTAAGCAGTGGAATATGAATCCGGCAACAAAAACAACACAAAAAGGTAGCCATCAAAACCCGGAGGATCTCTCGTTTTCAACTTTCAAATTAGTTCGATTCAGTGAATTTGAAGTAAATGGCAAACCTGTATGGTATTTCTTCACTGATCAGTGCAGACACTGCCTTGAACCACCCTGCATGTATACAGCCCAGTCTTTGGATGTAAAAACCATTACAAGGGATGAAGCAACAGGTGCTGTGCTTTACGATCCAAAGGTGAAGGTAAAGGCTGCTGATGCAAAGACCATAAGGGAATCCTGTCCATGGGATATCCCTCGATGGGATCAGAAGACAGGTGGTATGGCCAAATGCACAATGTGCTTTGACAGGATTACCAATGGAATGCTACCTGCCTGTGTTAAGGTCTGCCCAACAGGAACTATGAATTTCGGTGATCGGGATAAGATGCTTGAGATGGCTGAAAAGAGGCTAAAAGAGCTCAAGGCTGTTTATCCGAAAGCCCAACTTCTTAATGCTGAATCTGTAAGGACTGTCTTCCTTGTTATTGATGATCCGAAAAATTATTGGAAACATGCAGCAGAGAATGATGTTGGAATTACACGGATTGCGGCGATCATGAAAAAATTGATCCGGCCATTGGAGAGTTTCTCACACTTCGTGGGTTAACATTCAGGTAGAGACTTGTTAAAGGGCTTGCTTCGAGACTCTCGAAGCAAGCCCTGTTTTGATTTAACCCAAAAGCTGCATTTTAAAATGGCATACTCATAAAACCAAGCCGATCAAGGCATTCAAGGGATTAGAGCTATTAAAGTTAATATTTACGCTGTAATTTATCACACCTCTTATAAGATTCTCTGTGCTTTCATCCAAATGCACTGCAGTTATCATTCTCGTATGGAGAGTATTGTTGTATGCGGTTATACAGATAGATGAGTTTTGCCTTCAGTTTCTGCGTAAAGACAGAAATCCTTAATAGTAGCTTCTTTCCATCCCCGCCTAACTGTGCAGGCATGACAAGATATTTGTATCGTAAGGTTTTCAACCGTTGTGTTTTTTCTTTCTGACCGAGGATCTCGTACCGGAATAAAACAAAGAGATTGTAAATGAGTACCCGGATAAGCATCGCTGCTTCCGTGGAGTAAAAGTGCTTCATTGAAAATCCACCTAATGCAAAATCTTCTTTCAGTTCTTTGATGGTGTTTTCATCATTTGCCCTCGGTCTGCACATCTTCCATACAGCATATGGATTATCCTCAGAATTGGTTATCCATACACTGAACCGATAATCCTTGAGATCAAAATCATTGTTAAATAGAAAAAGCGTTTTGCCCATTGCATGCTGACGCCTCTTTATATCCTGCCGGACTGCTATATATCTGCCCTCACTTTTCCAGTCATCATGCCGAAACCTGAATTCTGTTATCCAGAGACCTTCTGCTATCTGTTCCCATTCCTGTTGTGCATATACTTTCCTTTGCAATGGCTTGTATAGACGGGCTGCTATGATATACGTCAATTTATGCTGTTGAAGTAGGTCGATAAACTTCCTGTTATAAAATCCGCTATCTGCAATGACACCCTTTATCGTAATCAATACCTTTACTCTTTGAAATGTAGATTCGAAAAAACCATTGATGTTATTCCACGATGCTACATTGCCAGGACGGTTCCACAGATTTACCACATACTTGCTCTTGTTCAGAAACGCCAGAAGGGGACTGTGGCTTCCACGCCCTTTCTTCTTGGGGTTATAGCCCCTCTTTACTCCTTCCTGTTTGCCATATCGCTCTATTACCGTGGAATCAAAGGTCAACCAGTCCTCTCTGATCTCCTGCCACGGAATGAGCTTTGATAGATATCCCCATAATCCCTCCGACATTGCTTCCACTTGTTTCATCGTCCGTATCTTCTGAAACAATCTGCTTATTGTTGTTGATGCTAAGGGTAATCTGCCTGCCGTAAAAAGCTTTGATAATACCGTCTGACATCCAAGATACAGTAAATGAGAAAACCTGTTGCCTCCTGCATATATCATGAGGATATATGCCAAAAGCTTGCTGTATATCCCTACACTGTTCGGTGAACTCTCTTGTATAGGTATCACTTCTTCTAAAAATTCCCTCAGTTTTATCCTTTCAAAAAACGATGCCAGCAAACTAAACCCCCCATAGGCTGTTATTTTCTTCTTTGTGAACTCAATCCCTACTTTATTAATTTCGATTTTTGTGGTACATTTTGACTGCATATTTTTATTCTCCTTTCGTTTAGAGTCAATGGCGGCCAAACCATTTGATTCTATTACGAAAGGAGAATTCTTTTTAAGTATTATTTGAGGTTAACTGCAGTTTTTGGGTTAATACAGGATAAAGATAGAAAAGTGCACAATTTGTCCGAATGAGGTTGACAATGATAGAGAGGAAAATGTTATTTTAAAAACCTTAAGGCGCGTAGCTCAGTGGGAGAGCGCTTCCTTGACACGGAAGAGGCCAAGGGTTCAATCCCCTTCGCGCCTACCATATCAATCTATCTTGTGAGAGTCTTTAAATCTACTTATCGTTTTTTTAAATAAGAAATTATTTCAACTTCGCATTCACAATATCAATGAGTTGTTGACAGCAACCGGAAACCTCAAATTCGATCTTGTCAATATTGCGCCCTTTGACTTTTACCGTTGGATGCAGACCATGTTCCGGGCAAATAGAACCTCCAACCTGTTTTTTAATGCTATCTTTAAACTGGTTAAAAACCGTGTTACTACTTTCTTTTGAGTACTGCGCTAAGTTACCGGTTCTTTTGCTATTAGTTCCATACTGAATCTTCATAACTTTCTCACCTCCTCCTGTCAGGGAATCTCTATAGTTTGTTATACCGACTGATCATACGACCTTTTTAATCTTCCTCTGATCTTTTGCCGCTTCAAGATGCCCCTTAATTGCATCCTTTATCATCTCAATGGCCTCCTCCACAGTATCACCTTGAGAAGCACATCCGGCAAGTGTAGGACATTCTATACAATAGCCTCTGTCTTCTGTATCAGGATGAAGAATTACGGAATATTTTTTGCTCCTTACTGTTACTTCATATTTCTTTTCCTTCCGCAGGGTTATGACTTCTCCTTTAAGATCCTCAATGATTTTACCGAGAGCAACTGCAAAAACGAGTTGGCCGCTTTTAAGGGCATCAATAATCACCTTCTTGTCCTCGGTAAGCACAAAGAGCGTTTCGCCATCTGTTAAAAATCTGAGTTCTGAAAGAGGCTTTTTTACTTCCGGCATATTCTTCTTAAGATAGTTTATGGCCTTCCTGATTTTCTGAAGACTGATCCCTTTATCCACAAGGGTCCTGGCTACTTTCAACTGAACAAGGTCATTAAATGAATAAAGTCTTACGGACCCATACCCGGAAGCTTCGCTTACTGACGGTTTTATAAAATGAGTCCTGTCCCAATAGTCAATCTGTCTTATGCTTAACCCTAAGATGCTGGCTGTTGTTTTGCTGTTAAAATTCATTGTTCGTCTCATCTCCGTTTGAATTATAATTACACTAATGTAGTTATAATAAGAATAAGAGTAATTATTGTCAACAGCTTTTCAATGCCAACCCTTTAATTTTTTCAATGGGAGAGAAATAGAAAGGGACAGGGCAACCATCCGTGAAGGAATAATCACCCTGTCCCTGTAAATGCTATTCAGACAGAATAAGGACTTCTACTCTTCTATTCTTTGCTCTGCCTTCTTTTGTCTTATTCGAAGCCACAGGCTTCGTCTCACCATATCCCACAGCACTGACATTGGCCTGCTCACAGGCACCTTCCTTTACCAGATAGCTCCTGACAGTCTCAGCTCTTCTTTCCGAAAGAGCCTGATTGTATTCTTCTGTACCGATGCTATCTGTGTACCCTTCGAGCCTGACCTTGGAACCGGGATACTTTTTAACAAAATCGACTGCTTTCTGTAACTTTGCCATATCATCCGGCCTGATGTTTGACTTGTCAAAATCAAAATTCAATTCAAGGGTCATTTTGTCAATAACCTTAGGTGGTGGCGGTGGTGGCGGTGGCGGTGGTGGCGGCGGTGGCGGTGGCTCTGGCTTCAACTCTGGCTTTGGTGGCGGCGGTGGTGGTGGTGGCGGTGGTGCCGGGCAGAGGGCATTCGCCATCCTCGTGGCGTCATTTGCCATTGCGATTGCTTTTTCAGTTCTGCATGCCCAGTACTCATCATAGGCCTTGTTCTTCATGTCTTCAGCAGCCTTGAATTCTTGAGGACACTTCTTGTCTTTGCCTGCAGCACGTGCTGAATCAACAGCCTTTTCAGCTTCGGGCAGTTCCTTGTGGTAATACAGGTAGGGACCTTTCGGCGCGTATTCCATACCTGCGCAACCAATAAAGACACTAAAAGAAAGGGCAACCAGTAATACAATAAAAACTTTTAAGAACGATACTTTCATTACATCACCTCCTATAAAATATTTTTTCCTGAATACATCTACAAGATTGTCGCTCACTTCTCACCCCCTTTACAGGTAGAATTGCTTGAGAAAATCTGAATCTATCAATGCTGAATGTTATACCATAAAATTTCTTAAAACAATATCAGTAATATTCTGTTTTTTCTGTAGGATTTTTTCTCATTGTTTTGTAGGTATTACTCCTACTTTTGATGTCTATATTTTCCAGAAAAAAATTTAGCTATTTTCCGAAAACCGTTTTCAGAAGATCAGTCACCCTGGCAGCAGGATTTGTTCTGATCTTTTTTTCCTCCTGTCCCACCATATAGAAAAGTCCATCCATTGCCTTCGTGGTTACATAATGATCGAGATCAATAGATGTCTTTACTCATGAACGGAAGGGTCTCATATTTCCCCATCATCTCTTTATATGAGTGTGTAACACCGACCTCGTCCATGCTTGATGAAATAATAGGCTTGAATGCGCTATAGATCTTGTCATGGGTTTTACTCTTGAAAAAATCAGTTGCTGCCGTGTCACCGCCGTTAAGAATCTTTCTCGCATCCTCGAAAGTCATCTCTTTTATTGCACCAACAAAGATTGATGCAGCCTGTGGTGCTGCTTTTTCTGCTGCGCGGTTCATGCTGAACACAAAATCATCAACCTGTTTTTGATACCCAATGTTCTTCAGGATATCTGCTACCTTCTGGATCTTTTCAGGCATAAGGATTTTTATAGCCTGATTTCCAAAATACCCATCAACCTGTGAGACATTCTTCACTGCGTTATCTGTTCCGATAGAAAGAGCTTCTTTCAGTCCGGATATGATAGTGCTGTCATCAGGGCCTCCCCTGCCTGAACCACCTAAGGTTTTCATTACATCGTCAAGTAACCCTGCATAAGCCATTGTTGCGAACAATAAGAAAATTGCAAGAATCAGAAATATTATCCTTTTCATGGAATCCTCCTCTCCTTATAAGATATTACTTAATCTCAGAGGTACAATGAGCGCAACGAGTAGCCTTCACGGGAATGATTGAAAGACAGTACGGACACTCTTTTGTTGTAGGAGCTGCAGGTGGAGACTTCTTTTTCTCTCTTGAGTTTGTTGATATTCCGAACAAGGAGAAATACCGCAAAGGCAACAATGAGAAAGCTGACGATTGTATTTATGAAAGCACCGTAGTTGACAGTCACAGCACCGGCAGCCTTTGCTGCTGTCAAGGACTCATATGGCCCTGCAACCTTGCCCTCTTTCAGGACAATGAACAGGGAAGAGAAATCAACCTTTCCGAGAATCAAGCCGATAGGAGGCATAATAATATCTGCAACGAGTGAATTTACGATGGTACCAAATGCTGCACCGATTATGATTCCAACAGCCATATCAACAACATTTCCCTTCAGGGCAAATTCTCTAAACTCTTTAAACATATTCACCCTCCTTTTGATAAAGCTGTTTTCTCTGTTTGTATTTCTTCAGTTTAAGGATATACGAAAGAAGGTTTTCGATAGCAACATTATCCTTGTTATTTAGTGTTTCCTTGACACAGGTTTGTACCAGCTCCATACAAGAAGAAGATTTTGTTACACTTTATAGATGCCTGCTGAATTAATTGAAGTAGTTGCTTATTCCGGTTACCGGGGTGAAGAGTGTCCAAGGTTGTTTACAACCAGAGGAGAAAAGATTGAGGTCAAAGCAATTCTAAACATGTGGATTGAAGAAAATGTAAAAACCAAAGAAAGAAAAAGGTTTTTCCTGGTCAGGGGAAGCGATGGGTATGAGTATAAAATATACTATGATGAAGAGATGAAGCAATGGTTTCTCACAAAGCAATGATATGAACATCCTCAGGCAAAAAATTATTGAGAAAATAAAGAGAGAAGGCCCTATAACCTTTGAAACATTCATGGATGCGGCTCTTTATGAGCCTGGATTGGGATACTACGCATCTGAAAGAACAGAGATTGGCAAGACAGGGGATTTTTATACGAGTCCGCATCTTCATTCTGCATTTGGTGCAATGATCGGTAAACAGATAGAGGAAATGTGGGAGATCATGCAAAGACCAATGGACTTTCATATCCTTGAGATTGGTGCAGGAGCAGGATATCTGTGCAAGGACATCCTCGATTATCTCGCTGCCAGATCTTCCTTATCGCACACATACATAATAGTAGAACCCAATCCCTTCACGAAAAAAAAGCAAGAAAAACTACTCGAAGACTTTCTGGATAATATTATGTGGGTCCCTTCATTAGAACATATCAGCGCCATAAATGGTTGCATCCTCTCGAATGAACTCCTTGATGCTTTCCCGGTACATCTGGTCGAAATGGAAGATGACTTAAAAGAGATATATGTGACAGCTATTGATGACACTCTCATCTGAGGTAAAAAATTACTTGAGCACTGATACCATCAACGATTACTTGCATGAATTTTCCGTTATACTCACAAAGGGTTACAGGACAGAAATCAATCTGCGGATAAAGGATTGGTTAAAGTCCGTTGATAAGATACTCGCAGAAGGATTTATTTTGACAATAGATTATGGTTACCCGGCCTGGGACTATTACAGTGAGGACAGAAACAGGGGTACCTTGCTTAGCTATTACAAACATCAGGTTGTAGAGAACCCGTATCAGAATCCCGGAGAGCAGGACATAACAGCTCATGTTAACTTCTCCTCCGTCAAGAAGTGGGGCGGGGAACTCGGATTGAAGACACTCGGATTTTGCCAGCAAGGGACCTATCTCATTGCACTCGGCATTGATGAGATAATGAGGGATCTGTATGAAAATTCCCCTGATTATCTCTTTGAAATTGCAAAGATAAAGCGGCTAATCTTCCCGGGAACCTTGGGGGAAAGTCACAAGGTCATGATTCAGTACAGAGGCGATGGTCATCCAAAACTCAGGGGCTTTTCAATAAAAAATCAGGCAGATAAGCTGTAGGTCTTAAGCCTTTCGAGACTCTTAAATGCATCTTCCTTTGTATGCGCTTCGATAGTATAGACAAGGTTTCTATCTTTTAGCAGGGGAAACAAGGTGTCAAAGTCAAAGGAACCGTCACCGATAGCTCTGTGGTTATCGGCACTCTTGTTGTTGTCATGCAGGTGGAGTTCAATGATGTAAGGATTGAGTTGTTGTAACCATTCTTCAAGCGGGGTTGCAGAAAAAAGATTAAAATGACCCGTATCGAAACAGACACCAAAATACTGAGATCCCATCTTCTCCATGAGAAACCTCAGGTTTATGGGATCGTTCTCAAAAATATTTTCGATGGCGATTCTGATGCCCTGTTCTTCAGCTCTCGGCAAAAGATGTTTCCACGTTATAAGGCTTCCTTCGAGCCAGAGGTCAATTTTTGAAGCATATTTCCATTTTTCATAACCTGAATGGAAGACGATTACCTTGGGTTTTAACGTTTCTGCTATATTGAAAATCTGGGAAAATCGTTCAATCGTAACAGCCCTGACTTTCGAATCCACTGCACCTGGCGAGAGATCCATAAAGGGTGCATGAATGGTAATGGCCGGCTGATAATCAAGCTTCTCCTGAAGCCTTTTGATATCGGCATCATTTATAATGTCAAGTGAATTCGAGGGGAAATATATCTCGAGATTGAGGAGATGCTCTTTAAAGAAATTGAGATAATCCCCTATCTTGTAGTAAGGGATGTGAAAGTGAGGATTTATATTATTTTTTGACAGTAGTCTCTGCCTCAGATTTAGTATCTTTTTCGGTCTTCATTTCAGTCTTTGTTTCAGTCTTAGTATCAGTCTTTGTAACAGATTTATTTTTAATTCCTTCTGCCTTTTTTCTTTCAGGTGAAGCATAATCCGTAGCATACCAGCCTGTTCCCTTGAGGATAAAAGAGGTCCTGGAGATTAATTTATGCACATGTCCTCCACAATCGTGACATCTGCTTAAAGGTTCTTCGCTGAACTTCTGGAATACTTCGAACTGTTTTCCACAGTCAGAGCACTCATATTCATAGATTGGCATCTCTGTAACCTCCTTAGAACTTTTTATTATAGCACAAAAAATATGTTTCAGATCTTTTATTCAATGATTTCGAATTCGTGTTACATTATCAATGGATAATAATTAGATTAATAAGGATGACAAAAATTACCAGCAAGGAGAATGTTGATGAATTTAAAAGCACTCCAGAAAATTAGCTACGGGTTATATATAATCAGTTCAAAAAAGGGTGAAAAATTCAATGGACAGATTGCAAATACGGTATTTCAGATAACCGCACAGCCTCCGACAGTGGCTGTAAGCATATGCAAACAAAATCTTACCTGCGAATTCATTCAGGAAAGCAAAGTCTTTTCTGTTTCAATTTTGTCGAGGGAAACTCCTCTCACATTCATTGGTCTCTTTGGATTTAAATGTGGAAGGGATTTCAATAAATTTGAAGACATACAGTATACGATTGGGACAACTGGCGTCCCCATAGTCCTGCAGCATTCGTTAGGTTATCTGGAGTGTCAGGTAGTAAATAGTTTGGATGTTGGAAGCCATATCATGTTCACAGCGGACATATAGTCAATGCGGACATGATCAGTGATGGTGAACCAATGACATATGCATTCTATCGCGAGATAAAAGGTGGTAAATCCCCTGAGGCAGCACCAACATATTTCAAAGAAGAAAGCAAAAAGGAGGTAGCAGGCATGCAAAAATACAAATGCACTGTTTGTGGCTATATATATGACCCTGAACAAGGCGATCCTGACTCGGGGATCAAACCTGGAACACCTTTCGAGAATCTGCCGGACAACTGGGTATGTCCTGTATGTGGAGCTGACAAATCATTATTTGAAAAGGAAGGTTAAACTATCTCAACGATTTCTTTATCTGCACCAGAAAAAAGCAAGGGGAGGAGATGAAGGTTTGATAAAGATTAAAAGGATATACGACCCGGTTTCGGAGGACGATGGCAAAAGAATCCTTGTTGACAGGTTATGGCCAAGGGGATTAAAAAAAGATGAGGCAAAAATTGATGAATGGTTGAAGGAAATCGCACCAAGCGATGGACTGCGGAAATGGTTTTCCCACGACCCCTCTAAATGGCAGGAATTTAAAAACAGGTATAAAAAAGAACTGAAGAACAAATCGGAAACTACCGAAAAACTCAGGGCAGAAGCAAAGAAGGGGCAAGTGACCCTTTTATTCTCAGCAAAGGATGTTGAGCATAACAATGCTGTTGTACTGAAAGAAGTAATAGGGCAATAGAATCTTTTTGCATTAATGATATGAACTTTGAAGCACTTTCTTATTGGCTGCATTACAGGTTTTTTATCCGCCTTTTTCGGTATCGGGGGCAGTAGTGTTGATACACCTGTGCTCAGGACATTCCTTAATCTTCCACCCCTTATAGCTCTTGGCACACCTTTGCCTTTGACTGTCCTGACAGCCACCATTGCTTCCATTGCATATAAAAGAGAACACCTGGTCAATTTCAGGGTTGCGGTCTACAGCATTATTGCAGGAGTTCCTGGAATGGTCTTGGGTTCTTACCTCACTGCTTATCTTTCAGGGAAGTTTCTCATGCTTTTAACGGCTGTCGTACTCTGTCTTGTAGGGATTGATTTTATAATCAAAACTTTTAAAGAAAAGACTCATACTATGAAAAAACCATTTTCCCAACCACCCGTGTATTATATAGTTTCTCTTGCCATTGCTATCGGTATTCTTTCAGGAGTGCTCGCCAACGGAGGTGGTATATTCTTTGTGCCGGCTTACGTCATATTGTTCCGTATGAAAATAAAAGAGGCAATTGCTACTTCACTGCTAACAGTGATTGTAATGGCCCTTCCGGGAAGCATCATACATCACCATCTTGGGCATATCGATTGGACAATAAGCGCTTCCATGGGCATTGGTGTGATCCCTATGGCATATCTTGGAGCCAAGCTCGATATCAGAACCAAATCAAAAACTGTCATGATACTCTTATGGCATAGTCATGGTAATCTTTTCTGTCTACTTCTTTTTACAGCAGATCAGTACATGAAGCGATTGACCCTGCCTCATTCTCATCTTTCCTATAGGACAAATTCCTACAAAAATATCAGACGGACACTGATATGCTTATTTTTCATGGTGTGTTAAAAATTATAAGGATATTTTATTATTGGATCAAAAGTTAATTATACCGATATGAAAGGCACGATAACAGCAATTCATGGCGATGTGATTGAGATTGAGTTTAGCGACGGACTCCCTGGTATCAATGATGGCCTCATCGTTGAAAAACCGGATAATAAACATATTATCCTTGAAGTACATGATCATGCGAGTCATACAACAGTAAAGGCCCTCGCCCTTGGATTCACGCAGGGACTCAGGCGTGGCATGGCTGTCAAATCCCTGAGCGGGCCTCTACACATACCGATATGCGAATCGTGCCTCGGAAGGGTATTTAATCTGTTCGGGGAACCGATAGATGACAAACCTCCCTTAGAAAATTACAGTCTCAAGCCTATTCATAAACCACCGCCAAAACTTAACGAGCAGGTTCCCGCATCAGGGATCCTCGAAACGGGCATAAAGATCATCGATCTCTTATCACCTTTCCCGAGAGGAGGCAAAGTCGGCCTTTTTGGCGGCGCTGGTGTCGGAAAGACAGTCCTGCTCATGGAATTCATTTACACAATTGCAAGAATTTATTCAGGGATATCGGTGTTCTGCGGGGTAGGCGAGAGGATGAGGGAAGGTCATGAACTCTGGAGAGAGATGCAAAAACGTGGCATCATAGAAAATTCTGTGCTGATGTTCGGCCAGATGTCTGAATCTCCCGGTATCCGGTTCAGGGTCCCGCTCTCAGCCATCACTCTGGCCGAATTCTTCAGGGATGAAATGGAGAAAGATGTATTATTTTTAGTGGATAACATATATCGATTCGTTCAGGCAGGAAACGAGGTTTCTGTTTTACTGGGAAGGCTCTCTTCCAGGGTTGGTTACCAACCAACTCTCCTTTCTGAGCTCGCCGAGGTGGAAGAGAGACTCGTATCAACAAAGAGAGGATCTGTAACCTCTGTGCAGGCTATATATGTTCCGGCCGATGACATAACCGACCCTGCAGTTGCCAATGTTTTTCCCCATCTTGACACAACCGTTGTCCTCTCAAGAGAAATAGCTGCAAAAGGCCTGTACCCGGCCATTGACCCTTTGCTTTCAACCTCAAAGTTTCTGAGTCCCGAAGATGTCGGAGAAAAACATTATGAAATCTCTCAGGCCGTCAGAGAGCACCTTTCACGATATAAGGAGTTGCTTGATATTATCGCTATGCTGGGGATTGAGGAGCTTTCCCCTTCTGACAGGCTAATTGTGAAAAGGGCAAGGCGCATCGAACGGTTCCTCACACAACCCTTTTTCCTGACCGAGGAATTTACTGGCAGAAAAGGAAAACATGTGTCCCTCAATAGAACCATTGATGGCTGTGAAATGATACTTTCTGGAAAGATGGACGTGATCCCTGAAGAGGCCTTTTTCATGATAGGAGATCTTGAGGAAATAAAATGAATGGGGTCTTCAGATTGAGTGTCGTAACACCAACCAGTATGTTCGAGAGAGAAATCAAACATATCCGGCTTAAAGATGAAACGGGATTCTTCGGTGTCATGAAGAACCATATTGATTTCTTAACAGTCCTGGTTCCTTCCCTCTGTTATTACAGAGACGCGAACGACAGGGAAATGTTTCTTGCCGTTGACGGAGGCATCCTGGACGTAAGAGGAGGAACCGCGTCTCTTACATCCAGAGAGGTTCATGAAAGCGAAGACGCGGAAAACCTTGCCGAAATAATTGAAAAAACCATTCTTGAGAGGACCGGATCAGAGCAGGCTTTCCGCGAAATGCTCGAAGGTATTGAAAAGTCGTTCATGAAAAAAACAATAGAATTTGTGAGACAATTCTGATGGAAACGGAAAAGTTCTCCCGGGAAATCGACAAATCGGCAAAGCAAATGATGAAGGCCCGCAAAGAGAAAACCTTCTGGCATTATGCATCACTAATTGGTGTTGGAGGGTGGCTCTTTGCGATTCCCATAGTTGCAGGCGCCTATCTCGGGAGGTATCTGGATCAGAGATTCAAAGGAGACATCTCGTGGACTATAACATTCATTGTAATCGGTTTAGCCGCCGGCATTTATAATTTCTGGTTTTTTTACATGAGGAAAACGAGAAGATGAGAAATGTTGAGTTTTTCCCTCAGGTGGTTTTTTCAGTAGGACCCGTTCATATTACCAACACGGTTACAACCACATGGCTTGTCATGGCCGCTATAACAGTAATCTCGTATTTTCTAACGAGGAACCTTTCTCTGAAGCCGTCGACTTCTCAGGAAGTGGTAGAGGCAGTTTTTGAGACCATCGAAAAAACCGTACGGGATTCCCTCCCTGTCAACCCCTGGATGGTTATACCTGTTTTAGGTACATTATGGATTTTTATAGGAGTGGCAAACCTTACAGGCTTATTGCCTGGCCTGAAGACTCCTACGGCAGACATTAATACCACTTTCGCCTTTGCCGTAATATCCTATTCGATGGCCCATGTCTTCGGCATATCAACTCAGGGCTTGAAAGGCTATCTCTCTCATTACAAGGAGCCGGCATTGATATTACTGCCTTTCCGCATCATTGCAGAGTTTACAAGAACTATTGCGCTGGCGGTAAGGCTCTTCGGGAATATGATAAGCGGAGAAATGATAGGGTTGATACTGTTAGGAATAGTAGGTTTCCTCATACCCATACCATTTGATCTGCTGCACATCATTATCGGGCTTATACAGGCATATATTTTCGGGGTTTTAACCCTTGTTTTTATAGCAGAAGGAATTAAAATGAAACCTGAAAAAGGAGGCTGAAATGGATTCTCTAACAATAATTGTAGCAGTGTCAATAATAGCCGCAGCGTTCGGAATGGCAGTCGGAGGATATGGTCCTGCAAGGGCTTTGGGAGAGGCCCTCACCAAGGCCCTGGATTCTATAGCACGACAGCCGGAGGCATCTTCTCAGATTATGAGAACTCTCTTTGTAGGAATGGCCTTGATAGAATCCATCGCCATATATGCCTTTGTCATTGCCCTGATCATCCTTTTTGCAAATCCCCTTATAGGATATATAGTGAAATGAAATTCAATATCTGGACCTTTCTCTTTCAGGTCATAAACTTCGTCGTTCTCCTCTTCATCCTCAAAAAGCTCCTTTACAAGCCTGTGAAGGAAATTATGGAGAAGCGAAGAGGCCTTATAGAAAAAACTATCGGAGATGCTGAGAGGACTAAAAAGGAAGCCCTTGAACTCAAAGAACAACAACAGCAGGAAGTAAACAGGCTTAAGGCGCTCCAGCCTCAAATGATTGAAAACGTGAAAAAGGAAGCGGCTGAAGAAAAGAAGAAACTGCTCATCGAGGCAAAAGAAGAAGCCGCAAAGATGATCGAAAAGGAAAAGTCTCTCTTTGAGATCGAAAGGAAAAAGTCCGAAAATGCTTTGAGAGACAATACCATTGAAGCTGTTTCGGTTTTTGCCTCCAATCTCCTCAAGGATATTTCCGATGAGGATCTCAATAAGAGCGTTTACAGAAAAGTTCTGCGTGAGCTCGAGAGGATTTCACCAAACATGAAAGCAATAGAGGATGGATCCCCATCAATAGACCTCGTTTCAGCATATCCCCTGGAAGAGGAGGAATTGATGCAATTAGAAAAAATATTGGAACAGCACCTTTCAAAAAAATTGACAATCAATACCAACGTTGACAGGTCTCTCATTGCAGGGTTAAAGATCAAGTTGAATGACAGGGTTTATGATTTTTCACTTAAGGGTCAGATTGATTCCCTTACCTCGAGGCTAAGGGAGAAGACGTAAATGGAGAAAGGCCTTTTCGAAAAAATAAGAGGGGAAGTAGAAAAGAGCAGGTTTTCAGCTATTGTCTCTGAAGAAGGAAAGGTGCTGTCTGTTGGAGACGGGATAGTGCACATTTCCGGCCTGAGCGATGCAAAACTCTATGAGCTTATAGAGTTTGAAAATGGTGATGAAGGAATAGTCTTTGACCTTGACGCTAATAGCATTGGGGTAGTTCTGCTTACGGAAAAAAATGGAACGAGGGCGGGTGAAAAGGCATACAAGACAGAGCGAATTGCCACTGTAAATGTAGGAGACAGCCTCTTAGGCAGAGTGGTCGACGCACTGGGAATGCCAATTGACGAAGGATCTCAGCCGGAAAGCACTGTATCTTACCCGATGGAGAGAGAAGCCCCTTCACTTCTACAGAGGGATTTTATAACCGAACCCCTTTATACGGGTCTTAAAGTTATTGACGCTATGTTTCCCATCGGCAGAGGACAGAGAGAATTAATAATAGGCGACCCTTCGACCGGAAAAACTTCCATTGTACTTGATACTATAATCAACCAGAAGAACTCTGACGTCATATCTATTTATGTTGCCATCGGACAGAAGAAATCACGCATCCTGAAGATCATTGAAAAAATAAAGTTATACGGTGATCTTTCGAGAACTATAGTTGTCGTTGCCGATGCTTCGGACTCCTTTGGACTTCAGTACATCGCCCCTTACAGCGCAACAGCTATTGCAGAGTATTTTCTCGATAAAGGGGAGGACGTTCTTATCGTGTATGATGATTTAACGAAACACGCAGAGGCTTATCGATCATTGAGCCTTCTCCTGAAACGACCTCCCGGAAGAGAGGCATATCCCGGGGACATTTTCTTTATTCACTCGAGACTCCTCGAGAGATCAGCAAACATAGGAAGGGAATATGGAGGAGGATCTATAACAGCTCTTCCGATAGTCGAAACACAGCAAGGAAGAATATCATCTTACATCCCCACAAACCTCATCTCGATCACGGACGGACAGATTTACCTGGAAACTTCCCTGTTCAATAAAGGTCTCCGGCCGGCCGTTGACATAGGCAGATCAGTCTCGAGAATCGGGGAAAAGCCCAGGTCGAGATCATGAAGGTTGTCGCAGAGAGACTTAAGTTGGACTATTCAAGATTCATAGAGGTGGAAGTATTTACCAAATTTGGAGCCCATCTGGAGGAGGACACTGCAAAACTTATAAAACGCGGAGAGCGCCTGAGGGAGATACTGAAGCAACCCCGTTTCCATCCATTCTCTCTTGAAGAGGAGGTAGTGAGCTTTCTTATTCCCGAATCAGGAATTCTCGATGCGATTGATATCTCATCAGCAGAAAAGGTTTACAAAGAGATATTGGATCAGACTTGCCGGACATTCCCTGATCTCATGAACAATATCAGGCAGGAAGGCAGACTCGGGAAAGAGGACCTGGACAAACTGAGGGACTTTATCACTAATTTTGAGGTGAAGACTTGACCTCTTCATCGGATCTTGAGAAAAAAATAAAAGTCTTTCTCACGATTGAAGACATCATCAATGCCATGAAGGCATATGCCGGAGTCACGATACGAAGGACTGAGGAACTTGTCCTGAATATCAGGAGATACGAAGAAAACATTCTCTCTTCATTGGCTGATGTCATGACACAGCGTCCGGAGAATGCATTGGAAGAGCAAGGCAGGCAGAAGAGAATTCTGATAGCCTTTGGGTCATCACAGGGTCTCTGCGGCGCCTATAATGAAAAAATAGCAGACACTGTTTTCGATACCGTAACAGGAGATGACACCTTATTTGTCATAGGAAGGAGATTGATATCCTCTCTCGAATTGCGGAAACTCGGATATGACTATTTCGATGATTCAGTAGTAAGCGTTAATGGTATAGAAGATGCGCTGAGAGAAACCACTTCCAAGATAATGAGCATCTATAAAAACAGGGAATACTATAACCTCGCTATTATCTTCACTTCTGTATCCGGAAATAAGTCGGATATCTCAATTGAACAGGTTCTTCCGCCTGACATCAGCAGGGTGCGTACTTTGAGACCTGCAGGGGTCTCACCTCTTACCTATCTCGAACGTGAAATCATTTTCAATAAAGTCCTCGAAGAATTTCTCTATATCAGCCTTTACAGGGGCTTTATAGAATCCCTCAGAAGTGAAAACTGGTACCGCCTGAGAAGCATGGAAGGCGCAGCAGAAAACATAAAGAGGCGAATATCTGACCTTGATTCATCGCAGAAATATATCAGACAGGAAGAGATTACCGAAGAGATGCTTGAGATCTTGGGGAGCGGGATGTTCTACAGGTAATAACCAGTATTCCGTAACAGCCATCAGGAGAAGATATGGTTTATACGATAACGCTTAATCCTGCATTAGACCGGACATTGCGTGTTGAGAAGATACAGCCTGATGAATCTAACCGGATTGAAAAAGAGCAAAGGTATGCAGGCGGCAAAGGGATAGATGTATCCAAGGTATTGACAACCTTGGAGGTTAGCAATAAAGCACTCGGGTTTGTGGGTGGGTTTGCAGGAGAAGAACTGGAAGGTCGGTTGCTCAACGAGGGAATCAGTTGCGATTTTATCAGAATTTCAGGAGAAACCCGTACCAACATCATCGTCAATGATATGAGCACAGGGATGCCAGACCATCTTTAGTGCCAGCGGCCCAGAAATCAAACCGTATGAACTGATGCAGATGATTCACAAAGTCGAAAAGCTTGAAAAGCCTGATATAGTCACCATCAGCGGGAGCCTTCCTCCCGGAGTCCATTCTGAAATCTACCGTAAAATCATCGAAATAGCCAAAAACAGAGAAGCAAAGGTTATACTGGATACTGATGGAGATGCCCTCAAAGTAGGCATTCAGGGCTTTCCTGATATCATTAAGCCCAATGTCCATGAATTGAGCCGTTTGGTTGATATGAAATTGATAACAGTAGATGAGATTATAAGGGCAGCGCAAAGTGTTCATAAACAAGGAGTAGGAATTGTCCTCGTCTCAATGGGAGCTAAGGGAATAATTCTGTTCAGTAAAAAAGAACGCTATCTTGCATCTCCTCCTAAAGTAAAAGTGAAAAATACAATTGGTGCTGGGGATTCTGCAGTGGCTGGTTTTGTCTATGGTTTAGCCATGGGTAAAAGTCTCAGAAAAGCCCTGATCTATGCTGTGGCTGCGGGGACTGCAACAACATTGAGGCCAGGAACAGCGTTGTGTCAAAAAGACGATTTTCTAAAACTGATCCCGGAGATAACTTTAAAAGCTATTTGAAGGAAGGACAAGCAATGGATATTTTAAAAAAAGATAGGTTTCAAGATATTCCAGAAAGAATATCCGGCCTCAGTGGAGCTGGCATACAATCTCTGGTGGAGCTGGCATCCGGCAGCGAGAATTCTCTTTAAAATGTTAAACCGGGTTATCTGGAAAGAGAGTGGTCATAACCCCGTAAAGATGCTACGAGAACTCCCTCGAGAAGTGTTGGAATCAGCAGTAAATGACCAGGAGTATTTACACCTCTATGATGCTGCACTTACACGATTTCATAGACGAGATAGAAGACAAAGACATGTTGGTTCACAGAGAATATTGCAGATCCTGAGTGCCTGCCCATTGCCTTTTTTTCTGCAGAGTATGGGCTACACCATTCCCTTCCTTTTTATGCAGGTGGACTGGGTTTTTTAGCTGGTGATTACCTCAAGGAGTGCAGTGATCTGGGTGTACCGATAGTCGCGGTTGGCTTTATGTATCCGGAAGGTTATTTCCTTCAGAAAATTCGTACAGACGGCTGGCAGGAAAATCCTGATGAAATCCTTGACAGGGATGCTGCCCCGATTACAAGAGTACTTAATGAAAAAGGTGAACAGCTTGTGATCAAAGTCCCTTTCATCGACCCCCCAATCCATGTTGCCGTTTGGAAAGTAGCGATAGGCCGTATATCTCTATACCTAGTGGATACAGATATTGACATAAACGATCCATGGAACAGGTCAATAGCTTACCATCTGTATATCGGTGATATTGAACAGCGATTACGGCAGGAGATAGTGCTCGGTATTGGAGGCAGCGAGATTTTAAAAACCCTGGGGATTAAACATTCGGTACTCCATCTGAACGAAGGACATTCTGCTTTTGCTTTATTAGAAAGGATTCGGGAACGGGTAGAAGAAGGCATGAGTTTTGACAAGGCCGCAGAACAGGTACGTAAAACCTCTGTTTTTACAACGCACACCCCTGTCACGGCAGGACATGATATCTTCCCCTTTCATCTTATGGATAAATATTTCAGTCATTATTATCCGATTCTTGGTTTAAGTCGTGAGAGCTTTTTGCAATTAGGGGTCAACCCAAAGGAAACTACTGCTGGTTTTAACATGACAGCTTTTGCTCTGAAGATGTCCAGCTATCGCAATGGTGTCAGTAAAAAGCACGGTGAGGTTGCACGCCATATGTGGCAAGCACTCTGGCCTGACAAGAAAGAGGAGGATGTCCCTATCGACTCTATTACAAATGGGATCCATGTCCCTACATGGACCGAACCAAAAATTGAGCTTCTCTTTAATAAGTATCTTGGAGCCCAATTGGCTGGAAGATCACGACGATCCGGTCATCTGGAAGGCGATAGATGATATTCCTGATGAGGAATTATGGCAAACCCATTACTGGGTGAAGATGAAATTGATTAACTTCGTACGAGAACAGGCACGCCGGCGCTGGATAGAAAACAGAATGAATCCAATCAATGTCATAGCCGGCGGTACATTGCTTGACCCAACTGCCCTCACTATCGGCTTTGCCCGTCGTTTTGCCACTTATAAAAGGGCAGACCTTATTTTTCATAATCTCGACCGTCTGAAAAAACTTCTGAATAATCGCTGGAAACCTTTACAGATTATATTTGCTGGTAAAGCTCATCCTGTGGACGACGACGGGAAAAGAATACTCCAGCGTATATTCAATTTTGCCCATGACCCTGAACTCGGAGGCAGGATTGCCTTTGTCGAAAACTATGATGAACAATTGGCACAATACATGGTTCACGGAGTTGACCTCTGGCTCAATAATCCTCTCCCACCCTTAGAAGCATGTGGAACAAGCGGGATGAAGGCTTCATTGAATGGTGTACCACACCTGAGTATTCTCGATGGCTGGTGGATAGAAGGATTTAATGGGAAAAATGGCTGGGCTTTTGAAGGGACGGAGATGATACTCATGATGCTGAGGCAATTTATGATATCCTGGAGAAGGAGGTTATTCCTCTCTATTACAATGTAGAGGATGATGGTATCCCGCATGACTGGGTCAAGAAAATGAAAGAGGCAATAAAAAGTACTGCACCTTTATTCTGTGCCCGTAGAATGGTAAAAGAGTATGCAATAAAATTTTATCAGAAAGCCTTGAAATCTTCTGACAGACCTTTTAAAAAATTGCCTTTTCTGTATTCTTATCTGTTCTTCTCTCCCTCTATATTTACTCTCCTATATAATAATGGCAGAAATTGGACAAGGATCTTCTACAGGAAGGAGTCTATGGAAAATAAAATGCATATGTTCATTGATATCTGATGTCTGGAATTTCAGGGATTGTAGAACACTTTCATTACTTTGGGATCTTTATGATCCTTATCCTTGGAGAGCTTGGTTTTCCTTTCCCAGAGGGTGTTACCCTTATAGGATGTGGATTCTTGATTTCTACAAATGTTGTAAGACCGGTTCCAGCCTTGTTTATTGTCTTTTCAGGGATACTGATAGGGGATTTTCTGTCGTATTATTTCGGGTAAAAAGTATGGCCGTACAATTGTTACCCATAAGAGATTTCACAAGATTATATCGCCGGAAAGGCTTTCAATGATTGAGGACAGGTTTAATAAAAGGGGGATCCTTTTCATACTAATCGGAGGTCGCCTGATCAGCGGGATATTTATTGTTGCAGGTATTTTAAAGATGCCTTTTTCAAAACTCATGGCAGTTGATGCCATCTCTTCACTATTTGCAGTTGCTATCTGGGTCGGAATAGGTTATATCGGAGGCAATAGCCTTCAGGTTATAAAAAAAGATATTACAAGGATTGAACATATAGGAATTTTATTCGTTATAATTGTATTAGCAATTACCTGATGTATAGATATTTCAAGTCTCAAAGAGATAAAACATTACTATAACATGCAAAAGTATCTTCTGATCATATTATTCAGTTACCTCTTTGTTCAGGGCTTTGAATACTGGCTTAAGTTCATGAACCTGAGATATATGAAAAAGCACGGAAAGGATATTCCTCCGGTTTTTAAAGGATACATAGATGAGGCAACGCTCAAAAAGATACATGCCTATACAATTGAAAAGAGCTCTTTCTCTTTCATCAAATCATTCTATGGAAATGCTCTTGTCCTGATCTTTCTCTTTGGAGGGCTTTTGAAGATATACAATGCCTGGGTCTCTTCTCTGAATTTGTCCTTTATCTCTTCAGGGCTTGTGTTTTTCCTCCTTCTGAGTTATGTATCAACATTTCTCTCTGATTCCCTTCAGTCTCTATGACACATTCAAAATTGAGAACAAGTACGGTTTCAATGCTATGACAGTGAGGTTATGGATAATTGACTTTTTAAAATCCCTGCTTCTTTCGACAATCCTTATTGCTATTGTGCTGACAGTTGGACTGTGGTTTATTCAGTCGAGCCCGGACAATTGGTGGATATGGATCTGGATCTTTTACCTCATCTTCAGTCTTTTCATCATGTATATCTCACCCTATGTTATCGAACCTCTCTTTAACAAATTTACACCAATAGAAGATGAATCTCTTGCGCAGAAAATCAGAGAGTTGCTGCAGAGAGTCGGGATAAAGGTCAGCAGGGTCTTCAAGATGGATGCATCAAAGAGAAGTCGTCATACGAATGCATATTTTTCCGGTTTCGGCAAAGTTAAAAGGATCATCCTCTATGATACGCTACTCGAAAAAATGGACCAGGATGAACTACTTGCCGTGCTCTCTCATGAGGCAGGTCACTGGAAGAAGAAACATGTGCTGAAACTCATCATTATCTCGGAAATAATCTCTCTTGCTGCAATTTATATCTCTTTCAGGATTCTCCAGACTGACCTTCTTACAAACATATTCCACATTGAACCGGATACATTCTTTGCGAAAGTTGTCATACTAAGCTTCATTGGAAGTATCATCTCTTTTCCTTTCAATCCCTCTGGGCAATTATATTTCAAGACGATTTGAGAGAGAAGCAGACCGCTTTTCAATTCAGCTTATGGAAAATAAGGAAAACATTTCTACAGCATTGATAAAGCTCTCCAAAGATAATCTCTCAAACCTCCATCCCCATCCATTATATGCCGCCTTTTACTATTCCCATCCCCCTGTAGTCAGCGCATAGAGAGTATCAACAAATCTACCCGATAGCCTTTATGCTTTTGTCAGGAATCCTGAGAGAATAGATATAGGCTATAAAGAAAGGCTAATTGCTCAAAAGGGTTTTGATGATACACGCGTTCTTAGAGTTGTTTATGAATTAACCAGAAAATTTATGTTGTAACTGTTTATCCGGGAAGGAGGTCCCGATATGAGAAAGATTAGATACAGCAAAGATGTAGACGCCCTTCTTATTGAACTTTCAGATAAAAAAATAGACTATGCTGAAGAAGAAGGGCAGATGATTATCCATTTTTCTAAGGACGGAGAGCCTGTTCTTCTTGAGATACTCGATGCTAAAGACTTTATTCTCAATTCTCTTTCCAGTCTTGTAAAAGAAAAAGAAGTAGCAATACCTTAAGGGAAAATGGGGCGTTTATTACGACCTATAATGAGATGCAATATCTTTTTCAGTCGTAGTGTTGAGTCAGAGTGGTTCAGTCCATATCTGCTCAATTAACCCGAATAATGCGGTTCGAAAAGGCAAATCTGCAGAACTAAGCCAATCAAGGCATTTCTTGTAAAATCAGTATCAAAGGTATTATTTATGCTCTTTGGGGCCACCTCCTGTCAATTTTTCCCTTACCTTATCCAAATGCATTGCATATATTAAAATCATGTGGGCCGTATTGTTTTATGCGGTGAAATAGATAGATCAATTTTGATTGTATTCTCCGGGCAAAGACCGAAATCCGTAGTATCGCCTTTCTGCCTTCTCCTCCTAACTGAGCAGGTAGGACAAAATACTTGAACCTGAGCGTCTTCAACCGCTGTATCTTTTCCTTCTGTCCAAGAAGTTCATATCGAAATACAACAAATAGATTGTAGATGAGAACCCGAATGAGCATTGCTGCTTCAGTTGAGTAAAAATACTTCATAGAAAACCCGCCCAAGGCAAAATCTTCCTTCAGCTCCTTTATCGTATTCTCATCATTTGCCCTTGGCCTGCACTGATTCCAGACATCAGAAGAAGGTTCGTGGGAGTTCGTTACCCATACACTGAACCGATAATTGCTCACATTCATCTCATTGTTAAACAGAGACAATTCCTTCCCCATTGCATGCGGTCTCCTCTTGATGTCTTGACGAACTGCTATGTATCTCCTGTCAGTATCCCAATCTGCATGCCGGAAAGAAAACTCTGTTATCCATAACCCCTCCGCTATCTCTTCCCAATTCTCTTGAGCGTATACTACTCTCTGCAATGGATAATAAAGCCGTGCTGCGATGATATAGATCAATCCCCTTTCCTCCAGTAATTCGATAAACTCTTTGAGATAAAATCCACTGTCTGCTATAACTCCCCTGATTTCAATAACTCCGTGAACCCTCTGCCATGTGGATTTAAAAAACCCTATGATGTTATTCCATGATCCTACATTGCCAGGACGATTCCACAGATGTACCACATACCTGCTCCTGTTCAGAAATGCCAAGAGCGGGCTATGGCTCCCTCTGCCTTTTTTCTTCGGATTATATCCCCGTTTCACTCCCTCCTGCTTGCCGTATCTTTCTAAAACTGTTGAATCAAAGGTAAGCCAATCATGCACAATCTCTTTCCATGGAATCAGTTTTGAGATATATCCCCACAATCCCTCTGAAAGCTTTTCCACTTCTTTCATCGTCCTGATCTTCCTGAATAATCGTGTCAATGTCGTCGATGCCAGGGGTAACCTTCTAACCGCAAAAAGCTCTGATAAGATATCTTGACATCCAAGATATATGAGATGTGCAAACCGGCTCCCACCTGCATAAATCATAAGGGTGTATGTCAAAATCTTGCTGTATATTCCTATACTATTGGCAGAGGTCTCTTTCACCGGTATATGTGCCTCTATCGCTTCCCTGAGACGAATCTTTTCAAAAAACGCAGCAAGAAGACTAAACCCTCCATATGCTGTTATCTTCTTACGGGTAAATGAAATTCTGACTTTATTAATTTCAATTTTTGTGGTACATTTTGACTGCATATTTTAGTTCTCCTTTCGTTTAGAGTTTATTTTTTCTAAGCTATTGATTCTAATACGAAAGGAGAACTTCTTTTATATGCTAAGAGAGGGTAACTGCATTTTTCGGGTTAATACAGAAAAAAGGAGGCCGGAGATGAGAGTGATTTGTTTGTTGATTCTAATAATAGTTTTGTGTGCATCCGCTACCGCTCAAGGACAAGATCTTGATTACCTTGATAGGTGCTACACCGCCGGCCAGTCATATGCTGGCGCTTATTTATTAAATATTGACAAAGCAGCGGATGTTGGGGCATTGGCAAGTGACTTTATGATTAAGGCTTGCAAAACACAGGGAAATGCAAATGTCGTAGAGAATGCATGCGGGGTTTTCAAGACGAGGTCCGATACTGGCTAAACAAGGGTAAGCTATCTATTCAGTAAAAGACGATCTTGGTCAGAAAGGATAAAAAATGAAATATAGAGATGCGTGCTTATTCGGAAAACGACAAGAATATTCTGTCATAGCTAACTACTTAAACGTGATTTCGACGTTTATATGACTTTAGTTGATGACCAAGGTATTGACTGTATTATTCGTTTAGACAACAAGAGATATTTGGATATTCAAATAAAAGCGCGCTCTAAAAAAGCCCAGCAATGGAATTTCTTTGCGGGAATGTCTTTTAAGCCAAGAGACAATTTCTATTTCATTTTCTACACCGAGAGAGATAATAACTTTTGGGTTCTACCTTCTAAGGATGTTATGGCTCTGGGAATTAAAAAACAAATCCGGTAGCATCTGGTTGGGCTCATCCAGCGGATTTCTAAAACTGACCTGCGAACCGTAAAAACTCTTATTATCGAATGCCCCGCCGGGGAAGGTGCCCATCTCGGCGTACTTACGGGCGCAGCTCACGAAGGGCAGGTGGGGAAAAGTGATATGCAGTCCGACCTTGCTGGCTGCAGCGATTTCCAGCCCATGCCCGATCAGGCTGAAACCGGTGATATCCGTGGCAGCTTTCAGCTCGAATTCCAGCGCCAGCTCGCGCGAGGCCTTGTCGTTCAGGCGCGTCATCCAGCCCACCACCTCGCTCACGTCCTCCGCAGCCGCCTTTTCCTGCTTCAGCGCTGTTGTGGTCACGCCAAAACCGAGCGGTGGTGAGCACCAGGGTATCCCCGGGCTGCGCAGCACCTTTGAT
>CAWCKM010000024.1:0-80356 GCA_963796125.1 Nitrospirota bacterium
TGAGTATGTTTTGCCTGGAGTTAGCTCTGTATTGCTGTATGAAGTGATATCAGCCCCGGTAGTTTTTATCCTGCTCCATGGGTTTGTAGACGAACATGTACCAGATTTCCTGTATATCTGGAAACCAGTCTCGTTGTTGCTTGTGTCAGTCCATGTGAGGTTTATTCTGCTTGATGATACAGCAGTTGCTGTTAGACTTGTTGGTTTATAGGGAACAACTGCATAGTTAGTTGCAGGTGAACACCCACTGCTGTTACATGCCTTAATGTAATAACTGTAAGTCGTTGAAGAAGTGTTTCCTGATGCTGTTGTATCAGTGTGGCTAACTATATTTGTACCTTTTGTGGCAAGGAGACCCCATGAACCTGCCCCAGCCTTTCTATAAATCCTGAAACTCTTTTCATCTGTAGAGTTATCTGTCCATATCAGTTTTATCTCGCTTGCGGATATAGAGGTTGCATTTAGATTTGTTGGCGCTTTCGGTGTTCCTGAAAGGGCTGTCTTTGTCGATGCACAGTTTGAATAATCAGAGCTACCAGCTGCATTGTAAGCTCTCACCCGATAGGAGTATGTGGTATTGGGAGTTAAACCTGTATTGGTATGAGTTGTTACATTTGCTTCTTTTGTTGCAATCTGTAACCATGAATTTGTAGAGTCACATTCCCCTTCTTTTCTCTGTATCTTAAATCCATCCTCATTGTTTGAATTATCCTTCCAAGTGAGTACGATACTTGATGATGAAGTAGCCTTTGCGCTTAATAAAGAAGGTGAATTAGGAATCGTTATGACAGAGATCTCATCAGATTGTTCGGTGAAATCCCAATCTCCTGCAGCGTCTGTGCTATCTGCAAAATACAAGCTTGCAGAAATCATAGTCAGACATAGCGTTAATATAAAGATAAGTCTTTTCATTTCAAAACCCCCCTTACTTTTTGAATTTAACGAAATAACCGTCCCAATCCCCCTCATGGCGTTGTTGCATTAACACAATTAGAATAGAGAGAGTATCCGTTGGCATATGGTCTTGCCAATGACTTTTTATATGCCCTTACTTTATAAGAATAGGTTGCCCCCGAGTTAACACCCATATCAGTATAAGCAGTAGCATTCGGCAGTGTAGTAGTAAGTAAAGGAATTGTAGGCGTACAAGTCCCGGATTTTCTTAAAAAATTATTCCTTGTTACAAATTCCTCAACAGCCGAAAAAACAAAAGGCCGAACTCTCCTGAAGGTTCATCCTTCGGTTGGTTGGCCAAATTTTTACTTTAAAGCACTGCTTCCCACCCCCTACCCCACAAGGGTTGGCTTTATCTGAACAAGTAAATATTTAGATATGGAAACTTAGGTTGTTTTCTGCTCTGGAAGTATCCCCCTTATAAGAATATATAACTTATGACCTGTTTGTCTATGGAATTCTTGCTATTTTATAGGTCAAAATTGCTATCTTGTGGCTTTTTCCCTCAGATGGATGTTACATATCACCAGACTTTTGGAATTAAGAGGAATTTGGGAACAGTTTTTCCGTTATCTTCGAATACATCTCAGGTCTTCTGTCATTAAAAACATTATTGAGGGCAGTCAGGGATTTATCTCTTGCTGATTCAGGCTTGATATCCGCAACCATTAAAACCTCTTCATTCTCAGGCGCCTTGACAAGAACTTCCCCTTCCGGTGAAGCAATAAGGCTTTGTCCTATGAACCTGAGAGATGGTCCTTCCTTTCTGTTTTCCTCTCCGATCCTGTTTGCGGTTATGCCATATACCCTGTTTTCAAGGCATCTTACAGGCATGGCAGCAGGGCAATAGGGCAGAACAAGATTTGCAGGATGGGCAATAATGTCTGCTCCCATAAGGGCAAGGACTCTCATTGATTCAGGAAAGAACCAGTCAAAACAAATCATAATGCCTACCCGTCCTATCTCTGTATCCCAGACCCTGAATCCGGTGTCGCCAGGACTGAAAAAGAGCTTCTCTTCAAAAAAGAGATGCGTCTTCCGATAAACCCCTACAACTCCCCCAGGACCTATAAGAACGGCACTATTAAAAAATCTATCGCTATCTCTTTCCGGAAGACCGGCGGCAATATAAATGCCTTTCTGCCGAGACAATTCTGAAAGGAGTTGAGTTGTGTATCCTTCTGGTACCGGCTCTGAGAGTTCTGCAACTTCGTCTTTAGAAATAAACTGATATCCCGTCGCAAAAAACTCCGGCAAAACAATGAGGTCTGCCTCAGTATCTGAAAGTACAGAAAGGACTTTTTTAATATTCTCATCTTTCTTGCCAAAGACAGGTGCAAATTGGTAAAACCCTGCTTTCATTCCATACCCTTTAACTTAAGCTCTGCAAAGAAATATTCTCTTTTAAAGGTTGTGTAAAGGTGATGTTTAAAAGCCTTGAAAGATGGATAAACAAAAACTCCTTCTACTTGAACTCTGGTAAGGTACTTATCAGTCGCCACCGTTTCTTCTTTTCTTTTTCAGTGCAAACATAGGACCACTTTTGTTTATCTATAAGAGTCTTGACCATGTATACCGGAGAGATATAGTAATCAAACTCCACTTCCACTATTTGCTCACCTCTGGCAGCTTCAAAATCTGCATTCACTATGCGATAGTCAACAATCTTTACATTCTTTGCTATTTTTGCTCTTGCCTCAAAATCCTCCTTTTGAGACTGATCCACAAAGTTTTTCGCCCTGTTAAATTCACCCCGGCGCAACAAATCGTTATACGCTATAACAGTACCATCCAGTTCTTCTCTGAGGCTTGTTAGGGTACTACAGGCGCTAATGATTACACTTAACACACAAATAAGTAAAATATTTCGCATTTTCACGTCCACCAAAATTGATATTATTCCTGCTATCAACTATCGTATGGGAAGCATGAAATAATGTCAATATCGTTGTAACTTACACAGACTATCCAAGAAAAGCTGAATGCTCAGAAGCAGATTTCATTTGTCATTGGTAATGTCATTCTGGCTTGTCCAGAATCCTTCCGATTTGCTCGGTATCAGAAGAAAGATTCCCGACAAGCGGGAATGACAGCTGGTTTAGTTTCCTGTCTGTAGCACTTCCTGACACTGTCATTGCGAGGGACAAAGTCTCGAAGCAATCTCAAGCTCATTGACCTGTTACTTTTTAAACTCTAAACTATTACTGTATGGAAATACGAAAATTTTTTTCGACTGTCTTTTTATTCAGTTCTTTTTCTGAGCAAGAACTCCATCTCCTTGAATCTTTCTCATCCTGGAAAAATGTTTTCAAAGGAGAGCAGATATTTTCAGAGGGCCTCGATGCAACCGCATTTTTCATAGTCGTATCGGGAACAGTGAAAATCTACAAAATTTCTCCTGACGGTAAGGAACATACTCTTCATATTCATGGCCCCGGAGATCTTATAGCAGAAGCTGCGATTTTTGATTCCATGGTTTACCCTGCTTCCTGCATTGCTTTGGAAGACTCAACCCTTGTGCGTATTCCGAGAGAAGGATTCCTCACCCTTATCAAGAAATATCCGGAGCTCGCATTGAAGATGATGAGCAGTTATTCAAAGAGACTGAGGCAATTCGTCTTAAAAATTGAGGAGCTGTCACTGAAGGACATCAAGTCAAGACTTGCAGGATATTTACTCGAAAACAGCACCATTGAGAATGGCAAGACTGTTTGCAGACTTACCTATTCGAAAAAAGAACTCTCTTCCTTGCTCGGGACAATCCCTGAGACACTATCACGGTCTTTTGCCTTTTTAAAGCAGAAAGGCCTCATCGTGGAAAAGGATAATATTATCATCATTCCAGCCCCTGAAAAACTGAAGTTCCTTTCATCGTAAAAATCACGTTATTTATTACTATGTATCCTCTTCGTTATCCCCCTGCTGCTCCTTCAGCCGTTTCATTTGTAATTCCTCTCTTGACTTAAGTCAAAGACGAACTTCCTCATAAGGTGTATCTTATAAGCAAGAAATTCGGAAAGGAGTTTAAGAATGAAACGAAAAATAGTCACAATTAATGAAGACCTCTGCGATGGCTGCGGCAATTGCGTAACCGCCTGTTCAGAAGGGGCATTACAGATTGTTGATGGGAAGGCAAAACTTGCTAAAGAAGATTTCTGTGACGGTTTTGGAGACTGTATCGGTGGATGCCCGACAGGTGCGTTAACAATAGAGGAGAGAGAATCAAGCCCCTTTGATGAAGAAGCAACAAAAGAATATCTCCTGAAAACACGGGGGAAAGAAGCGGTATGGAGAATGGAAGAGGCACAGAAAAAACATACCATAAAAGAACAGAGACCTCTGCCGTGTGGGTGCCCAGGGAGTTTTGCTCAAACGCTCAATAGTTCGATTGCAACTAATATCTTCAGCCATCAGAACATAGCATCCCAACTAAGGAACTGGCCTGTTCAGATAACCCTGCTCCCTGTTAAAGCTCCTTATTACAATAATGCTGATGTAGTGGTAGCAGCCGACTGCTGCGCATATGCATACGGTAGTTTCCACAATGATTTTATTAAGGATCATACACTGGCAATCGGCTGCCCCAAACTTGATAACGCCAAATCATACGAAGAGAAACTAACAGCCATATTCTCTGAAAATGACATTCAATCAGTGACGGTTACCTACATGGAAGTGCCGTGCTGCATGGGCCTTCTGAAATTGGTTGAGGAGGCAGTAAGGAAAAGTGGAAAAGAGATTCCGTTAAAAGAAGTGAAGATAGGTATAAGGGGCGAAGTCTCGTAGTCATTACGAACTTGTTTCGGAATCTATAAATCTATGGATGCCGAACTATTGATTCCTGCATAACTAATGACCTATGCAATTCCCCCGTAATCTGTCACTCCCGCTTGTCGGGAGTCCTTCTGAAGAAAGATTCCGGACAAGCCGGAATGACAAGAATAGGACATTACTTTTACATCTTTCAATAAATTCAGCATGACATCCGAAAGTTTGCACATTTTTGATGTAATGTTAGATTTCTCAGGATGGAAACATTTTTCCGGGATTCAGGATATTTTTTGGATCAAAAACCTTTTTTATTGACTTCATGATTGACAGTCCTGTTTCTGAAATCTCCATTCCTATATAAGGTGCTTTCGTTAACCCGATGCCGTGCTCTCCTGAGATAGTACCGCCAAGATCAAGAGTTTCCTTAAAGACGTGCTTAACAAGCTCGACCCCCTTTGTATATTCCTCTTTATTGTTCCTGTCAATCATAATATTCACATGTATGTTACCGTCGCCTGCATGCCCGAAATTCACTATCTTTATACCGCTCTCCTCTGAAAGCCTCCTGAGGCGTTTCAGCATTTCGGGTATCCTGTTCCGCGGAACAACTATATCTTCATTGATTTTAGTAGGGCTTATATGATAGAGGGCAGGAGAAACAGCACGCCTTGCCTCCCACAGTTTAGCCCGTGCCTCTTCGTCTTCTGCCATACTCACCTCAGCGCCGAGATGCCTGCATATATCAGCAACTTTTTCAGCTTCTCTGGTAATTGTTGCTGGGTATCCGTCAAGCTCTATGAGAAGAACTGCCTCTGCTTCCCGAGGAAGACCGACGGGTTTGAAATTCTCAACAGCCATGATCACCTCGCGGTCCATAAATTCAAGAGTTCTTGGTATTATCTTTGACGCTACAATATGAGATACTGCAAGACCTGAGGACTCAAGATTATTGAACAGAGCGAGTAACGTAATGACTTCCTCAGGCATGGGGAGTATCTTCAAGCGAATTTTTGTAAAGACTGACAGTGTCCCTTCTGATCCAACAAGCAGCCTTGTAAGATCGTACCCCACTACCCCCTTTGAAGTCTTAACGCCTGTAGTTAATACATCCCCATTCGGAAGCACCGACTCGATCTCCATCACATAGTCTCTCGTTACACCATATTTGATTGCCCTTGGCCCCCCAGCGTTTTCTGCAACATTCCCTCCTATGGTACAGAAGTTCATGCTCGCAGGATCTGGCGGATAGAAGAGCCCTTTTCTTTCGAGCTCCCGCTGCAGCCTTCCGTTTATCAGACCTGGCTCACAGAGGACATGATAGATTCTCAGGATCTATCTCGAGTATCCTGTTCATTTTTTCCAGACTGAGCAGGATCGCTCCGGTTACCGGTACACCTCCCCCTGTCATGCCAGTTCCTGCACCCCGTGGAATAACAGGAATACCGTTATCATAGGCATATTTCATTATCTTCACAACATCCTCTGTATGTTCTGGCCAGACAACTGCCGAAGGAGAAACCTCCATTCCCGAGGCATCAAAACCGTAGCAGATAAGGTCTTCAGGAGCGGTTGATATTTTTATGTTTGGAAATTCGTCAATGAGAGCATTCATCAGAAATGATCTCGAGCATGCACCTGAGGCAAGTCGGAATCGACTCGCACCGAGATGCCCCGGCTATCTTTTCACCCGTTACTCATTACGCATCACTTGTCACTATTCTTATGCTTCGACCAGTTGCATGGATATCACCTTGGAGACCCCTGCCTCTTCCATGGTTATTCCGTAAAGATAATCAGCCACGCTCATGGTAGTCTTATTATGAGTGATGATAATAAACTGGATATCCCTTGACAGTCCATGCAACATATGTGCAAATCTCTCTGTGTTTGACTCATCGAGAGTAGCATCTGCCTCATCCAGGATACAGAGAGGAGTTGGTTTAATTAAAAATCCTGCGAAAAGAAGGGAAAGGGCAGTAAGTGCCTTCTCCCCTCCTGAAAGGAGGTTGATATTCTGCAGTTTCTTCCCAGGTGGTTGAGATATGATCTCAAGACCTGACTCAAGGATGTTGTCTTCATCGGTCAAAACCAGGTCAACCCTTCCACCACCAAAAAGCATGGTAAAGACTTCAGAGAATTTTGTCTTGAGCACTTCGAAAGCCTCCCTGAGTTTCCTCTGTGTTGTTGCATTTATCTTTGTAATTGCTTCTTCAAGCTCTGCTATGGATTTGATCAAGTCCCCCTGCTGCTCGGAGAGGAAATCATAACGTGTACGCAGTTCATCATATTCTTCCAGGGTGCCCAGATTTACAGGCCCGAGTTCCTGAATCCTTTCTCTGAGAACCGCAAGCCTCTCTTCATCTTCTGGCGTAAGCGGTTCAGCCTCCATAGTGTCAATATCTGAACCATAGTTCTGGCGTATATGCTCAGAGAGATTATCCAGCTTCACTCTGTGCTCAGTCCTCGATATATCAAGTTCCGCGACCTTCTGCGAGAGGGAATCTATTGCACGCCTGAGGAGTTTAAGTTCCTGTTCTGCGGTAAGCAACTCCTGGTTTTCAGCATCAACCACCTCTTTCTTTGCAGATATTTCTTTTCTTAACGTATCTGCCACGGTGATCAGTGATTTTATTTTTTCTTCATATCCTGCTATCTCTGTTTCGCGTTGAGAGATACGGGAGTTTACTGATGAGGTTTCTTCAATTAGGTAACCCTTTTTCTTTTCAATCTCCTCTATCTTTTTAAGTAAGGCTTCTTTTTCCTTTATGGCTGACTCAGTCCTTTCTTTGAGAGATGCGATGGAGAGCTTGAGGTCTGTCACATCGGAACGATAGCTTTCAATTCCAGACTTCTTTCCGGAGATTTCCTCCTGGAGGATAGTGCTATCCCTTTCCATATCCTCTTTCTTTGCTTCGGTTATCTGTACTTCAGACTCTTTCTCCACGATGAGTTTTTGTATTGACTCCTTTTCTCTGTTTAACTGTCCAGCTTCTGTCGAGAGATAAGTGAACTTCTTTTCTGTGCGCTCCCTCTCTTCCCTATGGTTATCAGCCGTCAACCTCAGAATAGAAATCTCCTTTTCCCTCTCTATTATGCGCGATTCGATATCTTTGAGTTCAGGTTCCCCCTTTTCAATGGACTCCTGGACTGAGAGTAGTTCAGATTCAAGTTGTCCTGCAATATCCTTCTTCTGTTCGATTAATCTCTCAAGTTCCCTTATTTCCCTTTTCTTTTTAAATATACCCCTAACCTCCCCTCCAATAACCGCCCCGGAAGGTTCAATAACCTCTCCATCAAGGGTTACATAGAACAATCTCTTTCCTGCTTCTACAAGATTAAGGGCATCTGTCAGATTTCTGATTATAAAGATATGTTCTAACAGTGCCTTTGCAACTCCTGAAAACTCCTCGGAAGTCCTTACAAAATCTGATGCCCTTCCTATCACCTCTTCAGGGAGATCGATCTTTTCAGAAACTCCCTCATGCCCACCTCTTTCAAATCCCTCTCCGCCCCCTTCTGCTAAAGGGGAGATGGGGGGGGTTACTGGTATGAAAGCCGTTCTGCCAAGACTTCTCTCTTTCAGGGAAGATATTGCAATTTTGATATCACTGAAGGATGGCAGGATGAACAAATTCACCTTTTCAGAAAGCGCACTTTCAATGGCCTTTTCATAATCAGCTTCGACCTCAAACATATCTGAAATGGGTTCAAGGATGCGGAAATCTGAACCATCCGAGAGGAGTTCCCTTGTAGGTCTGTCAAAGACAATTTCCCTGAGTGACTCAAGCCGTGATTTATATGATGCGAGTTCTTCCCTGAGATGCGACAGTGTTTTTCTGATCTCCTCGACCCTGTTTCTGCTGCTGGAGAGTTCATTTATGCATATCTCTTTTTTTTCGTTGAGCAAGTGAAGCTCATTATTCCCCTCTATAAGTACTGTCTCTGCATCCTGTATTGAAGAATCTATCTCAGTCATTCTCCTTTTCAGATTCTCAATATCCTTTTGAGAAGACACTTCCCTCCGGGTCAGGTCTTCGAGAGATGATAAGAGCATGTTGAGGTCATTTCTCAGGCTGCTACTCTCCTCCGAAATCCTGAAGAGCTCCCGTCTCTTCTCCTCGAGAAGTCCTTCTTTCCCTGAAAGTTCTTCCTCAAAAAATCTAAGGAGATCCGTTTTCTCCCTGAGCATTTCTTTCTGCCTCTCTATGTCCGAAAAAAGGTCTTGCTCGGCGATGTTCAAGCTGTCCCTTTTTATCAGTGCTTCATGACCTTGTGTATTAAATTCCTCCTTTTGCTGGTAAAGTTTTGTAAGATATTCGCCCAGGTTATCCCTTTCGGTTTTAGCTATCGCCGTGTTCTTTTCGAGTTCTGCGACTTCCTTCTCCAAGCCCTGTAAATTCTCAAGGAGTTCCTGCAAGGTCTTCTCTTTCTCAAGAAGTTCAAAGTGTTTCACTTCGGTCAGATTCTCAATTTTTGTAAGTTCTGCTCTCTTCAGCGCCTCCTCTTGCCTCAGGGCGTTATACTCTGAAAGGATTTTTGAGAAGGATTCTTTCAGTGTCTGATAATCTCTTTTTGCAATCTTCAGTTCGATTGAACCGATTTCAGAAGAAAGATTTTTATACCTTTCGGCCTTTTTTGCAAGCCTGTCAAGGAAATTGATCTGTTTCTTTACCTCTGCAGTAATGTCATTTATCCTCTGCAGGTTTGTCCTTGATAATTCGAGTTTGGCTAAGGCCTCCTTTTTCCTCACATTGTACTTCATAATCCCTGCCACTTCCTCTATGAGCACCCTTCTATCCTGCGGCTTAGAGTTCAATATCGACGAAACACCTTCTTGCTCGAGTATGGAATAACTCTTCAACTCCAATCCGGTATCGAGAAAAAGGTCTTTGATATCTTTGAGCCGGCATTGATTTTTATTCAGGATATATTCGCTATCGCCTGACCGGTAGAGCCTCCTGGTAACAGACGCCGCATCTGAGTCTCCCTCTCCGTTCTCACCATTCGACCTGACACCATTCAGTCCGGAGACTATCATGGTTACCTCTGCCATCCCTCTCGGCTTCTTTGCAGCAGAGCCATTAAAGATAACCTCTTCCATTTTTTCCCCTCTGAGGGTTTTTGCGCTCTGCTCTCCGAGAACCCACCTGAAGGCGTCAACGACATTACTCTTCCCGCAACCGTTTGGACCGACAATACAGGTAATACCTTGGTGGAAATTAAATGTGGTTCTCTCAGAAAAGGATTTAAATCCTGCTAACTCTATTCGATCGATTCGCATTATGAATAATATACCTTATACTGCATGTACTGACAAGTCTATTTTGTGAAAAACTTTTAAGATCCACCATATCCAACATCCTTTTGTTCTTTGACAGTGAAGAAATGCCTCTGTTAAAATGCATGCAGAGATGGATCCCTACAGAAAAAGAAAGATTATAAAAAGACACGCTGCATCTTTTGAGGAGAAAGAAGATTATATTGCTGTTGAAAAAAGACTGAAGGTTTCTCTGAACGGAAAAGATTTTATTACTCTTCACTGCACACCTCTCATGATCAAGGAGTTAGTAGTTGGTCTTTTCCTCACAGAAGGAATCATTCACAGAAATCCATCCGGAGGACATGAAGATAGAATATGGAGAAGAGATATGAGTTGATATACCCGTTGCTGGAGATGTATCAACAGAAGGAATGATAACCTCGCGCTGCATCGGCGGTATTACTCTTGGCAAAAAAAGAGATTTCGAAAAAGTTGAAAGATGATTTTTTTCTTGGGACGGAAACGCTCAAAGGAATTTTTGATGATTTCCAACAAAAGTCGGGGCTCTTCAGACTGACGGGTTGTTTCCATGGTGCCGCACTATCGGATAGAGAGAAAATTCTTGTTTTTGCAGAGGATATAGGAAGACACAATGCTGTTGATAAGGTGATAGGATATTCCATTCTCGAGAATATTTCCTTCGCAAAGAAAAGTAATGCTTGTAAGTTGTCGCCTCTCTTCAGAGATTGTCTCAAAATGTGCACGGTGGAGTATTCCCATATTAGCAAGCAGGGCTGCCCCTACAGATCTTGCAGTCGAAATAGCCGAGACAACAGGGATGACCCTTGTAGGTTTTGTAAGGGGAGATAGTATGAATGTATATACGAACCCGCAAAGGATTATTCTGTAGCTATTTTGTTTTGTATTTAGACAGCCTGTGACGGAAGGACCTAAAAGACAGGTTGAGAAGTTTTGCCGCTTCTTTCTTAACTCCACCGGATTTCTCGAGTGCCTTCAGCAGATATTTCTTCTCAATATCTCCAATAATTGCATCAATATCGATCCCGGCTTCAGTAAGTTCAGGAATCTCTTTTGTGTCGGTTGTATAGCCAAGGATTTCATTCGGAAGGTCTGCTGGCGTTATTTCTTCTTTTTCTGTGAGAAGAGCTGTTCGTTCAATAACATTCTCTAGCTCTCTCACATTTCCTTTCCACGGAAACCCCAAAAACATCCGCATTGCCCCAGAAGTAATTTTCCTGGGTTGGTTCGATATCTTGCTGAGAAAATGTTCTACAAGTAACGGGATATCTTCCTTCCTTTCCCGAAGAGGAGGGATATGAATAGGCACAACATTAAGTCTGTAATATAAATCTTCTCTGAACCTGCCGGATGCAATCTCTGCCTTTACATCTTTATTTGTTGCCGATATAACCCTTACATCAACCTTTATGTCTGTTGTACCACCTACACGCCTGAATGAGCCATGCTCGAGAACCCTGAGAAGTTTCGCCTGAAGGTTAATTGGCATTTCACCAATTTCGTCGAGGAAGAGACTCCCGCTATCTGCTATTTCAAAGAGACCCTGTTTGTTATGCACAGCACCGGTGAAAGATCCTCTCATGTGTCCGAAGAGTTCCGATTCCAGAAGTCCTTCAGGAAAAGCTGCACAGTTTATTGCCACCAAATTCCGATCCTTTCTATTGCTGAGGTTATGCAGGGCTGCTGCAACTAATTCCTTACCTGATCCACTTTCGCCTATGATCAGAACATTCGAACTGCTCTGTGCCACCTTGGGGATGAGTCTGAAGAGTTCTTGCATCTGGGGGCTTTGACCGATAATATTTTCAAGTCTATATGTTGTCTTGACTCTCTTCCTTAAGAGGGAAACTTCCTCACTCAGCCGTTTTTTCTCGAGTGCCTTTTCTACAATTAATCTGATTTCGTCTATCTTGAAGGGTTTGTTAATATAGTCATACGCACCGGATTTCATGGCCTCGATTGCGGCCTCTGTCGTACCAAAGGCCGTTATCATGATTACAATTGTATCAGGAGAAATTTCTTTTGTTTTTTTCAGTAGCTCGAATCCATCAACCTTAGGCATTTTTATATCTGTTATGACAAGATCGAAGATGTCATTGGCAAGATAAGAAAGTCCTTCGAGCCCATCTGAAGCAGAGACTACTTCATACCTCTCTCCTTCGAGGAGAATCTTCAGGACCTCCCTCATACTTTTTTCATCCTCGACGATGAGTATTCTTCCTCTATGCTTTTCCATTTGTCTTAGGTAATATAACCTCAAAGGTCGTTCCAAATCCAGGATTACTTTTTACACTTAGCGTACCAGCATGTTCTTCGATGATCCTGTAAGCTATAGCAAGTCCAAGACCTGTTCCATTCTCTTTAGTGGTAAAGAAGGGATAAAAGATCCGCTCCATATTATGTTCTTCGATTCCGATTCCGGAATCCTGGAACGCTATTTCCACAGTTGTATTTGTACTCCCTGTAGAAATCACCAGTTCTCCCCCCTCAGGCATTGCCTCAACCGCGTTAAGTCCCAGGTTCCAAAAAACCTGTCGTATCTTCTGAGGGTCTACATCTGCTTCGAGTCTACCGGCATATTTTTTACTGATCGAAATATTACCTCTGTTTTGTTCTACGTGTTTCAGCAGTTCCATGGTCTCATCCAGGATATTGTGCAGTTCGCACCGTTTAACCTCGGAAGTAGTAGGTCGTGAATAGGTGAGGAAGTCGGTTACGATGCGGTTGAGACGCTCCATCTCCTTCAGGGCAATCTCCATAAGCCTCTGCTTCTGATTTTGAGGTATCGTGTTTTCTTTAAGAATTTCTATAGAGCCCTTCAGTGATGCAAGGGGATTCCTGATCTCATGCGCTATATTTGATGAAAGTTCCCCCAAGGCTGCCCATTTTTCCTTCAGCTTCATTTCTGCTTCAAACTTCTTCACTTCCGTGATGTCCTGAAATATCCCTATGAAACCTGTCTCGGTCCCGATAATGTCCCTCAGGGGCGTAATCTGTAATCCGATTACTTTCTGGACCCCGTCTGACTTTATGATCTCCTCACGACGACCGCTCACGAACGAGGAGGGAAAGGATGGTAACACTTCATTTATCCTGTGCCCTATGACAGTCTCCTTCTTCACGCCTGTTATCTTTTCAGCAGCACGATTGAAGATCAAGACTCTGCCAGACAGATCCATTGTAAACAAGCCGCTCGGTAGACTTTCTATGACCTCTTTATTAAAAAATTCAAGATCCCGCAAGTTTGTATCCTTTTCATCAAGTTTTTGTGTTGTCTTCTCAAGCCTTGATGAGAGATAGCCGCTGAGGAAGGCTGTGAGATAGAAGGAAATAATATGAATAAATATGTTATAGAAGTAGTCCTTGATAACCATGAACTGACCGGGGATAAGAGGAAGCAGCCTGTGAAACTGTAAGTTTATCAATATTCCGTAAAGGATACTACTCAGTGTTGCTATTATATACCCAGCCCTTTTATTTAATACAATACTTGAAGATATAATGGTAAGCACAAGGGTAAATGAAAACCAGCTCTCTATCCCACCTGTAATGTAGATGAGCACTATTCCAAAAATCACATCGAGAATTAACTGGGAATAGGCAAGAGCAAAAAACTTCTTAATTTTATCGAGTAAAATAGCGTAAAGAATGGTTAAGGCATAAAGAGAAATTATGAGATATGATAGCGTTTGGGGATAGGGGAATTTTTCGTATCCCGCTTTAAAAATGAAAGACGAGCCAAGCAGGAGAGTTACAAAACTGGCCCTGAGGGTTATGAGTGCCTTTATCCGTATTTTTAAGGCAGCAGCATTTTCTGACATCTCCGTACCATTTTAGCTTATTCTCTCTAAAAGTTGTTCGGAAGGGTTTGTGAATAACACAGTACATCTCTTTTAACTATCAGCCTTTCACGTTCATCAACCCATGTGGTGATTGTCATCATTTTATAAGGGTAATCAATTTGAATATCGGAAGATACATAGCTACAACGATAAAGCCGACGGTGGTTCCAAGAAAAATCATAAGCACGGGCTCCATCATCGCCGTGAGATTCGATACAGCAGCATCCACCTCGTCATCATAAAAATCGGCAATTTTGCTGAGCATTGCATCGAGAGCACCCGTTGATTCACCAACAGCAACCATATGGGTTACCATGGGAGGGAAGACTTTTGCCTTCTTAATTGGATCTGCAAGGGTCTTACCTCCCATAACTTCTTTTCTGACATCAAGAATGGAATATTCGACTACCTTATTGCCCGATGTCTTCGCTGTTATCTCCAGACAATCTAAGATTGGTACACCACTGCTGACGAGGGTTCCAAGTGTCCTTGTAAATTTTGCTACAGCAACCTTCTTGAGGAGAGTACCAAAAATAGGGAGCTTAAGCAATATAGAATCAGTGATCCTTTTACCCTTTTCTGTCTTGCGGAACTGAACAATAAAGACAATAGCAGCAATTCCTACAATGAGAGTTATGAGCCCGCCTATCCCGGCAATAAAGTTACTTAGGCCGATTACCATTCTTGTAGGCAGCGGAAGTGTTCCTCCAAGCTGGGAAAACATCTTTGAAAATGTGGGAACAACAAAAAGCATAATGATAACAATTACTAAAATAGCGACTGCCGTAACTACCGCAGGATAAACCATTGCTCCTTTTACCTTCTTCTTCAGTTTCATTGCCTTTTCTATGTAAGCAGCCAACCTGTTGAGGATGGTATCGAGGACACCGCCAGCCTCACCTGCTGCAACCATGTTTACATACAACTCACTGAAAACCTTCGGGTGTTTTTTCAGGGCATCAGCATAGGTTAAGCCTGACTCAACATCTGTTTTTATCTGCGCGATGGTCTTGCCGAAATTTTTGTTCTCAACCTGAGTAGAAAGTATCTCAAGGGCCTGTACGAGAGGAAGTCCGGCATTGATCATCGTGGAAAACTGCCTTGTAAAGACTACAATGTCTTTATCCTTTATCTTTCCTCCTAAACGGGAAATTCGACCCTTCTTTGTCTTTTCTGTTATAAGCGTAGGAACAATTCTTTTCTTTCCGAGGATTGCGATAACGTCTTCCTTAGTTGAAGCTGTTATTTCTCCTGACTCTATAAAACCCTTTGGCGTTTTGCCTGACCATTGATATACAGCCATTTCTTATTCCCTCCCCCTGCCTGAAACAGCCATTGCGCCTTTCCTCTGGAGCATTGCATTTAGCTCCTCAGGCAGACATGATCTTCCTATTGCTTCCTCATACGAAATAAGCCCTTTTAAATAAAGATCCAACAACGACTGGTTCATTGTCTGCATACCATATTTTGCCTGACCGGTTTGCATCATTGAATAGAGCTGATGTATCTTATCCTCCCTTATCAAGTTTCTGATAGCTACATTCGGAATCATCACCTCGAAGGAAAGAACCCTTCCCTGTCCAGATTTTTTCTGAATAAGCTGCTGAGCAAGTATCCCTTCGAGCACAAAAGAAAGCTGGACCCTTATCTGTTCCTGTTGATGGGGTGGGAAGACATCAACAATACGATTAATGGTCTGAGCAGCTGAATTTGTATGGAGCGTGGCAAGCGTTAAATGGCCTGTCTCTGAAACGGTGAGGGCTGCTTCTATGGTCTCGAGGTCTCTCATCTCACCTATGAGAACAACATCCGGATCTTGTCTGAGAACATATTTCAATGCATTTTTAAAAGATACCGTATCAGCGTTTACTTCCCTTTGGTTGATAAGACACTTTTTATGTTGATGAAGATATTCTATCGGGTCTTCAACAGTTATAATATGAGATGCTCTTTCAGAGTTTATCCTGTCAACCATTGCTGCCAGAGTTGTAGATTTACCGCTTCCCGTGGGACCGGTAACCAGAATAAGACCCTGCGACTTCTTTACAATCTCGTTGAGGATCTCCGGCAATCCAAGCTCCTTAAAACTCCTGATCTCAAATGGAATAGTCCTGAATGCTCCCGCAACAGCACCCCTCTGCATAAAAATGTTTGCTCTGAACCTGCTAACACCCCTGATCGCAAAAGAGAGATCGAGTTCATTATTTTCCTCATATTTATGTTTTTGTGCGTCTGTTAGTATGCTGTAGCATAATGCCTTTGTATCCGCAGGGGTCAGTGATGGATGATCAATTGGCAAGAGGTTTCCATCAATCCTCATCCTTGGTGGACTTCCTGTTGTTATATGAAGGTCTGATGCACCTCTTTCCACCATTATCCTCAGTAAATCGTAAAGAGTAGCCATAAATCCTCCCTTATTGTTATTTGTATGAGTCTCGATCTATCCAATACAGTCCTATATATAAACTGATCCTGCACATTAATCCCATTTCTTCAGTCTCCAAAGGTAACCCTCAACACCTCCTCAACAGAGGTGATGCCCTCCTTGATCTTGCTGTTGCCGCTCATCCTCAGGGTCTTCATGCCAAGTTTGACAGCCGTCCTCTTTATCTCATCAGCTGACGCCCCTTCAAGAACAAGCTCCTTTATCTCAGACCCCACAGGCATAACTTCATAGAGTGCTATCCTCCCTTTATATCCAGAACCGTTGCATACTGAACACCCTTTACCCCTGTAGCATTTTACCGTCTTTACATCGTCCTCCGAAAAACCTACCTTTTTTAAGGCTGCTGCAGGGATATCCTCCTCCTCTTTACACTGTGTGCATATCTTTCTTACTAGCCTCTGGGCCATGATGAGGATAACTGATGCTGATACGAGAAAAGGCTCGATACCCATATTCAATAACCTGCTTATGCTGCTCGGTGCATCATTCGTGTGCAGGGTGCTTAAGACAAGATGGCCTGTCAGGGCAGCTTTAACTGCAATCTCTGCTGTCTCGAAGTCACGTATCTCTCCAACCATGATAATGTCTGGACTTTGTCTTAAAAAAGACCGGAGGGCGGAAGCAAAGGTAAGACCGATCTCTTCTTTTACCTGAACCTGATTTATCCCATGGAAGTTATATTCAATAGGATCTTCTACAGTCATTATGTTAATCCCGGGTTTATTGAGGTAATTCAAGCCAGAATAGAGGGTTGTAGTCTTGCCGCTTCCTGTTGGGCCAGTAACAAGGATCATGCCGTATGGCTTATTCAGTGCATCCATAAAAGACTGCAGTATGTCTTCCTCAAATCCAAGCTTTGTAAGATCTACCTGGAGGTTTGACTTATCAAGAATCCTGAGAACTGTCTTTTCTCCAAAAAGACACGGCAAAACCGAAACACGGAAATCTATTTCTTTTTTCTTTCCGAGCCTCAATTTAATCCTTCCGTCCTGAGGTAATCTTCTCTCAGCTATATCGAGTTTTGACATGATCTTGAGTCTCGAAGTAACAGAATCTTTAATCTTTTTAGGAAGGTTCATTGCATTAAACATGATGCCATCAACTCTGTATCTTACTCTCAGGGAGCGCTCGTAAGGCTCTATATGGATATCGCTTGCACCGCTTTTAATCGCTCTCATAAGTATCCCATTAACAAGCTTAACTATAGGTTCTTCTATTTCTTTGCTCGATAGTTCCTTTTTCTCAGTGACGACCTCTATGCTATCAAGGGCATCTCCAACAAGTTTGTCAAATTCATCAATATCAACCATGGGACCATCATGAGCAGCATTTGCTCCTCCTTCACTAAATTCCTCTTCCCGGGTTGTGTAATCCTCAGTCTGAAATGTCTCAGCGAATGCAGACGTCTCAGCCTGAAACACATTTGTTTTTTCTCCTTCTTTCGCCGTAACAAGGGCTTCACCATTGCCCGAGTACTGGTTGGACATCGCACTCATAATTGAAGATTCACTCGTTACCACAACTTCCACATTATACCCTGTCCTGAATTTTACGTCATCGATAGCAAATACATTGGAGGGATCAACCATCGCAACCGTTAAGGTAGCACCAACTCTCGCAACAGGCATGATCAGATACTTCCTCGCCATATCAACAGGTATGAGCTTTAACAGAGAAGGATCAACCTTGTAATCAGAGAGGTTTATTGCAGGAACATTGTACTGTCTGCTGAGAAAAGCAACAAGTTTCTCTTCTGTCACATAACCCAACTTTACGAGATTTGTCCCGATTCTACCTCCTTCTCTTCTCTGAAGATCCAGAGCCTCCCTTAGTTGCACCTCTGTGATAATATGGGAAGTGATAAGGAGTTGTCCTAATCTTGCTGCCATAGTTCACACCATCCCTTAGTCTCCAAAGGTAACCCTCAACACCTCCTCAACAGAGGTGATGCCCTCCTTGATCTTGCTGTTGCCGCTCATCCTCAGGGTCTTCATGCCAAGTTTGACAGCCGTCCTCTTTATCTCATCAGCTGACGCCCCTTCAAGAACAAGCTCCTTTATCTCAGACCCCATAGGCATAACTTCATAGAGTGCTATCCTCCCTTTATATCCCGAACCGTTGCATACAGAACACCCTTTACCCCTGTAGCATTTTACCGTCTTTACATCGTCCTCCGAAAAACCTACCTTTTTTAAGGCTGCTGCAGGGATATCCTCCTCCTCTTTACACTGTGTGCATACCTTTCTTACTAGCCTCTGGGTTGCAATGAGGATAACTGATGCTGATACGAGAAAAGGCTCGATACCCATATTCAACAACCTGCTTATGGTGCTCGGTGCATCATTCGTGTGCAGGGTGCTTAAGACAAGATGGCCTGTGAGGGCAGCTTTAACTGCAATCTCTGCTGTCTCGAAGTCACGTATCTCTCCGACCATGATGACATCGGGGTCTTGTCTTAAAAAAGACCGGAGGGCAGAAGCAAAGGTAAGACCGATCTCTTCTTTTACCTGAACCTGATTTATCCCCTGGAAGTTATATTCAACAGGATCCTCAGCAGTTGATATATTAATCCCCACCTTATTGAGGTAATTCAATCCAGAATAGAGGGTTGTAGTCTTGCCGCTTCCTGTTGGGCCAGTAACGAGGATCATGCCGTATGGCTTATTCAGTGCATTCATGAAGAACTGTAATGCGTCTCCTTCAAAACCTAATTTTGTGAGGTCCACCTGCAGGTTTGATTTATCGAGAAGCCTGAGAACAACTCTTTCACCAAAAAGACATGGTACTGTAGAAACACGAAAATCTATTTCTCCTCTTCTGCCAAGTCTCAATTTAATCCTTCCGTCCTGAGGTAATCTTCTCTCAGCTATATCAAGCCTTGCCATGATTTTGAGCCTCGATGATACGGCAGCCTTTATCTTTGCCGGCAGATTCATAACTACATACATCGAGCCGTCAACCCGTTGCCTCACCCGTACAGAGTTTTCGTATGGCTCAATATGGACGTCACTTGCACCAGCTTTTATTGCATTTATGAGCATACCATTAACAAGCTTAACGATCGGCGGTGCAACATCTCGAACAACTTCCGCATCTTCCTTTTCTTCCACTACTTCGATGTTATCGAGTGCCTTATCCACCACCTCATCAAGTTTATCGACTTCTCCTAAGCCTTCACCAAGTGCTAAAGAGATCTCCTCGGTGTCCTCTTCTGTCTCCTGGACTTCATAGTTTTTTGCCTGAAGTATTTCTGCTGCTAATCCTTTTGAAGCAATAAGAGAAACATTATCAACCATATAAGAGTTTGATATAGCATCCACCATTGAAGATTCACTCGTTACCACAACTTCCACATTATACCCTGTCCTGAATTTTACGTCATCGATAGCAAATACATTGGAGGGATCAACCATCGCAACCGTTAAGGTAGCACCAACTCTCGCAACAGGCATGATCAGATACTTCCTCGCCATATCAACAGGTATGAGCTTTAACAGAGAAGGATCAACCTTGTAATCAGAGAGGTTTATTGCAGGAACATTGTACTGTCTGCTGAGAAAAGCAACAAGTTTCTCTTCTGTCACATAACCCAACTTTACGAGATTTGTCCCGATTCTACCTCCTTCTCTTCTCTGAAGATCCAGAGCCTCCCTTAGTTGCACCTCTGTGATAATATGGGAAGTGATAAGGAGTTGTCCTAATCTTGCTGCCATTTTTCTACCATATATAAAGCATAAATATCAAACTGGTCTATATATTCAAAAACTCTTTGCAACATCTCTTTTCTATTTTTCTGCCTATCTATGCTGCGGACTATGCTCATTGTTTACCTGCTTATGAAAACAAAGGTCATACCTTCTAATAATATTGCCAATCGTTGATTCAGAAATGCTTTTCATCCCTTTTTGGATGCAATATTCATCTAACAGAGGTTTAATCTTTTCTTTTCCGAGCCTTGGATGTTCCTGCCGCGTTGCCCGTATAAATTCAACAATCTCAAGAGAAATAGTCGATTGCCTCACTCTTTTAGGACGGGTAGATAGGGGTACCAAAGCTTTTAGTTCACCTCCCATGTCTTTCAGCCTTTTTCTCCAGCGGTTGATCACTTTTCTATCTGTACCAAAGGCTTTAATAGTAGTTCTTTCCCCATATCTCTCATAGAACCTGATAATCTTCAGCCTCTGTACTGCTACCCGGTTCCCATTGAATTTCATAAAGTTATTGCTCATACCTTGAAACCTGCGATATTGTCGTACCATACAAGAATATGTTTTCAGAAAATAATGTATCGCGTTTCATGTCGCATAGGTTTTTTAACTTTTTTATCATGGAAGCGCTGTGATATAAATCACAAAAATGGATATCCTAAAGAAAGGGAAGCAACCATAAGGATAGATATGCCAATACATGAATATGGTAAAATTTAAAAAGGAGAAAAAAGAACCCTACGTATCATAAAATGGTTAGGCAAAAGGATATACCATCCCCCCGTGATTTTGAGAGAGCTGAGAGGTTAAGAAAAGTCATAGAGGCTCTGTATGAGATAAATAAAAGTATTCCTGTCATCGTTGAAGGCAATAAAGATGTATCTGCATTAAGAGAGCTTGGCCTTGTGGGTGAGATCATCACACTTAACAGGGGGAAAAACCTCTATACCTTTTGCTTAGATGTTGCAGAGCGATTTCAAAAAGTAATTATTCTCCTTGATTGGGACAGGGTTGGTGATAGCCTTACAAAAACCTTATCGATGCACCTTAACGGATATTGGGAGGAGTTTTCTTATTTCAGGGAACTCTTCAAAGTTCACTGTCAAAAAGAAATAAAAGATATAGAGGGTATCCCGAAACTCCTTAGAAGGTTAGAAGGAAATGAAAACCCTCGGTATTAATGGCGAAAACCTTGCCGTAACCTTTCTCAAAGAGAAAGGCTACAGGATCATTACGAGGAACTATAAGTCCTGCATTGGTGAGATTGATATTATTGCACAGGACGGTAATACCATAGTCTTCATCGAAGTGAAGACAAGGGCAACCGAGTTGTTCGGCCAACCTTTTGAAGCAGTAAACAAGAAGAAACAGCACAAAATGAAAAATGTAGCTTTACTCTATATGAAAAAGTATGAGAGAAACTTTCCCGCGAGATTTGATGTTGTCAGCATTTTTTACAGTGCAAACGGGATGAAAGAGATCGAGCATATCATAGATGCCTTCGAGGTCTAAGACTTCCCGTCAGGCTGTGGAGCTGACTTTTTTGAGGCTTTTTTCTCTGACTCTTTTTCTTTTGATTTCCGTATTTCCTCATAATCAATAAATTCAAGAACGGCCATCGGCGAGGCATCCTTGACTCTGTTTCTCGTTTGGACAATCCTCAGGTACCCGCCATTCCTTCCGGAAAATCTCGGCGCTATCTCACTGAAAAGTTTTGCAAGAGCAGTTCTGTTATTGAGATACGAAAAGGCAAGTCGTTTTGCATGGAGATCACCCCTGATGCCAAGTGTAATCATTTTCTCTGCAATTCTTCTTACTTCCTTGGCCTTTGGGACAGTTGTTTCTATCCTTTGATGTTCCAAGAGTGATGCCACCAACCCCCGTAAAAGGGCTTTCCTCTGGTTAGCAGTCCTCCCAAATAACCTGCCATCAACTCTATGTCGCATCTTGCTCTATACCTCCAGCCTGTGCGGCTACCTCCCTGTTGAGAGCATTCAGGTCGACCCTCATACCAAGGCGTAATCCCATTGAATGAAGAATTTCTTTAATCTCGTTCAGGGACTTACGACCAAAATTCTTTGTCTTCAGCATCTCATGTTCTGTCTTCTGTACAAGGTCTGCAATGGTCTTTATGCTTGCATTCTTCAGACAGTTATTTGCTCTTACAGAGAGCTCCAGCTCATCAACACTTTTAAGGAGATTACTGTTAACCACAGGATTTTCACTGAATGATTGCGCCCCGCCACCTTCTTCAAGCGAGCCCATTTCTGTTTCCTCCGGTTCGTCTTCCAAGAGGAAAAGATCCATATGCTCAATAATGATGGAGGCTGCCTGAGAAACTGCTTTTTCAGGCGTAATACTTCCATCAGTCCAGATCTCCATAACAAGTCTGTCGTAATCTGTTGCCCTTCCAACTCTTGCTTTCTCAACTGTGAAATTAACTTTCTTTATAGGGGTAAAGACGGAATCTATAGCGATCATATCTACAGGGAGATCATCTTCTTTATTGAATTCTGATGATACATATCCTTTGCCTTTCTTAAGGTACATCTCAGCTTCAAAAGAAGCATCCTTATCCAACGTCGCTATAACTTGCTCAGGGTTAAGGACCTCAAAAGATGCATCCCCTTGGATATCAGAGCCTTTCACATCTTTTGGTCCCTTTACTCTCATTGTTGCTGTTTTTTTCCCGTCAGAATAAAGCTTGAATCTGAGTTTTTTCATATTCAGAATTATGTCAATCACATCTTCCTTTACTCCATCTATATTGGAGAACTCTTGAAAGGCACCCTGTATTTTTACAGCAGTAACTGCAGCCCCTTCAATGGATGAAAGTAAAACCCTTCTAAGGGCATTCCCTATGGTAGTCCCATAACCACGCTCTAAAGGTTCTGCTATAAGCTTACCATATGTATCAGTCAGGGTTTCTTCATCAAACCTTATCTTATCCGGCAACTGAAAGCCTTTTCTTCTTAAATCCATAAGGCCTCCTCTAAAATTTTTTTAAGTAAGAAATGGGAAGTCAAAGAGTTACTCATTTCTTTACTTCTTGTTACTTGTTTTTATTTGGAATAGAGCTCTACTATGAGCTGTTCCTGAACAGGAAGTTGTAATTCTTCCCGTGTTGGTATATGCAAAACTTTCCCTCTCATGTTTGGGCTGTCAACCTCAACCCATAGAGGCATTCCCCTATGCTCCGCTTTAGAAATGCTATCAATGACTTCGGGCAAATTCCTGCTGGATTCTTTCGCTTCGATGAAATCTCCGCCCTTAGTCTCATAAGACGGAATGTCTACTTTCTTACCGTTGACAAGAAAGTGGCCATGATTTACCAGTTGTCTTGCCTTTCGTCTATTGGGTGCAAAACCCATACGATAGACGATGTTGTCAAGACGAGTCTCGAGCAATTGAAGGAGTACCTCTCCGGTAATGCCCTTTTTTCTTTCAGACTCATAGAAATACCTTCTAAACTCTCTTTCAAGAAGTCCGTATATCTTCCTGACCTTTTGTTTTTCTCTGAGTTGAATACCATAGTCTGACAGTTTCCTGAAACCCTGCCCATGTTGTCCCGGGGGGTACTTCCTTCTCTCGATAGCACATTTTTCTGTATAGCACCGATCACCCTTCAGAAATAGTTTTTCTCCTTCTCTCCGACAAATCCTGCATAAAGCTCCTAAATATCTTGCCACGTTAAACTCTCCTCTTTTTGGGTGGCCTGCAACCGTTGTGAGGGACTGGTGTAACATCTTTTATAAGATTGATCTCGAGACCTGCTGCCTGGAGTGCCCTGATAGCAGATTCCCTCCCTGCACCGGGCCCTTTTACAAAAATATCAATCTGCTTCATCCCAAGGTCCATTGCCTTTTTTGCTACCGCAGTTGCTGCTATCTGTGCAGCATAGGGAGTTCCTTTTCTTGAGCCTTTAAACCCCAGGTTACCCGCACTTGACCAGGTAATAACATCACCATTCGGATCCGTAACTGTAATGATCGTGTTGTTAAAGGTTGCTTGGATATGAGCAGTTCCATAAGTAATATTCCTTTTTTCCTTCTTTACACCTTTCTTCCTCTGAGCCATTCAGTTATGCCTCCTTCTTCTTGCTGACGGCAAGCTTTCTTGGTCCCTTACGAGTTCTGGCATTTGTTTTTGTCCTTTGACCTCTTACCGGAAGTCCTGAACGGTGTCTCATCCCCCTGTAACAACCAATATCTATAAGTCTTTTTATGCCCATTGATATGTCACGCCTGAGATCACCTTCAACTCTAAAATCCCTGTCAATTATTGTCCTGATCTTAACTATCTCCTCGTCAGCGAGGTCCTTTACTCTTGTGTTTGGACTGACGTTCGTCTCGGACAGGATCTTTTGTGAAAGAGTTCTGCCTATGCCAAAAATCCTTGTCAGCCCTATCTCTATGCGTTCATTCTTCGGTAAATCAACTCCAGCAATTCTTGCCAATTTATACCCCTTCCTTTACAGACTCTGATCATGAAATAACATATACTGTTTCATCCTTGTCGTTGTTTGTGCCTAGGATTTTCACACAAAATCCTTGTAACACCTCTCCTCTTTATCACCTTACATTTAGCACATATGGGTTTTACTGATGATCTGACCTTCATACTGTAACCTCACTTATCTTAAAATTTATTAATCTAAAACAGTTACTTCTGCGAATTAAGATTCTCCCCCGGAAAACAGAGCCTTACAGGTGAAAATTTCTTATACGTACTTTAAAGAAGTCATATTCCAAGTGCACTCACTCTTTATTTCGCTCTATATGTTATCCGTCCCTTTGTGAGATCGTAGGGAGAAAGCTCCACAGTTACTTTGTCACCGGGCAAAATCTTTATAAAATGCATCCTCATCTTACCTGATACATAAGCGAGAATCACCTGGCCATTTTCAAGCTCCACTTTGAACATTGCATTTGGCAAAGTTTTCACCACCGTCCCCTGAACTTCTATAATCTCCTCTTTCGGCATTTAACTTAGAATTATAATTTTTTCATCCTCTTTTAGTCAAGATTCTGGGTTCATCCGGTGTAACAAGTACGGTATGCTCAAAATGGGCTGACGGTTTACCATCAGATGTAACTGCTGTCCATCCATCATTAAGCACAACAACTTCATGGCTTCCCAAATTGACCATGGGTTCTATCGCCAAAGTCATGCCTTCCCTCAGTCTTGGGCCCCGCCCGGGTGATCCAAAATTTGGAATCTGTGGATCCTCATGTAATTCTCTTCCTATCCCATGTCCTACAAAAGCTTTTACGACAGAGAATCCATTTGATTCAACATGTCTCTGAATAGCATATGAAATATCAGATACTCTATTGCCAACAATTGCATTCATGATTCCGATGTATAGAGACTCCTCAGTTACTCTGAGCAGTCTTTGCAGAGCAGGAACTATTTTACCCACAGGAATAGTAACTGCGCCATCACCATAAAATCCATCTTTATAAACACCAAGGTCTATACTCAAAATATCTCCCTCCTGTAAAAACCTCTTTGATGGTATTCCATGAATAACCTCGTCGTTTACAGATGTGCATATGCTCGCAGGGTATCCCCTGTATCCCTTAAAAGCCGGTACCCCTCCAAGTTCCCTTATGCGGGTATCGGCAAAACTCTCCACATCTCGTGTGGTTAACCCTGGGGTTACCATGAACCTTATGGCTTCAATTGTATCAGCAACGATACGACATGACTCAGCTATCTTTTCTATCTCTTCCTGAGACTTTAAGATAATCATCCGATTCGAAATTGCACATTCTGAGCTTTTAATGTTGCCTTATCCTCTTCGGCCCCGTATTCTGCCTTTTTTCAGGAAGCCTTCGTATGATCGTGTTATGAGGTGTGTCTCTACCTGGGAGACAGTGTCGAGGGCAACCCCGACAGTAATTAAAATCGACGTGCCCCCGAAATAAAAGGGGACATTGAATCTGCTTATAAGGATCTCGGGAATGATGCATATAAGGGCGAGATAGAAACCACCAAAGAATGTAAGCCTCGATAGTACTTTGTAGATATATTCAGAAGTCTTCTGGCCAGGTCTTATCCCAGGGATATAACCACCATACTTCTTGAGATTATCAGAAATATCAACAGGATTAAATATGATAGCCGTATAGAAATAAGCAAAGAAAAAAATCATCCCAACATACAGAAGGGTATAAAGGATTGTCCCTGGAGAAAGTTGTCTGGCTATTGCCTGCACCCAGGGTATTGCTATAAACCCTGCAACTGTGGCAGGAAACATAATGATAGAGGATGCAAAGATCGGCGGAATAACCCCAGCAGTATTTATTTTGAGTGGGAGGTGAGTTGATTGGCCGCCATATATTTTCCGACCTACAACCCTCTTTGCGTATTGTACGGGAATCTTTCTCTGACCTCTCTCTACATATATTATCGCTCCGATAACAGCTACCATCATCACAACAAGGGCGATAACAAATAAGAGAGACAGCTCTCCTGCCTGTATGAGCCTGATCGTACTGATGACAGCGTTAGGAAAACGTGCAACAATTCCTGCGAATATGATGAGGGATATCCCATTCCCGATACCCCTCTCGGTAATTTGTTCCCCGAGCCACATGATAAAGGCTGTGCCTGATGTGAGGGTTAACATGGTCAGAAGTCTGAAAGACCAGCCAGGATTCTGGATAAATGCTCCATTCTGCATGCTTTCAAGTCCTGCAGCAATGCCAAATGATTGAATGGCACTGATGACAATTGTTCCGTATCGTGTGTACCTTACAATTTTTTTCCTGCCTGCTTCTCCCTCCTTAGCAAGCTTACCTATAGCCGGAATCACAACCGTAAGGAGCTGGAATATTATTGATGCACTGATATAAGGCATTATGCCGAGGGCAAAAATAGTAACCCTCGATAGGGCACCCCCTGAAAACATGTCAAAAAAGCCCATGAGAGCACCTGCTCCACTTCTTGCGAGAAACTCACTGAGGGCCTCTCCATTAATTCCCGGCGTAGGGATATGAGCACCAATCCGGTATACAGCAAGAAGGGCCAGGGTAAAGATAATCCTGTTTTTAAGCTCTTGGATCTTGAAAATATTCTGGAAGCTCGAGAGAATTCCCATGGGAGTTTTAGATTAGTTCAGCCTTACCACCTGAAGCATTTATCTTTGATAATGCAGAAGCGCTAAAAGCATCTGCTTTTATTGTAAGGGGCCTGTGAATCTCACCTTCACCGAGGATCTTGAGTCCATCTTTTAAATCTTTTACAATGCCTTTTTCCATAAGAATTTCGGGTGTTATTGTATCCAACCCCTCTAATCTTGATGAGATCCTTTAAATTTATTACTGCATAATTGACTCACAAAGCGGTTTTTAAAACCCCTTTTGGGAAGTCTCCTCTGAAGGGGCATCTGTCCGCCTTCAAAGCCTGGTCCCTTTGTCCCTCCTGAACGAGCTTTCTGTCCTTTGTGGCCCTTGCAGGAGGTTTTTCCGTGTCCGGAACCTATACCGCGACCGACTCTCTTCACTTTTTTACTCTTACCTACCGCTGGCTTTAAATCTTCTATCTTCATCATACCTCTTTAGACTCCTCTTCAGCCTTCCCTCTCAGCTTCAGAACAGATTCCAGATCTTTGAGTGTTGAAAGCCCATGAAGTGTTGCCTTTACTGTATTGAAAGGATTATGGCTGCGGAGGGACTTTGCAACAATATTCTGAATCCCTGCAACCTCTAAAACCGCCCTGACAGCACCTCCTGCAATAATGCCGGTCCCCTTCTGCGCTGGATTCATGATGACAGTGCCTGAGCCGAATCTCCCTACTACCTTGTGAGGAATTGTCGTGTCTTTTATCGGAAATCGTATCAAGGATTTTTTCGCTTGGTCAACCGCTTTCCTTATTGCCTCTGGAACCTCTGAAGCCTTTCCTTTACCAGTTCCTACTATCCCTTCACCGTCTCCTACAACAACTAAGGCAGTAAAGGAAAATCTCCTTCCGCCTTTAACAACTTTTGCTACCCTGTTTATATAGACAACCTTGTCCTTGAGGTTCAATCCTTCTGAGTTAATCCTTGTCACTATCCCTCCCTAAAATTCGAGTCCTGCTTCTCTGGCAGCATCTGCCAGTGCTTTAATTCTTCCATGGTAAAGATATCCGCCTCTGTCAAAAACAACTTTCTTTATGCCTTTCCCTAATGCCCTTTTTGCTATGAGATCTCCAATCTGTTTTGCCGTCTCTATATTACCTTTATGGGATTTCTTATCTTTCAGTTCCTTATCGAGACTTGATGCAGAGACAACGGTATGTCCTTTGAAGTCATCGATAATCTGAGCATATATATGATTCAGGCTACGATAAACAGACAAGTCTTAGCCTTCCGGGTAAACCGAAAACTTTCTTCCGTATTCTCTTATGACGCCTTGCTCTACTCTCTTGTTTACTTTTTTCCAAAAGACTCTCCTTTAAAACCCTATTTCTTACCCGTCTTGCCAGCCTTTAATTTAAGGCGTTCACCAGAGTATCTGATACCCTTACCTTTGTAAGAATCAGGTGGTCTGAGGGTCCTGAGATTCTCTGCCAGTTGTCCGAGTTGATGTTTATCAGCTCCCGTCAGTGTGATTGTAGTCTGTTTTGCATCGACAGATGCCTTAATGCCCTCTGGCAAAGGGACCTGAATTGGATGAGAATAACCAAGAGTTAATGTAAGCTTATCGCCCGCAACCTGAGCCCTATAACCAATACCAACTATTGCCATGACTTTCTGATAACCCTGTGAGACTCCATGTACCATGTTCGCAATGATGCTTCTTGTGAGACCATGAAGCGATTTATCAAACCGGGAGTTTCCGATCCTCTCTACTACGACAGTACCGTCATTGATTTTCACATGAATCTTATCCGGATGAACCCAGATCAACTCACCTTTGGGCCCTTTGACTTTAATCGTCCTGTTATCAACCATTAAATCAACACCCTTTGGTATTTCAATTGATTTTTTACCGATTCTTGACACTCTTTGCTCCATATATGCTGTTGAGTTTAGAACATGGGTAACGTTCTTTATTCTCTGCTCTTTTCATTCTTTTTTTACCAAACATGACAAATAACTTCTCCACCTACACCTTCCCGCCGGGATGCTTTATCACTCATTATTCCCTTTGACGTAGTCAGTATAGCAATGCCGACTCCCCCCATAACCTTCGGTATCTCCTTACTGCCTACATAAACTCTTCTGCCTGGCTTACTAATCCTTTTTAATCCGGACATAACACTTTCACTCTCAACATATCTTGGTACTATTCTCAAAATGCCTTGTCTTTTATCTTTTAATATCTTATAGGTTTTAATAAACCCCTCTTCTTTTAAAATCCTTGCTATTTCTACTTTCATTCTGGAAGCAGGAATATCAACTTTTTCTGCCCGTATCTGTAATGCATTTCTTATTCTCGTAAGCATATCTGAAATAGGATCTGTCATCATCTTTTTATCTCCCTATAGCCGTAGGCTACCAGCTCGATTTTGTTACGCCGGGTATCTGCCCAGCCAGGGCAAGAGTTCGAAAACATATCCTGCACATTCCGAATTTACGGAGATAACTCCTTGGTCTCCCGCACAGTTTACACCTGTTGTGAGACCTAACCCGGAATTTTGGTTGCCTTTTGGATTTTTCTATCATGCAAACTTTAGCCACTCACCACCTCGATATATTCAAGAAAATCACCATAAAAAAATTTAAATCTCAATTTCGTATTATGCATTTTAATTTCTAAACGGCATCCCTAAATAACTCAGCAGGGACTTGCCTTCCTTAGCTGTTTTTGCACTTGTACATATCGTAACATCTAACCCATGAGCGATCTCAACCTTGTCATAATCAATCTCAGGAAATATAAACTGTTCTTTTAGACCCATAGAATAATTACCCCTTCCATCGAAGGATCTCCCCGACACCCCCCTGAAATCCCTTATTCTTGGCAGGGCAAGACTTATCAACCTGTCAAGGAATTCGTACATTCTGTCTCCCCTGAGGGTAACCTTGCATCCTATAGGCACCCCTTTTTTCAATTTAAAACTTGCAATGGATTTTTTTGCCTTCGTTACCACCGCCTTTTGACCTGTTACCAAGGAAAGTTCTTTCTGTACCGCATCGAGGAGTTTAATGTTCTGTATTGCCTCTCCAAGACCGACATTAAGAACAACCTTCTGAACCTTTGGTACTTGCATTATGTTCCTGTATGAGAATTCTTTCACCATGGTGGGAATAACCTCTTTGATATATCTCTCCTTGAGTCTCGGCACCATTACCCGATGACCTCCTTACATTTTTTGCATATCCTTGCTTTCTTGCCATCAGACAAAACAGTATTGCCAATCCTTGTTGGTTTGCCGCACTTTGAACATACAAGCATCACATTAGATATATGGAGAGGTGCTTCTTTTTCTATTATCCCTCCCTGTGAATATTTCTTGCTTGGTTTCATATGTCTCTTGATTATGTTAATCCTCTCTATCAGAATCTTGTCCTTTTTCGGTTCGACAGAGATTACCCTTCCCTTCTTGCCCTTTTCCTTACCAGTAACAACTAAAACGGTATCATTTTTCTTTATGCTTAAACCCATAACTCTAAAGAACCTCCGGGGCTAGAGAGATTATTTTTGTAAACTCCTTCCATCTGAGCTCCCTTGCCACAGGACCAAAAATCCTCGTCCCTACAGGCTCACCCTCTGCATTGATAAGCACAGCAGCATTTTGATCGAAACGTATATATGACCCATCAAGCCTTCTCTGTTCTTTCTTCGTCCTCACCACAACAGCCTTTGTTACTGTTCCTTTTTTAATGTTGCTGTTTGGTAATGCTTCCTTCACGCTCACAACTATGATATCACCAAGTCTTGCATATCTCTTACGAGAACCTCCAAGAACCTTTATACACTGAACCCTCTTAGCACCCGAATTGTCTGCGACTTCAAGCATGCTCCTCAACTGAACCATCTTTATTCACCTCTCGCTGCTCTATTGAGGACATCGAGCACTATCCATCGCTTTTCCTTGCTGAGAGGCCTTACTTCGAGAATCTTGACCATATCCCCGACACGACATCTATTATCCTCATCATGTGCCTTGAACTTCGTCACTCTTTTTACCGTTTTCTTGTATCTCGGATGTTGAAAGAGTCTCTTCACGGCAACCACGACCGTCTTGTTCATCGTGCTGCTAACGACTTCACCACTATAAATTTTTTTAGACATCTTTCTCTCTTCCTAATTCTCTGCTTTTATCCAGTTCCTCTGTCATTATTGTCAAAACTCTTGCGATATCCTTTTTTACAGCGTACATGCGGAGAGGATTTTCTATCTCGCCCGTAGCCTGTTGAAACCTGAGATTAAATAACTCTTTTCTCAGATCTTGCTCCTTTTTCTTTAATTCATCCATCGTCAATGCCCTAAGCTCTGAGGGCTTCATAGAATCTCCTCATCTCTCTTTACAAACCTTGTTGCTACAGGCAATTTATGAGAGGCAAGTCGCATGGCTTCTTTTGCAGTTTCCTCACTCACCCCGGACATCTCATAGAGAATTCTTCCCGGTTTCACAACAGCAACCCAGTATTCAGGGGTCCCTTTTCCTTTTCCCATCCTTGTCTCGGCAGGTTTTTTAGTTATTGGTTTATCGGGAAAGACCCTTATCCATACCTTGCATCCTCTCTTGGCGTGACGCGTTATAGCAACCCTGGCAGCCTCGATCTGTCGACTGGAAATCCATCCAGGTTCAATAGCCTTCAGTCCGAACTCCCCAAAAGAAACCGCAGACCCTCTATAAGCTTTCCCGTTCATCCTGCCTTTCTGCATTTTTCTGTATTTGACTTTCTTAGGCATTAACATAACAGCATCCTATATGTTGTATCGCTACATAACCCTAATTTTTTCATTTCATTGATAAACTTTCTGAATATCCAACCTTCATTAAGTCTGTGAAGTAAGCCCGAGGCCTTCAGGTAAAATATCACCACGATAGATCCATACCTTGACCCCTATTGCGCCATAGGTTGTTCGTGCCTCTGTAAAACCGAAATCTATATCTGCCCGTAAGGTATGGAGCGGAACTCTTCCCTCCCTGTACCACTCGGACCGTGATATCTCAGCCCCTGCAAGCCTTCCAGAGCATGATATCTTCACGCCGAGAGCACCAAATCTTCGGGCTGATATAACAGCCTTCTTCATAGCCCGTCTGAAGGCTACCCTTTTTTCAAGCTGGAGAGCTATATTTTCAGCAAGGAGTTGAGCATCAATTTCCGGTTTTCTAATCTCCTTTATATCTATTGAGATATCTCTGCCTGTCATAAGTTGTAAGTCTTTCCTGAGTTTCTCAACCTCAGCACCTTTTTTCCCGATAATAATTCCAGGTCTCGCAGTATGGATAGCCACTCTCATATTCTGACCTGCCCGTTCTATTTCTATTTTCGAGACCCCGGCATGGAAAAGCCTGTTTTTGAGCATTTTCCTTATATTAATGTCAGCGAGAAGTTGTTCGGCATATCCCTTTTTGAGATACCACCTCGAATCCCACGTTTTTATGACGCCGAGCCGGTATCCTACAGGATGTGTTTTCTGACCCAGATTGACCTCCTATTCTTCCTCTGATAAAACTAATGTTATATGACAGGTTCTCTTCCTGATAACATTTGCCCTGCCCATTGCTCTCGTTTCAATTCTCTTCATCGTTGGCCCTTGATCAACAAGAGCCTTTATAATTCTCATGGATTCAGGATGAACAGCCTTTTTCTGCTCTGCATTTGCCATAGCAGATTTAACGAGTTTTTCAACAAACCGCGCACCACGATACGGCATAAAACGCAAAAACAGAAGGGCATCGCCGGCATTCTTGCCTCTTATCAGGTCTATAACTCTCCGTGCCTTTCGCGGCGTTATCCGCGCATATCGCAATATTGCCTTCGATTCCATTAAGATTCTCTTTATCCTTTCGCAGACTTTTCTGATCCCGCGTGAGATCTAAAGGTTCTTGTCGGCGAAAACTCACCAAGCTTATGACCAACCATGTTTTCGGTGACATAAACGGGAATAAATTTTTTACCATTGTGAACAGCAAAGGTATACCCAATAAACTCGGGTATGATAGTAGAACTTCTCGACCATGTCTTGATAATCTTTTTCTCACCACTCTCCATCATCAACCTGACCTTCTTCATGAGCTTCTCATCCACAAAGGGACCTTTCTTTAAAGACCTTGGCAACTTACTTTCTCCTCTTGACAATAAACTTATCGGTTCTCTTATTGCTCCTCGTTCTGACTCCCTCAGGTTTTCCCCATGGTGAACATGCGGGTCTCCCACCGGAGGCTTTGCCTTCACCACCACCAAGGGGATGGTCAACGGGATTCATGGCAACACCCCTCACAATGGGTCTTCTGCCTAAGAGTCTCATTCTTCCTGCTTTACCATAAGAAATATTTCCATGATCTGGATTACTAATCTGTCCAATAGTGGCCATACAGCCTGAGGGTATAAACCGCACCTCACCTGATGAAAGCTTGACCTGGACATACTTTTCCTCTTTCGCAATAAGCTGTGCTGAAGAACCTGCACTCCTTACAAATTTTGCACCCTCTCCTGGTCGAAGTTCAACATTATGTATGAATGTTCCTAAAGGCATGTGGCTTAAGGGAAGGGAATTGCCAATTTTTATTTCGGCATCCTTGCCGGATAATACCTCATCTCCTACCTGAAGTCCCAGGGGTGCAATCATGTATCTCCTCTCACCATCCTTATATTTCAACAGGGCAATTCTTGCGGACCTGTTGGGATCATATTCTATAGTCTCAATTTTTGCGGGTACACCGAACTTGTCCCTTTTAAAATCGATAATCCTATAGGCCCTTCTGTTGCCTCCTCCTCTATGCCAGGCAGTAATACGCCCGCTGTTATTCCTGCCTCCATTCCTCTTCATAACCTTCAGGAGAGGCTTAAACGGTGTCTCTGTTGTTATGTCAGCAAAGTCAGAGACTGTCTGAAATCTCCTGCCGGGAGATGTTGGATTATATTTCTTAATACCCATTACACGCCTTCAATAAAATCGAGTTTTTCACCCTTCTTAAGGGTGATTACAGCTTTCTTCTTATCAGACCTTTTGCCAAGAGACTTTCCGTGTTTCTTCCATTTACCCTTTATATTTATTGTTGAAACTTTATCAACTTTAACCTTGAATATCTCTTCTACGGCCTTCTTTATCTCAAGCTTGTTCGCCTCAGGACTAACTTCAACTAATATCTTGTTTTCTGATTCCTTGAGTTGGCTGCCTTTTTCGGTAAAAAGGGGCTTTTTGATTATCGTATAGAGACTCCTCATGCTACTACCTCAGCAGCACCCAATCGGGAGACAGCGTCTTTTGTCATGAGAAGTCTATTTGATACGATTACATCGTATGAATTCAGATCAGAAACCCTTACTACCCTGACACCAGGAATATTTCTCGCAGAAAGGGTTACAACTTCATCTTTTTCAGGGGTTACGATGAGTACTTTTTTCCCCTCTAATCCGAGATTTTTCAATGTCGTAACCATATCTTTTGTTTTAGGCTGATTCAATGAGAATCCATCAATGACAGTTATTGCACCCTCTGATATCTTTATAGATAGAGCTGTTTTCACAGCAATCCTTTTTACTTTTTTGGGAAGGTTATAGGAGTAATCTCTTGGTTGCGGACCAAAGATCGTACCACCGCCCCTCCATAAAGGGGAGCGATTGCTTCCAGCCCTTGCCCTTCCGGTATGTTTCTGTTTAAAAGGTTTCCTTCCTCCTCCCCGAACAAGACCTTTTGTCTTTGTAGCGTGAGTACCCTGTCTCTGGTTCGCAAGATAATTCGTCACTACTTCATGGAGGACAGCCGGTTTGGCTTGAAGGCCGAATACCTCATCTCTGAGATTAATCTTCCCAATGATATTATTGTTTCTATCCTTTAATTCAACAACAGGCATTTCAATCTCTCTTTTTAATTTCCAGATAGGACCCTGTTGAACCAGGGACAGAGCCCTTTATGAGAAGAAGGTTCTGGTCAATTCTGACTTCCACAATTTCAAGATTCTTCGTCGTTACTTTTTCAGAGCCCATATGACCAGGTAGTCCTTTATTCTTCCAGACCCTCGATGGAAAGGAACTTTGACCAATAGAGCCTGGCGCCCTGTTAAACATTGAACCATGAGACCCAGGACCACCTGCGTAATTATGTCTTTTCATAACTCCCTGAAATCCTTTACCCTTAGAAATACCAGAGACAGAAACTTTGTCTCCTTTTGTAAATTTTTCCACCGTTACGAACTCACCAACTTTCAAGCCGCTCATGGGAAATTCCTTTAATATTCGATAAGGCTTGACCCCTGTTCTTTTAAAAACACCTGCCATGGATTTTGTCAATTTCTTTTCTTCTGTCTCTACAAAGCCAATCTGGGCAGCATCGTATCCATTATTATCCAGTGTTTTGACACAAATAACACAACAAGGACCTGCTTCAACAACCGTAACCGGACATATTTTCCCATCTTCTGTAAATATCTGCGTCATTCCAAGTTTTTTCCCAAGAATACCTGTCATAATTTAATCTCTACATCGACCCCGGCTGCGAGTTCCAACTTCATAAGAGCATCTATAGTCTGAGGAGTCGGATCGTATATGTCTATCATTCTCTTATGTGTCCTTATCTCAAACTGTTCTCTCGACTTCTTATCTACGTGTGGAGACCTGAGAACAGTTATCTTGCTTATTCTTGTGGGCAAGGGTACCGGTCCTGCTATCCTTGCTCCTGTTCTTTGGGCAGTGTCAACTATCTCCTTAACAGACCTATCAAGGATCCTATGATCATAAGCCCTTAACTTTATCCTTATCTTTTGATTCACCCTTCCCTCACCTTAACACTGATAATCGCTGATGAAAAAATCCAGATTATTGCATGCGTTACTTGTTGTAATCTGTGAATAATTTTCTGTATTCATCTGTGTTTTCACTCCCGTATTTCCGTAACAACACCTGCCCCTACCGTCCTTCCACCCTCTCTGATTGCAAACCTTAATTCCTTCTCCATCGCTATCGGTGCTATGAGCTCAACAACTAAACTTATGTTGTCCCCAGGCATCACCATCTCTACCCCTTCAGGTAGTTGCGCTACTCCTGTCACATCCGTCGTCCTGAAATAAAATTGAGGCCTGTATCCCTTGAAAAATGGTGTGTGCCTCCCACCCTCTTCCTTCGTCAATACATATACCTCTGCCTTGAACTTCGTATGAGGCGTTATGCTCCCGGGCTTCGCAAGAACCATCCCGCGCTCCACTTCATCCTTACCCGTGCCCCTCAGCAATACCCCTATGTTGTCCCCGGCTCGTCCTTCATCCAAAAGCTTCCTGAACATCTCTACCCCCGTGGCTACCGTCTTCCTCGTCTCCCGTATCCCTACTATCTCTACCTCTTCTCCTACCTTGACTATCCCGCGCTCCACTCTCCCCGTTACCACGGTCCCGCGTCCGGATATCGAAAATACATCCTCTATCGGCATCAAAAATGGCTCTGTCTATCGGCCGCTCAGGTGTCGGTATGTAACTGTCCACCGCATCCATCAGTGCCTGTATGCTCTTGTATTCCTCTGCACCCATATCCGTGCTCGTGCTCTCCATCGCCTTCAACGCACTGCCCCTGAGCACCGGTATCTTGTCGCCGGGAAATTGATACTTCGTCAACAACTCCCTCACCTCAAGCTCTACTAAATCCAAAAGCTCAGGATCATCTACCATGTCTACCTTGTTCATGAATACCACGATGTACGGTACCCCTACCTGCCTCGCCAATAATATGTGCTCCCTCGTCTGCGGCATCGGCCCATCGTTGGCCCCCACCACCAGGATCGCTCCATCCATCTGCGCCGCCCCCGTTATCATGTTCTTTATGTAATCAGCATGCCCGGGACAATCTACATGCGCATAGTGCCTCTTGTCCGTCTCATACTCTACATGTGCCGTCGCTATCGTGATCCCTCTCGCCTTCTCTTCAGGTGCATTGTCAATGCTGTCAAATGATCGGTACTGTGCCATGCCCTTCATCGCTAAATATTTCGTGATCGCCGATGTCAGTGTCGTCTTCCCATGGTCTATATGTCCTATCGTCCCTACATTTACATGGGGCTTTACCCTCTCGAATTTAGCCTTTGCCATATATCCCTCCTTACTCTCCTCTTACTTTAGCTACGATTTCTTCGGACACTCCCTTTGGAACCTCTTCATAATTTGACAACTGCATTGTATAAGTAGCCCTACCCTGTGTCATCGATCTTAAATCAGTAGCATAACCAAACATCTCCGAAAGTGGGACTTGTGCCCTTATGAGCTGGGCATTACCCCTTCTCTCAATATTCTGAACTTTTCCCCTGCGAGAGCTAAGATTTCCTATTACGTCCCCCAGGTACTCCTCAGGGGTCACCACTTCAACACTCATAATCGGCTCGAGAAGTACAGGATTAGCTTTCTTTGCAGCCTCTCTGAATCCCATTGACCCTGCAATCTTGAATGCCATTTCTGAGGAATCAACCTCGTGGTATGAACCATCATAAAGTTTAACTTTTACATTAACAATTGGATAGCCTGCAAGAATCCCCCTGTCTGTTGCCTCTTTTATTCCCTTTTCAACAGCAGAGATATATTCCCTCGGAATTGCGCCTCCGACAACGGCGTTAACAAACTCAAACCCCTTCCCAGGCTCCGAAGGCTCGATCTCCAGATAGACATGACCATACTGTCCTCTGCCTCCCGTCTGCCTGACAAATTTTCCCTCTGCCTTAGATTTAGTCCTGATTGTCTCTTTATAAGCAACCTGTGGTTTCCCCACATTTGCTCCAACCTTAAATTCTCTCAGGAGCCTGTCAACAATAATCTCAAGGTGAAGTTCTCCCATGCCGGATATAATCGTCTGCCCTGTTTCTTCATCAAAAGATACCTTAAAGGATGGGTCTTCCTGGGCAAGTTTAGAGAGTGCCTGCGAAAGTTTCTCCTGGTCGGCCTTTGTTTTTGGCTCGATTGCAACAGACATAACCGGATCGGGAAACTCCATCGATAAAAGAACCACCGGGTTCTTCTCATCACAGAGGGTATCTCCCGTTAGTGCATTCCTGAGTCCCACTACTGCTGCAATATCACCTGCAGAGACTTCTTTTATCTCTTCGCGCTTATTTGCATGCATCTTCAGAAGTCTCCCAACTCTTTCCTTTATATCTTTTGTTGAGTTATATACAGAGGAACCTGCATGCAGCACACCCGAATAAACCCTTATAAAGGTAAGTTGCCCGACAAAGGGATCTGTCATGACCTTAAATGCAAGGGCAGAAAAGGGTTCACTGTCATCATCAGCACGTCTCATTACTTTGGAGCCGTCTTCTGGCGATATGCCTATCACAGGCGGTATATCAAGCGGCGAAGGAAGATAATCAATTATTGCATCGAGCAAAAGTTGTACGCCTTTATTTCGAAAGGCAGAGCCGCATAATACAGGTGTGAGCTTCTGCTGTATTGTGCCTTTCCTGATTGCTGCCTTTATCTCATCTATATGAATCTCTTCCCCTTTGAGGAATTTATCCATAATAGTATCATCAACATCAGCCAGGGCCTCGAGCATCTTTTCTCTGTATTCACGAGCTACAGGCATGACCCGGTCTGGGATATCTCCTTCTGCGTATTTTGCACCCACTGTTTCATCTTCAAAATATATTGCTTTCATTCCGACAAGATCAATAGCTCCCTTAAATTCACCTTCAGCTCCTATCGGTATCTGGAGGGGGACAGGATGAGCGCCAAGTCGCTCTATCATGCTCTCTACACTCATGAAAAAATCCGCACCCACTCGATCCATCTTATTCATAAAAGCAATTCTCGGAACACCATATTTATCTGCCTGCCTCCAGACGGTCTCTGATTGAGGTTCCACACCTGCGACAGAATCAAAAAGGGCAACAGCACCATCGAGTACCCGGAGAGACCTCTCGACCTCAACGGTAAAATCGACATGTCCCGGTGTATCAATAATATTAACTCTATGGTCTTTCCAGAAACAGGTGGTCGCAGCGGATGTAATGGTTATCCCTCTCTCCTGCTCCTGAACCATCCAGTCCATGACAGCAGTGCCCTCATCAACCTCGCCCATCTTGTAAGTAACGCCTGTGTAGTAGAGGATACGTTCTGTTGTCGTAGTCTTCCCTGCATCTATGTGCGCCATAATCCCGATATTTCGTGTCTTCTCTAAAGGGAATCGTAACAAGTTCTTTCTCCTCTAACTTTCTTACCATCTATAATGGGCAAAGGCTTTGTTGGCTTCTGCCATTTTGTGGGTGTCTTCTTTTTTCTTGATCGAAGACCCGGTGTTGTTATAAGCGTCCAGTAATTCTCCTGCCAGCCTTTCCTGCATGGTTTTTTCACTTCTGCCCCTTGAATAATTGATAATCCACCTGAAGGCTAAAGCAGAACGTCTATGTGCCCTTACTTCGACAGGAACCTGATACGTTGCACCACCAACCCTTCTTGGTTTTACTTCCACGAGGGGTTTTACGTTTTCAATTGCTGTCTTAAATACTTTAAGGGGATCATTCCCCGTCTTTTTCTTTATAAGATCAAAAGCGCCATAGCAGATTCTTTCTGCTGTGGACTTCTTACCATCCTCCAGTAAAATATTGACAAACTTACTTAACAGTTTGCTGTTATATTTTGGGTCAGGTAAAATTTCTCTTTTTTCTGCTACTCTTCTTCTCGGCATTCTGCACCTTATTTATTTAGGTCTCTTAGACCCATATTTAGACCTTGACCGTCTTCTGTCTGCAACTCCCATGGTATCCAGGGTACCCCTGATAATGTGGTACCTCACTCCCGGAAGATCTTTCACCCGGCCACCCCTTATCATAACGATAGAATGTTCCTGAAGATTGTGACCAACACCGGGTATATATGCTGTTACTTCCATCCCGTTCATAAGTCTTACCCTTGCAACTTTTCTGAGGGCAGAATTTGGCTTCTTGGGTGTCGTTGTATAAACTCTCACACATACACCTCTCTGCTGAGGGCAGTTCCTCAACGCAGGACTTTTCGTCTTGCTCTCAACCTTTTCACGCCCATGTCTTACAAGCTGTGCTATAGTTGGCACTTTACCTCCGCTGGTCCTTCTTCAGGCTGTTGGATTTTACGAGAAAGTTAAGCATACCAAAGAAGGCTTTTTTTTGTCAAGACATGTAAAATTTTTTTGATGTGCAATTTTTCTCAAGCAATAAAAATCAACAGGACCATGATAGAGATCTCTCTGAATATATATCAGTCACCTCTTTTTCCCTTTGCTTCTTCCCACAGTTTATCCATCTCTTCCAATGTCATGTCAGAGAGTTTTCTGCCCTGATCTGCAGCCTTCATCTCAATGAAACGGAATCGTGATATAAACTTTGCTATTGTTTTTCTCAATGCATCCTCTGGATTGACGCCGATGAATCTTGATACATTCACAAGCACAAAGAGTATATCACCAAGTTCATCCTCTATCTCTTCCTGTTGCTTCCCCTCCAGTGCCTTTTTAAACTCTTTTATTTCTTCATCAAGCTTCTTGAGGACATCATCAACCCTGATCCAATCAAACCCTACCTTTGCTGCTCTATCCTGGAGTCGATGAGCTCGCAACAACGATGGCAGTGTTTCAGGAATTCCTTCAAGTATTGATGACCTGAATTTACCCTCGCGTCTTTTCTGCTCTTCCCAGTGTATGAGAACCTCATCTTTCGTTTTAAAATCTGCATCTCCAAAGACATGGGGATGTCTTGCAATCATCTTCTTTCCGATGTTCTCGATGACATCAGACATATCAAATTCTCTTCCCTCTCTTGCTATCTGACATTGAAAGACTACCTGAAACAAGAGGTCTCCCAGTTCTTCTTTTATCTTTTCAGGGTCTCCTTCATCAATAGCATCAATCAGTTCATAAGCCTCTTCGAGAATAAAAGGTTTCAGGGACTCCTTTGTCTGCTCCTTATCCCAGGGGCATCCCTTTTCACCCCTGAGTTTTTCCATAATATTTAGCAGTTCCTTAAAATCCATAACACAATCCTTAAAAGTGAATAACTTTCATTTCCCTTTCTTCAGATAGATATAGGCTGATACCGCAACAAGCATCAAAGTTAAAACAAATACTATCTCACGGGTCAACTCGATATACACAAGCTTTTCTACATAATGAATGATAAATGAACCCTTATAGGTAATTGACGGATCATGCTTTTCTCTCAGCCAGATCTCGACATATGTCAGCGGACAGTACCATCCAAAGACCTGCAGGAGAACCGCAAACAAAAGACCGGCAATATGAAATATCCTCACACGTCGGTATCTCCGTCCTAAAAAGACGCCGGCGATGAGAAAAATAATCCAGCAAAAATGGATGAGCACTACACAATCTGCGAGTATTTTGTATAACATTTTTATAAAGGCGCACTATGCCTGTCCCTGTCTGTGGAAAAACCGATTCAGATCAACCCCGATCAAATCTGCTGCAGCCATCCAGCGCTCGCTTACCGGAATATCAAAAATAATTTTGTTGTCCATAGGGGCGATCAGCCAGCCATCTATCATAAGCTCATATTCGAGTTGTCCGGCAGCCCATCCTGCATACCCAAGGGCGAATAAAAACTTATTTAGGCCCTTTGCCTGCAACAACATCAACCAGTATGTCCTTTGTGGTCGTCAAGGCGAGGCCATCGCTTACCTTTATCGATGTATAGCAACTATTTCCAGGTGCATAGAGCATGTATCCCTGTTCAGGTTTAACAGGGCCTCCGTAAAATACCGGCAGGTCTATCATACTTTTTCTTACATCGAGCCAGCTCAGGAAGGGGACGAAACTATTCAGAAGGATACGGTTGATAACAAGACCAAAGGCGCCATCACTCGTGTGGTCACATATGAGGACAACAGTTCGCTCAAAGTTTGGATCTTTTAACCCTGGAACTGCTATCAGAAATTTACCGGTTAAATTTTCGAATTTGAGACCGTTCATGGCCTATTCATCTCTCTCCTGCATTTCTCGATTTCAGACCTTGCAAGTTTATCACATCTCTCATTTTCAGTGTAACCGCTATGCCCTTTTATCCACACCCACTCGGTCTCGTGAATTTTTGAGAGAAGAAAAAGTTTCTCCCAGAGGTCACGGTTCATCACTTCTTTTTTCTGGGCATTTTTCCAATTATTCTTAAGCCATTGGAAGATCCATGATGTCATACCCTGGACAACATAATTTGAGTCAGTAACCACTTTAACCTTGCACGGCATTTTAAGTGCTTCGAAAGCCTTGATAACAGCCGTCAGTTCCATTCGGTTATTTGTCGTCAGATGGCTGCACCCGGAGAGTTCTTTTTCCTTCCTGTTAGCCCTTAGGATAACACCATACCCTCCTACGCCTGGATTACCACTGCAGGCGCCATCAGTAAACATCTCCACAGAGGGCTTGTCAACTCGTTTCAATTGATACCTTTTGCCCAAAATGATGGGAACGACAACAGCTTAAAGTTTTCCCATCTATTTGCCATATGATAGATAGTCGTGAAACAGGTAGGTCTTATGTTCTACGGCAAGAAACTTTATGAACTGACTTACTTCGATCAAAAAGGAGCATGAAATATCAGATAGCACGCTTTGGAAAAGGGAGGAGGAAGGTTTTCTGTGTGAGGACATCATCATAAAATCTCCCCTCTCCCCTCTTTTCCAAAGAGGGGTATTTTCGGGATAACAGATTATGAATCTAAGATTACTCCCGGAATGTTTTAGATATTATTGTATAACTGTCGTTTCCAAGATACTATCCTACTGTTCATATAAAACCTTCCTGAAATACACTGCCGTCTTTTCAAGTCCCTCGTCCAAACTAACCCGTGGTTTCCATTTCAATATTTTCTTTGCTAATCTGATGTCAGGGCATCTTCTGACAGGATCATCTTGCGGGAGAGTCTTGAAAACTATTTTTGATCTTGAATGAGTTATTTTAATAACCTTTTCAGCTAACTCAAGGATGCTGATTTCAGATGGATTTCCAAGATTTACAGGTCCGGTAACATCATCAGAGGTATTCATGAGTCTCATCAGGCCCTCGATCATGTCATCAATATAGCAAAAACTCCTTGTGTGGCTTCCATCTCCGTATACAGTAATATTGTCACCCTTTAAAGCCTGAATAATAAAATTGCTTACCACTCTTCCGTCATGCTGATGCATTCGTGGTCCATAGGTATTGAAGATCCTCGCCACTTTTATCCTCAACCTGTGCTGCCGATGATAATCAAAGAACAAAGTTTCTGCACAGCGCTTGCCTTCATCGTAACAACTTCGGACACCTATTGGATTCACACTGCCCCAATACGTTTCAGGTTGTGGATGTACTGAGGGATTGCCATAGACCTCTGATGTAGAGGCTTGCAAAATTCTTGCCTTGAGTCTCTTTGCAAGACCCAGCATGTTTATTGCACCATGAACGGCCGTCTTAACTGTCTGGACCGGATCAAGTTGATAATGGATTGGTGAAGCAGGGCAGGCAAGGTTATATATTTCATCAACTTCTATATAGAGTGGAAAAGTGATATCATGTCTCAAAACTTCAAAATAAGGATTGTCTATGAGATGGGCAATGTTAGTTTTTGCTCCGGTAAAAAAATTATCCACACATAAGATCTCATTGCCTTCATTTAACAGCCTTTCGCATAAATGACTCCCTATAAACCCTCCTCCGCCCGTTACAAGCACTCTCTTCATTCAACCCTCCCGTTAAGCAACAATGACATCGTTTCTTTTGTTAGTATATATTTTATCATGAGTATAATAAGCTCAAGCTATCTCAATTACAACGTTTTCCTGCTCCCCCACTTATTTTTCCGTCCGTCCATAATAGTCCTCAACCCTCACAATATCATCTTCACCGACATATTCTCCATTCTGAACCTCTATTATCTCAAGTGGCACTTTTCCAGGGTTCTCAAGTCTGTGAAGTGTTGATTTTGGCACATATGCTGATTCGTTCTCATGTGTGATAATCTCTCTATCTCCAATTGTTACCCTCGCGGTCCCTTTCACAACAACCCAATGCTCGGACCTGTGATAATGCTTCTGAAGGCTTAACTTTTCTCCTGGATTCACTACTACCCTTTTGATCTTGTATCGCTCCCCTTCTTCCAAAACAGTATAACTGCCCCATGGTCTATAGGTGGTTACATGTTCTGAAGCTTCTTTCCGTGCTTCCAGCAACAACCTGTCTACAATCCCCTTGACCTTTTGTGTTTGTCCTCTTTTTGCAACCAATAGCGCGTCACCAGTTTCAACAACAAGGGAATCGTTCAAGCCTATAGTAGCTATCAACCTTTTATCGCCAATAATCATGCTTTCTTTTGTATCCATGGTAACAATATCACCGGTCTTTACATTTCCATTATCATCTTTCTCTAAAACCTCGAATAATGCATCCCAGGAACCTATATCATTCCAGTAAACCTTAGTAGGCAGGGTTACTAACTTGTCTGTTTTCTCCAGCACAGCATAATCAAAAGATATGTTAGGCATCTCAGAAAATTGTGCTTTAAATTCATCAAAAGTCAAATCAAAAGCGTTAGCTATTGCAGGAGCATACCTTGCAAACTCTTCTAATATCAAACCTATCTGGAAGGCAAAAATCCCTGCGTTCCAATAGTAAGAGCCTTCTTCTAAATAGTGTTGAGCCGTCTCAGTATCCGGTTTCTCAGTAAACCTTTCTACCTTAAGAAAATCCTGACCACTTATGCATACGTGCCCATGGGTCGTAGACTGACCGCTGACTTTTATATATCCATACCCCGTCTCTGGCCGCGTTGGTTTAATACCAAAAGTCACTAAATAACCTCTCTTAGCCATCTCCTCGGCCTGTCTCATATGTTCCTGGAATTTCTCTGCCGGCTTTATTATATGATCACAGGGTGAAATAAACAGGACTTCATCATCTGAGCATCCGAGTTTTTCAAGGCAATACTTAACCCCGAGTGCAATCGCAGGAGCTGTATTTCTGCTTTCAGGCTCAAGGACCATATAAGTGATTGGTGACGGGCTGCTGACCTCAAACAAAGAATCTAACTCGGACTTTACATGGAACTTGTAGTCATTGTTGGTTATTACAATTATGTTATCAGATGATATCGCACCTAATAACCTTTCTACAGTCTGCTGGAGAAGAGACTTGCCTCCGCTCAGCTTTAAAAACTGTTTTGGATAATTCTTCCTGGACAATGGCCATAGCCTTGTACCAGAACCTCCAGCAAGAATTATTGCCTTCATAAATTACCCCTTCCTTTGTTCATCAGTTTCAAATTTGTATAAACTTGCGCAGCTCACAATATTATACTTCATTGTTTTGACATTCCTCTTACCTCCCTTCTATTATAAGTGAAGGTAAATTAGAATCCAACTCGTTATGAGACACTGGTGGAGGTGCAGTGATGAAAATATTGGTCACGGGTGGCGCCGGCTTTATAGGCTCTCATGTTGTCGACAGCTATATTGCAAAAGGTCATGAAGTAATTGTAGTAGATAACCTTTTCACGGGGAAAAGGAAAAACCTCAATGCCTCAGCTAAATTTTATCTCATGGACATCAGATCTGAGCTTTTGAAAATAGTTTTTGAAATTGAAAAGCCGGAAATTGTTAACCATCATGCGGCTCAGCCTTCTGTGCCCGCCTCTATGGAAAATCCTCTGTTCGATGCGGAAGTGAATATAACAGGCCTCGTTAACCTTCTCGAGTGCTCGGTGAAATACGGTGTCAGAAAAGTAATATTCAGCTCTTCAGGCGGAGCAATATATGGAGAAGCAGAAACCATTCCAACCCCCGAGGAATATCCGCCCCGCCCTCTTTCTCCGTATGCCGTCAGTAAATTTGCTTCTGAACACTACTTAAACTGCTATAAAACCAATTATGGACTCGATTTTACCAATCTTCGATACGCCAACATTTATGGACCCCGGCAAGTCCCCCACGGTGAGGCAAGTGTTATAGCCATCTTTATGGGGAAACTCCTCTCGGGCGAAGTCCCTATTATCTATCACTATGACAGGGAACCCGAAGGGATGATGAGAGATTATTGCTATGTGGAAGATGTAGCAAATGCGAATCTTATTGCCATCGATAGAGGTTCAGGAGAGACTTACAATATAGGCACCGGCATTGGTACAGTAACAACTGATTTGTATCATGCCATTCTTGCTCTGATGAGAGGCTTTGGTTATGCACAAGAATCAATCTACGATGAGCCTCGTAAAGGACCGGCAAGAAGGGGTGATGTCAGAAGGAGCTGCCTTGACACCGGTAAAGCAAAAACCTTCTTGGGCTGGACTTCAGAAAATGACCTGAAAACTGGCTTAACAAAAACACTGAACTGGCTTTTAGGCATGCCGTCCAAGGAAAAATAATTGTGGTATAATTTTTTTAGGAGCTGTGTTTGTTTAAAGAAATACATTACCTGAAGCCAGAGGAACTGCCGAAAGTCCCCATTGTCCTGGAAGGTTTATCATCCCGCTTTATCCGTGAAAACAGGGTCATCCCTCTGGAGCTCAAAAACAGTGTGCTGAAGGTATTAATGGCGAATCCCGAGGACAAAGCAACAATCGATGCCCTCAGGGTAGCAACATCCGCAGATATCATAGTCCTTGTGAGTGACCCTGCAGCACTTGACGAATACATATCCAGATTTTATGGCCAGGAATCACAGAACATAAACAGGATTATCGAAGATATAGGAGAACGCGGGCTTGAATTTCTGAAGGAAGAGGAAGAGGACATAGGGTACCTCAAGGATTTAGCCTCAGAGGCACCTATCATTAAGCTTGTCAACCTCTTCATAACGAGGGCTGTTGAGAGCAGGGCAAGCGATATCCATATCGAGCCATTTGAGGATGAATTGAAAGTAAGATACCGCATTGACGGAATTTTACACGACATCGAATCAGTGCCAAAGAAACTCCAGGCAGCAATTGTATCGAGGATCAAGATCTTAGCGAAGTTGAATATAGCCGAAAGGAGATTGCCGCAGGACGGGCGTATCAGAATAAAAGTAGGTGAGAAGGAGATAGATATCAGGGTATCAACAATACCTGTTCTGTATGGCGAAAGTGTCGTCATGAGGCTCCTCGACAAGGAGAGCATCGTCATAGATCTCGATCTCCTGGGATTCTCTCCACAGACACTCTCTGCCTTTGATCAGCTTATCAAAAAACCGAATGGCATTGTGCTCGTTACGGGGCCTACCGGAAGTGGAAAGACCACGACCCTGTATGGTGCACTGGATAAAATAAATTCCCCCGATAAGAAGATCATCACTGTTGAGGACCCCGTTGAGTATCAACTGAAAGGGGTCAACCAGATACAGGTAAAACCGCAGATTGGTCTGAATTTTGCCAACACCCTGAGACACATTGTCAGGCAGGACCCGGATATCATCATGATCGGCGAGATTAGAGACCTCGATACTGCGGAGATAGCCATACAATCAGCCCTGACAGGACATCTCGTATTCTCTACATTACATACAAATGATGCACCGAGTGCGATAACGAGACTCCTTGACATGGGAGTAGAAAACTTTCTCCTTTCTTCTACAATGAGAGGGATTCTCGCCCAGAGGCTTGTCAGGGTCATCTGCCCGGACTGCAAAGAAAAAGACCCTTCGACTGTTGACAAGGAACAATTGACCATGCTCGGTATCAGGGGTGATTCAACTCTTTATAGAGGAAAAAGGTGTGAAAAATGCGCCTTCACAGGCTTCTTTGGCAGGTTAGGGATATTCGAACTTCTCCTCGTTGATGATGATATACGCACGTTGATCCTGAGGAACTGCTGATTCAAACCAGATAAGGGAGGCTGCAAGAAGGCATGGCATGAAAACCTTGCTTGAAGATGGTGCAGAAAAAGTGAAAGCGGGCATGACAACCCTCAGCGAGGTCCTCAGGGTTACACAGGAAGTATAGATGGCGATTTTTTCATACCGTGCAACCACATTGGATGGTACCATTATGGAAGGAGTCATCGAGGCAGCAGATGAAAAGGCTGCTGTTGAAATACTGAAAAATACAGGTATCATTCCCCTGAAGATCGCTGCTCCCAGGGAAAGTATTAAAAAAAGACTCTCCCTGCGGTCTTCAAAAGGTGATCTCCTGATATTCACGACCGAGCTGTCAGAGCTTCTCCATGCAGGACTTCCTCTTGACAGGAGTCTCAACATACTCTCTGAGATATCTGAGAGCAAAGAGATGAAGAACATCGTCCAATCGATTCTTAAATCCATACGGGAAGGCAGTTCCTTTTCTGATTCTCTTGCACGGCACCCAAAGGTATTTCCAAGACTTTATGTAAACATGACAAGAGCCGGTGAAGCCGGAGGTGTGCTGGATGTAGTACTGGATAAACTGAACGAATTCCTCGAATCCACGAAAGAATTAAAAGAGCATATTGTTTCTGCAATGATATATCCGGCAATATTGACTGTAGCAGGTGGCGCATCGATCATTATTCTTCTCACATACGTTCTCCCAAAATTCTCTCTCATTTTCGCGGAGCTTGGAGGTTCATTGCCACTTTCAACTAAAGTCATCCTCACTTTCAGTAATGGTCTGAAATCATACTGGTGGGCTGTCGCACTTTCAATACTGGCTGGCTGGATAATCTTCAAGAGTTATATCAAGTCTGATACAGGCAAATACAAATGGGATGCTTTCAAACTGAAGGCAGTAGGCGAGGTCATACAAAAACTTGAGACAGCCCGCTTCTGCAGAACTCTCGGCACACTTCTCAAAAGCGGCGTGCCGCTCCTTCAGGCATTAACCAATGCGAAGGATGTCATAAGCAATCGGGTAATCGCTTCTGCCATTGATGGCGTTTTAAAAGGCGCAAAGGAAGGCAAAGGAATAGCTGTCCCCCTTTCTGAAGCGCATGTCTTTCCACCCCTTGCACTCTCGATGATTAAGGTCGGTGAAGAAACAGGACAGTTAGACAGTATGCTCCTGAAGGTTGCTTCTACGTATGAGAAAAGCCTGAGGGTGGCTATAAAGAGGTTCGTGAGTCTCTTCGAGCCTGTTGTAATTCTCGGAATGGGTCTGATCATTGGCTTTATCGTCATCTCAATGCTCATGGCCATATTCAGCATGACAGAACTACCTTTTTAAAAATGCAAAATGCAAAAAGCAAAATCCAACATGTAAAATCAACCATCCCGGATACTGGCTTCACACTCTTGGAAACCATCATCGTCCTTTTTTTCATGGCGCTCATCCTCGGACTCTCCACTGTCTTTTTTGCCAACACCTTGCCATCAAACAGACTTAATGCAACAGCCAGAGAGATATCGGCAACCATCCGGCATGCCAGACACATCGCCCTCATAAACGGCGAAAAACAGACAATGACAATAAACCTTGACTCCCGATATTACGGCATAGAGGGTATTGCTCAGAAAAGTATCCCATCAGGTATTACTCTCAAGGTTATAGATCCTTTATTAGGGGAGGTTCGCAAGGGTGAATACCCTGTCGTATTTCATGCGACCGGCGCTATGGAAGGCGGAACCATTGTATTGTCTTCAGGGAAGAAAATAGTAAGCATACAGTTAGACCCTGTAGTTGGATCGGTGGTGATAAGATGATGAATAAAATGACACGGGGAATCGGTAACACAGAGCATAGGAGATATTCCTTTTTCACCGTTTCACCGTTTCACCGCTTCGCCGGTTCAGTGAATTCAAAGACAGGGGGCTTCACCCTTCTGGAGATCCTTGTGACCCTTGCACTTTTAGGCATTGCAATAACCGTAATCCTCCAGCTCTTCTCCTCTAATTTGAGGGCCTTATCAGTATCCAAGGATTATGTCTCAGCCGCCATAAGGGCTGAGGCAAAGATGAGAGAGATCCTTGAAGATACGGATCTCACCGAAAAATCATGGAGCGAGGTAACTGATGAGGGCTACAGATTTGATGCCGCAATAACAGAAACGCTAAAAGAAAGAACAGAGAATCTTCAGGTCCGAATGCTTGAGATCGCCCTTACTGTGCAATGGTCAGAGGGATTAAAAACAAAATTTCTCACCCTGAAGACATTAAAAGTTGTGATTAAACGGATTTGAAGGTATCATGCAGGAATGAAAAACAAAGGCTTTACCCTCCTTGAGCTATTGATATCCATTGTGATACTCGGGATTATTATCGTTATCTTAGTCGGTGCTTTGAGACTTGGTTTTCGTTCTGTTGAGACAGGCGAACAAAAGATAGAGTCCCTCGAGAGGATGAGGGTATCGTTTTCCATTATCGATTCACAGATTCAGTCCCAAACCCTTTTAAAATACCAGAACGAAGAAGAAACAGCAGAAGTAGAGACGACAGGAAGATATTACTTCGAAGGGGAAAGGGATTCCCTTCAGATTTCGACAAACTACTCAATCTGGGGTGGCCAGAAGGGGTATGTGATTGTTGCCTATAGTGTTTCATCAGAAGGAAAGGGAAAAACCACCTTGAACGCGTCAGAACATATCGTGGGAGTGGAAGAAACAAAAGCGACAAAACTATTAGATGCCTTCGATGATATTTATTTTGAGTATTTCTACAAGGGTCCTACTGACGAGGTAGGAAGCTGGGTTGAGCAATGGACAGACTCTGCTACTATACCAGAGAAGATAAGAGTACATCTCATTCAAGGGAGGAAAAGACCTTGCTCTGGTTATTCCTGTCAGGGTAGGAAGATTGATGTTACAAACTCCCCTCGGTACAGATACTGATGAAGAGTAGGATATACTATGATCAAACAGAGCGATAACGGAAAGAAATAAAAAGAACTGCAACAGCAGAAAAGGGAATTGCTTTGCTCATGACGTTATGGGTATTGACCATCATGATGGTCCTCGTCCTCTCCTTTTCCTACATGACAAGAACTGAGACATATGCTACGTTATCCTTTAAGGAAGGAACGGAAAAAAAATTACTCGCTGAGGCAGGGATAGAAAGAGGCATTTTGGAACTCTTTTACAGAAATGCAAATAAAAATCAGGCCATTACACTTGAAGGGTATGAGGTATGGAAAATAGATGACACATCCTATAAGGACAAAATGGGAGAGGGAGAGTACTCTGTCAGGATTATTGATGAGTCAGGGAAGATAGACATCAATGCGATGACTGATGCGAACTCGGATATTTTACGAAATCTTCTCAAAAACCTGGAGGTTCAGGAGGAAGAGGTTAACACTATTGTGGATTCTATATTGGACTGGAAGGATGCTGATGACCTACACCATCTGAGCGGTGCTGAGAGACGAATACTATATGTCCCTGCCAAATCCATACAAGGCAAAGAATGCAAATTTTGATACACTGGAAGAACTCCTGCTCGTTAAAGGAATGACCAGTGAGATTCTTTATGGGAATAAGGAGAAAAAGGGTATCATTGATCTGCTTACAATTTATTCAAGGACAAAATACAAATAAATATCAATGCAGCTCCAAAAGAAGTATTGATGGCTATTCCGGGTATCACTCCGGAGATCGCTGATTCAATAATAAGCTTCAGGGAACATGATGAGATTAAGAATGCAGCGGAAGTAGGGATCCCACCAGGTACAAAATATGTTACTTTTGGAGACTCTTATACATATACCATTGATAGTTCCGGGATCAAAGGGAATGCAAAGACTGGCTTCAAGATCAGGGCAACAGTTAAAATTGAAGGAGGTAATAATTACAGGTATCTTTATTACAAGAGTCCTGCATAGAGAAAACAATGACAGCCACAATCGTTCTTAAGAAGATAACAACCTTTGCATCTGCTTCAGCAGCATTCCTGAACAGGATAGGGAAACCTGTATGGAGAGTGCTTACCTTTAGTCCCTCTGATGACATCATCTCACTAAAGAAGTCACTCTGTGTGTCTCTTGAGAAGGGTAGCGTGTCCGTAGTTTTTGGCTCAAGGTTTTTGTCAAAGATTAAGATCAAGGGGTTTAGAAGTTATTCCTTTGAGGAAGACCGGTATCCGCAACCAGAAAACCTTGCCTCCTCTGTAGCTCTGGCTATGAATGACCTTAAAGCAACGCGGACAGATATAACCCTGAGCATTCCAAAGGCATGGGTTATTATCAAAACAGCAGAGTTCCCGTCAACCGTTAAGGAGAACCTCGCTGATGTCCTCTCCTATGAGTTAGACAGGCTGACCCCTTTCAGCCCGGATGAAGCTCTCTATGATTTCAGGATATTAAAGGATGATGCAGGGAAACTCACTATACTCCTTATGGCAGCGAAGGCAGACCTGATACACCAGTATACAGACGCCCTCAAGGAAAGAGGTATCAATGTCAGCAGAGTAACAGTCAATCTCTCCGGCATGGGAACGCTCTGTCGGTATATTGAAAAAGGGACTGATACCATCTTTATGGAAATAGATAAAAATGAATTTGAAGGTGCTCTATTTGTTGATGGTTATATCACCGGAATCTTGACAGGCGGTTTTCCCTCAGAGAACGAGAAATCAAAAATAGATACTATTTCGGGAGAAATCCTTCCTCTTTTGGATGCTGTTAAAACACAGGGCAAGTCGCCCCAGATTGTATTCCACTTGAAGGGTCTCAGTCCCTCTTTTCAGGAACAGTTGAAACTTCAGATGAACGTGCCCCTAAAGATACTGAATGGAACACCAATCAAACTCAGACCATCCGGGGCCCAAAAGGAAGTCCCCTATGCAGCCACTGGCGGAGTCCTGGAGTCCCTGTGGACAAAGTCAAAGGGACTGGACCTCATAAAAAAGGGCATATATGAAAAACAGAAGACCCCCTTTGCCATAACAGCAGTACTTATCCTTGCTATCCTCATTATGTGGGCTCTTTACATGGTTGCGCCTCTCCGTATTGAAGGGAAGAGGCTTGAGGAGATCGACCATCAAATAACATTGAGGAAGGAAGATGTAAAAAAGGTCCAGGCTCTGAAAAAAGAGATAGAAACCGTAAACAGTGAAGTCTCAGCAATAAATAATTTCAAAGGGAGCAGGCAACTGGTACTTGATGTTCTGAGAGAACTCACGTCTACCCTACCCCAGACCACATGGTTAACAAGGATCAGGATTACAGATACAACGGTTGATATTGAAGGTTATGCAGGCTCAGCCACAGGTCTTATCCCGAAGCTTGAGGCATCGAAATATTTCAAAAAAGCCGAGTTTGCGTCTCCAACCTTCAGGGATGCAAGACAGAATGCTGACAGATTCATTATAAAGATGGAGATAGAGGGTACAAGGATAGAACTTCCCAAAGTGACTGCAGCCATAGAGGCGGAAGATGAAGAAGAGTAAGACACTGATAGTTTCCATACCTTTAGCAATTATCCTGATGGGGCTCCTTACCTATCAGTACGGGTATTTGAGGATTCAGTCAGAATTAGCGACTATCCGGGAGGAACAGGCCATAAAAACAAAGACACTCGAAAAATATATCAACCTGATCTCGGAAAAACCTGCTCTGGAAAAGAAACTTGCCGCCCTGAAAGAGACAAGGAAAGCAGATGATTCAAAACTAATAGGAGAACAGACACCCTCTCTCGCAGCAGCACAACTGCAGGAGATAGTAAAAAGTTCTATTACCGGAAGGGGTGGAACAATATCGAGTGAACGGGTCGGAAAACCGGAGGACTTCGAAAAATTTAAAGTTATCAGCGTCAGTGTAGATGCTGTAATACCGGATTCGAGGGTCCTGAGCGATATTCTTTACTCCATCGAAACAAGGACACCCTATCTCGTTATAAAGGAACTCGATACAAGAGTCAAGAATTACAGGGATCCGAGAGAACTTATGGTAAAATTAGATGTAACTGCTTTAACATCTGGGAAATAACATGCAGAGATTTAGCCGTCTGTTAAAAAACATTAATGTATTAAATATTATTCTGCTTGTTGCTGCCATCCTGTTGGCCGACTATGTAGTTCTTCCTCTTCTGAACGTGAAAGTAAAATATATACCGGCTATCTCTAAAAAAATATCCTCTGAAAAAGAGGAAAAACCTGCCCAGAGCCAAACAGCAAACCCTGCGGATTATACCATTATTGCTGACCAGAACCTCTTTCATCCTGAAAGGAAGATTCCCCCTGAGAAAAAAGAAGAAGCCGCTCTGCCCAAGCCAGAGTTTGTCCTGTATGGCACAATGATAACGGATAACACAAGCTTTGCATATCTGGAAGATAAAAAGTCCCCTCGCAGCACGCCTGGAAGAGGGAAGAGACAAACTGCATTGAAAAAGGGGGACACCATGAGCGGTTATACATTGAAAGAGATAGACCATGACAAAGTGGTCATGGTGAGAGGGGAAGATACCTTGACCGTGAAAGTTATAGACAGCAGCGTAAAGAAAGACAGAGAGGGTGTTTCTACTTCGACTGCGGCTTCTGCCCCTCCTGCTCAGGTAAGGCCTGTCCCCGGCGCTCAACCCCAAAGACCTGCGACACAGCCTCCCGCGCCTGACCAGGCAGTAAAACCGCGAAGAACACCTTACCGGCCTCCCCAGTAAGAACAGAAAACCCGTTTTAGGATTTGAAGCTAATGCGGTGTCTCACAAACGACTGGCGTTATGAACAACTCAAAAGGGATGTCATTCCCGCAAGCGGAGCGCGTCGGGAATCCTTCTGAAAGACCAGAAAGATTCCGGACAAGCCGGAATGACAAAGTGACGCCAATATTAAGACTTTACAGTAATTTTGATAACACCATTTGTTTAAGAGACACTACACTGAAGAAAAACCCAAAAACTGCAATTGTTATTCGAGTTATCGGGAAGAAGAATCGGAAGGTAAATTTTTCTCTCGTTCTCTCTTTTTAACCCTTTTATTAAATCTTCTCTCGTTATATCTCTCTTACCTCTCGTAAACCTGTCAACATAATCGGATGTCACATCCTTTGCCTCTTGCATGTTTCTCATAACATGAGGTGTAAGGAGTATGATCAGTTCATTCCTTATTGTCTTCATTTACTGTACTACCAAAGAGATAACCGAGTATGGGAATCTTGCTAAGAAAAGGTATACCGGCTCTATTCCTGGTAATGTCTTCTCTTATGAGGCCACCAATAATGATTGTCTGGCCATCTTGTGCAACGAGATTCGTCTTGGCTTCTGTTTTATTTATGGCCTGGAAATCCTTGCCTGCTATCTGAACAGTGCTCACCAAGTGAAGAAATCTCCTGTGATATTTCGAGAGAAACCAGTCCGCTCTCATTTACCTGCGGCTTCACCTTCAGTATGATTCCTATGTCTTTGTATTGGACAGATGATGTAACCGACGCGTGTCGTAGTCGTCCGGTGTCAGTAATTGTTGAGGTTGCAATGGGAATCTGCTGAACCTACCTGAATGCTTGCTTCACGGTTGTCCGATACAAGGATATGAGGAGATGCAAGAATCTTGACTTTATCCTCGGATGCAAGGGATTGAAGTAACAGCTTGGTCTTGCCAGCTTCATCAATCGCCGTGAATGTAAAATTTGAGCTGAAAGAGCGAGCATTAAGTTCTAAAGGACCCTCTCAGAGTAACAGTGTCATCATTTCCAAAGGGTTTCAGACCGCTTATTTTTATATCGTTTTGTATAACCCATTGCATTCCAAAATTAAGTTGTCTGTCAGTGTCACTGCGGCAACAAGTCGCCTCGATCACGACCTGTCTTGGGACAATGTCAATCTTCTTTATTGCCTCGGCTATCGTTGCATAATCCTCAGGCGTTGCAAGGATGATTATGGTATTTGTTATTTCATCAGCAAATATCTTTGTAACCTCAGAAACGAGAGCTTCTCCTCCTACGGATTCTCCGGAGCGTGGAGACGGGCTTGGTGCGGTTACCGGAGCAGGTGTTGTTGTCCTTGGGGTTGTCGTAGGTTGTGTCGTTGGTGCTGGTGTTGCAGGTTTAGCTCCAAGGAAAATCTGCTGAAGCATGGCTCCAATATCCTTTGCCTTGCCGTTTTGAACAGGGTATACAAAGACTTGCGGTCTTGCCAACTTCAGCTTTTCGCTGTCAAAGATCTCCACAACCTGAAGCAGTCTTTTTACATTGGCATCGGTATCAGCGATTATGAGAAAGTTCGGGGGCACGTCAAGCACGACCCCCCCCTGCGAAAGCAACGGCGTAAGAATCTTGATGATCTCTGTTGAACTGATATATTGGAGCTGCACTACCTGAACAATAGCAACGCCTTTTAATTCAACTGCACCAGGGTCTCTTCCAAAACGGATAGGGGCCGGCTCTTTCGGTATATCAGTGATAGCTATTATCCTGTAAAGACCCTTTTCTTCGACAACGGCGATACCGTTCAGTCTGAGGATGATCTCCATAACAGAAAGCACGTCATCTTTGGGAATGGGTGTAGTTGTCCTGAAATTGACCCTTCCCTTGACTTTCGGGTCTACGATGTAATTGACTTTGAGCACTTCTCCAAAGATTGTCTGGATTACCTCATAGACGTCCGCATCATCGAAAAAGAAACTAACATCTGCAGGTTTCCTTTCAGGTTTCGGCGGCGCTGGCTTAACAGGAACCTCCTCTTGAACTTCAGGGGGTTTTGCCTCTGACGGAGGTGGCACTGTTGGTTGGCCAGGAGCTTCACCTTTAACCTCAGGAGGCTTTACTTCTGCTGGCGGTGCAGACGGTATTGGTTGCCCAGGAGTTTCACCTTTAACTTCCGGAGGTTTTACTTCTGCTGGGGGTGTTGTGACCGGTGGGGTCGGAACGGATGGTGTTTGAGCCGGAACAGGTGGCGTTTGGGCTGGTGGCACTGTCTGAGCCGGAGGTATCCCTTTAATCTGTGGAGGCTGTGTTACAACCGGTGGGGTCTCAACCTCCTCTTCGTCTTCGCCTCCGTCTTCGTCCTCATCAGCCTGTGCAATTAGCATAGTGTTTTTGAATGCCAAATCAGGCTCTTGCCCGGTTGAGAGAGCTGAACTGATTGCTGGAATAAGACTGATTAAAGTAAGTATAAGGAAAAGGAAAAGGAGATCCCGCAATCTCCTATGCCGTGGTTTTTCATTTAATGTTTAAGATAATGTATTTCCCTACCTATGTCAATAGAACTGAGCGCTTGAGATATTGGTTATCACGTGACATAATTAATACATTTTTTATAGCTTGAACCCGGAGATATACTTGACTTACTTGACTGAGAAAGGAAGGAGTATTGGAACTCTATAGTCTCACGATTACAGAAGTCAGAGACCTGCTCGACAGAAAAGAGATATCTGTGCAAGACGTGGTCAGATCAATCTATGGGCGGATACGTGCTGTTGAGGATAAAGTGAAGGCCTTCGTCACACTAACGGAAGACATGGCAATGCAACTGTCTGATGAAATACAGCAACAACACAGAACAGGAAAACCTGAAGGCTCAATTACTCCACGGTATACCTCTTGCCATCAAAGACAACATCTGTACAAAAGGGACTCTGACAACCTGTTCTTCGAAAATACTCTCCAATTTCATACCACCCTATGAAAGTACGGTGACATCACGACTGACCGAACAAGGATATATCCTTATCGGGAAGACAAACATGGACGAATTTGCCATGGGATCATCAACAGAAAATTCAGGTTTTTATGTCACACGAAACCCCTGGGATCTCGAGAGGATACCAGGGGGATCGAGCGGCGGCTCTGCAGCAGCAGTTGCCGCTGATGAATGTATCGCAGCTTTAGGCTCTGATACAGGTGGTTCCATACGACAGCCGGCTGCTTTCTGTGGTGTTGTTGGATTAAAGCCAACCTATGGAAGGGTATCCACGATATGGCCTTGTTGCCTTTGCATCATCCCTCGATCAGATAGGGACTCTCACAAAGACTGTAAAAGATTCTGCACAATTGATGAATGTCATATCAGGTCATGACCCTCTCGACTCCACATCAGTTCCTCTCCCGGTGCCTGATTACACAGCAGCTCTTGGTCAGGATATCAAAGGAATAACATTTGGCGTGCCAAAGGAATATTTCATTGAAGGCATAGAAAAAGAAGTGGAAGCATCAGTCAGAGATGCAATCAGGAAACTTGAAGCCCTCGGTGCAATCCCTGTCGAGATATCTTTACCGCATACCGGCTATGCTATCGCAGCATATTATATCCTTGCTACTTCAGAGGCTTCCTCCAACCTTGCACGCTACGACGGCGTTAAATACGGGTTCAGGGCAGAGGGAAAAGATTTAATGGACATGTATATGAATACACGAGCAAAAGGGTTTGGTGCAGAAATAAAGAGAAGAATCATGCTCGGCACCTATGCTCTTTCATCCGGTTACTATGAGGCTTATTACAAGAAGGCCCAGCAGGTCAGGACCCTGATAAAACAGGATTTTGAAAAGGCTTTTCAGAAAGTGGATATCATTGTTACACCCACATCTCCTACCGTTGCATTCAAGGCGGGCGAAAAAAGTGCTGATCCTCTCCAGATGTACCTGTCGGACATCTTCACGATTTCCGTAAATCTTGCCGGTGTTCCCGGAATTTCCGTGCCCTGCGGATTTACAGCAGAACATCTGCCCGTTGGTCTTCAATTAATAGGAAAACATTTCGAAGAGGAACTCCTTTTGAAGGTTGCATACGCTTATGAACAGGCAACCGCCTGGCACAAGAGGAGACCAAACGTATGAAATACGAAACAGTAATAGGTCTTGAGGTTCACGCCCAGATGCTCACAGACACAAAGATATTCTGCCGCTGTTCTGCAAAATTCGGCTCAGAGCCGAATACCCGGACATGCCCTGTTTGCATCGGGATGCCCGGTGTGTTGCCTGTCCTAAATAAAAAGGCACTTGAGTATACCATCAAGACAGGACTCGCTATGAACTGTAAGATTTCTCCTTACAGCAGGTTCGCCAGAAAAAATTACTTCTATCCTGATCTCCCGAAGGGCTACCAGATCAGCCAGTATGAACTTCCGGTCTGTGAGCAGGGACATATAGAGATTGTTATTGATGATACCGTAAAGAAAATCGGAATCACCAGGATCCATATGGAAGAGGATGCAGGGAAAAACATTCATGAATCCGCTCTGCTAAAGGCAGGCGGAGGAAATTACAGTTTTGTGGATCTGAACAGGGCAGGCGTTCCTCTCATGGAAATAGTCTCAGAGCCTGATATCAGGAGCTCCGGGGAGGCTGTCGAGTATATGAAAAAACTCAGAGCAATCCTCCGGTATCTTGGGGTCTGCGATGGGAATATGGAACAGGGATCCCTGAGGTGTGATGCGAATGTATCGGTAAGACCTGCCGAACAAAAGGAGCTTGGAGTTAAAACAGAGATCAAGAATCTCAATTCCTTCAAGTTTGTTGAGAAGGCACTCGAATATGAGATCGAACGGCAAAAGAGGATACTAAAAGAAGGTGGGAAAATCATACAGGAAACAAGGCTCTGGAACACAGAGAGAGGGATAACAGAATCCATGCGGACCAAAGAGGAGGCCCATGACTACCGGTATTTCCCTGAACCTGACCTTGTTCCTATCATGGTAGACCAGCAATGGGTGGGTGAGATTGCAAAGTCCCTGCCGGAGCTACCTGATGCAAAGAGAGAACGATTTGTCGCTGAATACGGCCTTCCAAAATATGACGCTGACCTGCTGACATCAGAAAAGTCTCTTGCTGATTGGTTTGAGGAGGCAGTCCGATTTGGAGGACAGCCTAAGGCTGTCTCGAACTGGATCATGGTTGAACTGATGAGACTATTGAAAGAGGAGAATAGAGTGATCGAAGAGTGTCCGTTGAAACCGAAACAGCTCACTGACATGCTGAGGCTCATCGACAAAGGCACCATCAGCGGAAAGATAGCAAAGACCGTTTTTGAGGAGATGTACAAGACCGGGAAGGATGCAGAAACTATAGTAAAAGAAAAGGGCCTTGTGCAGATCAGTGATGCAGGTGAAATTGAAAAGATTGTTGATGATGTTATTGCAAGGAATCCAAAAGAAGCTGAACGGTACAAAGCAGGCGAAGAAAAACTCCTCGGCTTTTTCGTCGGTCACGTCATGAAACTGACAAAAGGCAAAGCTAACCCCCAGATGGTCAATGAGTTGTTGAAGAAGAAACTCATTGATCCCCATCCTTGATTTTATATCTCCCTTTTCATTAATCTAATCTTAATTAATCTAATAACGATTAATGTTGTCTTGATTGTCATTGGCACAAAACTGCCCATCTTTGGAAAAGAGGGGTGAGGGGAGATTTCATGGAGAATAGATTTATTCTAAAAATCCCCCTCAATCCCCCTTTGCCAAAGGGGGAAGACACATGGAAGGTTCCGCATCAAGTGCGGAATGACAGAGATGGCAATCCGACAGGCTACGGGATATGAAGTAAAGCAAAATATGTCGCTTTTATGATAAAAATGTCATTGCGAGTCGAGCAGCGGAAACAGCGAGATCTCGCCTTTGCGGATTCGAACAAAAAGATCTGCTCACAGAGTCGAAACGCACCCTTGGTGTCGCAATGACAGAAAATGCAAGCGTAGACTTAAGGAATCCGTATATTGTGGAGAGATGTCCGAGAGGCTGAAGGAGCACGACTGGAAATCGTGTGTGGGGTCTTAAAAACCTTACCGAGGGTTCAAATCCCTCTCTCTCCGCCATTGAATGACGGTTAAAAGTTATGAGCCTTTGGCTCACGAAGAGATATGAAAATTGTCCAAACGATATTTGCATACGCTAACAAAGCTGTCATTCCCGCTTGTCGGGAATCCTTCTTCAGAAAGATTCTGGACAAGCCAGAATGACATTTTCGGGATATGTTAATCACTGATTTGCGCAGCCAGGGAAGGGCACTATGCAACAGATTGGTGTGAAGCCCGTTAGGTCCGGAAGGAAGCAGCGGTAAGCATTTTATCTGTGTGACGTAGGAGGTCTTTTCCTGGCTGCCAAAAAAATAATAATTCAGGATTCGAGGATTTTGGAGAGTTTAAGGCTCGACCCCTTGATCCCTCGACCCCTTGATTCCTTATCAACAATTAATTGCAAAAAGCAAAAAACAATAACCAATGAGCTATTTAGGACTGGCAAGAAAATGGAGACCTCAGGGGTTTAATGACCTCATCGGTCAGGAACCCATCATACGAATTCTTAAAAATTCAATAGTTCAGGAAAAGATTGCACATGCCTATCTCTTCTCAGGACCAAGAGGTGTAGGGAAAACCTCAATGGCACGGATACTCGCAAAGGCGCTGAACTGCAAAGACGGTCCGACAGCAAATCCATGCGGCCAGTGTCCATCATGTTTGTCAGTAACAGATGGTTCTTCCATGGACGTGATGGAAATAGACGGTGCATCGAACAACAGTGTCAACGACATTCGTGACCTCAGGGAAAGAGTAAAATATGCACCCTCTGGAGGAAGATACAAAGTCTATATCATTGACGAATCGCATATGCTTTCCGATGCCGCATTCAATGCCCTCCTGAAAACCCTTGAAGAACCACCGCCTCACGTTGTTTTCGTCCTCGCGACAACAGCTCCAAAAAAGATTCCTTCAACAGTACTTTCCCGCTGTCAACATCTCCCCTTCAGGAGAATCTCCAGCCAGGAGATAAAAGAGAGACTGAAAAAGATATCTCTTGCCGAGAACATAAATGTCTCCGGACCTGCTCTGGAACTGATTGCAAGGGCTGCTGACGGGAGCCTCCGTGATTCACTCACCATCCTGGATCAGATCTCATCTTTCTCATCTGACATAACAGAGTCTGATGTGAAAGACCTCCTCGGGATAACAGACTTTGGACTCCTTTCCCAGATCTCATTGGCTCTTATCGAGGGAAAGAGGGAAGAAATACTGAAGATGATAGGTAATCTCGTTGAGCAGGGTACTGACATTAAATCCTTTGTAAAAGAGTTCGTTCAGTTCCTCAGAGATCTGTTGGTAGCGAGTGTCATAAAAAGACCGGAGGAAGTGCTCGATGTTGGGAAAGATGAGATGGATACGATAAAGAATATCGTGAGCAGAACTTCTGAAGACCAGCTCACCCTTCTTCTGTCAGAAATACTGAAGGCAGAGATTGATGTGAAAAATGCTTCAGCGCCACGGCTTGCCCTCGAGATGTCTCTGATCAAGGCAAGCTTCCTGAGCAGCATGCGCCCCCTGAAAGAACTCCTGAAAGACATAGAATCATATACAAAAGAGGCTCCGTCCGCAATCAACAAAGCTATAACCACTGAAACAAAGCATGATAAGGGTCATGCTGAACTCGCTTCAACATCCGGTGAGACCCTGAATCCCGAAGCGAGTCTAAGCGAAGAGTCACTCCGACAAGTTCAGGATAAGATCCAGGATGACAAAAAAAAAGTGTCACCTGAACCTGAAGCCGAAGAAGAGAATTTCTGGGAAAGGGCTATCAAGAAGATGGAGACACCTCTTGCCACTAAACTTTCGCTGGCTCAATATAAACTGACAGGCGAAGAGCTGCAGATTATCCTGAATGGAGGCAATTCGGTCTTTGCAGACTCCATCAAAAAAAATCTGGGATTGCTCGAAAAGATATTTTCGGAAGAAATCGGGACAACGGTCAGGATAAAAATAGAGACGGTAAAAGAAAAGAGAGTAACGAAAAAAGAACTTAAGGAAAGAGTGATGGGAGAGCCGATTATCAAAGAGGCTATTGAACTCTTTGAGGGAAGGATTACGGATGTAATTCCGATAACAGAAGACAGAAAGCAGAATACAGAGGAGGGAATAAAGCAAAATTCTAATACTTAAACAATGTAAGAACCCTGCAGCAGAGACGCAGGCTCAGAAATTGATATGTTCAGAGTCATCGCTTGTCGGGAATCCTTCGACTTGTTTGGGATCGAAGAAAGATTCTCAAGCGAATGACAAATGACTAGGACCCGTGAAATTTACATATTAACCTTGACTGTATTTTGAATTTGTTTAGGATTTGGATTTCAAATTTAGGATTTGTTATAAAACAGGGAGGTTAAGATGTCGAAAAAGATGTTTGGCAATATAATGCGTGAAGCACAGAAACTGCAAGCCGAAATGATGAGAATGCAGGAAGAGGCAAAGACAAAGACCGTTGAGGCAACTGCAGGTGGCGGCATGGTCACCGCGGTTGCAAACGGTGCAGGCGAGCTCATATCCCTCAAGATCGAGAAGGACGTTGTGAATCCTGATGACGTTGAGATGCTCCAGGACCTCGTCATTGCAGCAGCAAATGAAGCTTTGCGCCGTGCCCATGAAATGGTCAACAGCGAGATGTCGAAACTGACAGGTGGGCTGCAGCTTCCGGGACTTGGCGGATTAGGGGATATCTTTGGGAAATAGAATCCAAATCAGGCGAATTCATATTTCAAATAAGCGGCCTCGTCATTCCCGCGGAAGCGGGGATCCAGAAAATCAAAAATACTGGATTCCTGTTTTCACAGGAATGACTAATTGTTAGGATTTGTCACTCGGATGACACAAGGAATCATAGAAAACCTGATTATAGAGCTCATGAAGCTCCCTGGCATAGGGAGAAAAACCGCCCAGAGACTTGCATTCTTTATACTCTCAATGCCCGGGGAAGATGCAAAAGGAATCTCCAGGGCAATAAATGAAGTCAAAGAAAAGGCAAGATTCTGCAGTGAATGTTTCAATATCACTGATATGGATGTTTGCAGTATATGCAGCGACAACTCAAGAGACCGGAGGAAGCTTTGCGTTGTAGAGGAACCGAGTAACATCGTTGTTATTGAGAGGACAGGAAGTTTTAAAGGACTCTACCATGTACTCCTCGGTGCCCTTTCTCCAATAGACGGCATGACCCCTGAGAAACTAAAGATTAAAGAACTCGAGGGAAGGTTGAGAAAAGATGAGATAAAGGAAGTCATCCTTGCAACGAATCCGAACACCAGGGGTGAGATGACCGCCCAGTATGTCAGGGAGCGTTTAAAACCCTTCCATGTCAAAGTCACCCGAATCGCCTATGGTCTGCCTATGGGCGGGGATATCGAGTTTGCAGATGAGGTGACACTCAGTAAGGCCCTTGATGGGAGAAGGGAGATGTAGATAATTACCTCCCCTTTGGAAAAGGGGGTGAGGGGGGGTTTAAAAGGAAAGATGCTACTACGTTACACCGCAGGCTGATCTTGAAAGAATATGGGGGTATTTGTGATTCTTGAAATCTCCCCTGTCCCCTCTTTTCCAAAGAGGGGTCTCACAGAAAAGTCTGAAGAATCCAAAATTTTAAACCATGAAAATCTCTGTAAGGGTAAAGCCGAATGCAAAACAGGAAAAGACTGAAAAGGTAACGAGAGCGGGATTTTCTCTGTGTGGGTAAAAGAAAAACCACAGGAAGGCAAGGCAAACAAGGCAGTGATAAAGGCTTTGGCTGAATACTTTGGCAGTTCCTCAGGCAGATGTGGTTCTTATTAAAAGGCCAAACATCAAGAGAAAAAATTTTTGAGATAAAAACTGACAAATGAAAATAATGATTCTCGCAATCTCATGTCTACCTCAGTTGTAACTTTGTCATTCCGGCTTGTCCGGAATCTTTCTTCCTGATGGACTCCCGACAAACGGGAGCGACAAAGGAAAGAGAAAGGCTGCATGAGTTAGCGATCACACACCGCTGATCTTCTCAGCCCAGTGCCTGGCTTTCTGAAGGATTTCTGACTCGTCAGCAGTTGTAAGTTTTCCATCATTAACAACCACCTTCCCATCTACCATAACCATTTCAACATCTGAAGGCCTCATTGCATAAACGATGTGAGAGTAGATGTTGTACATTGGTACAAGATGCGGTTTGTTGAGATCAGCCATCACAAGGTCTGCAGCCTTACCTTCCTCAATGCTTCCGGTAATTCTTCCAAGACCCAAAACTTCTGCTCCCCATCTTGTCGCCATGAGAAAAGCCGTTTTCGCATCAAGTGCAGTTGGGTCTTCCGATAAAGTCTTTGTCAAGCTTTGCGGCTGTGGACATCTCACTCAGGATATTCAAATCGTTATTGCTTGCAGCGCCATCTGTGCCAAAGGTGACCTTGACTCCGGCTTTCAGCATCTTCACCACAGGTGCAATTCCCGAAGCAAGTTTGAGATTGCTTTCGATGCAGTGAGAAACACCAACTTCTCTTTCCGCAAGGACTTCTATCTCATGATCTGTTAACCAGACACAATGGGCAGCAAGCACCCGCTCATCAAGAAAGCCAAGGCTTTCGAGATATTCTACCGGCATCATACGCGTACATCTCTTTCTGATCTCCTCTACTTCCCACTTTGTTTCAGAGAGGTGTATATGAATCGGGATATCATATTTATCAGCAACACGCTTTGCTCTTTTCAATGTCTCAGGCCCGCATGTGTAAAGCGCATGAGGGGCAATGCACGGAGTTATCAGGTTGTCTCCTTTCCAGTCTTTTATAAAAGATTCTGCATTGAAAAAATACTCATCCGATGTGCGTGCAGATTTTGTCGGAAAATCGAGAATGCCGGCTCCCAGGACAGCCCGCATACCTATCTTTTTCGTGGTCTCAGCCGCAGCATCTTCATAGAAGTACATATCGTTGTATGTTGTAATACCTCCCTTGAGCATTTCGAGACAGGCAAGTTCAATTGCATCCGAGATGAATTCCGGGCTGAGCCATCTGTTCTCTGCAGGCCAGATATGATTTTCGAGCCATTCCTTCAAAGGCTGGTCATCAGCCATCCCCCTGAAATAGACCATGGCAGCATGGGTATGAGTATTGATCAGTCCAGGAAATACGACTTTCTGTTTTCCATCGATCATTACCTTTGGGGTATAGTTCTGAGAAATATCCTGAGAGGAGCCGACCTTGAGTATCCTGTTGCCTTTTACAGCAATCGCGCCATCTCTGATAATGGTAAGGTCTTCATCCATCGGAAGGACATAATCAGCCTGTATGATGTAATCAACATTCTGCATAACTTTAGATAATTAAATCGAAAGTTCAAATGCAAATTATAACCTGTGAATTTACCCGAAATCCAGCACTCTATTGCAGGTAGATCTGTCTGCATTGCGAGATTTTCGACCGTCAATTTACAGAAAGCGGATTGCTTTTTCACTTTCAATAATTATCGTGATTCGATTCATTAGTGTTCTATGAGGTTTGCAGACCTTTTTAACATTCTCAGAATTGACATTAGCGCAACACGTGCAGACTGGATTACGCCTTCCCAATCAGCCTCTCAGCTATCTGCACTGCATTCAGGGCAGCTCCCTTCCTGAGGTTGTCTGCAACAATCCACAGGTTAATTCCCTTTTCAATTGATTCATCTTCCCGTATCCTCCCAACATACGTCTCATCCTTGCCGGCAACATGGACAGGAAAAGGATAGACATTCTTGTGGGGGGCATCGAAGACCACCACTCCCGGGGCATTTGAAAGGATCGCCCTCACATCATTCGCAGTAAGTTTTTTCTCTGTCTCTATATTCACGCTTTCTGAATGGCCTCTGAATACAGGCACCCTCACCGTCGTTGCTGTTACCCTGATCGACTCATCTCCCAGAATCTTTCTCGTCTCGTTCACCATTTTCATCTCTTCCTTCGTATAGTCGTTCTCAAGGAACTTATCGATATGGGGAAGGACATTGAAGGCTATCTGGTAGGGATAGACAGTACAGGTAGCCTCCCGGAAATTGAGCAAATCTGTAGTCTGCTGCAACAGTTCGTCCATAGCCTTCTGGCCGGTCCCTGAGACAGACTGGAAGGTTGTTACGACAACCCTCTTTATCTTCGCCGCATCATGGATTGGCTTTAATACGACCACCATCTGTATCGTCGAACAATTCGGGTTAGCTATGATGCCTTTATGCCATTTCAGGTCATCAGGGTTAACCTCCGGCACGACAAGAGGAACATCGGGTCCATCCTCCACTGGCTTGAATTGTCAACCACAACGCAGCCTGACTGAACAGCCACTGGCGCCCATATCTTTGACCTTTCAGCTCCTGCAGAGAAAAGGGCAATATCAATGCCTTCAAAAGAATTCTCTTGAAGGGTTTCCACAGAGATATCTGTATCCTTATATTTCAGCATCTTCCCTTCGGAACGGTCTGATGCAAAAAGTCTCAGTTTTTTAACGGGAAAATTCCTTTCCTCAAGTGTTGCAACCATCTCATTTCCGACTGCACCAGTCGCTCCCACAACAGCAACAACATAGGTGTCTTTCATCTTGAGCATATTCTCAGTTCCTCCTTGCACTTGATTAATGTATCATAATTTTCTCCCAAAGTTCTATCCGTGGAAGTTCCAGAAGCATCTCTTTATTCAGTGATAAGGTTAACCATGAATCTTTGAGCGAGCAATAAATTTTCGGTGTACCCTGCTTAGTATAGGGAGCGGTCCTCCTTTTGCACGTCTGAGGCCAAAAACCGAGTTTGCATAATGTAGAGGCAATCAAGCCTTGGAGGGTCAAAAATTCGCCCGGGAGCGAAAGGGAATATATTTCCATTGATAATACCGGAACCCACTGGATTGAAAACTTTAAGTCTCAGAGGGTGAAACGTCTCTGAATAAGTCCTTTTTTATTATTGAAACACACATGACTTTTGCATTACCATTATCTTAAATCTTTATGCAGGAGGAAGACATTTGATCAAACCTGAAGAAAAAGAAAACCTTCTCAAACTCCATATCGACAGAAAGTGGAAAAATTACTTTAAACATGGATGACAAAAAGAAGGATCTTTATTGGCATGAACATTCTATTACAGTTGAAGAACGCAGGAAAAGTTACAATTATAAAAGCTGTGTAATTTGGTTCACTGGTTTGTCTGCAGCCGGGAAATCTACCTTGGCAAATGCTTTAACTGCAAGACTTCACCTGTTGGGAGTAAAAAGCTATGTATTAGATGGAGATAATATTCGCCATGGACTTAATAAAAATCTCGGATTTAGTCCAGAAGATAGAAAAGAAAATATTCGGAGAATTGGAGAAGTTGCTAAACTATTTGTTGATGCCGGGTTAATTGCAATGACTGCTTTTATATCCCCCTACAAGGAAGATCGTAATGATGCGAGGAAGCTTTTAAAGGAGGACGAATTCATTGAAGTGTTTGTTAAATGTTCTCTTTTAGAGTGTGAAAAACGTGACCCAAAAGGAATTTATAAAAAAGCAAGAAGTGGTGAAATAAAAGAATTTACGGGTATTTCTGCTCCTTACGAAGATCCTGAAAAATCCAAATCTGTTGATAAGAGAGGCAATAGAGAAATTGTATCGATAAAATCGCAGTAGCCATGACAGGAGGCAAAGACAGTACCACCAATCTGTGGTTACTCAGGCAGGCATGTAAAGAAACCCTGTCGGTGTTACAATGCCGGTGTGCATGTTTACTATTTCGATGAAGAGGGCTTGGATGCGTATAAATTGAGAGGCAATGAAATTATGAGCTTCAAGTGGAGATAAGATAATAAAAGGAAATAAAACTGAAAAGGCGACAAGTTCAGGAACAGTAGATCGATGACAGAGTTGTTAAAGATAATTCTTGAGTATTCAAATCGATTGTCAACAAATCTGAATAGCACGGAGCCCGTGACTCATTTAACAGTGGTTGGTAGCCGTTCTCATGCTACAGAAAATCTTGATGACTTTGTTGCACGGATGAAACAAAAACATGGACAGGTGAACTTTATTTCTGCAGGTAGTTCCCTAAAGTTTTGTTTAATAGCCGATGGCAGGGCAGATATCTACCCGAGGTTTGGCCCAACGATGGAATGGGATACAGCAGCTGGACAGATAATTGTCACTGAATCAGGCGGAAAAGTGTTAAACATGGAAACACATACATCACTGCGTTATAACAAAAAGAGCCTGCTTAATCCCTGGTTTTTAGTTACTAATAAAAGGCTTGATGAAGAGGTTTTGAAAACATGAATGATGTAATAACAATTGTATCGGGATTACCACGTTCTGGAACATCAATGATGATGAAAATGCTGGAAGCTGGTGGAATGGATGTCGCTGTAGATAATATAAGGGAGGCAGATGAAGATAACCCGAAAGGCTATTATGAACTTGAAAAAGTAAAGGATATAAAAAGTGATTATTCCTGGTTAGATAATGTTCAGGGTAAGGTTGTCAAGATGGTTTCGATGTTATTGTATGAGCTCCCTTCAACCAGGGACTATAATATAATTTTTATGCAGAGGGACATCGGCGAGATACTGGCCTCGCAGCGAACAATGTTACAGAGGAAAGGAAACAGAAGCGATATTAATGATGAAGAGATGGGGAAATTATTCAGTAGGCATCTCGAAGAAATTGAGAATTGGCTCGCAGGACAAAAAAATATGCGTGTATTCTATGTAAATTATAAAAATGTTATCGAAGATCCACGTAAAATTGCGCAAGTTATCAATCATTTTTTAAACGAGACATTAAATATTGAAAAAATGGTTGAAACAGTTGATAGATCATTGTACAGACAGAGAAGTGCTCTCATGAAAGCCTCTGATGTTATTACTGGGACTAAAGAAAGTAAAAATCCACTCGAATCTGTAGAATCTGTAGAAAAGGAGAACGATAAGGAAAAAATTGAAGCACAATTGAGAGCACTGGGATATATGTGAAGATTCGCTTAAGTTTCCTGCAAATGTCAGACAACCGAGAAATGTGATGTTTAGAAAGTATCCATGACTGTGATAACACCATCGAGCTCCCAAGTATCGATCACATAGAGTGCTTCAATTAACTAATCCCAGATCAATAAGTTAGGGTATCGCTCTCTCGGAACAAAATGCGCCACTGGAAGAGCCTCCGACATCCCGGCATGGATGCAGGATCTTGAAAATACCCCGGAGAGAGTAGGCCGCGGACAGGACAAAGAACAGGTCATGGAACAGTTGAGAGCACTCGGGTACATGTAGGCATTTTTTTATAGAATAAAAGAAGGACATAGTATTTGAGCGGATTCTTTTGCCGATAGTCAAACAGTCTTTATCAGAAATAAAGAGGCAAAAGCCCTCGGAGGGCGAAAGCCCGAGAGTCAGCGGAGAGCTATGTCTATCTTTAAAGTAATTTATGATAATATGGTAAGCATATGTTCAATTTCCTTAAGAAAAGAAAAAAAGACAGAAATGTTGTCGTTATCGGCCTGGACGGCGTCCCCTATACCCTTCTTGTTGATTACATGGAGAGGGGAATCATGCCCGAACTTTCACAGTTATGTAAAACCGGCAAACTCTCCAGAATGAAATCTACCCTGCCTGAGGTTTCCTCGGTAGCCTGGAGCAGCTTCATGACAGGCAAGAATCCTGGCGAACACGGTATTTTCGGCTTCATGGAAATAGACAAACAGAGCTATGACTACATATTCCCTAATTTTAACTCACTTAAGGCGCAACCCATATGGGTAAGAGATGATATAAAAGCAGTTGCCTTTAACATCCCCCAGACCTATCCGGCAAAACAAATGAATGGCGTAATGGTCAGTGGTTTTGTAGCCATAGACCTAAAGAAGGCTACCTATCCTGAAAAGATCTTTAACTACCTTCACGGGATGGGTTACCGGATTGATGTAAATGCCAGGCTTGCTACTGAAAACCCTGAAGCCTTTTTTAACGACCTTTTTGAAACCTTTGAGAAAAGAAGAATGGCTATTGAATATCTCTATGACAACGAGGACTGGCAATTATTTATAGGCATCATTACAGAAACAGACCGTCTCCATCACTTCTTTTTCGATTCTGCACGGGAGGGACAATACTACAGCATCTTTGAGAAATATTACAGGGAACTTGATGGTTTCATCGGCACCATGGCGAAAAAGGCATCGAAAGACGATGCAGTTTTCCTGACCTGTTCAGACCATGGCTTCACGCCTATCAAAACAGAAGTCTATCTCAACAGATGGTTAATTGAAAAGGGATATTTAAAACTGGATAGCGTGGAAGGACTCAAGGGGATAACCTCTGGTACAAAGGCCTTCTGTCTTGATCCATCAAGGATTTACGCTCATCTGGAGGGTAAATATAAACGGGGGACGGTAAAACAATCAGACTGTGATGGCCTGGTCAACGAATTAAAGGAACAATTTTCAAGGCTAACCTTTGAGGGACAGACCCTCATACAGAACGTTTTCCTCAAAGAAGACATCTTCCATGGAACGTATGCCGATGAAGGTCCTGACCTGTACCTTTTACCAAACTATGGATTCGACTTAAAGGGTTCAACAAACAAGGATTACATCTTTGGAAAATCACATTTCAGGGGCATGCACACGTACGATGACGCACATTTCTTCACATCGGTTCCTGCAAATGGCGGGGATATAAAGATAGAGCATGTAGCCGGGATAATTGCTCAGTTTTTAGAATAAGCAGTCTGCTCCAAACACTCCCCGGAGCTTAAGTATGCTGGTGTATCCGTAAAGGCACACCTTATCACTGAATTGTATCCGATAGATACATTTCTTAAACATACTGCTTTAGAAATTCAGACCATGTTCTAAAAGCTCTGGCTACCCTGTCCAAATAACAAGCAGATTCAAGCCTTTTACCCCTCCCTCCGACCATCACAGCAGGCATCTCCCCCATTGGCACTAAATTTGCTCCTTCTTGGGTACTTCCTCAAAATATCTGATTTATAGGAAAAGCTTTATATGGTATGTGTTGGCATGAAATCTAAAGGTATAAAGCAAAGTCCGGCTGAATATAACAAACAGTCATGATAGGCATCCCCCATAAAGACCGCCGGGTTTTGCTTATTGTTGAAGAAGGTTCCGAAGATCTCGCTCAGGAGTTCAGGGAGTCCTTCAAAGATAGACTACACTCTTTAGCTTTCTATAACCTCAACGGCAGATATGGTGTCTTTACAGAAAGCGGAGAGCTTATAGAAAGGCCCCTTGGCTCTCACAATCCGGTAGAAGGGATCGTAACAGTCATCAGAGAAACAAAATCAAACGAGGTATTCATCACAGCCCCCCTCTCCTACCATACTCTTGTTGATACCATGCTGAACTTCAGAAGGAATGGCATAAAATTTATGTTTTCTCCCAAAGCCTATGTGAGATGCACTGGCAGAATCGGGAAAAGCAATGGCTGGATTACACCGGCTGTCGACCTGAGTACAGGAAGCCTCTCACTTTTCTACAGAATAGCCAAGAGATGTATTGACATCATAGTTTCAACACTCGCATTGATAGCCTTTCTTCCCCTTCTTATGATTATTCCAATTTTGATAAAGTTAACAAGCCGTGGACCGGTTTTTTACACGCAGATGAGAGCTGGCCATAACGGCCAGCCTTTTAAGATATACAAGTTCCGCTCCATGGTGGTTGATGCTGAAAAGATCCTTCAGAAAATGATGGATTTTGACAAACTCAAGGAACCGGTTTTCAAGTTCCATGATGATCCGCGGGTTACTTTTATCGGTAATATTCTCAGGAAAACCAGCATTGATGAGTTACCCCAGCTTTTTAATGTCCTTAAGGGAGATCTCAGTCTCGTAGGACCCCGGCCTGAAGAAATAGCCCTGGTTAAAAGATATGAGCCGTTTTTCAGGGAGAGACTGAAGGTAAAACCGGGAATCACAGGCTTGCAGCAGATTACCTGCCGTGGAAGTACCAGCATGACGGAAAGAATGAAGTACGACCTTCTTTATATAAAGAACCATTCCTTGTGGTTGGATATTAAGATACTGTTCAAAACCGTCGGGGTCGTTGCGTTGCAGAAAAGAGCAACGTAAGTCCGAAAAAGTATTCCTCCCGTCTTATTCCTCATAACAATTAAACGTATTCGAAAAAGTGTGGTCATCCTTGTAGATCGTGTCATTCATGACTTGAGGCAGTATCGAATAACTTGAAATACAATCTGTCATCCGATCCCTTCCAATGCGTCTACCCATTGAGCGAGCGAAGGGTCTCTTTGGCTCAGGTAGCTCCGTCAGAGAGGGTCACGATGAAGCAATGCGATTTACTCATGAATCCTTCACTTGGGCTCAGATTAACCATTGCGACACAGTCTCTTGACTGCGGAATCTGACGAACTCTGGATGCACGCTTATGACCTGCGGGCATGACAGGCATTGACAATTGCTAATCTTACTAATGTCCGATTTCACTATGAGCTCGTTAATCATCTGGCTAACTTCATCTTCTTCATTGAAAAAAAGATTTAAAAAATTTATAGTAAAAACCAATGGATATTAGAAATCAAAAAATTTATAATAGAACCCGTGGAACTTAAAAGAATCTTACAAATTCTTTTAAGAAGGAAATGGATTGCCATACAGGCTTTTTTAGTTATTTTTCTCACTGCCGTAATTGGAAGTCTTTTACTTAAGCCTATCTATGAAACCTCGGCAAAGCTCTGGTTTAAGCCACCCTCAGTAACTCCTTCTCTTCTTACTTCTATTGGCATAAAAGAGGTTACCTCTTTCATTCCATACGCACCTGAGGAAGTAGATATGGGAACAAAGGTTACGTTGACGAAGGTTTACCCTCTGTCTAGATAAGGTGATCTACAGACTTCAGCTACGAGACGATGAAGGAAAATTACTCAGTCCTGATAAACTCATAAAGAGCAGTCTGCTCTACATGATATTTCCAGCTCCCTTCATCTCTGTTGTGCAGGATGCAAACAGTAACACGATAACCATTACTGCACGTTCCTCAGATTCACACCAGGCCATGTTTCTGTCTAATACCCTTTCTGAGGTGTATATTGAGGATAGTGAAACAGAGAGGAAGAAAGAGACCCAGAGCGCCCGTTTATTCATTGACGGACAGATCGTAAAGGTAAAAGAGGACTATAACAAAGCCCTGAAGGATATCCTGACGTTTAAGGATAAATACAACACGGTTAATTTGGAGATTGAGACAAAGATAGCCATTGAAAAACTGGCTGAACTCATGAAACAGAAAGAAGACAACATTATTGATCTCAGTGAGACGCGGGAGAAAATAAAAACCTTGAAGGCTCAGTTAGGAAAGACTTCCCTACCAGGGCAAACATCCCTATCTGTACCTACCTTGATCCTTAAAGAAAATCCCCAGATTCAAAAAATCATGCAGGATCTCTCCCAACTGAAGTCGAAACTTGCCGGTGAGCTAACGGATAAGACAGAAAATCATCCTGATGTTGATTGCTTTGAAGCAACAGATAACAGAATTAGAAAAGGATCTGGAAAAAGAGGTACGGGTCCACCAGGTAACATCCCCTGATCTCAGTGAACTTGAGACGACAACTATCTGCACTGCAGGTACACCTTGATGGCGTGAATTTAGACATCAATAAATATACAGTTTTACTCAGGACCCTACCTTCAAAAAGTAATGAGGAGGCAAAACTCAAGCTCGCTTTAACAGCAAGTCAGGATATTTACAGCTCACTCCTTGATTTTAGTAATCGGATTGGCGTGGCTGAAGCGATGACCCTTCCTGATGCCTTGCTTGTTCAGCCGGCTGTCCGTCCCTATGAACCCAAAAGCCCGAAGATAATCTTGAATGCTATTATCGGTGCCTTTCGTAGGACTGATTTTTGCATTTGGCTTGGCATTCGTAGCAGAGTATGTTGATGATACCATAAAAACTCCGGAAGATCTTGAGCAGTATAAAGACCTTCCCCTTCTAAGTTCCATTCCTCGAATCACCAAATCCACGCTCATCTCAAAAATGGATGCAAATGACCCTGTTGCTGAGGCATACAGAACTATCCGCTACAATCTGAAATATGCCAGTCTTGATAAGCCGCTGAAAAGTCTGCTTATTACCAGTAGTAACCCTAAAGAGGGAAAGACGTTGACCGTCGCAAACCTGGGAATCTCATTCAGCCAGACAGGTCTTAAGGTCTTGCTGATTGATACTGACCTTCGCAGACCAAGGTTACATGAGCTTTTTGGGAAACTGAATCAGGCCGGGTTGACACAGGTGGTTGCCGGAGAATTTGGATGGGAGGCTATTGTAAGTACTGGTATAAATAACTTAAGTTTGCTTCCCAGCGGACCAACCCCTTTGAACCCTACCAGGATGTTTGAATCAGAAAGGCTCAAGGAACTGATTGGCATGTTAAGCAGTAGATTTGACCTGATTATCCTGGACTCTGCTCCTTTGCTTATCAAGTCTGACGCTGCAGTTTTGGGCCGTTATGTGGACGGCATTATTTATATTGCAGAAGCTGGAAAAACCACGAGAAAAGCCGTAACTGAAACAGTAGATATATTAAAGAAGGCTAACCTTAGACTTTTGGGAGTTGTTCTGAATAAATACGGAAAGAAAGAAATCCTCTTACCGGTATGCCAGGTGAACGGAAGAAAAGATCATTCCTCAGGAAATTTTTCTCTGTCCTCTTCTTAATGGGTCTGATTATGAGCGCGGGATGCTCCAGGAGTTCTAATCCATACCTCAATCCTGATATAAAGGACTATCTGAAAAATCTTAAAAGCTCCAATATAGTTATTAAAAGAGAAGCTATCAATAAATTAGGTAAACTTCAGATAAAAGAAGCTGTGCCTGCAATGATCAGGCTTTTAAGCGAGGACTCGGCCGAAATTAGACCGGATATCATCGAGGCATTAGGAAATATTGGGGACAAGGCCGCAGTAAATTCCCTCATAGCCAGGCTGAATGATGATAACCTTCGTGTTCGGGAAAAAGCCATTGAGGCTCTGGGAAAACTTGCTGATAAGAAGAGCGGTGCCTGCCCTTGTATCTATTCTGGAACAAAAGGACAAAAAGAGCGAGAGTGAAGTTCTCATAGCTATCTGGGCATTGGGAAATATTGGAGACAAATCTGCAGTGCCTATCCTTAATTCTCTCCTTGGAGACAATAATAAATATGTCCGATTTAACTGCTACACAGGCTCTCAAAAAGATTACGGATTCAAGCGGTACCTGAACCGTATATTCACAAATCCCTTAAAACAGAGAAATGAAATAATTTTCCTCATGGCTCAGGCATTGCTTAAAGGCAGACTAAGATTTTATACTGGATTATAGGATTGTAATCTGGAATATAAGGTCTTAAATTGAATTCTTACAGATCAAAGATACTTTTCATTAACGTTCTCCAATCGAGACACGGTAGTACATACCGTTCCAGAAATCTTTCACACCTACTGTCTCAACATAACAGTGTCTATTATATAGAGCCAAATTACCGGAATAATGGCGCTGTTTCCTTTAAACAAAAGGATTCATTGGTTGGACTACTCTCATCTTTATTTAAATATCTTCTTTTATCTCTAAAGATGGACTTTGATATTCTTTACTTGCAGAAACCCTGGCTGATAACACTTCCATCATTAGTCGCAGCAAAGATAAGAGGCAAAAAGGTCATCATTGATTTTGACGATCTCGATTCACGGTGGCAGAAGAACTGGTTTAATAAGAAAATGACTGCTTTTGGAGAACAAATCATGCCGAGGTATGCCGACATCATAACCACACATAATAGCTATCTTCAACATTATTTAGAGTCGTTGTATAGGAAAAGGATTTTCTTTGTGCCTCAAGGTGTAGATACGGCCCTGTTTGACCCTTCTCGATTTGATGCTGCTCTCGAAAAGAAGAAACTCAAATTGACAGATAAAATAGTATATTGTTTTCTTGGTTCTTTTACCATCGGAAGCGCAAAAGACCTCCATTACATATTGAAGGCATATGCTCAAGTTTCCCGTAAAATACATAACTGTTGTTTCATTATCATCGGGGGCGGCGGACCGCTGGAATCTTATTACCGTAATTTAATCAAAGATCTCGATTTGAAAGATGTGCTCATAACGGGAAGGCTCGAACAGAACGATGTTGCCCGATTTCTCAGTATCGCAGATTATGGTTTGGTATATATGGAAGATAATACTGAAAACATGATGAGATTTTCATTCAAGGTAATGGAATATTTAGCCATGCGGATAACGGTAATTGGACATTTGGTTGGTGCAACGAGAGATGTCTTTGGAAAGTATTGCTTTCTTTGCGATCCTGATGTAGATTCCTTCGCCCGGAAAATCATAGATGTCACTGAGAAAAACCTGAAGGGAACCAATGCCAGAGAGTTTCTCGTTGGAAATTATGATTGGAATGTTGTGGGAGCAATATTTAAATCAAGCTATTGAGAGTTTAAAGACATGAAAATTGCATTTGTAGATGGGCCCTGGCCAGGTCACGGACATAGGACACAGAGGTGGGCACACAAAAATCCAGGCGGAATTATAAATCCCCCGCCGTTATTTCAAATGTATGCTGCTTCTGTAGCAAGAAAGGCAGGTTTTGATGTTAAGCTCTGGGATGCGCCCGTTTTAAACCTTGATTTTGAACACCTATTAAAGGAGTTGAAGGCATATGGTGCTGATATGGTGGTAGTAAATACTTCGACGGCGAGCTTCGACTATGACGTTGAATTAATTAAGATGGTCAGGAATGCATTGAAGCCTCTTAATCGTTGCCGTCGGCCCCCATGTAACCGCTTTAGCAATGGATGTCATGCAGAGGACAGAGGAAATTGATGTCGTAGCCCTTGGGGAATATGATGAAATAATTCGAGATATAGCACTTCATCTAAATAACCTTTCGGAAGTTAAAGGAATTGTTTTCAGGAAAGAAGGTAAAGTTTTTTCAACCGGAAGGCGGGAGCTTATCAAGAGTTTAGATACCCTCCCCTACCCCGCCTGGGATCTAATTGACATAAATCGTTATTGGGAATCTATGTTTCCAATAACAAAGAGACCAGTTGCCACCATCATGAGCAGCAGAGGTTGCAATTACCACTGTTCCTTCTGTCTCTATCCAGATCCAGCGGGGTAGGGAAGGGAATCTAAATTCTTGATAAGCTCCCGTCTTCCGGTTGAAAAAACTTTACCTTCTTTCCTAAAAACAATTCCTTTAACTTCCGAAAGGTTATTTAGATGAAGTGCTATATCTCGAATTGTTTCATCATATTCCCCAAGGGCTACGACATCGATTTCCTCTGTGCTCTGCATGACATCCATTGCTAAAGCGGTTATATGGGGGCCGATGACGCTTTATCAAAGGCTTCAGTCATCTGACGATCTCAATGAATTCAACGTCATAGTCGAAGCTCGCCGTCGAAGTATTTACTACCACCATATCAGCACCATATGCTTCCAACTCCTTTAATAGGTGTTCAAAATCAAGGTTTAAAACGGGCGCATCCCAGAGCTTAACATCAAAAACCGTCCTTCTCGCTGACAGAAGCAGCATACATTTGAAATAACGGAGGTGGATTTATAATTCCGCCTGGATTTTTATGTGCCCACCTCTGTGTCTGATGTCCATGTCTGGTGATGGCCGATCTACAAATGCAATTTTCATGTCTTTAAACTCTCAATAGCTTGATTTAAATATTGCTCCACAACATTCCAATCATAATTTCCAACCAGAAACTCTCTGGCAATTGGTTCCCTTCAGGTTTTTCTCAGTGACATCTATGATTTTCCGGGCGAAGGAATCTATATCAGGATCGCAAAGAAAGCAATACTTTCCAAAGACATCTCTTCGTTGCACCAACCAAATGTCCAATTACCGTTATCCGCATGGCTAAATTATTCCATTACCTTGAATGAAAATCTCATCATGTTTTCAGTATTATCTTCCATATATACCAAACGATAATCTGCTAGATCCTAGAAATCGGGCAACATCGTTCTGTTCAAGCCTTCCCGTTATGAGCACATCTTTCAGATCGAGATCTTTGATTAAATTACGGTAATAAGATTCCAGCGGTCCGCCGCCCCCGATGATAATGAAACAACAGTTATGTATTTTACGGGAAACTTGAGCATATGCCTTCAATATGTAATGGAGGTCTTTTGCGCTTCCGATGGTAAAAGAACCAAGAAAACAATATACTATTTTATCTGTCAATTTGAGCTTCTTCCTTTCGAAAGCAACATCGAATCGAGAAGGATCAAACAGGGTCGTATCCACACCTTGAGGCACAAAGAAAATCCTTTTCGTATACAACGACTCTGAAGAAATGTTGAAGGTAGCTATTATGTGTGGTTATGATGTCGGCATACCTCGGCATGATTTGTTCTCCAAAAGCAGTCATTTTCTTATTAAACCAATTCTTCTGCCACCGTGAATCAATATTGAAATCAATGATGACCTTTTTGCCTCTTATCTTCTTCGTGGCGACTAATGATGGAAGTGTTATCAGCCAGGGTTTCTGCAAGTAAAGAATATCAAAGTCCATCTTTAGAGATAAAAGAAGATATTTAAATAAAGATGAAGAAGTCCAACCAATGAATCTTTTTGTTTTCAGGAAACAGCGCCATTATTCCGGTAATTTGGCTCTATATAATAGACACTGTTATGTTGAGACAGCAGGTGTGAAAGATTTCTGGAATGGTATGTACTACCGTGTCTCGATTGGAGAACGTTAATGAAAAGTATCTTTGATCTGTAAGAATTCAATTTAGGACCTTATATTACAGATTACAACCCTATAATCCAGTATAAAATCTTAGTCTGCCTTTAAGCAATGCCTGAGCCATGAGGGAAGGTTATTTCTTTTCTCTGGTTTAAGGGATTTGTGAATATACCCGTTCAGGTGCCGTTTGAATCCGTGATCTTTTTGAGGGCCTGTGTAGAGTTAAATCGGACATATTTGTTATTGTCTTCAAGGAGAGAATTAGGGCAGGCACCGCAGATCCATCTCCAATGTTTCCTAACGCCCAGATAGCTATGAAGAACTTCAACTCTCTCTTTTCTTATCCTTTTGCTCCAGAATAGATACAAGGGCAGGACTCGTTCTTTCATCACCAAGTTTTCCCAGAGCCTCAATGGCCTCTCCGAACACGAAGGTTATCATCATTCAGCCTGGCTATAAGGGAATTTACTGCTGCCCGGTCACCAATCTTTCCGAGGGCTTCGACAATATCCGGTCTTATTTCGACGGTATCCTGAAATCAAGCTGATCATTGCAGGGACAGCTTCTGTTATCTGAAATTTACCTAATTTATTGATAGCTTCTCTTTTAATAACTATATTGGAGCTTTTAAGATTTTTCAGATAGTCCTTTATATCAGGGTTGAGGTATGGATTAGAACTCTTGGAGCACTCCGTGTCATAATCAGACCCATTAAGAAGAGGACAGAGAAAAATTTCCTGAGGAATGATCTTTTCTTCCGTTCACCTGGACGCCGGAAATAGGATTTCTTTTTTCCATATTTATTCAGAACAACTCCCAACAGTCTAAGGTTAGCCTTCTTTAATATATCTACTGTTTCAGTAACGGCTTTTCTCGTGGTTTTCCCAGCTTCTGCAATATAAATAATGCCGTCCACATAACGGCCCAAAACGGCAGCGTCAGACTTGATAAGCAAGGAGGAGAGTCCAGGATAATCAGGCTCAAATCTA
>CAWCKM010000025.1:0-17532 GCA_963796125.1 Nitrospirota bacterium
GATAGGTGAACCTTACTGCGAAAACGGGATAACCATACACAGGAACTGTCTGACAAGTGGCTGCCATGATACCACTGTTAATGGCGGGCATCATGCTATTGAGTTAACAAGTGCCGATGTTTGTATTACCTGCCACAACCCGAATCTGATAGGAGAATTTAGTCCCCTTATCGACTTTAATACTTATCCACCACAGGTAGATTTTTTGCCAACACCTCTTTAGTTGTGAGAACTGCCACTGGGAGCAAACGATTACAGCTAAACATTACCTTAATGATGGAAATTCAGACCCTAATAATCCAGGCCATCCCTCAACGTATAACCATTATGATCAATGGGGCAATTTTATTGGATTCTATGAATACCCGCTGCCCATCAATGGCAACATGGATACCCACCACATGGGATTTGAATGTGTCACTTGTCATTTAGGTGATCCCAATAATCTCTCCTGTAATGACCCTATCCTCATCCGTTATTGTGAAAGGTGCCATTCCATTGCCTCACTTCATTCAATCGATGCGCATATGTTAGATAGTAATGGATGGGAGGCAGTAGCCGATCCAGATGGTGAGCCATCTCTTTACCGAACATTCACAGCCAATGAAAAGTGCATAGCATGCCATGGTGGTGCAGTACAAGATTACACAGGTGAACTTTTAAATAAGCCTGCCATTGATATGGGTTTAGGGGGTATCCAGCCTGCTGCAGGCACTGAGGTGCAATCGTAACCCTTCGAGGGCAAAACTTTACTAACCAACACACCATAGACAGAGTCTGTAGAGTTGAGGCCTACCGACTCCTCGGAGCCCTGGAAATCTGTACCTATTCATTCCTGGACTGAAAACATGATTGAGTGGGATTTTACCCTGCTGGGCTTTTGCACCAGGTAATTATGATGTAACAGTCAAAACAGAGGCAGGGAGGAGTAATAAGAGGGTATTCACGGTTAAGGATGGGTGATGTGCGATTTTAGTCTGGTGCCGCGTAGTCGGCCCCTATGGTACATGGATTAAGGTTGACGGTTGCTTGACTTTAATGTAGGTGATACTGTTTTTGAAGATGGCTATCATGGAGTTAGAAGGTTTGCTGACCTTTACTAACGCTTCAGGTACGTGGATAGCCACAAAATTTATGGACATGTGGATCTTATTGCGTAAAGGTCAGGTTCCAGGACTTCTATCAGGACAGAAATGGAAATTATGTGCAGGACATTGATGAGCCTTTTTCTTCTCCTGCTGAGTTTTCTCTCTGGCGACTATGAGGTGAGGAATAAAGAGATATACTTTGGAGATGAAGATGGAAGTGGAAATTTTAGCTCTGGGCGACACCATCTTTAATATATTGACGAGCGACCCATCGTACTTTCACCTTAACCGATTCGCCTATAATCTACAGGCTGAATCCAGCAGAGTGTGGATCCATGGAATATAGTTAAGATTATTGGATATAACTTTGGTAATACCCAGGGTAGACAGTGTTGTCCATATCGGTGATAAGGTATTTGATTCAAGTACTAACCCAGGATAAAGCTCTGGAGCAATACCATTATCAAGATAAGAATTCCAAATTACAGTTGCGAATGGTTCCATATGGATGATTATAAAACTCCAACAGTATGGGTAACGGTCAACGGCACAGATAGCAATAAGAAGCGACTTAAGGTTTTAAGGCCATCTGCCTGTTCATCAGATAGTAGTTGTACCAGTTGCCATTTTTAGTTGATGCATAACAGGCAGAGCCAGAAATGGCTCTGCCTCCTCAAATAAATTCTCACTTCACAATGGTTCTCCGATTTTTCAAAAATAGCAAAAAACCTATTGTTGTAATATAATACTGCTTAAACCTTCATGAGCCATTGGCACACAAGTAATATGAAAGTATCCTTTACTTCCCCCTTTGGAAAAGGGGGATAAAGGGGGATTTTAAGAACAAATGCTATAATTATGATTTATAAAATCTCCCCTAACCCCTCTTTTCCAAAGAGGGGTATTTTGGGAAAATGACATTGGGAAATTATGCAGCAGAATCATAGAACCTAAATAAATTCAAGGTATTTTTGGAGGAGACAATGGTAAAGATGTATTACGAGAAGGATGTAGATAAAAAAGTTCTTAAGAATAAGAAGATTGCAATAATCGGTTATGGAAGTCAGGGCCATGCCCATGCGAATAACCTGAAAGAAAGTGGCATGGATGTCATAGTGGGTGAAGTAAAAGGTGCAAACTGGGAAAAGGCAGTAAAGGCAGGCTTCACCGTCCTCACAGCTTCAGAGGCTGCTAAGAAGGCAGATGTGTTGATGATGCTTGTGCCTGATGAATACATGGCTGATATATACAAAACAGAAATAGCTCCTAATATTAAAAAGGGAACATATTTAGGCTTTGCCCATGGCTTTAATATCCATTTTGGTCAGATAGTTCCTCCGCCAGACGTTAATGTTTTCATGGTGGCTCCAAAGGGGCCAGGACATCTTGTCAGGTCTGAGTATTTAAAGGGTAGTGGAGTACCTTGCCTGATTGCAGTCCATCAGGATCCTTCAAAGAATACAAAAAGTGTTGCCCTTGCCTATGCTTCTGGTATTGGTGGAACAAGGGCAGGTGTTATAGAGACAAGCTTCAGGGAAGAAACAGAGACTGATTTATTCGGTGAGCAGGTTGTTCTTTGTGGAGGTCTTACATCTCTCATCCTCGCTGGTTATGAGACCCTTGTTGAAGCTGGTTATTCTCCTGAAATGGCATACTTCGAATGTCTTCACGAAGTGAAGCTTATTGTCGATCTCATATATGAAGGTGGAATTTCCACGATGAGATACTCGATAAGTAACACCGCCCAGTATGGAGACCTCACGAGAGGACCAAGGATTATAACAGAAGAAACAAAGAAAGAGATGAAGAAGATACTCGATGAGGTACAGTCAGGACAGTTTGCAAAGGAATGGATTCTTGAATGCAGGGCAAACAAGCCTGTTTTCAATGCACTTACAAGAAAAGGTGAGCAACACCCCATAGAAGAGGTCGGTGCAAAACTCAGGGCCATGATGCCATGGCTCAAAAAAGGAAAGCTCGTAGATAAAACAAAAGCATAAAGAGAGTGACAGTTACGAGTGATAAGTGACGAAGTAGTACTCCATTGTCAAAGTATGACTGTGGGATGACAGCAAGGGCATAAATATCATAACTCAAATATGTTAACATATTTATAAAATCTCATCCTAACCATCTCTCTTCAAGGGACTGAACATGCCAGTCTTTGGCAAATGACGGCAGTGATAACGGCATCCATTGTCTTTGCATTCACTGTCAAGTCGTTCGAGTGGCAACTACTGACAAGAAAGCTGATTCGTTGCAGACTCTTATGAGATTCTTATATCATCTCATTACTCATTACTCGTTACTTGTTACTGAGAAGATGATTAAAATTGCCCCTGACGGCTATCCATTTATCATCGTATTTGCCCTTATTACCATACTTGTATATATTTTCGGAAAGCCTTGGATGGCTGTTTTGCCCCTAACTGTCACCCTATTCATGGTCCTCTTCTTCAGGGACCCTGACAGAACAATTCCTGTAGACAAAGGTGCTTTTGTTTCTCCAGCAGACGGGAAAGTAATACTGATAAAAGATGTCTATGAGAAAGATTATTTGAAGGCTGAGTCAAAAGAAATAAGCATATTCATGTCTATTTTCAACGTGCATGTCAATCGTGCCCCATGTGAGGGCAATGTAAGTTTAATAAAACACTCTCCAGGGAAATTTTTAGTAGCACACAAAGATGCCGCTTCAATAGAAAATGAGAATACGGTAATGGTCCTCGAAGGGAAAGACGGAAAAATTCTCGTTAGACAGGTTGCCGGCTTAGTTGCAAGGAGAATTGTGTGCAAAGTGAAGGCGGGTGATATGCTGAGACGTGGAGAAAGATATGGTATGATTAAATTTGGTTCGAGACTCGATGTTTATCTGCCAAAGGATACTGAAATTAAAGTTAGATTAGGTGATAAAGTAAAGGCAGGAGAGACAGTAATCGGAATTAAAGAAACGAACTGACCGGGAGTCCTTCGATCCGATTCTCTGTCATCCTGGCTTGTCCAGGATCTTTCTTCAGGAAGGATTCCAGACAAGCTGGAATGACAATCAGAAGAGGAGCCGGAATGACAAAGTCTCATCTGTGATAACGTCGGACTTGCATAAATCATTAATGTCTGTATGTTCGGTTAAAGGTATTGGATGCTCCCTGTTTTATCCTGTCGAGTAATCTTCTTGCCCAGAGGAACTCTGTTGCAAGGATTGCCAGCCCGGCTGGAATGACTACTATTGCAGGCCCTGGCAATACAGTCATAGCAAGACCTATAAGGAGTATAGTAAAACCTATAACAACCTTTACAATTCGCTTTGCCTGTTGAAGTGTCTTAATCATACTGTACAATTCAAAATACCTCAATCATTGGATACTGTCATTCTGAACTTGTTTCAGAATCTCTATACATCGTTCTTGACAAGCCAGATGTCTGCGTGAAGCGTTTACAAGCTCATTAAATCATTAAACTATTCATTCTTTACCTGTAATGATTTTCAGAATTTCTTTATACCGTGCAACTGTTTTTTCTACAATCGAATCGGGAAGCACAGGACCTGGATATGTCTGATTCCAGTCAAGTGTGAGGAGATAGTCTCTCACAACCTGCTTGTCAAAACTGTCCTGACCTCTGCCGGGTATATATTCCTGTATTGACCAGAAACGTGATGAATCAGGTGTCAGGAGTTCATCAATCAATATAAGCTGACTGTTATATAGTCCAAATTCAAATTTTGTATCGGCTATGATAATACCTTTTTTTTCAGCTATCTCTCTTGCCTTTGAATAAATCCTGATACTCACATCCCTTAATTTTTCTGCCAGGTTCTGCCCGACTAACTTAATCATCTCCTGAAATGCAATATTGATATCGTGCCCTACTGCTGCCTTTGTGCTCGGCGTAAATATGGGTTCATCAAGCCTTGATGACTCAATAAGTCCTTCAGGAAGCTTGATACCACAAACAGTCATGCCATTCTTATATTCTTTCCATCCTGAGCCAGAAAGGTAACCCCGAACAACACATTCAACAGGCAGTTGCTGTGCTTTTTTCACGAGCATACTCCGTCCTTCAAGGATGTCACCATATTTGCGAAGCTTCTCCGGGAAATCTCTTATTTCTGTAGCTACAATATGATTCTGGATAATATCCTTCATCTGTTCGAACCAGTAAATGGATATTTGGGTAAGTACTCTGCCTTTTTCCGGAATGCCGTTTGGGAGGACAACATCAAAGGCTGAAATACGATCTGTCGCGACAAGAAGTAACAATTCTCCAAGTTCATAGATGTCTCTTACTTTTCCGCGGTTAAGGAGTTGAATATCAGGAAATTCTGTTTTCAGGACTACCTTACTCATACCTGACAGTTTATGACTTTTTACTCGTCTTTGCAAAAAAGGATGTGAGTTTTTTCGTTGCATTATCGCTTTGACAGTGAGGGCAGATGATCTTTGGCTTTGACTCAAACTCCTTGATTGAAAGGAAAACGGTAAAATCCTTCTTACAGTCATTACACACATATTCATATGCTGGCATATGACCCCCCCCTGAAGTTGTCTTGGTTTACAGAGCGTCCAAGTTTATAGATTTATAACACAAGAAACCGGGTAAACTCAAGAAACTGAATTAACTGATTACTCCCTTCAAATCCTTTTCATATACCGGCCCATAAACAGTAAGAGAGATGCCCTCCTGTTTTATAAGCTTTTCAGCAAGGTCTTTGAATGTGGCCCAACGTAATTGAGTCAACTTCTTTCATGATCTCTTTCGGAGAATAGTATCTCCCATGATATATTTCCTGCCGGGCAATATTGGTCATGCGGCTGCTCGTAGACTCAAGGCCAAGGATGATGTTTCCTTTCAGTTGATTTTTTGAACGCTGCAGTTCCACCTCGGTGAGTGTAGATTTCAAATCGTGCATCTCCTTGATAATCAGTTCAGCTACCTCCCCTACCCTTTTCCTGCTTACACCAGCATAAACACCCCAAATACCTGTGTCATAATAGGATGAGACGAAAGAGTAAATCGAATATGCAAGACCCCTTTTTTCCCTGATTTCCTGAAAGAGCCGTGAGCTGACTCCTGCCCCAAAAATAGTGTTCAGGACGAACAGGCTGTAACGGTCTTCACTCGTTTGAGGAATACCCTCTACGCCAAGACATACATGTGCCTCTGAGAGTTCTTTATGAAACACTTCAACCTTGCTCTGAAAGTGTGATGTGGGACCTTTTTCAGGTTCTGAACCCCTTCTCAGGCTGCCAAGGCTTTTATTCAGCATGCTGATAATCGATTCATGTTCAAAATTTCCAGCACATGATATCACAACATCTTTTGTACCGTAATATTTTCTTATATGGGAGATGAGATCATCCCGGGTAAAGGATTTTACTGTCTCTCTCCTTCCGAGGACAGGTTGACCGAGACCCTTATTTCCCCAGATTGTCTGATTGAACAAGTCATGAATATAGTCATCAGGCGTGTCTTCGACCAGCTTTATCTCTTCTTTGATTATTCTCTTTTCCTTCTCAATATCCTCTTCAGGAAATGTTGAGTGGAGAAAAATATCCGAGAGTAATTCGATTCCTTTTTCAATGTATTCATCAAGGATCTTTACATAGAATGTCGTATTCTCTTTTGATGTGAATGCATTGAGTTCTCCGCCGAGGGAATCAATCTCAACCGCGATATCCTTTGCGGTTCGTTTATGTGTCCCTTTAAAAAACATGTGTTCAAGAAAATGGGATATTCCATTCTTATCAAGTGGCTTCATTCCTCGAACCAACCTTTACCCAAATGCCAAGGGCAACAGAGCGCATATTCTTTAGTGGTTCCATAACAACAGGGATCCCATTTGACAGGTGTTCTTTTTTAAACATGATTGGTTCTTAAGAATTATGTTTACAGATTGAGAGCTTAAGAGAGGGATTTCTCCGTTCCTTTTTCCGGCTTTTTTCCCTCAATGCCTCTTTTCTGGATAGACGTATCCTCCCTAACTTATCTATCTCAATGACCTTTACAAGAACCTCGTCTCCTTCATTTATCTCGTCTGTTACTTTTGCTATTCTCTTATCTGATATCTGTGATATATGAAGCAGACCTTCGGTTCCGGGGAGGATTTCAACAAATGCTCCAAAATCAACAACCCTTTTTACCTTGCCGAGATATATCTTACCGAGTTCGGCTTCAGCAGTAATACTGGTTATTATATCCATAGCCTTTTTTGCAGATTCCCCATCAGGGGAGGCTATATTGATAAGGCCGCTGTCGTTTATATCTATCTTTACGCCTGTCTGTTCTACAATACCACGGATAACCTTCCCACCCGTACCTATGACATCACGAATCTTGTCTTGCTTAATCTGCATTGTGTAAATCCTCGGGGCATACGGTGCAAGATTTTCCCGTGGTGCAGCTGATTGTTTCTCTCATCTTGTCAAGGATATAGAGTCTGCCCTGCCGAGCCTGCTCGAGCGCCTTTTCCATTACCTCATGCGATATACCACCTATCTTTGTATCCAACTGGAATGCTGTAATCCCTTTCTCTGTTCCGGTCACCTTGAAGTCCATATCTCCAAGATGGTCTTCAAGACCGAGGATATCCGTAAGAATAACAACCCTGTCACCTTCTTTTATAAGACCCATTGCAATGCCAGCAACATGAGTCTTAATCGGGACACCTGCATCCATCAAAGCAAGGGAACCACCGCATACTGTTGCCATGGAGGATGATCCATTAGACTCTAATATGTCTGAGACTATCCTAATGGTATAAGGAAATTCGATCTTTGTCGGTATACTGGCTTTAAGCGCCCTTTCAGCAAGCATACCATGACCTATCTCACGCCTGCCAGGTGACCTCAATGGTTTCACCTCCCCAACACTGAAAGGTGGAAAATTATAATGCAGCATGAAGGTCTTTGAAGATTCGCCTTCAAGGGAATCAATCCTTTGTTCATCATCTGCAGTACCAAGGGTCACAACGGCAAGACATTGGGTCTCTCCCCTCACAAACAGCGCCGACCCATGAGTCCTCGGAAGGATACCTACTTCACAACTTATCTTTCTTATCTCTTCAGGGTGTCTTCCATCTACCCTGATATTGTCATTGAGGATCATGCCTCTCACAAGTTCTTTCTCTATGTCATTAAACACAGAGACTATTTCTTTAGCAATATCAGTCTCTCCTGTATTCAGTTTTTCAATTGCCTCTGCAAGTATTTCGTCAAGGGTTTTCTGCCTCCTCATTTTGTCAGGAATAGTAATAGCACTTTTTATTTTTTCCATGGATATTTCAGCTAACAGCTTTCTTAAGCTCCTCATCTACAACAGGAGGCATTACAAGTCCTTTTCTCTTTTGCGACTATTGCTTGTAACTCCCTCTGAAGAGCACACAGACGTTTGATCTCCTGGTGTGCCAGCCATATAGCCTCAAGAAGGTCGTTCTCTGCTATTTCCTGACTTTCACCCTTCTACCATCACAACAGCATCCTCAGTACCAGCTACAACCAGATCAAGATCACATTCCTCAGTCTCTCTCATGTCCGGGTTTATCACAAAAGAGCCTGCAATCCTGCCGATTCTTACAGCGCCAACAGGACCATTAAAAGGGATATCAGAGATGGTAAAGGCAGCAGACATGCTGATGATTCCGAGGATATCGGCAATATTCTCATCACCATAGGAAAGAACATTTACAATTCCCTGGGTTTCATAGGAAAAACCTTTTGGTAAAAGCGGCCTTATCGGTCTATCAATGAGGCGGGAAGTAAGGATCTCTTTTTCTGTAGGTCTTCCTTCTCTCTTAAAGAAACCGCCGGGTATCTTTCCTGCTGAGTATGCTTTTTCCTGATAATCTATTGTGAGAGGGAAAAAATCCAAACCCTTCTTTTGTCAATTCTGTCAGATACGACGGTGGCGAGAACTACCGTATCACCACATTGAACAAGTACTGCACCATCTGCCTGTTTTGCGAGTCTTGCCTGTTTCAAGGGAGAAAACTTTTCCTTGGACATCAATCTCAACCTTATTCATCATTTTCTGAGCCCAAGCTGTTCAATTACCTTCTCATATCGTTCCTTCTTTGTCTTCTTGAGATAATCGAGTAACTTTCTTCTCTGACTGATGAGCTTTAAAAGACCCCTCCTTGAGTGGTGGTCATTCTTATGTAACTTGAAATGTTCGTTGAGGTAGTTTATTCTCTCGGTCAATAAGGCTATCTGAACCTCGGGAGAACCTGTATCATTATCATGAAGCTTGTATGTGCTTATTATTGTCTGTTTCTGTTCCTTGTCAAAAGTCATATGGTCACCACCTTAAAATTTATTTAAAAATAACACATTATCCTTTAATATGTAAACCCCGTTAGAAAAAGTTTCACTTTACTCTAACGGGGAAACCTTCTCTCTGATACTTACACCGTGGATTTGCTCAAATCTTTTTTCATCTTCTCCTTCAAAGCTGCCTGTGCTGCTGCAAGCTTTGCTATAGGAATCCTGTATGGTGAGCAGCTTACATAATTGAGACCGATCCTGTGGCAAAACTCTACTGACTTCGGCTCACCTCCGTGCTCTCCGCATATCCCTATCTTAAGGTTCTTCTTTGTCTTTCTGCCTTTTTCTACACCGATCTTCATAAGGACACCTACCCCTTCCTGGTCAATGGTTATGAAAGGATCATCATCAAGAATTCCCTTCTCAACATAGTATGGTAAGAATCTTCCTCCATCGTCCCTTGAAAGTCCAAATGTGGTCTGTGTGAGGTCATTCGTACCAAAGGAGAAAAAGTCTGCCTGTGTTGCTATCTCGTCTGCTGTTATCGTTGCTCGAGCAACCTCTATCATTGTCCCGACTGTGTAATGCACTTTGATGTTATATTTTTTCTGAACCTCATCAGCCACCTTTATGACCATCTCTCTCATCATCTTCAGCTCATTTACATGGGCGACGAGGGGAATCATTATCTCAGGAATAACCTTCACCTTCTGTTTTGTGAGCTCACATGCAGCCTCCATGATTGCCTGAACCTGCATCTCGTATATCTCAGGGTAGGTTATGCCAAGCCTGCATCCCCTGTGTCCGAGCATGGGATTAAATTCACGTAAAGCATTGTTTCTCGCTTTTAGCTTTTCAAAAGGAACACCCATATCTTCAGAAAGCAATTTAAGCTCATCGTCAGTCTGGGGAAGAAACTCATGGAGAGGCGGGTCAAGGAGCCTTATTGTCACAGGCAGCCCCCGCATTTCAGTAAAAATACCAACAAAATCTCCTTTCTGCATGGGGAGTATCTTTTCAAGAGCTTTTTTCCTGCCTGCGATATCGTCAGCCAATATCATCTCACGGACCGCGAATATCCTGTCCGGTTCAAAAAACATATGCTCAGTACGGCAAAGGCCTATACCTTCTGCCCCGAACCCTCTTGCAACACGGGCATCTTTTGGGGTATCGGCATTCGCCCATACCCCTATCTTTCTGAATTCATCTACCCATTTCATAATGGTAGTAAAATCACCCGTAAGTTCAGGCTGCGTAAGTGCAACTTGACCAAGGATTACTTCTCCTGTGGTACCATTCAGGGTAATGTATTCACCTTCCTTTACAACATGCGTATCTACGATGAAATACTTGCCCTCCTCGTTGATATTGATAGCACCACAGCCAGCAACACAGCATTTACCCATACCCCTTGCTACAACAGCCGCATGAGATGTCATACCACCCCTTGCGGTAAGAATACCCTGAGCAGCATGCATTCCCCCAATGTCTTCAGGCGATGTTTCATGTCCTTACCAAGAATCACCTTCTCAGCCTCTTGAAGCCCATTGCTCAGCATCTTCTGCAGTAGAATACAACCTTTCCAACAGCAGCACCAGGTGAGGCAGGAAGTCCTTTTGCTACTACTGTAACCTCTGCTCTTGGGTCTATGGTTGGATGAAGAAGCTGGTCAAGCTGATCAGGGTCAATCCTGATAACCGCTGTCTTTTTGTCAATCAGCTTTTCCTTGACCATGTCTATGGCAATCTTCAGAGCTGCTGCTGTCGTCCTCTTACCAACCCTGGTCTGAAGCATGTAAAGTTTGCCATCCTGAACAGTGAATTCGATATCGAGCATATCTTTATAATGCTTTTCGAGTTTCTTATAGATTCCGTCAAGCTCCTTATATGCATCAGGGAGTCTCTTCCCCAGTTCCTCTATATGAAGGGGTGTTCTGATTCCTGCTACTACATCTTCCCCCTGTGCATTGATGAGACATTCAGCAAAAAATTTTTTCTCTCCTGTGGAGGGGTCTCTGGTAAAACCAACACCTGTGCCTGAGTTGTCTCCCATATTTCCAAAGACCATTGCCTGAACATTGCAAGCAGTACCGAGATCATCAGGAATACCATGGAGCTTTCTGTATTTGACAGCCCTGTCACCAAACCAGGAACCAAAAACAGCATTAATGGCAAGCTTGAGTTGCTCATGAGGGATTTTCAGGGAAATCTGTTCCTGTTTCAGATTTATAGATAGCCTTGAACTCCTTTCACAAGTTCCTTGAGATCATCTGCATGTAAGATCTGTATCCAGTTGAACACCTTTCTTCTGCCTTCATCTGTCTCCAAGGTCTTTTCAAAATGTTGCCTCTCTATCCCCATGACAATGCTTCCGAACATGGTTATAAATCTTCTGTATGCATCATAGACAAACCGCTCATTACCAGTCTTTTTTATGAGGGCCTGCATCGTAGTTTCATTAAGACCGAGGTTGAGAACCGTATCCATCATGCCCGGCATGGAAAATTTAGCTCCTGAACGGACAGAGACAAGGAGAGGATTGGTCTGCGTCACCAAATTTCATGCCCATTGCCTTTTCCACTTTTTTCAGGTTTTCTAAAACCTCTTCCCACGTGCCTGGAGGATATTTCTTTTTGTTTTTGAAATATTCATTACAAGCCTCAGTAGTTATGGTAAAACCGGCAGGTACGGGAATCTTCAGGTTAGTCATCTCTGCTATACCTGCGCCCTTTCCACCGAGAAGGTCTTTCATAGCCCCTTTTCCTTCAGCCTTTCCACTACCAAAGAAGTAAACATATTTCTTTCCTTTCTTCTTTGCTGCTTTCGTTGCCATTTGGATATCCTCCTGATAGGGATTTTAAGTTACAAATAATAACTTAAACATACGAATGAATTCAAACTATATCCACTTTATTTGGATTTCCTTTTTTGGTTTTTTATGGACTATAGTTCTTTCGCTATTCTATAGCGACAACAATGTGATAAAGTAACATACTTCAACATGTATAAAAGAATAATCGCTGTCATAGGGGCCGGAATCGCAGATGAGTCCCTTCGCAAGACTGCTGAAGAGGTGGGAAGACTTATTGCCAGGAGAAATGCCATTTTAATCTGCGGTGGTCTTGGCGGTGTCATGGAGGCAGCCTCAAAGGGTACCACATCCGACGGTGGAACTGCTGTTGGAATACTCCCGCAAGACCATAAGAATGAAGCAAACCCTTACATTGATATCCCTATTGCAACAGGATTCGGTGAGGGAAGAAACGTAATCATAGTCCGTACCGCAGATGCCATAATTTCTGTTGGCGGCGAATACGGGACCCTTTCTGAAATAGCTTTCGGACTGAGAATGGGCAAACCGGTAATAGGCATTAACACCTGGGACATTAAAGGCATTATAAAGGCTGAGAATGCAGAAGATGCAGTAAATAAGGCTTTTGAGGCGCTTTCATAATTTTTAGATCGGAAAAGTTTTTCAAAAAGTAGTTTCTATACAATAGAGATGCTTCACTTCGTTCAGCATGACAGACCATCGTTTGTCATTCTGAGCGTAGCGAAGAATCTCAGTATCAGGAGTCAATTAAATTCAGTATTCAGAATAAGGTATAATCCCTTATGAAACGATTTCTTTTATTCTTTATAATAGTATCTCTTTTTGGTTGTGCCCATGTTGTCTCCAAAGAATTAAGAAACAAGGCTTATGGAGAACCTTCTGCATCGGTCCTTTTCAAAGACCCCGATGCATTCAAGGGCAGAACCGTTATCCTCGGAGGAGTCATTGTAAGTTCCACAAACACAAAAGAGGGAACATACATTGAGGTATTGCAGAAGCCTCTGGACTATCGTGGAAGACCAGAAGATACAGACGCCTCTTATGGCCGGTTTATCATATTCTCTGAAGGATACCTTGAAACCGCTGTATACTCACAAGGTCGTGAAATTACAGTGGCTGGCGAGGTCATAGGTAAAGAGTTACGTCCTCTCGGTGAAATACAATACCCCTACCCTCTTTTAAAGAGCAAAGAACTCCACCTGTTTGAGCCCCGTTATGATATTCCTGTCCATTTCGGTATTGGCATAGGCGTCTGGCACGTTTTTGATTAAACCAACCTCTTTTTAGACTTGACGACATGTTAATGCTTTGATATGATTTCTTCAAGAAAAAACAAACGCATGAAACCGATAGAAGTGACTTGACGACATGTTAAGGCTTTGATATGATTGCTTCAAGAAGAAAACAAACACATGAAACCGATAGAAGCTTTCCAATATTTATTTGACCACAACCTGCCCCTTACTCTTACTTTCCCTTTTGAAGAAGAAAAAGGACATGTTATTGCAGGAAAAGGTATCTGTCATATCGAGAAAATCCATGGTACTTCAAAGGTTACCTTAGGTAAATTTAATCCGGACAGACTCGTGTATCACTTAAAAAGATCTCGATCCTTCCAGGCAAACTTTGAGATAAAGGGAGAACCATACTTTTGTGCTATTGAGAAATTGACTGTTTCCAGATCAACAATAGTAATAGACATCCCAATTTCCCTGAATTCCTCAATGAGGAAATTCTCAAGAGTTGAGCCTTCCCTGCGATCACCGGTGATGCTGTCATATCTATACACCACAGGATGGTACAGTTTCTTTTACCGTAAAAGATTTAACAGAACAGGGTTTAAGTTTTGTCGCAGGCTCGCCACTCGCTGTCGAGAATAGCTTTATGTGTGGTTTACAGATTCCAGTAGATAAGGGAACTTTTATTTTCTCAAATGCTGCTGTTGTCTATAAAATAGAATCTTTAGAGACCGATAAAAAAGTAAAAAAACTGAATGTCTTCAATAACATTCTTTATGGTTTGGCGCTATTCCCTCACAGTGAAGATGTGAAGAAGATAAGATTATACATGAATAATAGAGACCTTGAGATAAAAAGGAAGGTACAAGAAGGGGTCAAAAGAAGGAGTTAGGGTCTGGACTTGAATTTTGTTGTAAAGTTTCAGAAGAACCCGCCGCAGTAGATAACAGAGAGCCGGAGGTCAGCCCTTTAATGCTTCGTTTTCCCGGAACTTAATCTGTTATAATTTGTCAGAGGATAGTCAAAGCTTGGTGGGTCTGGTCTTGGATTATGATCATGCGAAGAATAACCCGCAATGGTCAGATGAAACAGACTAGAAAACCTGCATCAAAATGCTATCGTACTTCTTTTGGCCTTGAACATAGTGTGAAATAGATAAGGAGATTTTTCATGAGTACTAACCATTTAAAAGGATTAACAATAGGAGATTTGACGGCAAAACTTCCGATAATTCAAGGAGGAATGGGAGTTGTAATTTCTCTATCCGGGCTGGCATCCGCAGTAGCTAACGAAGGTTGTATCGGAGTTATTGCTGCTTCAGGTATTGGGATGCTTGAAGCCGATTTTTCGACGAATTGGTTGGAAGCAAATATGAGAGCGTTGAAAAGGGAGATTAGAAAAGCCAGAGAATTAACTAAAGGGATTGTTGGTATAAACATGATGGTGGCAGCATCAAATTATGCTGATATGGTAAGAACTGCTATTGAGGAGGAGATAGACATCATCTTTTCCGGGGCCGGACTTCCCCTTAATCTTCCACAGTTTTTAAAAGGAAGCACAAAGACGAAGTTGGTTCCCATTGTTTCTTCTGAAAGGACGGCCAGTATCATCTCTAAAAGATGGTCAGAAAAATATAACTACCTCCCTGATGCTATAGTTGTAGAGGGGCCACTGGCGGGGGGACATCTTGGGTTCAAAGAAGAGCAGATTAACGATCCTGAGTATTCGTTAGAAAAACTTATTCCGGAAGTGATTAACGCGGTAAGACCATTTGAGGAAAGGTATAAGAAACCTATCCCGGTAATTGCCGCTGGAGGTATATATACAGGAGAAGATATTTATAAATTCTTACAATTAGGCGCTTCTGGGGTACAGATGGGAACACGTTTTGTTACTACTTATGAATGTAATGCATCGATAAAGTTTAAGCAAACTTATATTGATTCAAGTAAAGAAGATATCGTGATTATCAAAAGTCCGGTTGGTATGCCAGGAAGAGCAATTAGAAACAAATTTATTGATGATGCCAATAAAGGGAAAAAGAAACCATTTAAATGTCCTTATCATTGCATAATAACCTGTGATTATAAAAATAGCCCCTATTGCATTGCCCTTGCTTTGTTAAATGCCAGTAAGGGCAATTTAGAACATGGATTTGCGTTCGCTGGAAAGAATGCTTATAGAGCAAAAAAAATTATTTCTGTTAAAGAATTGATAGAATCTTTGATAGAAGAATATAAGAATGCCTCTCAGTGAAGTACCTCACCAACACAGGGCTTGCTGGCTCATGATGGCCAACTCAAAATAACAGCCACTTCGCCCAAATAGCCTATATGAACCCCATAGAAGCATTCAAATATTTATTTGAACATAACTTGCCACTTGTTCTCTCTTTCCCGTTAGAGGAAGAAAAGGGTCACGTCATTACAGGGAAAGGTATCTGTCATATCGAGAAGATCCATGGTAGATCAAGGGTTACCATGGGAAGATTTCATCCATCCAGACTGTTGCACTTTTTAAGCGACTGTTCATCCTTTTCTGCAACCTTTGAAATACAGGGAGAAACACATGTGTGTACAATTGAGGGGCTGATTGTTTCGGGATCAATAATAGTGGCAGACATCCCCACTTCCTGAAAACTTCAGGGAGGAAATTCTTAAGGGTTGAGCCTTCTCTTAAATCGCCGGTGATGATATATATCAACGCCCCTCAATATGGAACCCTTTCCTTCGCAGTACAGGACATATCAGAACGTGGTTCAGGATTTTTCACGAATGCGACTCTTGATACCGAGGATGCCTTTACCACCGGCTTGGAACTCCCGATAGATAACAGTATCTTTATCCTTTCAAAGGCTTCAGTTGTCTATAAACGAGAATCTACGAAAAGGAGAGGGCAGTAAAGAAGCAAAATATTTTTGTCAAAAGCAATTTCTATGGGTTGGAGTTATTTCCGCACAATGAAGACGAAAAAAAGATCAGATTGTATATCATGAAGAGGGATCTTGAGATAAGGAGGAAAATACAGGGTGAATTTTAGATACATGAACAACATGATGAAAACTTGCATCCTTTTTATGGGACGCACTGTAAAGCGTCACGGGAATATTGATGACGGGAAAACTGATATGTCCCCCCTGAGTGACTTCATAAATTCAAAATATCACACTGCATCCTCAAAATTGTATAATTTTTAAACAGAGAAACGAAGGCGGATTATTTGTCTCTCAAAATTTTTTTAGAACGTACAAATAATGCAATAGAAGGCATCCTCCATACCGCAAAAACCCAGAGACACTTAAGGTATCATCTCTATGTTGCTGCATCTGTCCTTGTTGTCAGTTACATTCTCGGTATCGGGAGGACAGACTTCCTCATTATTTCCATTGCTGTTATCCTTGTCCTCCTTTCAGAGATGATAAATACCGCTGTTGAATACGTCGTAGACATGATCTCACCTGAATACAGCGAACAGGCAAGAATTGCAAAAGACATCGGAGCAGGTGCAGTCTTCATCACTGCCTTTGGTGCAGTCGTGATAGGATATATCATACTCTTCCCGTATCTTGAAAAAGTATTCGAGACCGGTCTCTCCGTATCAAAACATTCAAAGGAAGAAGTTGCCTTGATTTCAACCATCCTCGTTTTAATTTCAATTGTTGTGCTCAAGGCATATTTCGGAAAAGGACATCCCTTGCGCGGAGGCATGCCAAGCGGCCATGCAGCAATAGCCTTTTCCTTCTGGATTGCAACTACCTATGTCACAGAGAGTTTCAATGCCTCTTTATTTAGCTTTACTCTTGCCTTCCTCATTGCAAAAAGCAGGATAGCAGTCAAGGCACATAGTACTCTGGAGGTTATTGTTGGGGCCGTCATAGGAGCCGGGATTACGTTTTTGTTGTTTACGGTTTTCTACTAAAAAGTTTCCTCTTCAGCAGAACCGATAACAATTTACTCCAGATTATTCATAAATTTGTTGATCAATCAGAGCAGATGCAGTATCGGAGAGGCTTTACAGAGTGTTCACCGCCCCAAGGCGGCTGACACTCTGTACCTCGGAGGTACGCAGAAGCGTACCGAGAATGAGCGATGATACTGCATCTGCTCTGCTCCTTCA
>CAWCKM010000026.1:0-33165 GCA_963796125.1 Nitrospirota bacterium
TGTTGCAGGAGCTTGTCAATCTGAACAGATAAAAGCTCCCGCGTGTAAAGATTCCCAGACAGCAGCGAAGTGGATATTATCGAATCGCAGCAGTAGTAATAGTAATTTCCTATGACAGGCTGCTTCAATCCGGACACTCTCAATTTCTATCTCTACATCCACGATCCGGTCTGCCCTGTCTCATTCTGTTTTCAATTGAATCTAATTCGCGAGAAAAATCAAAACCTTTGGCACACTCTATCGAGTAGACCGAGGGGTTACCCCCTTCGGTCTCTCACACCACCCGGCATACGGTTCACGTACCAAGGCGGTTCCCAAAGTTAACAATTCGGAAGTTATACAGTTCATCAAGCATCGACACAAGACCAACTCTGTCAAAGAACTTTTTCCTGAAGGCATCGTTCATATGCGATGCCCCTGAGTTCCACCATGAACCCCTTCGGTTAAAGGCTGACATAACCGCCCGTTCCTCCGGCAGTCCTGCTTCTATCAGTTTCTTTCTCCGTGTCCACGGCTTCTTCCACTGTTTCCACAGTATCAGTCGAAGTCTTCTCCTTACCCACCCGTCAATGTCTTCCGCAAATGTCTTTACCTCCGCTATCCGAAAGTAGTTTATCCATCCTCTGAGTATCGGGTTCAGGTCTTCAGTGATAAATCTCTGAAGATTCCTTCCCTTGCCTGCACGAAAGATGGTTTTAAGATACACCTGCAGTCTCTTGACAGATTCTCTGGGCACTCGTATCTTCGGCTGTTTATGCCATGTGAATGAGTACCCCAGAAATTTCCTCTGGTAGGCTCTGGCCACTGCGCTCTTGTCCCTATTGACCTTGAGTTTGAGTTTCTTTTCCACGAACGTCGTTATGGATTCGAGTACTCTCTGTCCTGCCTTCCCCGATTTTACGTAAACATTGCAATCATCCGCATACCGACAGAAGGCGTGACCTCTCCTCTCAAGTTCCTTGTCCAAATCATCCAGCATTATGTTGGACAAAAGAGGCGATAACGGACTCCCTTGCGGTGTCCCTTTCTCGCTGGCGCTTACCAGTCCGTCCTCCATGACCCCTGCCTGAAGATAGCGCCTGATGAGTAAAAGAAGTTTCTTATCCTTCACTCTCTTCGCTACCTTCGACATCAGTATGTCGTGGTTGACTTCATCAAAGAACTTCGCCAGGTCCATGTCCATAACCCATTTCTTTCCCTCGGTCTGGTATTCCTTCGCCCGCTTTATCGCCTGATGGGCGTTTCGTTCAGGCCGAAATCCATAACTGTGGTCAGAAAAGGTTGGCTCAAATATTGGACTCAGTATTTGATAGATTGCCTGTTGAATGAGTCTGTCCAAAACCGTAGGTATACCCAGCAGGCGTTCCCCGCCTCCGGGTTTGGGTATCTCTACCCTTTTTACTGGTCTCGGCTTGTACTCACCCTTTACAAGCTGTTCTTTGATTTCAGGCCATTTCTCGTGTAAATAAGTCTTCAGAGATTCTACGGGCATGTTATCTATGCCCGCTGCCCCTTTGTTTCTTATTACACGATCATAAGCCTTCTTCATGTTCTTGCGTTCGACCATACGCTCAATCAACTGTGTTCCTTCAGGGGTAGAGTGCCCTCCTTCCAATGGGTGATTTGACATACTCACTTCCTGCCTCGCAGATTCCGTCCGCTCCTCAATAAGTAAGTTTCAAGCTTCTCAACTCTCTTTGCTATGTCTCCTTTCACTTCCACAGTCAAAGTCTCTACTCCTTAACTTCGGGTTTGACCCTTTGGTTGTGGTCGAACAACCTCTTATGGCCTCTGCTGACTCCTCTCAATTCTTCTCGTCACCTCTCGATGACAATAGCACATGGCAATTTGAGAGGTCTCCCCGGGTAATGCGCAGGCTCCTTCACACTTATACCTGCCACATATACGTGCGTGCTTTCCGTGTAAGTATTGGACTTTAGGATTATTCGCCCCCTTATCCAGCACGAACGCCTCATATGTGGTTTCTGTTCGTCAGGCCAGTGCTTTGCCTTCGGTTCCTTCCAGACATCCCCTCACGGAAAACGCCCTGTCCGTTCAGCTAATAGTTCCCCTTACCGGGCCTATAGAGGACTTTCACCCTTTAAGAGCTTGCGCCCTGCCGGGCGCACAAAGAAACGGCCCTGGAATGTTCCAGGGCCGTGTAATGCTTCATCTCATATTGAGATCCCTAAAAGCAGTTTCAAGTGTCGGTTCACATAAGAGGAATACCCACAGGCGCAGCCGGCACTGCAAAATCGACTATGCCCAATAATGACGCTCTCGGCGCCATGGGCAGAGCACCTAAAGTTGCACAGTATGCGGTTATGTCTGCAGGAGACAATGGAGCAGACAGTACGGCAACAACGGTGATGGACCCGTCAGGCGCCACTGTTACACAAATCTGACCCGATTCTTCTTCGTTCAGAGGAACGTCACGAGTCACAGTAGCTGCGGGAAGGGCAGTTTCAGCTGGAAGCACCAGTGCAGTCGGATTAGTAGCGGCACGGGGGTTCAGCGTCACACCATCTGCCAATGCCGGATAGGTCGGGCTGGTCCCAAGGGGTCTGCCAGCATTAACCGATGTAGTATTGACGACAAACTCCGTAGCATGAACGGTCGTTTCTGGGTCGGAGGGTATGTTCAGGGATCCGCCGGTAGCTGCACCAGGCGCCATTTTTTTGATCAGAATGGCATTGAAGTTAACTCCGGTAACATCTGCCGCCAAGATTCTGGTTTTTTTCCTCTCGGGTGGGCCAAATTTGTATCCGCTCCTGCTTGGTGTTACCGAATACATGCCTGGCGCCAGACCTGTAAAGGAGTAATTACCGCTGGCATCTGTCACGGTGGTTGCATTCGCATCACCCGACAGAGTCATGGTAACTCCTGCCAGTCCGCTATGCGATGGATTTAAAGTAACTTTGCCAGAGATGCTGAAGGTAGCAGGAGGAGTCTTGCACTGTCCGTCCGTTGGATCACACTGCTGACCAGCGGGACACTCCACCGGTACGTTGGCGCAACCAGTCTGTGGATCGCAGCTGTCGGTGGTGCACAGATTTCCGTCGTTACAGTTTGGTGCTGGTCCACCAACGCAGGTGCCACCACTACATGTATCGGCTGTTGTACAGGCATTGCCGTCATTACAGGAAGCGGTATTGTTGGTGTGCACACAGCCTGATGCAGGATTACAGGAGTCATCGGTACATACATTGCCGTCATTACAGTTTGGTGCTGGTCCACCAACGCAGATGCCACCACTACACGTATCGGCTGTTGTACAGGCATTGCCGTCATCACAGGAAGCGGTATTGTTGGTGTGCACACAGCCTGATGCGGGATTACAGGAGTCATCGGTGCATACATTGCCGTCATTACAGTTTAGCGGGGTGCCCGCCACGCAGACGCCGGTAGTGGTGTTACAGGTCTCGATGCCGTTGCAGGCGTTGCCGTCGTCACAGAACGCGTCAGACGTGCATATGGCCGAAACAATATACGGCCGCATCATCTCGTTGTCCTCGTGCTCTACGATGTGGCAATGCCAGACGTATAAGCCTGCGATATCGAATTGCGGCCCTGACCGTGGTGATCTCACCCGGATAAGCGATTACCGTATCCTTGAAGCCTGTCTCCCAGGGCTGTTGCGGGAAGGGAACAGGGGCCGGAACCATGCCTGGTATCGGCAGACGGTTGATCACCTGGAACCGGACCAGATGCAGATGAATCGGATGCGCGTCCATAGTGAAGTTGTACATGTTCCATTCTTCGATGGGCGCTACTCCGTTGGTGATTACAGGATTCTCTGTGACAGGAACCGTAACTATCCCGCCGTTTTGCAGAGTTACCTGCATGGGAGTGCTCATTCCCATCGTGTCGTTCCACATGAGCGGCATACCCATCGGCATACCAGGCATTGAAAAATCAACGATACCCAACAATGCCGCTCTCGGCGCCATCGGCACAGCGCCAAGAGCAGCGCAGGTTGCGGCTATCTGTGCCTGAGTCTGAGGAGGAGGCGGTAAAACCTGAACAACTGTGATCACTCCCGCCGGGTCTATCGTCACGCAGACCTGACCTGATGTTTCTTCGTTGAGAGAAACGTCACGAGTCACTGTCGGTGCGGCAAGAGCAGCCTCAGCCGGAAGCACCAGCAGTGTCGGGTCAGTGGCAGCGTTCGGATTTGGTGTTGCGCCGTCTGCCAATACCGGGTCAGTCGGGCTGGCACCGAGGGGTCCACCAGCGTTAGCCGGTGTGGTATTTACCACAAACTGCATGACCTGGCCGGTTGTGCCCGGATCGGCAGGTATGTCGGGAAATCCACCGAAAGGCGCATCAGGCGCAGTGTTGATCATTCGGATGACTGTCCCGTTCGCAAGACCACGGAAATCTACTATAACGTCTGCTCTCTCAGCCAATCCCATGAGAAGCGCAAATTGCGGATCAGGCGCTGTGACCACCGTTCCTGCCGGATATATAGTTGACGACTCCGGTCTGGACCGCAACCACATTGGGCAGAAAGCCCTGTTCGGCACCGATCTGATAGAACGGATGCTCGGCACCCAAAACTCCGCCGCACAACTTCGAAAAGAGAGAGGTTCAGAAAACGTGAGTTACAGCCGTTCAAGAAGTCTTAAGCGGTAGAGCGCCGGCGCTACTTCGAAAGTCGGCCAGGTCGTACCGTTTACGACCATCGTGTTGAAAAACGCTTCAGGGTTCCAGATCGGAGCTATATCCGTATGATTGGAATGGAACCGGTGTAAGGTCCGGTATATCCGTCAAAGAAAGTACGGTTGGGCGGATAGAACAGAGAGCCGTCAGCGTTAAAGGAACTGTCCTGGATCGCAACCGGAATTTCACGGATTGAGTTTCTGACAGGATTTCCCGGTACGTTAAGAGCGAACACTCCCTGTCCGGCTACAGGAGCCGGCCCGGGAAGTCCTGCGAGCAAGATCGTTTGCGCCGCCCCGGATAACCAGAAGCCCGCTGGTCCTGCGTAGACGTTCTTGCGGGTCATTCCCAGAGCGTGGTCATGATACCAGAGTGTAGTTGCGGGCTGGTCGTTACGGTAAGCGAAATCGACATAGCCCAGATTCAAGCCGCGCGCCTGCCCGAGGGCGTCATCGAAGAGTGTGCCTTCGGTCACATAGCCTGCGGGAATATTGCTTGCCGCCGGCAGCCACCAGGCCTCCGGATATCCATCACTATGCGGATCCACGTGGGCGCCATGGACGTGGGTCACGATCGGCACAGGCCCTGTATATGCAGCAGGGTTGTTGGTGGCAGCAGTCCGTTCTGTTTGTGCCGTCTGCACAGCCCACTGCAGGCGGATTCGCCCAGTGCAGGGTCTGGTCAACCGGCAGAAGGTGAGGCAGAAAGGTACGATTAGCGTTTCCGACGGGAAATGGAAAGTTTGTAGCCGGATCGATTGCTACCAGCTCATTCCTCCATCTGACGCTTACCGGCAGATTGGAAGTTGTCTCGATTGTGTAGGCCGGGTAATTAAACTGAGAATTTCCTGCCGGTGCAACAGCAGGCACCGGATCAGCAACGGGGCCATAGCTCCAAACGGTAGTTGCAGGAAGTGCAGCAGGCAGAATCTGCTGCATGAATTGTCTGACCGCAATGTCATAGACATTGGCGGTGCCGGTATTCTTCATTACCGGTGGAATGACAAGCGGAGTTACATATTTCGGAATCGTGGTCGGATCCAGAGTTCCACCCGGCAACGCTTGAGCAACTGCATACTGGATATTCAGATTCGCAAACACAACCAACGCTATTAAGCTGATTATTGTGCATGCTATTATGTGTTTTTTGAGATTCACTTTTTTTCCTCCTTTCGAATGTTTGTTTCTTTTGATGCTGTAGCGCAAATCTCAAGCTCTGATTATTAAACGTAATATGTTCAGGAAGTCTTGAGATTATCACCAATACTTGATTGTTTCAAAAAGACATGGTTACCACCTCCTTTGCTTTAATTTACTGAGATTAGTTCAATCTCAAAGATCAGAGTGCTGTTAGGTCCGATACTGCCGGTCCTTCGTTCTCCATAGCCGAGTTGAGGCGGAACAAAGAGCTGCCACTTTGAGCCTTCTTTCATAAGCTGCAAAGCCTCTTTCCATCCTGCAATCACATGGTCGGCCCGAAATGTAGCGGGCTTGCCCAGGCTATAAGGAACTGTCGAACTCGGTACCATCGATCAACCTGCCCCGATAGTGAACCGTGACGGTATCATCGGCTTTCGGTGTTTTTCCGTATCCTTCTTTAATCACCCTGTACTGGAGTCCGCTCGGCAGAACTTTTACGCCCTGCTGCGTCCTGTTCTCCGCAAGAAAAGTATTGCCTTCGGCAAGGTTTCTCTCTGCTTCTGCTTTTGTTTTTTGTTCCTGAGCCTTAATGATCTTCTTCTGTAAGGTCCGACAGAATGTTTCTCATCTCTTGCCGTGTCAGGAGCGGCTCATTGGCTTTCATTGCGTCCTGAACCCCTTTGAGGAGAACCTCGGAATTAACGTTGACGCCCTTACTCTTGAGATCTCCTCCCACCTCGTAGCCCACACTGTAGCTTGTCTTGAACTTCTCGTCTTTCGTGCTCGGATTATCGCCTACCAACACAGACTCCGACAAATATAGCTATGCTCAGGATAATCATGAACACTTGTCTCATCCTTAAATCCTCCCTATGGTTCTGCTAACGGGTACCGAAGATACCGGAGACTCTATTTGGAAGACTCCACCGAAATCAGTTCGATATCGAAGATCACGGTTCTGTCTGCGAGCGGCCCCCGCTCCCCGTAAGCAAGGTCTGCAGGAACGAAAATTCGCCATGTGGCGCCTTCCTTCATCATCTGCAATGCTTCCTTCCATCCGGGAATCACTCCGCTGACATGGAATTTTGATGGCTTGTTATTCCTGTATGAACTGTCGAACTCCGTCCCGTCGATTAACGTTCCACGGTATTGAACCAGGACTGCATCACCGGGCCCGGGTTTCTTTCCAGCGCCCTCTGTGATAACCTTGTATTGCAAGCCGCTCGGCAGCTCAACAACTCCTTCCTTTTTCTTATTCTCAGCCAGAAACTCCCTGCCTTCTCCCCAATATTTTTCTTTGGTATCCTGCAGGTCTTTACGTTTGTCGGACTGTTTGGTCTTATAATCGGCCTCAAGTTTTTTCTTCAGCTCCACAAGCTTTGCGTTCATCTCTTCAGCGCTGAGCTCCGGTTTCATCTCGGATAATGCATCCTCGACCCCCTTTAGAAAGGCCGCCGGATCGAACTCGATCTTTTGCTGCCTCAGGTCTTCTCCGATCTGATAACCAACACTATAACTGACCCTGTCCTTTTCCTCATTAAGTGCGGTCGTATCAACTGCAAGGCAGAGCCTGCCTGAAAACAAGACTATACTGAAGATGGCTATCACTATATTCTTCATTTCTATTCCTCCGTGACAAATTGACGTCAATTTCTGAGAGATTCCTCTTTTTGTATGAATACAGCAGCAATAAATACAACTATATACGTGAAAAGAATATAATGGTATCAGTATTTGTCTGATTTTCCTGTAAGAACAAAGCTAATTTTAATGTCATCTTTTTCCCTACAGAGGTTTTAATACTAAGGTTCTAATTTTTCTATCGTTTCTTCGAAGATCGCGGCAAGCTCCCGGGTTCTGGGTATTTTAGTGGCAAACTTTATCATCAAAGAAGGCCGGTGGAATTGTGGCTGACGTAGGAGAAGGTACTATCATTTCCAGAGAATAATAAAACTGACTCTAACAAAATATATTTGCAGATTATCGGTTGAACTAAATACCTTATCAAGTTGAGGTTCAAGTGCGTGATTCAGGAAGATATGAACGGAAGAAGGGGATCTTCAGCCGGGTTTTTTAATTTGCAAAGTCTGATTTGAGCTTTTTGCGTCTTCCAAGATAGTTGCTTACCTTTTGCTGGAAAGTTTCCATGTAGACGAAAAAGACAGGTGTCACGTAGAGTGTCAGAACCTGGGAGACCAGCAGTCCTCCCACCACGGAGAGACCAAGGGAGCGGCGGGACTCGGCACCCGCACCGATTCCGATAGCAATGGGCAAGGTTCCCATTAGTGCTGCCATAGTGGTCATCATGATGGGGCGGAAACGGATCACCGCTCCTTCATAGATCGCTTCCATGGGCGGTTTCCCTTCCTTTCTCTGGGCTTCCAGGGCAAAGTCGATCATCATGATGGCATTCTTTTTAACTATGCCCAGGAGCATAATGATACCCACAAAGGCATAGATATTAAGGTCCTTGCCGAAGAGCATGAGTGTGATGAGCGCGCCGAACCCGGCAGCGGGAAGTCCGGAAAGGATGGTCAGCGGGTGGATAAAGCTCTCGTAGAGAATGCCGAGGACAATGTAAATGACGAGGAGCGCCATTATCAGGAGAATCCAGAGTCCTTTCATGGACGACTGAAACGCCTGCGCCGTACCCTGGAAGCTGGTACTGACTGTCTGAGGTAATGTCGCCCCGGCAACCTTATCGACCAACTTTACGGCATCCCCTAATGCCACGCCGGGCTTAAGATTAAAGGAAATCGTAGCCGCAGGGAGCTGTCCCTGGTGGTTCACCGTCAGGGGGCCGACGTCCCGTGTGAGAGTTGCCAGGGTATTTAACGGAACGAGTTGGCCTGTGTTTGAGTGGATATAGAGCATTGCCAGGGCGGCCGGGTCCATCTGGTATTCCGGCGCCAGTTCGAGAATGACCTGGTACTGGTTATTCGGCGCGTAGATAGTCGAGACCTGACGGGAGCCGTAAGCGTAATAGAGCGCGTCTTCAATCTGAGACGCGGTTATGCCGAGAGCCGATGCCTTATCACGGTTGATGTCTACGTTGACCTGAGGGTTCTTTATCTGGAGGTCACTGGTCACGTCCTGCAGTTCGGGCATCGCCCTCATTTTGCTTTCAAGTTCCATGGACGACCGGTAAAGTTCTGCCGTGTCGGGACTCTGCAGGGTAAACTGGTATTGACTCTTCGTGAGCCTTCCCCCGATGCGGATCGAGGGCAGATTCTGCATGAACATCTGAATGCCGGCCACCTGCGAGAGTTTTGGCCGCAGTTCCTGGATAATCTCGTCAGCGCTCAACTTCCGTTCGCTCCGGGGTTTCAGGCGCATAAACATTCTGCCGGTATTGTTCGACGGGCTGCTCCCACTTGGTCCCACAGCGGACATAAAGGCGTCAATATTAGGGTCCTTGGTAACTATGGCGGCCAGTTCTTTCTGGTGCTTCACCATGTCTTCAAAGGAAATACCCTGTGACGCCTCAGTAAAGGCGAATATCTGACCGGTGTCCTCCGACGGCAGGAATCCCATGGGGATCCTTGTAAACAGATAGCCGGTTGCGAAGGTGAGGAGCACAGTGATGACGAGAGTCGCAAGGCGATGTTTAAGTACGAAGGTCAGACTCCTTTTGTATGAGTGGCGCATACCGTCAAAGAAACGCTCCATCAACAAATAAGCGCGGCCGTGACGCTCAGTGCCGGCGGGGCGTATAAAGCGGCTGCAGAGCATAGGCGTCAGCGTCAGAGAGACAAACCCCGATATCAGGATCGCCATACTTATTGTTACTGCAAACTCATGGAGAATGCGGCCGATAAGTCCGCCCATAAAGAGCACGGGGATGAAGACCGCAACAAGGGAAATAGTCATCGACAAGATGGTAAACCCGATCTCTCTTGAGCCGACGAGAGCGGCCTGGAATACGCTCTCACCTTTTTCCACGTGTCGCATAATATTTTCGAGCATGACTATCGCGTCATCCACCACAAATCCGACCGAAAGCGTTAAGGCCATAAGGGAGATGTTGTCGACGCTAAACCCCATAAGATACATCGCAGCGAAGGTGCCGATGATCGAAAACGGCAAGGCGAGGCTCGGGATAAGGGTTGCAGACAGGTTTCGGAGAAAGAGAAAAATGACTAACACGACAAGACAGAGCGCGAGCAGGAGGGTGAACTTCACGTCGCGGACTGATTCTCGAATAGATACGGAACGATCGTAAAGCACCTCAAGCTTGACCGACGGAGGAATCTGCATACTGAAGACCGGCAGCAGTTTCTTTATGCTGTCCACGACTTCAACGGTGTTTGTGCCAGGCTGGCGCTGGATCGCAAGAACAACTGCGCGTTGATTGTTGTACCAGTTGGCCACCTTATCGTTTTCCACTCCGTCGACGACCCTGCCGATCGAGTCGAGACGTACCGGGGAACCGCCCCGATAGGCCACAATCAAGGGTCGATAGGCCTCAGCATCGTAAAGCTGCCCGGTGGCCTGGATGGTGAATGCTTGCTTCTGGCCCTGGAGGGTCCCTGTGGGAAGATTCACATTCCCGAGGGCAAGCGCATTTCCGATATCATCGATGCCTATCTTTTTGGCTGCCAACGCCCTGGGATCGAGTTGTGCGCGGACCGCATATTTCTGAGAACCGAAGACCTGAACTTGGGCGACACCGCTTATCATAGAGATACGCTGGGCGATGAAGGTGTCGGCATATTCATATACCCTATAGATAGGGAGGGTCGGAGAGCTGAGAGCAAGATAGATGACCGGCTGGTCAGCGGGATTAACCTTGCTATAGGTCGGAGGCACAGGCATGTTCTGAGGCAGTTGCTTCGATGCCTTTGCAATCATCGCCTGAACGTCCTGACCCGCCGCGTCTATGTTTCTGCTGAGGTTGAACTGCAGGGTGATCTGGGTAGTTCCGAGGGCGTTTGTTGATGTCATTGAGTCGAGGCCGGCGATGGTCGAAAACTGCCGCTCAAGGGGTGTCGCCACTGCAGAGGCCATGGTCTCCGGACTGGCCCCGGGCAAGCTGGCAGACACTTGAATGGTGGGAAAGTCCACATTCGGGAGATCACTCACCGGGAGAAGACTGTAAGCAGCAAGACCGAAGACAAGAATGGACACCATGACCAGAGTAGTCATAATCGGTCTCCGGATGAATAGTTCCGGTATGTTCATTATTTTGCGCTCTCTGCCTTTTCCTTAATCTGTACCTTGGCCCCAGGAACAAGGCGGAGTTGACCGTCTGTTACCACCTTTTCTCCGGCCTGCAGTCCCTTTTCAATGACGGTTTCACTGTTGAGCGACCTGCCGACGGTTACCTGCCGGTCTTCAACAGTAAGGTCATCTTTTATTACATAGACATACTGCCCTTTCTGACCCGTCTGGATAGACTGTGTAGGGATAACAATAGCATTTGGTTGAGTGGTTAATATCATCACCACGTCAACGAATTGACCCGGCCAGAGTCGGCTTCCTTTATTGGCGGAAATAGCTTTCAACTTAATGGTTCCTGTAGCAACGTCGACTGTATTGTCTACGAAGGTCAATATCCCTTCTTCTGGATTGTCTTCGTCTTTTGTTATGAAAGCCTTTACCAGCACCTTTCCGCTCGCCATGTATTTCTTTATTTCCGGTAGATACTGTTCGGCAACCGAAAAAGTCACGTAAATGGGCTGAATCTGATTAACTATGACCATTGCATTATCTGCGTTAGCTTTGATCAGATTACCCTCATTAGAAAAGAGATTACCGGTTCTGCCTGTTATGGGAGAGTAGATATAACAATATCTCAATTGAAGTCTGGCATTTTCGACGACAGCCTTGTCAGCGTTTAGGGTAGCCTCCATGGCGGCAGCGTTTGCCCTGGATCTGGTCGTATTCTTGCTTGGTAACATAGTCGCGTTTGATGAGTTCTTCATAACGAAGCAGTTCGGAGCGGGCATTATCGAGTTGCGCTGCGTCTTTTGCAAGGTTAGCTTCTGCCTGTTTGAGCGCTGCCTCATAGGGACGCGGATCTATCGTGAAAAGGAGTTCTCCTTTACGCACATCCTGTCCTTCTTTGAAATGAACGCGGATAAGTTGTCCGCCTATTTGAGATTTTACCGATACAGCGGAATAGGCTTCAATATTGCCAATGACACGGATTTGGACAGGTACAGTTTTCTGAGTCACCGTACCTGCTATCACCGGAACAGTCCGCACTTTGGGAGGTTCCGATCTTCCCCCTGAACAGGCTGCTAAGCAACTTATCAGTAAAATAGATAACGTATTGACCATTAGTCGCATGGTTTTTGAGAACCTTGTGGTTAGTTTAGCTGTCATTTATTCTCCTGCCTTTTCTTTGGCTGTTTCAATCTGATCCGGATCAATTTCCGCTCTACAAAGTAGAGCATCACAGTATCAGAGTAAATACTCACTATTATTATAATGTGTTTGCATGCGGAAAAATCGGCGTATGCCTCATTTTCTGTCACCCATCGCTCATGGGCGAATTAGTTTTCTTTAATAATTGTGTCCCTTCTTATCGCAGGCAGATGCAGGGTTTACTGCAATGCCTCTGCTCTCGGACTTACCGGACCTGGATGAGACTTGACAGCTTTCTTCAGGAAAAGTAATGTAAACAGGATGTTGATACGTTTCAGTACATCACTTGTTAGGGGAACTAAGACCTATGGCGTATAAGAAAAAGAAAGTCATAGACGGTCGTAAGTGGTACAGGTATAACTTCTTCGGAAAGGCTGAGATTACGGTTCCAGAAGATGGGAGTGTTTCAGACGCATCGATAGCCAATATCTCATTTGCAGGACTCGGAGTATATTCACCTGTTCTTATCCGTAAGGGTAAAAAGATAAAGGTTAAAATCTCTTTCATTGACAGCAATGGCAAGGTACAGAATGAAAACATAGCAGGCAAGGTTGACTGGGTTTCGAAATTGGGGAAGAGTTATCTCATGGGTATTTTTTTTGATGAAGAATTGAATGCAGTAAAACAGCCTTTGCTCATTAAACATCTCGCATGGCTTATAAATTCCTACAACTTTCCTCAGCCATATAAGGATAAAAGAGTTTCGATGCTATGACCAGGGTCAGAAGCATCATACTAACACAGTATAACTATTGAAAAGAAACCCCTACCTGGTAAAAATTAAGATATTTTCTGTTACACCACTTTACGATACCTGTTCTTGGAGCATCCCAGATGTGTTCACTCTGAACGCGAAGGTTTATCCCCTCCCGTTAAAGGAGTCTGGGTGTAAAAACACATACCTGATTCACTGATGTTAAAGCTCTTGCCGGAGCGGGACATAGTCCCGTTATCTGAAGAATATTCATAGCTGATCGGAACACTGATTTGTTTTCTCTGCTGAATTCTTCTTTCATTTGGTAATCTTGCGAAAAACGCCCGTAGTTCAGGATGCATAGCATGGGATACTGTCTGTTTGAGTATTTCGAGGATCTCGATCTGGTTTTTTTCCAGAGAATCTATCCGGTTGGATAGATAAATAATGTCGGGATCATACATATTTTCTCCTCCCGAAATGTTATTGTTGTTTTTCATTCTGGTATTTTATTACTAGATCTCTGATTGCTTCTTCAAGGAGCACATTAACTGCCTTTTCGTTCTTCACTGCCAGGACTTTCAATTTTTTTACCAGCTCCATATCCAGTCTGAAACCGAAAGGCTTTCTCACAACTGATAATTTCTTTTTGACCATGCACTATACCTCCTGGAAGAACAATATAATCTAAGAATGATGATATGTCAAGTAAAAAATAAATTGATAAATTATCTTAATATTAATATAACTAACTAAAACATTATCATATTGAAATGTTAGAAAGAAATGTAAGAACAGCACGGGGGAAAAGACCAAAGAGAAAGGGGCAAAAATACTGCCTGTAATAATGGAAAAGTTTCTCCGGTATATGCCTCTGACTCTCCCTTCTTCTTTGACAGATAAGCAATTCTTTTTATATACTTTGGACAAATAAATCATATAAGGGAGTTAATTATGGATTTTGGAATGAAAAACAGGCTATCACGCATTATAAAACCTGAAACAGGCAGGACCGTTATGCTTGCCGTTGACCACGGCTATTTCCAGGGGCCGACAACTGGACTGAAAGATTTCAGAAAAACGGTTACTCCCCTGATCCCTTACGCAGACTGCTTGTTCATCACGAGGGGCATGCTGAGAACATCTGTCGATCCAGCCAGTGATGTCACCATATGTCTCAGAGTTTCTGGTGGTCCGAGCATCCTTGGAAACTTGTCGAATGAGGATATTACTACATCTCTGGAAGAAGCAATAAGGCTTAATGCTTCAGGGGTAGGGATGTCTATCTATGTTGGTGCAAGCAATGAGGATAGAACAATATCCAATCTTGGCAGATTGGTAAACGAGGCAGAACGATATGGGATGCCGGTGCTTGCTGTTACCGCAGTTGGTAAGGAGATGGGAAGGGATGCACGCTATCTGGGTCTCGCATGCAGGCTGGCAGCAGAAATAGGCGCTCATTTTGTTAAGACATACTATTGCGAGGATTTTTACAAGGTAGTCGAAGGATGTCCTGTGCCAATTGTTATGGCAGGAGGGAAAAAGATACCGGAGAAGGATGCATTGCAGATGACGGAAAATGCCATCAAAGGAGGGGCTTCAGGGGTTGATATGGGAAGGAATATCTTCCAGAGCGATAATCCTGTTGCTATGATTCAGGCAATCAGGGCCATTGTTCACAACGGTGCTTCTGTAAAGGAAGCATTCAAGATGTACTCAAAGAAATAGTGCTCCTGCGAGTTATTATCTGGTGATTTCACATGCTAAACAAGTGTCATTCCCGCTTGTCGGGTACACCTGTCAGCGACTCGCCGGGGCGAGAATCTTTCTTATGATTCCAAACAAGTCGGAAGGATTCTGGACAAGCCAGAATGACATTTTTGGAACGAATACATATTTTCCACAATTTTCCTGATAGGCATGTTAATGAAAGTAGCTGTTTACTATAACAATCAGGACATAAGAATTGAGGAACGTTCGATACCTCGCATATCAGGGGGAGAGATTTTGGTGAAGATGAAAGCCTCCGGAATCTGCGGGACAGATGTTATGCAATGGTACAGGACAACAAAGGGCCCGCGGGTGCTGGGACATGAGATGGCTGGAGAAATTGCAGTTGCAGGGGAGGGGGCAACAAACTTCAGAAAAGGTGACAGGGTATTTGTATCTCATCATGTCCCCTGTTTTACGTGTCATCACTGTGTCAGGGGCAATTACACTGCATGTGAATCACTCCATTCCGGCAATTATGAACCAGGAGGGTTTTCAGAATTCATAAGAGTACCTGAGGGAAATGTCAGATACGGGACATTTGTCCTTCCAAAAGAAATGACTTTCGAGGAAGCCACAATGATCGAACCCCTGGGATGTGTAATTGCAGGACAACATCAATTAGACCTGAAAGAAGGTCAATCTGTCCTTGTAATAGGTTCAGGTGTTTCAGGTATTTTGCATGTTCAACTGGCAAAGATGAGAGGAGCAAGGGTTATTGTTGTGGATATCAATGCATATAAGCTCAGGAAGGCATTGGAATTCGGCGCTGATGCTGCCATGGATGCAAATACATTTTCCGTGGAAGAGCTTAGCAGCTTAAATGATGGCAGACTGGCAGAAGCGGTAATTGTTTGTGCCTCTTCTCAAAAGGCAGTTGATAATGCTTTATCTTCTGTTGACAGGAAAGGGAAAGTCCTGCTCTTTGCAGTACCTGAATGTGAAATCAAGATTCCGTCACTGAGATTTTGGAGGGATGAGATAACGTTACTTTCTTCCTATGGTGCTGCCCCTCAGGATCTTCAGAAGGCATTGGAGTTGATTGAAAGTGGAAAAGTGAATGTCAGAGAAATGATAACGCATAAAGTCGCTCTCTCTGATATCAGGAAAGGTTTTCAATTAGCCTCAGAAGCAAAGACATCGTTAAAGGTGGTCGTGATTCCTGATAGTGATATGTAGCCTGTTAGTTTAAAAAAGCCTGACCTCGACGATCTCTCCTTCTTCTACGCCGAGTTTTCTGAGCGGTATCACAGCAGTTCCGTCTGCCTTAATCAAGGTTGAAAGGAGACCTGATTTTCCAAGGATGGGTACAGCCCATATCTCTCCTTCTCTCTCTTCCAGGCAAACTCCGATATGTTCTTCTCTGCCAGGGCTTGAAGAGATGTTTCGTGCAATCCTTGCCTCAATAACACGCTTCCCAATATCTAATCTTTCTTTGCTGATTCCGGAAAGGGTTTTGACAACAGGTCTGATAAAGATTTCAAAGCATACAAAAACAGCAGCCGGATGTCCGGGAAGTCCGAAGACAGGGACATTGTCAATAATGCCTCCTATTGTGGGTTTGCCCGGTTTCAGTGAAACTCCATGAAAAAGAACGCCGGGTTTTCCGAGGTCGCTGATAACTCTTGCCGTAACATCCCTTGCACCAACAGAGCTTCCACCAGAGATGAGCACAATATCTGAGTCCTTTACTGACTTTTCAACAACATCTCTGATGATGTTGTAATCATCACTGAAAATTCCCTTAATGAGAGGAATTGCACCTGCATCCAGAATGAGGCCTGCAAGGTTATAGGAATTAATATCCCGTACCTGACCGGGTCTTACTGGTTTGTCAGGAGGGACTATTTCATCACCTGTTGAAATAATCGAGACCTTTGGTTGTTCATATGCCCAGACGTCTCTTATGCCAAGGCCGGAAAGTATCCCTATGTCCTGCGGTCTCATTTTATGCCCCTTTTTCAGAACACAATCGCCTTTCTTTACATCCTCTCCTGCCTGGATGACATTCTCACCAGGGGCAACGGGCTTCATGACCTCTATCATTCCGGCGTCAATTAGTTGTGTGTGTTCGAACATTACAACGGCATCAGCGCCTTTCGGAAGCATGCCGCCTGTTGCAATCTTTGCAACCTCACCTTTTTGCAGTTCAAAGTCCGGTTCCCCGCCCATGGCTATTTCATATCGTATGTTCAGGTAGGAAGGCATTCCCTCGGTTGCTCCAAAGGTATCAGGAGCAGAGACCGCAAATCCATCAACAGTAGACCGCGAAAAGTTCGGAAGGTCTTCAGGAGAGAGAATATCTCTTGATAATATCCTCCCGTATGACTCATATATTTTGAGATTTTCCTCAGGAGGGAGTTTAGGAGAAAGGTTGTTGAAGATGAGCTCCAGGGCATGCTCTACAGTGATTACTTCTTCTCTTCCAAGCATGTCCCGCATCAGTTCTTCCTATCCACTGTTAAATCTGTTCATTGCTTTTTCCGGCCCTTCAAGGATGATTGTGATGACAGCATCTGATGCCTTTTCGACAGCGCTTTTGATGAGAGGTATTTCATTCTTTCTGAATTTGCTCAGGACATAATCTTCAGGTGTGATATCACCCTCTCTTCCTATTCCTATTTTTAGTCGCGGGAAATCTTTTACAGAAAGGTTCTGTATGATTGATTCAACTCCCTTGTGCCCTCCTGATGAACCCTTTCTCCTGATCCTGACTTTTCCCACCTCCATATCAAGGTCATCATGAATTACTATAAGATTCTCCGGAGGGATATTGAACCTCCTAAATATATTTTTTACCACAATCCCGCTGTTGTTCATATAGAGAAGGGGCTCTACGAGGAGGACATCCCTTCCATCTATTGATCCCCTCCCTATCCTGTATTGTTCTCTTTCATTGAAGTCTATCGTATATCTTCTTGCGATTTCTTCAACTACCAGAAAACCGATATTATGCCTTGACTTAGCATATTTTTTACCGGGATTTCCAAGGCCTACAATAATCCACATACACAGTCTATAGTACGTAGCTATTAGTCGAAAAACTGAAAAATGAAAACGAAGACATCTATGAGGCTTCTTCCTCCTCTTCTTTTTTGCCTTTCTTGATGACCTCCGGTTCCTTTATCTCCGGGGCGGCGGCAACTTCGACAGGAGCAACCTCTTCAACGGCCGGAGCCACGATATTGATAATGACTTCATCAGGGTTAGTGAGAACCGTTATCCCTTCCCCGAGTTTCAGATCTCCAACACGGATCGACTGACCTATTTCAAGATTTGCTATATCAACTTCGATATGCCCGGGTATCTTGTCCGGAAGGCATTCTACTTCAATCTCTCTGAGTAAGTACTGCAGAATGCCACCGTCTCTCCTGACACCGATTGGTTCTCCAACGAGAGTAATATGAACAGTAACCTCTACTTCCTCTGTCAGGGAGACTTCAAAAAAATCTGCATGAAGTAACTCTCCGTCAACGGGATCGGTCTGATAATCTTTCATCAGTGCAAGCCTGCTCGAACCATCCCCAAACTGAAGGTCTACCATGATCTGCTCACCTGCTGTTGCATTAATGAACCGGGCAAGGTCCTTCTTGGAAAATTGTACAGGGAGAGAATCCCCAGCCCTGTAAATGACCGCCGGAATCATGTTGTTCCTTCTGAGGGAACGCGCTGCACCTTTCCCAACTTCTTCCCTTTTCTCTACACTAATACTCATCCTCTCCATTTTTCCTCCTTTATATTAAAAAGCGAACTTATTGAAGATTCCTCGTGAATCCTTCTGATTGCTTCCCCGAGAAGGGACGCTACATTCAAGACCGTGAGCTTCTTGCATTGCTCTTTCTTGCTGTCAAAGGGTATTGTGTTTGTGACGATAATCTCCTCAATGGCTGAGTTATTCAGTTTCTCAACAGCAGGCCCGGAAAGTACAGCGTGTGTACATGCTGCAATTACTCGCCTTGCGCCTTTTTCTTTGAGAGCGCCCGCAGCCTGAGTGGTTGTTCCGCCAGTATCGATCATGTCATCGAGTATAAGGGTGTCCATATTTTCAACTTCACCTATTACATTCATGACTTCTGAAACATTTATTGTCTCCCGCCTTTTATCAATGATTGCGATGGAACACAGGAGCATTTTTGCAAAAGATCTGGCCCTCTCAACACCGCCTGCGTCAGGAGATACAATGACGAGGTCCTTGGAAGGATACTTGTTCCGTACATAATCAAGCAAAACAGGTGTTGCATAAAGATTGTCCACAGGGATGTTAAAGAATCCCTGAATCTGGGCTGCATGGAGGTCCATGGTGAGAATCCTGCTTGTACCTGCAGCAGTTATCAAATCAGCGACAAGTTTTGCCGATATCGGTACCCTCGGCTGAACTTTTCTGTCCTGTCTTGCATATGCGTAGTATGGCATCACAGCCGTGATTCTCCTTGCTGATGCCCTCTTGAGTGCATCAACGATAAGAAGGAGTTCCATGATGTTATGATTTACAGGTGTACAGGTCGGCTGTAACACAAAAACATCTGACCCCCGAACATTTTCATTTATACGAACCATTATTTCACTATCGCTGAATACTGTTACCGTAGCGTCCCCGACAGGTATGTGGAGATAGTCTGCAACATCTCGTGCAAGTTCCCTGTGGGCATTCCCTGTAAAAAGTTTCATTCCCTCTGGCATTATTCCCTCTCCTTTTTCAGATAGAGATTTGAGGCTAGAGAATAAACTAAAAATCTTTATCTCTGTTTGCTATCTCTATCTGTTTCTCTATCTCTTATCTGCTTCTCTGGCTGGGGCGGGAGGATTCGAACCTCCAAATGGGAGATCCAAAGTCTCCTGACTTGCCGTTTGTCGACGCCCCAACGCAAACATCAAAAAAGTAAAGAAGCAAAGGGCTAAGAGCAGAGAGCTAAGAGAAATACAATTGAGAACTATCTGCTCTATGCTATTTGCTCTTCGCTCAGCGCTCAATTCTTCTGTTGTAACTCCTCTCTTGTCAATGTAGTTACAACTCTGCACCAGTTTTGGCCCAACTCATGTGCTGCAGAAGAGGCCTTTTCTGTTGACTCAAAAACGCCGAAAACAGTAGGACCGCTTCCGCTCATTGCAGAAATGGACGCACCATGTTCTGAGAGGCTGTCCTTTATTTTTCCGACCAGGGGATATCTTTTTACAACAGCCTTTTCGAGATCGTTCTTGAGCATATTGCTGAGAGAAGCGAAATCTCCCCTGTTAAGAGCCTGACAGAAAAGTTTAATATCAATGGTTCTCTTTGTCAACTTCTTCAGGTTTTTATAAGCCCATGCTGTTGAGACAGGGACAGGGGGTTTAACAAGAAGCAATACCATTGAAACAGTGATATTAGCATGGGTTATCTTTTCACCCCTTCCTTCTATGAGAGCTGAGGAGCCGTTGAGGAAAAAGGGAACATCAGAACCTATTTCTATGCCTATTGCAGTTAATTCCCTTTTTGTTAAACCAAGACCCCACAGTGTGTTGAGCCCCAAAAGGGTAAAGGCAGCATCACTGCTGCCACCTCCGAGCCCTGCACTTATGGGGATATTCTTATGCAGGATTATCTTTATTCCCTTTCTGCAGGAGGTGTGCTTTTGCAGTAGGGAAGCAGCTTTATAGACAAGATTATCCTCAAGCGGTATATCTGCATCGCATATAACCTCTATCGTATCGGCATTGTAAAAGAGTAAATCATCATAGAGGCTCACACGGTGCATCAGGCTATAAATATCATGATAGCCGTCGTTTCTCCTGGCGAGAACTGAGAGAAACCAGTTTATTTTTGCAGGGGCTCTCAGATTGAGTAAAGGCTGATTGCTTATAAATGAAGAACGGAGGAATTTCATCAAAAGTGGATTTTAATTCAGGTTTTGGATTTTCTTTTCGACTCTTTCCTTAAGGCCTTCTTCTTTTTCCTGCAACCCGATCGCCTTTTCCCAGTATTCTTTTGCCTTATCCTTGATCCCTTTTGAGTTGTATACATCTCCGATATGTTCGAATATTACCGGGTCAGGTGCGTCCTTTGCTATTTCGGCAGCCTTCAGAAGTGTCTTCAGTGCCTCATCATATTCCCCTAATTTGAAATAAACCCATCCGAGGCTATCTAAGATGAAACCATTGTCAGGTTTGAGTTCGAGCGCACGGTTGATCAACGAACGTGCCTCAGCAAGGTTTATACCCTTGTCTGCGTAACTATATCCAAGGTAATTAAGGGCATCTGCATGGTTTGGGTTGATCTCTATGGTCTTTTTCAGGCATTGCACCATTTCATCATATCTGTTTGTTTTTTCAAGTATGATGGCGAGGTTAAAATTCAACTCATCATTGTTTTCAAAAAGGCTGAGGGCCTTTCTCAAGATCTCCTCTGCCTTTGCATAGTCTTTCTTATAACGATAAGTTTCAGCAAGGTACATATAAATTTCAGGCTTTTCCTTCTCAAAACTCAGGATCTCCTCATAAACTGCAATCGCATCGTCGTATTTCTTTAATTTCGAATACACAAACCCGAGATAAAGAAAGGCAGATAAATTTTTTGGTTCCTGCTGAAGAATCTTCTTCAACTCAGAAATAGCCTCTTCTTCTCTTCCAATTTCATCAAGGGACAGGGCAAGATAATAACGCGTCGGTATGTTTTCCGGTCTTGCCTCAAGGGCGATCCTGAATTCTTCGACGGCCTTGTTATACTGCTGGTCTTCAAAGTAGAGGAGACCGAGCCGTATGTGGATATCAATATTCGTGGGCACCTGAGTGCTTATTTCCTGAACCTGGTTTATTGCCTTGTCAACTGTCTTCTGCGTCATATAGATCTGTGCAAGCCTTTCCCTGGCCTGGAGATTATGAGGGTTTATGGAAATTGCTTTATTGTAATATTCCTCTGCTTCTTTCAGATTGTTTTTCATTTCACTGATTAGTCCCAGGTTGAGATATGCGGCATCAAAATAAGGTTTCTGGTCTATTGCAGAGCGAAAATTCTCTTCGGCCTTTTCTAAATTCTTTTTCTCCAAATAGATTAATCCGGTGTAGTAAATTGCCATCACATTGTTAGGGTATCGCGTTATGAGTTTCTCGAAAGTCTCGATGGCTTTATCATATTCTTGCCTGTTAGCATAAAGAGTGCCCAGGAAAAGTGCTGCTTCCTGATGATCGGATTGTATTGCAAGGACCTTTTCATATATCTGTATTGAATCATCAAATTTTTTCTGACTGTTGTAAAGCTCACCCAGAAGCATGAGTGCAGGGATATAATCAGGTTCTGTCTTGAGGATGTCCTCAACAAGTGATACAGCTTCCTTTACCTTTCCTGTCCTGAGAAGGACAGACCCAATTTGCATCTTAAGGTAAGGAGATGATGGATCAAGATCGAGGGCCTGGTGGTAATATGTAAGAGCATCCTCCCACCTTCCTTCCTTTTCTGCACTGTAGCCAAGAATATAGAGGTAGTAGGCTTCCTCAGGAGGATCGGGTCTTTCTTTATGTGCTATAGTCTGCTTTGCTGTACAGGAGAATAAAAGAAGAGACAAGAGCAGAAGGATCAGTGCTCTGGAGATTTTGTACATGTTTCATTATTGCACAAAGATTAGATTGAGAACAATATGATAAAATCCTCCATGAATTTCCATGATGTTCTCTTTCCTGTGAACCTCGGTCCTCTAACCTACAGATGTCCTGACAAGATATCAGAAAGAGTAAAACCCGGTATGGTTGTGAGCACACCTCTTAGGGGTAAAGTTACAAAAGGCATTATCATGGGAAGGGCGTTAAAGGTCCCGTCTGGTGAAATAAAAGACATCCTTGCCATCCATGGTGAATCCCCTGTATTGAGCGGCATGATGATTCACCTCCTCACATGGATGGCGGAGTATTACCTTGCAAAGCAGGGTTTTGTTCTGAAAAACATGCTGCCCAGAGAGGCGTTTACAAAAATAAAACAGAAGAAGACAAAAGTCCAGCCCCCTTCAATTCCCCCCCGGTTGGGTCGTACCGACTGGCAAGAGGGAATTGAAGGAGGGCCGGGTGGATTATCTTGTCAGTATCGATGATAGATCCGTATGCCGTATTCTTGAGTCCATAAGGAAGAACATCTATGAGACATTTCTCCTTCATGCCCCGTCCTCTGCATATGAATACGCATTCCTCATAAAGACCATTGCAGAAATAAGAAATGTAATCCTCCTTGTGCCTGAGGTATCTCTCACCAAAAACCTTTATACACAGTTAAACGAGATGTTTGGAAAAAGGGTGTGCCTTTTCCACAGCGGGCTGAGCAGAGGTAAGAGGTCAGAGTCTATTGAGAGGATTCTGTCCGGGGACTCTGATATTGTAATCGGCACGAGGTCTGCTGTTTTTACTCCTATGAAACAGGTTTCCTTTATCGCTGTCCTTCACGAACACAGCGGTTCTTACAAACAGGAGGACGGACTCCGATACCATGGAAGGGATGTCGCAGTCATGAGGGCCTATCTTGAAAGGGCACCCGTACTTCTTTCGTCCATCTCTCCTTCTTTTGAATCTCTGTATAACTGCAGAAAAGGGAAATACACATTACTGGAAGCAGAAGCAGGCACAAAAAGACCCTCTATAAGAATAATAGACATGAGACATGAGAAACTTCTTAAACCATATCTGTCAAAAAAAGTTATTGATACTGCTATGAGATACATGAAAAGAGATAAGAAAGTTATGTTTGTGATAAACAGGAGGGGATACTCAACGCTCCTTCAATGTTCTGATTGCAATTACATCGAGGAATGTCCTTCCTGCAAAGTTCCCCTTGTCTTTCATAAACAGGACCTGTTGGTGAAATGCCATTACTGCGGGTATGATGCAAAGGTGTCTGAAAGTTGCAGCAGGTGTAAAGGACATAATATGCAGCTTCTTGGCGCAGGGACACAGAGGGTTCAAGAAGATATCGAGAAACTCCTCGGGACAGGAACCCTTAGATTTGACAGTGACACATCCCGGAAACGATCTGAGGTTGAGAGTCTGGTTAGGTCTGCACACAGTGACGAGGTGAGGATAATCATCGGCACAAAGATCATGACAAAGAGGCTGGAGGCTAATGGTGGATTTTCAATGGCAGCTATTCTCAATACAGATCTCTTTCTCAATATCCCGGATTTTAGGTCTATGGAAAAGACATATCAGGAAATTATGTCGATAGAGGATAAGATTGTGACTTCGGGTGAAATCCTTATCCAGACGAGGATGCCCCGGAATTATCTTTTCCAGTGTATTAAAAATTATGACTACCGTACATTTTTCAGGGAGGAACTGAGCATGCGTAAATCTCTTCATTATCCTCCGTATACGAGGCTTTTGCTGATAAGGTTCATAAGCAAAAAAGACTTATCCGGTGAACTGTCAGATATTCGGAAGCGCACCGGCAATGAAGTAGAAATTCTCGGTCCATCCTTATCAATGCATAAACAGGGGAAATACGAATTCAAATTACTTCTTAAGTCCTCTGTCCGTGGAACTCTGCATACTGTAGCAAAGACCTTTCTTGATGCCTATAGAGAATCCAGAGAGGTAACAATAAAAATAGATGTAGACCCTGTATCAATCTAACCCAGATTATTCACCACTCGTGAAGAAGCAGAGCAGATGAAGTATCATCGCTCATTCTCGGTACGCTTCTACGTACCTCCGAGGTACAGAGTGTCAGCCGCCTTGAGGCGGTGTACACTCTGTAAAGCCGCTCCGATACTGCATCTGCTCTGATTGATCAACAAATTTATGTATAAGCTGGACTAATCACCTATGGGTACTTTGTAAGACAGATTCCGACATATGGTTTAGCAAAAATCCTACAAAAAAATAAGACTAATACTGATACCATTTTTGAAATCTTTCTTGTATTTTTATAATTACCTTCATATGGACTTCTCAGAAGGAGGTTTTTACAACGTGAGTTATGCGTTAACGAAAGGAGGCAGGGAGCATGAAAGAAATAAATTTATATGAGGAAATCTTTACCGTGGCCCGTGATCTTTATGAGAGAAGTGGTCGGGTAAAAGGACGTGACCTTGATAACTGGCTTGAAGCAGAAAGAATTGTGAGGACTTTGCGAAAAATCGCAGGGGAAGACGGCAAAAAATACATCTCTATTAATGTTCCTACGATGGGATATGCTGAAGGGTGGAAAAACACGAGGGTAGTTTTTGGGGCAAGTACTTGAAAAGAAGGCGTAAATTTATTGAGGTGTAAAATCTTTCGACTCAGGTCAAAAAATCATTTAAAAAGTCTGAATCGTATCATATCAACGTAGGTCTCTTGCTGTTCAAAATATCCCTGGCATGTTCAATATCATTCCTTATTTGTCTCTCAAGGCTGAGGGCATCAGGAAAGGACCTCTGATCTCTTATCCAGTCTATAAAATGAATTCTTAAATGCTCTCCGAGGAGGTTCCCGGTATAGTTAAAAATATGTACTTCATAACTTGTTACAGCATCACCGAAAGTCGGTTTTTTCCCGATATTGGCCACTCCGTCAAAGAAATCATTTTTAATCCCTATCTTTACAGCATATACACCTTCTTTGGGAACAAGTTCATTGGGAGTAGTTATATTGGCAGTGGGGATATGCAAAAGTTTCTCTCCTCTTCCTGCACCTTTTATTACATTCCCCTCTATTGTATATGCCCTTCCAAGGAAAGTTGATGCCTCAAAGACCTGTCCTTTTGAGAGGAAGTTTCTAATTTTGCTGCTGCTTACAACCTCTCCGTTAAACTTTGCATGTCTCACTACCTTAACGTTAAACCCATATTTCCTGCCCCTTCTCCTCAACAGTTCTGTTGTGCCCTTCCTTGCCTTTCCAAAAGCATAGTTCTGACCAACAATAACCTTTTTGGCATTGATTTTTTTTACAAGGATATCACCGATAAAATCATCCGGCATGAGTTGGGAAAACTCTTCATTAAATGTTATGCAGAGCAAGACATGTATTCCCATTGTCCGTATTAGCCGCTCCCTTTCTTGGGGGGTAGTGAGCAGTTTAATTTCTCTTTCCGGGGCGAGAACTTTCATCGGGTGGGGATCAAAGGTGACAACCATTGATGTCCCGTTGATATCTTCAGACTCCTGTAAAACTGTTTGGATTATTTTCTGATGGCCAAGATGAAGGCCATCAAAATTTCCAATGGTGATAACCGTGTTAGGATAGCTTTCTTTTAAGTCTTCGAGCCCTCTGATGATTTCCATTTCCTGCCTCTTTTAACAGTTTCTTGTATAGTTTTTCAACCTGTAACTTTGTCTCGTTCAGGGTCCCATTATTATCTATGAGAAAATCAGCCCTCTTCATCTTATCCTTTATCGATAGCTGTGCCTTCAGCCTGAGAAGGGCATCTTTTTTCGGAACTCCTTTTACCTCAAGACGTTTGAGAGCGGTCTCCTCTGTTGTGTGTACGACGATTATCTTGTCAAATCTGTCTTCATATTTTCTCTCATAGACAAGAGGTGCAGCGATTATCAGGATATTATCATGCACGTTCATCTTTTCTGCAAAAATTTTTATTTTTTCAAATACAAAAGGATGAAGGAGGTTTTCGAGAGAGTGTTTCAATGAAGCATTTTTAAAAATAACCTCCGCAACCCTTTTCTTGTTCAGACTGCCATTGTCATTGAAAACAGTGCTACCCATGAGTTGCATTATCTTTTCGAGGATCTCTTTCTTTCTGAATAATGACCCGACAATCCTGTCAGCATCAAGCGTCGAAAATCCGAAATCCCGGAAGAGGGAAAGGACGGTGCTCTTACCCATTCCGTAATTGCCTGTCAATGCAACAAGAAGCATAACTAAATATTATACAAAAAATGCGTCTTCATAATTTTGCAATCGAGATGAGAAAAGGATGATAGGGAAAACCTGAGATTCTCAGTTCACAACAACGCTAACTTTGTCACCAATACGTATAGCAAAATCTGAAGAGGCATTTCCCTTGTAAACGAAAAGTTCGAGGTAGCCAAAAGCGTTAATTAATGAATAAAGACCTGTTGCCTCAGCCTCTGAGTAGTAATGCTTGAAAGGTACAGGATTCCCTTTAAACAGGACTGCAGGATGATCAACAAGGTTGCTGCCATACAGATTATTCATATGGGGAGTCTTTATATTGGTTATCGCATTCCCAAAACTATCGATATAGACAACCTCTCCTTCAAGTGTATGTTGTGCTGTTATGGTTGGTGCCGGCAGAGGAATCTTCACATAATCGGTTATCGTATCACCAAATTTAGACACATCGATACCCCTTGAAAGCCAGGCAGCTACAGGGGCAAATATATCTCTTCCGTGGAAGGTAGAGCTTTTTTGAGATAAGAAATAATGTTCTGCAGTTATGTTTGTAACGATTAAGCCTTCGTGGGGCAATTGATAGATCAGGGAAAATACACCGTTATCCGGTCCTACAAAGAGATAACGTCCTGTGTTGACTATTATGTGCCTCCGGGAAGAACCGACACCAGGGTCAACGACGGCAATGTGGATTGTTTTATGGGGGAACGATTCAAAACTCATCTCAATTGCAAGAGCCGCTTCCCGAATGTTCTGAGGACTGATATTATGCGTGATATCGACGATATGAACAAAAGGATTTATGTTGAGTATCACACCTTTCATTATCCCAACGAAAGGGTCTCTGTAGCCGAAATCAGTCGTTAAGGTAATGATGCAGTCATGTTGCATTCATGCCTCCAATGATTTCTTTCACATCTCCTATGCCTTTTCTTTTCAAATAATCTTCAATCCCGTTAATGATGTTTTCCGCCACGTGAGGATTTATGAAATTGGCAGTTCCGACTGCTACCGCAGTTGCACCAGCGAGCATAAACTCCATCGCATCCCCGGCATCAGTGATGCCGCCCATACCGATTATGGGAATCTTGACTTTGTTATAACTCTCCCAGACCATCCTTACAGCTACCGGTTTGATCGCCGGTCCGGACAGACCACCCGTAATATTTGCGAGTCTGGGTCTCCTTGTTTCAATATCGATAGCTATTCCCGGGATAGTGTTAATCATAGAGATAGCTTCACTGCCTGAGTCTTCAGCAACCTTTGCGAAATCCTGGATATTCGATACATTCGGAGATAATTTAGTAATTAAAACAGCTTTTTTAACAGATTGTCTTACTTTTGATATCAGTCGTGAGAGTGTTTTCTTATCAGTGCCGAAAGTGATTCCCCCCTTTTTGACATTTGGACATGAAACATTGAGTTCTATTCCATCTATGCCTGCATCATCAAGGGCCTTTGAAAGACGAACATATGCCTGGATAGTGGTAGCGAGTATATTGGCAATTACGGGTGTATCAAATTTTTTCAGGTAAGGAAGTTTTTCCTTTATAAATCTTTTAAGCCCGACATTCTGCAAGCCGATTGCATTGAGCATGCCACAGGGTGTTTCGCATATCCTTGGAGGAGGATTCCCATCCATTGGTTCCAGTGATATCCCTTTGACAACAATGGCACCGAGTTTATTAAGATCAACAAACTCCGAGTATTCTTCTCCATAGCCAAAGGTCCCGGAGGCTGTCATGACAGGATTTTTCAGTTTAAGATGGCCTATTGTTACTGATAAATCCATATTGACTAAATAGGGTCCAAGGGGTCAAGGAGTCAAGTGGTCAAGTGAACTTTTAAAAAACACTTGAACCCTCGAATCCTCGAATCCTTGAATCCTTCTTCAAATTATTTTTTACCACATAATCTCCTCTAAGGGAAAAACAGGACCATCCTTACAGACCATTTTATACACGAGTTCAGGAGTTTTATTTTTAGATCTTTTGCTCTTAACTCTATGCTCTATGCTCTTTGTTTTTATTGCACATCCAAGGCAGGCACCCACTCCGCAGGCCATATGCTCTTCGGCTGAAACATAACCTTTTATCCCTTGTTCAAGCGCAATCATGGAGACAGCTTCAAGCATAGATTTGCGACCACAGGCATACAACAAGTAACGAGTGACAAGTGACGAGTGACGCGATAGAAAATCACTGAAGGCATCAACAACTGTTCCTTTCTGTCCAATAGACCCATCATCAGTACTTATATAAAGTTTATCAGATAACATTTTTAATTCACTTAACATAGTAAGTCCTTCGGTATCTCTTGCACCATAAAAAATATATGCCCTATTTGCAAATGACTCAATGAGTGGAAAAACAGATGCGATACCTATGCCGCCTGCAATAACTAAAAGGGTGCTCCTGCTGTCAGGTTTCGGGTATCCTTTCCCCAGAGGGCCTATGACATTGATAACCTCACCGGCGCTGAAATCTTTCATCATCATGGTACCCCTGCCTCTCACCTCATATAAAAACTGGATCCCATCAGATGTTTTTCTGAAAAAACTGAACGGTCTTCTGAGGAGGGGATCTTGAGAACCGCTTACTTTTAGCATGTAAAATTGTCCAGGTTCGGGGTCAGGTACTTGCTCTGAGGGCTTGATAGTGAGAAGACCGGTTTTGCTGTTCAGGGAAAGATTATGTATTATGGAAGCTTTGAAGTATCTACTCAAAATTGATCTCTAATATTTCGTACTCCATGGTTTTTGCTGGTGCTCTGATTACTACGCTTTCGCCTACTTCTTTACCAAGCAATGATTTTCCAACAGGAGAATTGATAGAGATCTTTCCGTTTTTTACGTCTGCTTCATCAGGGCCGACGAGGATGAAAACATGTTCTTCATTTGCTTCTATATCAAGGACTTTTACTTTTGCGCCAAAAGCTATGCTCGATTGGTTGATTCTCGCCGGATCGATTACTTCAGCCAAAGCAAGCTTAGCCTGGAGTTCACGTATCCGACCTTCTATGAAAGACTGTCTTTCCTTGGCAGCGTGGTACTCTGCATTTTCCGAAAGGTCACCGTGTGCTCTTGCCTCAGCAATATCTTTTATGTTTTTCGTCCTGTCAATCTTGAGAAGCTTCCCGAGTTCTTCCTGAAGCCTCTGGTATCCCCCAGGGGTTATGGGGATTCTCTTCACCAAAACATACCTCCTTAGGTAAAAAAAGCGTGCTGTTTCCAAATGGATTATAGTTGCACACCTCTAAATCGTAATCAGAGCAGGTGCAACGTTGCTTTTTACAAATTATCATAACCATATTCGGGAAATCAATTGTGATAAGCAGATAAACATTTTTTCCTATCTACCTAAAACCTTAGTTACTAGGATTAATGAATTGTAAAACTCATTAAAGGCCTGTGTCATGCCCAGGGTCTTAGTTCCGGCATCTTTCTTCAAGAAGGATTCCCGACAAGGCGGATTAATGGAAAACATTTTCAACACCCTCCCCTTAATCCCCTCCCCTCAAGGGAGGGGCTTTACTTTATGACCATGCGGTTTACGCTACAGGGTGCTATAAAAAAATCTGTTCCCTGAACTGTATCTAAAAGGCGCAAAATACCTGAAAACAAATGTATCTTTAAGATACACAGCATATTCTGAAATGAAGATATTTTCTTATAATAATTTGTTTAGATAGAGTTATAATCCTTTTCCCCTGAAAGATTTCATGAACTGCCAGTGTCATATTCTATCATAACTTATTATGAAATAAAGAAAATTAAATATATTTAACTAATGGCGGCCTGTTTTTGCATGAAAAGGCTTCTGCAGGCATTATCATTGCTTCTCAAATGAGTTTAGGGGATATTTTTTTGCATTATTCATTGAAAAGATAGTACTAAGAATGGTGTAAAGAAATCTGAGTTTTTTTTCAGGAAACTATGGCAGTTCTGATCGTTGCAGAAAAAACAAACCATCAATCATATCGCTCCCTATCTTTGGGAAGAGAGAAGGTCAATATCTGCACTCTGAAGGAAGCTATCAATTCCATTAAGAAGCGCTCTACAAAGGTTATTCTTCTTGACCCGGGTTTTGCAATAGAAAGAGGTTTGCGCCTGCTGAAAGAAATAAAAACTCTTTATCCTTCGATACCCGTTATCTTCATAGCAGGAAAAGGATCTGAAGATATTGTATTAAGGGCCTTCAGGACAGGGGTGAGAGATTTTTTCAGGAAGCCTCTGAATATTCAAGAGTTACAGGAAACTGTGGCAGGTCTTCTCAGAGTGAAGGGGCTATCAAAAGAGAAACGATCACCATTTGTCAAACAAAAAGATTTTAAAACTGATAAATCTATTAAATCTACCGGGACAGAAAAAATAAGTCACTACATTGATTTCCTTCACACCCTTGGTTATATCGAGAAAAATCTGACTGATGACATAGATCTTGAAAATCTTGCGTCAAGCGCATGTATGAGCAAGTATCATTTTTGCAGGCTTTTCAAGAAGCGCGTTGGAATAAGTCCCATAAGATTTGTCACATTCATGAGAATAGAGAAGGCAAAAAAACTACTCCGGAAAGATGACATCACAATCTCCACAGTCGCTATTAGTGTAGGTTTTAACGATCTCAGCAGCTTCATCGCACAGTTTAAAAAGGTTACTGGTATGACACCCTATATTTATAAAAAATCACTTCACCAGAATAATAACCTCGAATCCCCTTTAATATAGAAGCACTGCCTGCAGGTCACACCTTATGAGTAAATTGTGTTGATTCTGTGCCTTAAATTATGAAAAAGTAAATACCCAACCAGAAGATACATCCGCAGAAAGCCAGAATTTTCTCAAGAAAATTTAATCTTCTTGTTTTGATTATAAAATAAAGGCTGAAGCGGTGAAGTAAGAAAACATGCCGTGATGTAGATCCATTTCGGCAATTCGCCTTTTTTAATTTTTTGTTTTTTGTCAGGAAAGGCAGAACAAAAGGGACATTCTATTTCTCCATCAAGCCTGTGCCCGCATCTTGCACATCGGGTTATACCAAGAACCTCATCGATATTTTCCTGATCCATGCAGTTATAGTATATGCACTGTATGAATTATCTGCCAATAGAAATCATATAATTTCCACGACTTGTATTCTGGCTCTGTCGCTCAGGCGGATAATCCAGAATCTTTCTTCTTTCCTCGATGCATCTTCCGTGCTTAAGAAGGATTCCCGACAAGCGGGAATGACAGATCAGAAAGAAAATAGTGAAGGGCGGCTTCTTCAAACAACGGTTACTTTTAATTGTAAAGAGGTTACTTTAAAAATTGCTGCCAGAGAAATATCTTTTCCATGAACTAAAAGTAAGAAAAATACTGACAGAAAAATCAGAATTATACCGACAGATTTACCCAGGTTCACTTCATTAAGATACATAATAATTAAAAATTATAAAGTTTAAAAATATGGCTAATATGTCTTTCCATATGATAAGGTTAAGATGATACGGGGGCATAGTGATGGAATGTATGGTACTTATTATTGCTGATGAAAGGGATCACGGCTTTTATCGCACTCTTTCCTTTGGGCAGAAAAGCATGGAGATATATCCATTTCAAAGAATCAGCGACTGCATGAAAAATTGCCAGGCAGACATCATACTCCTCGATTGCAATTATGAACTTGAGTCAGGATTAACGTCATTAAGAAACATCAAAGAATTGTGGCCAACCATACCTGTTATCTTTCTTGCTGATATCAGTTTCGAAGAGGTGGTATTAAAGGCATTCAAAAATGGAGCAAGAGATTTCTTTAAAAAGCCTGTGAGTATTCGCGAACTTCAGGATACAGTCAAAGGACTTCTGAAAATCAGGAGGAAATCAAAGGAGACACGGTCTGCCTTCATAAAAATAAGCGGTGCTGACCCTAAAAAACTTTTCAGAAAAAAAACACAACTCCAATCTGTCGACTTACATAAAGCTATCCGTTTTATTGAGGAGCACTTACCTGATGTTATCCACCTTGACAGGGTTGCAAGAGAGGCAAATACCAGTCGATATCACCTTTGCAGATTTTTTAAGAAACACGTGGGAATAAGTCCCATGAAATTTGTCACATATATGAGGTTAGAGAAAGCGAAGGAGCTTCTTGGAAGATCAGACCTTACAATCTCAGCAGTTGCTTCAGAGGTGGGGTTAAATGATACCAGCAGCTTCGTTAAACTGTTCAAGAGGTTTACCGGCATGACACCCACAGGTTACAAAAAATCACTAAAATAAAAACCATGCAAATATTTTCTTATAAAAGAGCAATATTGTTATAGCAATTCTCTCAAATTAGAGGTAAGCTTACTAAGAATTAATTTTCTTTGGCAAAAACAATGGGACTAATACTTATTTTTACAGATAAGGGATATGATGAATTTCATCAGACTCTTTCTTTTAAGGGAGAAAAGATCAAGGTATATCCTTTCAATAAAGCTCCGGTAGCAGTAAAAGACTGCGAGGTTGACATTATACTCCTCGATTGCACTGACATAGATGCGGGGTTGCAGTTATTGAAGGAAAATAAGACCATGTGCCCCAATATTCCCAATATTTTTCTTACCGATGTTAATTATGAAGGAGTTGTACTAAGAGCTTTCAGAGCAGGGGCAAGGGATTTTTTCAGAAAGCCTGTAAATGTTCAGGAATTACAAAATACCGTGGAAGGACTTCTTAAAGCAAGAAAGGAATCAAAAGAAAAGCGA
>CAWCKM010000027.1:0-46651 GCA_963796125.1 Nitrospirota bacterium
ACAATTAATTACCCTGAATCTGCAGCGTATTGAGCTTTTGCACACGGTATCCACTGCCCCCTGTACAATTACAACGGTGTTTGCGTTAAACTGAAAGATGATTTCCGATATGTTAGTGCCCTTTGCTGCTGTTGGCCTGGCTGAACTGGGTGATAAAACTCAGCTAACAGTCTTATGCCTTGCTTCAAAAACTAAAAGACATTTTGAACTGTTGTTAGGAATTATACTTGCTTTTGTCATAACAGATGGCTCGGCTATCATGTTAGGTAATTTCATAACAACGCACATCCCAATAAACTACATTAAGATAATGTCTGGTATTGTATTTATTTTGTTTGGAATCGTAACTCTCATGAGTAAAAAACAGGAAGAGGCTACATGTGACCTAAAAAAACCTTTTGTATCAGGATTTCTCCTCATCTTTGTATCTGAGATCGGAGACAAGACTCAGATAGCCTCTGGTTTGTTCGCGACTAAATTCGATCCCCTCATGGTATTTATGGGGGTGATTTCTGCTCTGACAATTTTATCTGTCATGGCTATTTATTTAGGAAAGTTCATTGCCCTAAAAGTGAATAAAAAAGTGATCTCTAACATTGCCGGAGTTGTGTTTATTCTCGTTGGAATATTCTGTTTGTTTTAAAGGCCAATATTGGCCTTGGTGATTTACAGTCGTGGATGTCCTTTTCTGTATTCCCACGGGGTTTCCTTTAATCCCCCTCGCCCCCAGATCCCGAGACTCTTTTTTCTTGCCACTTCCTGTGCTTTTTTAAATTCATCAACGTACCTGATGTTCGGCGGAAAGGTATAGAGCATAGCATAACCTTCACTGAGCATCTGAACGTTTATCATCCTTTTATCGGGTGTCCATATATAGGATAGAAGCCTTCCGTGGACATCTCTTTTTTCAATATCAAACTCGAGGGAGACTGTCCATTGGGATGTTTTCAGCAAATCGCTTAAATATTTCTTAGACTTCTGACCCCACGGACTCTGCTGGAATTCAGGTGCATCTATGCCGATCAACCTCACCTTCTCTCTCTTCCCTTCCAAGAGAACAGTTATCGTATCACCATCGTTTACCCCAACAACTCTCACATAATCCTGTTTCGACTGAGTCTCGGCCTGGTATCTGCCATAAAGACTAAAGAGCAATAGCACGATTGAAGCTGTGAGACCGATGATTATCCTTAACATTTTCTTGTTCATGATATGTTTACCAACACAAAAATATTGGCATGAATCAGTAAAGTTACAGATTGGTCAAGGATCAGATATTTTCTGAGAGCGCTGCCTTAATTCTCTTTACGAGATCTTCCAGATCAACTTCTCTCACAGTTCTTGCGTCGAGCATCAATAAATCTTCTCTTATCCTCGCGATAATCGGGGGGCTACCAGTTCTCAATCTTGTCTCAAGTTCATTGACAGAAACAGTATCCGGTTTTATTGAAACTACATAGGTCGGGAAATCTATCTCTGGCAAAGAACCTCCGCCAGCTCTTGATAAATCTGCCATTACCGCAATATGGGCATTCTGAACTTCTTTCTTCAATCTCTTTGCGATTCTGCTTGCACGCCCTCTTATCTCCTCTGGTTTCTGGAGGAGCATCCTGAGTGTCGGGATTTTCTCAATAGCCTTTTCTTCATCGATATATTCCATAAGCGTCGCTTCAAAACCAGCAAGGGTAAGCTTGTCTATCCTCATAGCCCTTGTTATCGGATTTTTCTGGATCCTTTCAATATATTCTCTCTTACCCACAATAACTCCACCCTGAGGTCCACCAAGAAGCTTGTCACCGCTGAAGGTCGTTATATCAACACCTGAGCTTACGATATCTCTCACTGCCGGTTCGTCAGAGATGCCAAAGGGTTTTAAGTCTATGAGGCACCCACTCCCGAGGTCGAACATCACGGGAATCTGATACTTCCTGCCAAGACTAGCAAGGTCTTCAACAGAAACTTCCTCTGCGAATCCCTTGACTCTGAAATTGGATTTGTGGACTTTGACAATAAGGGCTGTATTGTCATTGATAGCCCTTTCATAGTCAAAGAGATGGGTCTTGTTTGTCGTTCCTACTTCCCGGAGTATTGCACCGCTTGCTGCCATAACTTCAGGCATTCTGAAGGAACCACCTATCTCAACGAGCTCACCCCTTGAAACAATCGCCTCCCTGCCTTTTGACAAGGTGTTGAGACAGAGCATGACAGCAGCCGCATTATTGTTGACGATAAGAGCATCCTCTGCACCTGTGACCTCCCTGAGAATTCTTTTGACATGGGAATATCTTTTCCCCCTTCTTCCTGCTTCCAATTCGTATTCAAGGTTGGAATAACTTCCGCTACCCTTTCTGATGTTTTCGAGTGCCTTTTCCGAGAGAAGAGAACGGCCGAGGTTTGTGTGAATTACAATGCCTGTAGCATTTATGAGGGGCCTGAGGCTATAGGAGGAGAGCCTTCCAATGATATGTTCAATGCCTGCCATCATGGATTCTTCAGAGATATCTGATGTTAATCCCTTCAGAATGTCCTTCCTCCTCTGGTCAATGACTTCTCTGATGGCCTGAATAACGTATCTCCTCGGATAGGTATTCAGCCATTCTGTTCCCTGATAACTCCTCAGGATTTCATCTACCGATGGCAGACTCGAGAGTAACTTCTGTTTTTCCTCCATGTCTTTTTCTACCATAAAAAAGTTAAAAATGAAAAGGAAAAAATGAAAAATAACAAAATCTTTTTTTATACAGTGATTATCTCATAAATCGAATCACAAAGAGAGACTCAATAATGCCCTACAACTTTGGTTTCAAAAAGTTAAAACTTTTTCTCAATTGACAAGACAAATAAGAGGGAATTAACATTCTTATAGAATGATTCATGAAAGAGGATCTTGGGTGTTGAGGTTGGGAGAACAAAGATTAAGGGAACCCGGAGTGCGGAATGTGGTGAGCATGCCCCAGGCTAACGTATGGGGAAGCCTAAAGCATCTGCCAGGGTACCCACTTGATGAAAAACCGTAACAACTCAGCACCCAAGTCTTTTATTTCCTACCTGATGGCAACTTTTGATATTAATTTCTACCTCAGAATTTATTCGGATATACTTCATAAAAAGTTACTTTGGTTCTACACGAAAACGATAGTTTTAATAACTGAAGATAACCCCATCCGGAATGATTTTTTCAAGTTTTTAAGTCCTGCAGTCAGGTATTCCTGCTATTCAGAGAAATTTTGAAATGCGAGAGAGGGGAGTTGAACCCCTACGGTATTACCCACTGGATCCTAAGTCCAGCGCGTCTGCCAGTTCCGCCACTCTCGCTGCTTACCTCTCGTATCCAATAGGGGGGATAGGGAGACTGGTTTCGAGTCCGGTTTCATAAAGCCTATGAGGCAATATCCCTTTTTCCAAAATTTCAGCGGGAGGAGTTGAAGCCTTGTTTGATCTTGCGACTATGACAAAATAACCTTCAGAATCAATAACCCCGATATCTGCAATGAACTCCTTTTCAGGATCAACATCCAAGTACAGGTTACCTATCCTATCATGAATAGCTATATCAGCGTAACTAGTTACCACCATACCATCAAAGTCTACACCTGTAATGTCGTACAGCCTGATCTTGAGAATACCTTCATGTTTCTTAAAGGTATCTTCTACTACCTCCCAATAAATAAACAACTTCTTGGGATCAACAATCATGAGAGCGATACTGTCTTCTCCGTATTCTTCAGATAATATATCAACAGGAAGAGGTGGATACCTTTCTTCTTTTTCATAAAAGGAAACTGTCTTTGTTCTCTCGGGAGCAGCCTTTTTAGGGAGGACTACCCTCTTAGCCGTTATTTTTTTCTGGGGCTTGGTAGTGACTTTCTTTACTTCAACTTTTTTCCTAAGAGGAGAGGCAACTTTCTTCTCTGCCTTTTTAGCTACTTTTTTCTTCTCTACTTTTTTTTCTTTCTTGATTGCAACCTTTTTAGGTTCTTTCTTTTTAGGCTTTCCGGCAGCTTTTTCTTGGTTTGCCTTGACCTCAACTTTTTTGTTTCCTTTTCTAACAGTCTTCCTTGCAGCTATTTTCTTTTCAGTTTTAGTCTTGCCTGCAGCAACCCTTTTCTTTTTTACAGGAGTCTTTTTAGACACTGCTTTTATTGTTATCTTTTTGGCGGTAGCACTTCTCCCCTTCATAGGTTTCTTCTTATCCATTGTACCCCCTTTATAATTATAGTTTAGCAAAAATTATATTCAATGTGCCTCTGCCCAGTTATTTCCATGACCTATGTCGACCCTTATAGGCACAGAAAGTTCTGCCGCCTTTTCCATTTTTCCCCTCACAATACTTCTCACTGTCTCATATTCTTGCATGGGAAGCTCAAATAAGAGTTCATCGTGAACCTGGAGAATCATCCTTGCCTTTAAACACCGGTCTCTGAAATCCCTCACTATTTGTATCATAGCGATTTTAATGATATCAGCTGCTGTCCCCTGAATAGGAGAATTTATCGCTAGCCGCTCACCTTGCTGCCGAACCGTTGAATTCTGGTTTTTAAGCTCTGGAATAGAACGCCGCCTGCCAAAAAGTGTTACCACATAACCTTTGCTCTTCGCACCTGCGAGGGTCTCATCTATATATCTTTTCACACCAGGATGTCTACCAAAATATTGTTCGATATATTTTTTTGCGTCTTCCCGTGAAATACTAAGTGTTTCTGATAATCCAAAGGGAGATATGCCATAAATAACACCGAAGTTTACAGTCTTCGCAATTCTTCGCATTTCAGAAGTGACTTTATCTATTGGGAAACCAAACAGTTCGGATGCTGTCCTTGTATGGATATCAATGTCGTTTCTGAAGGCATCGAGTAGACCTTCGTCTTGACTCAGATGCGCAAGTATTCTTAATTCCACTTGTGAGTAGTCAGCTGAAAGCAGAATGTTTCCCTCTTCTGCTATGATGGTCTCCCGTATTCTCCTTCCCCAGTCACCCCTGATAGGAATATTTTGTAAATTAGGATCGCTGCTGCTTAACCTTCCTGTAGCAGTTGTCGTTTGATTAAATGATGTATGTATCCTTTCTGTTTTTGGATTCACGAGCTGAGGCAATGCATCTACATAGGTAGTTTTCAGTTTGTTCAGACTCCTGTAATTGAGCACCTCCCGCGGGAGTTCATGGGATGCTGCTAATTCTTCGAGGACACTCAATTCTGTTGAGAAACCCGTTTTGGTCTTTTTCGTAGGTTGAAAACCGAGGCTTTGGAACAAGACTCTACTGAGCTGTTTAGGTGAATTTATGTTGAACTCCTCCCCTGCAAGAAAGTATATTCTTCTCTGAATCCCGTCAAGCTCTCTTTCGAGTTCTTTCGCAATATGATTTAGCCTTTCTGTATCTACTTTTACACCAGCCTCTTCCATATCAGCAAGGACTTGGATGAGTGGCATTTCTATATTAGAATAAACACCCATAAGGTTTTCTTCTTTCAGTTTGTTGAAAAGGATTTCTTTTAATTCGAAAATGATAGTTACCGCATCTGCGGCATAGGAAGCGGCCTCATCTATAGGAACTTCCGCAAAGGAACTTCTTTTCCCAATAACTTCAGTAAGAGTTCTTTTCTTTTTTGATAGGTATTCGATCGTTACTTCTTCGAGGGTGTAACCCTGCTTGCTGGGATTAATGAGATAAGAGGCAATCATTATATCAAAAAGAGTTCCTTTCAGTGAGATGCCTTGCCCTTTGAGTATGAGGGTATCATATTTCAGGTTATGTCCTATTTTTGATATCGTTTCATCTTCAAAAACTGGAGAAAGAATTTTTACCATATCCTCTCTTCCAATCTGGGAAATTGCCCCTGGATAAGCATGTGAGAGAGGGATATAGAAAGGGCGGTCTTTATCTATAGTTAAAGCCAGGCCAACAATGCTATTTGATATACAAGCAGTGCCTCCTCCTTTTATGGAGGGCTCAATACTAAATGAAAACTCCTTGATAGTAGCAGATTCTATGATTTCTGCGATCTCTTGAAGTCTATTGAGAGAAAAGACTGTTTCATATGCACTCTCTCTAAAAACGTCTGCAGGAATGAGCTTCATCAGGCTGCTGAATTCAAATTCCCGAAAGAGGGACAGGAGGAGTGGCCAGTCAGGTTCTTTTAATCTGATTTCTTCCGATTGAAAATCGAGGGGCACAGATGTGTCAATCGTTGCAAGTGTTTGACTCAACTTCACCATATCTGTATTTTCGGCAATGAGTCTTCTCAATTTTTCCTTCTTAATTAAATTTGTATTCCCCAAGAGTTCTTCAAGGCTGCTCACACCTGAAAGAAGTTCTTTTGCCGTCTTCTCACCTATGCCTTTGATGCCAGGAATATTGTCTACCGTATCTCCTGTGAGTGCCATAAACTCTGTAACTCTCTCCGGCCCAACACCAAATTTATCTTTAATGTATTCCTCATCAAAGAATTTATCCTTCATCGGGTCATAAATCTTTATGTCTCTACCTACAAGTTGAAGCATGTCCTTATCTGCAGTAACAATGAACACACTCTTGCCTTCAGATGATAGTCTTTTCGCAACAGTACCAATGATGTCATCTGCTTCGTACCCAGGCAGCTCAAATATCTTTATATGAAAGGCCGATATTAGCCTTTTAATATGAGGCATCTGTTCTACAAGCCCGTGAGGTGTTGCGGGTCTGTGGGCTTTATATTCTTCAAAGATTGAATGTCTTTTTGTTGGGGCAGGTGAATCAAAAGATACGACGACACCATCTGGTTTTTTCTCTCTGATGATTTTTAGAAGCATGTTTATAAAACCATAAATGGCATTGGTAGAGAATCCTCTTGTTGTTGAAAGGTCTTTTATAGCATAGAAGGCCCGATAAGCATAAGAATTTCCATCAATAAGATAAACAGTCATGGTGTTTGACAAAGTATGGGTATTATTTTACATTAAAAGATTAGTAAATATGTGAGGAGGGAAAATTTGCTCCAGGCAGTTGAAGATATAAGTTCTACAAAGAAGCGTATCAAGATAGAAATCCCAGCGGAAATCATCGAAAAGGAGATACAAGACTCTCTTGAAAGGGTCAGACAGAAGACGAATTTGCCTGGCTTCAGGCCTGGTAATGCCCCCATGAATTTGATAGAAAAGCGCTTTGGGAAGAAAGTAGAGGCAGAAGTGCTTGAAAAGGTTGTCCCTGAGTTTTACAACAAGGCATTGAAAGAAGCAGACCTCAGACCTGTCGCAATGCCGGTATTGGATGAGAGGTTTACATTTCAAAGAAACAATCCCCTTAATCTTTCGCTTACTGTTGAGGTTATGCCAAAAATCGGAAACCTTGATTATACAGGAATAAAAACAAAGGATGTTCCTATTGCTTTTGATGAGTCGGAGGTTGAGAATGCCCTTAAAAATCTTCAGGAACAAAAGGCACTGTATGAAGTTTCGGAAAAGGTGGTTGAAAAGAATGATCTTGTCACCTTCGGTTATGTTGACTGTGAGGTAGTGGAAGGGGAAACCACACCTTCTGTCAAAGAAAAGATACTGAAAATGGGGAATGAGTTGCTTCCGACAGATATTGAAAAAGAATTGACGGGGAAAAAAAAGGGTGATACCGTAGAATTTACGAAGTCCTTTGATCTGGGGTTTGAAGTACAGGAACTCGCCGGCAAAACGGTTAAAGTGAAAATCGTGATAAACGAGGTGAAGCAAAAGATCCTTCCCGCAATAGATGATGAATTTGCAAAGGATGTTGGTTATGGCAATATTTCAGAATTAAAAGAGAAGATAAAAGAAAATCTCTATCAGTTCAAGAAGGACCAGGCTGCAAAAATCCAGAAGGCGGAGATTCTTCGACAGTTGATCGAAGCCAACGATTTTGAGATTCCGGAAACGTTGGTCAATGTTGAGTTGGATTCTCTCATCATGCAGGAAAGCATATCCGGTGCCTCCAGGAAACCCGAGGAAGAAAGCACAGACATCACGGATCTACTTTCAGGGGTAACCGAGCCTGGTCAGGAAAAAAAGAATGAAGAAGAAAAGCACTCTGAACTGAAAGAAAAAGCGCTGAAAAATGTTCGTGCATCTATCATTATCAATGACATTGGCCAAAAAGAGGGAATAACAGTAACGGAAGATGAAGTGAGAGATCGGCTCTCTTTGCTCGCAAAAAGACTTTCTGCAAAACCAGAAGCCATCATGAACTTCTATATGACAAAGGATGGTTCGTTGGAAGGGTTAAGACAGATGATCTTTGAAGATAAGGTTTTGGACTTCCTTTTCTCTAAAGCTACTGTCGAGAAAGGAGAATAGATGAGCATTATTCCTATTGTTATAGAACAAACAGGTCGTACAGAGAGGGCCTATGATATCTACTCAAGGCTTCTCAAAGACAGGATTATTTTTATTGGCACGGTCATTGATGACCATGTGGCGAATACGGTAATCGCACAGCTCCTCTTTCTTCAGACAGAAGATCCTGATAAAGACATTCATCTTTATATTAATTCTCCAGGTGGAATAGTATCATCCGGTCTTGCAATATATGACACCATGCAATACGTAAAGCCGAAAATCGCAACGTACTGCATCGGCCAGGCAGCAAGCATGAGCGCCCTTCTCCTTGCAGCAGGTACAAAGGGCAAGAGATTTGCACTACCTCATTCGCGGATTATGTTACATCAACCTATGGGTGGTTTCCACGGACAGGCTACGGATATAGAAATTCATGCTCGTGAGATACTCAAGATGAAAGAGACCCTGAACGAGATACTTTCGGCCCACACTGGACAGTCTCTCGAAAAGATACAGGCAGACACAGACAGAGATTTTTTTATGTCAGGAGAAGAAGCAAAAGAGTACGGAATTGTTGATGAGGTAATCCGCAGTATCAAAGCGGCTGATGACCTAACTTCTACTGTGAAATAAAAAGAGGAGACATGGCCAAAAAAGATGAAAGCCTACCTAAGTGTTCGTTCTGCGGTAAGGGGCATGATGAGGTAAAAAAACTTATTGCAGGCCCCTCGGTTTATATTTGTAATGAGTGCGTTGCCCTCTGTAATGAAATCATTGCAGATGCCTATCATGCTGATATAGAAGGCCATACCTTTCCGAAACTTCCTACACCAAAGGAGATCCATCATTTCCTGAATGATTATGTTATCGGTCAGGAAATGGCAAAAAGGATACTCTCTGTTGCAGTTTATAATCATTATAAAAGGATATATAGTCCCGGTAAAACAGAAGTTGAACTGCAAAAAAGTAATATACTTCTCATAGGTCCTACAGGTACAGGGAAAACCCTTTTTGCCCAGACATTAGCAAAGACACTCGACGTTCCTTTTGCAATAGCCGATGCAACTACCCTTACAGAGGCTGGCTATGTAGGAGAGGATGTGGAAAATATTATCTTAAAGTTGCTCCAATCTGCTGAACATGATGTTGAGCGGGCACAAAGAGGTATAGTCTATATTGATGAAATTGACAAAATCAGCAGGAAATCAGAGAATCCCTCGATAACAAGAGATGTGTCAGGTGAGGGTGTCCAGCAAGCCCTCCTTAAGCTAATCGAAGGTACTGTGGCAAATATTCCACCTCAAGGTGGAAGGAAGCACCCGCAGCAGGAATTCATTCAAATGAACACAACCAATATCCTCTTTATATGTGGCGGTGCTTTTGTAGGACTTGACGGTATCATTGAGCAGAGAACAGGCCAAAAAATTGTCGGGTTCGGCCAAGATACCTTGACAAGAAAGGAGAAACGTATAGGCAAGGTTCTCAGTCTTGTTGAACCAGAGGATCTGATAAAGTATGGCCTCATACCTGAGTTTGTAGGAAGATTGCCTGTCGTAGCTACCCTTGATGAACTCGATGAACCTGCCATGATTAAGATACTGACAGAACCTAAGAATGCCCTCATAAAACAATATCAGAGACTCCTCTCTCTGGATAATGTGAGGCTGAAATTTACAGACGGTGCGCTATCAGCAATAGCAAAGAAGGCAGGACAGAGAAAGACCGGAGCAAGGGGACTCAGAGCTATCCTCGAAGAGGTTATGCTTGATGTGATGTATGAAATACCTTCTCAGAAGGGTATAAAGGAATGTGTGATAAATGAGGAGATAATTGTTAAGAATGAAAAACCAATTCTTTTGTACGAAAAGCAGGCGGAGTCAGCATGAAAAAGCGGGAATTTTAATAGCGAGATGCTAATCCTGATTTTTTGCCTTTCTTGACAAGATAGCCTTTTCTATTGCCTTCCTAACAGTTACACGGAGTTCTTCATCAAAAATTTGGGATATCGTCTTTTCTATATAAGAAATCTCTTCGGGAGTAAATGTCTTTACACTAACCCCCTGGTTACGAGCCTCCAACCCTGCCTTTTTCGTAACGTTACCAAGCTTAAATCGAATATCCTTGATGCCATAAGGGCACAGTTTTTCTATAATATCCTTCTTGAAATAATTTAGTTCTTGGAGCCAAACTGGCGAATCAACATTAAGAAGCATTACTCCCTCTGTTACTTTATAAGGCACCATATGGCATGAAAGGGGTTCATTAAATAAAGTATGCCAATTTTTCTTAACCTCAATGAACCTGATATTACTTTCTATACCAAAGTCCTTTACCAGAGGGCGGAGTAAGGAATCAACCCTCTTCACTAAACTGCCTTTTTGACACTGCCTGAGCGAAGGCATCTCGTACATACAGAGAGCCTTCTCACACCGGAATTGGTCATTATGCGCATCCTTTGAATATTAGGCATTATCACCCTTTTTGTCTTATTGTTCGCGTGGCTGACATTATGACCGATAGTTCTCTTTTTTCCACAGCAAGCACAGACTGCCATTCTTCGCCTCCTTCTATCATTGCATTCACTAAGTTTTATATGATAACATTTCATTTATAATTAAGTGTACTATTATCTATCATTAATTTCTGTTCTCATTGTAAGATAAGGTCGATAATAAATGCAGAAAATAAGAATTTATGAACTCGCAAAAAAATTAGGGGTAACAAGTAAGGTTATTATAACCGAACTTTCGAAATTTGGTATTGAGGGCAAAACACACACTTCGGGTATCGATCCCGAAGTTGCCAGAACTATTGAGGCTGCACTCCTGAAAAAATCTGTTGAACTATTAAAAGAAACAATCTCTAAGGAAAGTCCGATAACAGAAGACATTATCCAACCACAAATCGAAAAAGCTCCGGTAGAATATGATGAAAAAGCAATAACTGCTGAGAAAAAAGAACTTAGAGCAGGCGAAAAGAAAATATTCGCAATACCTGAAGAGGAAGAAGAATTAAAGGTTCCTGATAGATTTAAAAAAGAGATAGAAACAGAAAAGATTGAGAAGTTTAAGACGAAACCTGGTATGCAAAGGGCCTTTCAGACAATAAGAAAGATAGAACCCAAGAAATGGCATGAGCAAAAGCCATTAAAGAGGTTAGAAAAGGTTAGACCATTTCCGAAAGAAGAGCAAAAACCTCCAATTCATCTCGTTATCCCAAGGAAGAAGACACTGAAGCTTCAAGAAGGGACTACGGTAAAAGAATTTGCAGAACTCATAAGTGTCAAGCTTTCTGATGTTATTAAAAAATTTATGGAATTAGGATACATGCCTACGATAAACCAGTCCGTTGACCCTGATGCAGCACTCTTAGTTGCCGAAGGTTTTGGAGTAAAGGTCGAGCTTTCATCTGTTGAGGAAGATATTGTCATTACAGAAGCACCTGAAGACCTTAGCATATTGTTGCCGCGCCCTCCCGTTGTTACTATTATGGGACATGTGGACCATGGCAAGACGTCGCTCCTTGATGCCATAAGAAAGACGAAGGTTATGGAGACCGAAGCGGGAGGTATTACACAGCATATCGGTGCGTATAGAGTTAATTTGAAGGGTAAAGACATTGTTTTTCTCGACACCCCAGGTCACGAGGCATTTACCTCTATGAGGGCAAGGGGGGCAAAGGTAACAGATGTTGTTGTCCTTGTTGTGGCTGCAGATGACGGCGTCATGCCGCAGACCATTGAAGCGATCAACCATGCAAAGGCTGCAAATGTACCAATTGTTGTAGCTATAAACAAAATTGACAAGCCAGAAGCAAACCCATCGAAGGTAAGGAATGAACTTGCAGAGCACGGAGTAATACCTGAGGAATGGGGTGGACGAAACATTTTTGTTGAGGTATCTGCCAAAAAAGCTATAGGGATAGAAAACCTGCTTGAGATGATACTCCTTCAGGCAGAAATAATGGAACTAAAGGCTAACCCTGAGAAAAAAGCAAGGGGTACCATCATCGAGGCAAAACTTGATAGGGGAAGGGGTCCTGTTGCAACAGTACTGGTACAATCTGGAACCCTTACAGTTGGCGATACATTCCTTGCAGGTAGTCACGTTGGAAAAGTAAGGGCATTGATTGACGACACAAGTAAAAGAATTACAGAAGCAGGACCATCAACACCGGTTGAGGTAATCGGTTTTCCTGAAGTTCCTTCTGCTGGGGACATCTTTATTGTTGTTGAAGACGAAAAAAGAGCAAGACAGATCGCCCTTGCGAGACAACAGAAACAGAGACTTGTTGATATGGCTAAAACACGAAAAGTTACCCTTGATGAATTATATGCAAAGATTAAAGAGGGAGAGATAAAAGACCTTAATATTATTATCAAGGGCGATGTTCAAGGATCTGTTGAGGCGTTAAAGAATGCTCTTGAAAATGTCACGCACCCACAGGTAAAAGTTAGAGTTATCCATTCATCTGCTGGTGGTATTAATGAGTCAGATATTATGCTTGCATCAGCCTCAAACGCAATTATCATAGGCTTTAATGTAAGGCCCGAACCCAAAGCTTATCAAGCAGCAGAAAAGGAAGGCGTTGATATTAGGCTTTATAATGTAATTTATGATGCAATCGAGGATGTGAAAAAAGCCCTTGAGGGTCTTCTTGAGCCTACGCTCAAAGAAAAAACCCTTGGAAGAGCAGAAGTCCGTCAGGTATTTCCAATATCCAGGATAGGAACGGTTGCTGGTTGTTATGTACTTGATGGTTCCATAAGTCGATCAAGTGATGGGATAAGGGTTATTCGTGATAATATAGTTGTATATGACGGCAAGATCGGTTCACTTAAAAGATTTAAGGAAGATGTCAGAGAAGTACAGGCGGGATATGAATGCGGTATCCTGATAGAAAACTTTAATGATCTTAAAGTTGGCGATACACTCGAAAGCTATATTATTGAAAAGATAGCAACAAAACTTTAAGTGCCGGTGTCATTTTATACTTCCAGATGGAGTAAAAATAATATTAACCGCTGACACTAAATATGCTTCCCTATAAACGTTCCCAGAGAGTCAGTGATCTTCTCAGAGAAGAAATAGCAGATATTATTACCTATAGGCTTAAGGATCCTCGAATTGGCTTCATAACAGTGACAGGGGTTGATGTTACAGACGATATTAAAATGGCTCGAGTGTATGTGAGTGTCTTCCGTGATGAGGAGAGAAAAACTACACTTGAGATATTAAATTCTGCTAAGAGCTTCATACGCTCTGAGTTATCGAAAAGACTCAGAATGAAATTTATGCCAAGTATTGAGTTCAGGCTTGATACTTCAAGTGAGTATGGGAATAGCATAGAAAAGCTTTTAAAAGAGATCGAGGGAAAGAGTGATAGTTCCTCCTAAGCTTCTCTCATTCTTGAAGAAAGAAAAAAAGTTTCTCATAGCTACCCATATTAGTCCTGAAGCTGATGCAATCGGTTCTTCTCTTGCCCTTTCAATGGCTTTAGATTTTCTTGGTAAAATAACAGTGCTCTATGATAAAGACCCTGTACCAAAGGTTTGTCATTTCCTTCCGGCTCACGAAAAATTTACAAATATTATTCCACATTCCATTACTTCTGATTTTGCGCTCATCCTCTTAGATTGTAACACTCTCAAAAGGGCAGGAATAGAAGGTCGTTCTTTCAAGTATTCTGCTGTTATAGATCATCATGAAACAAAAGAGGACTTTGGGGATATAAAGTGGGTAGTTCCAGAAGCGGCAGCAACAGGAATGATGATCTTTTATCTGATTAAAGAGCTGGAGATAGCCATAACGAGAGATATGGCTATAAACCTTTATGCTGCTATTGCCATAGATACCGGGACGTTCAGATATGGTAATACAACTGCTGAGACCTTGAAGGCTGCAGCAGAACTTATCGAGGCTGGTGCAAGCCCAGCATGTATCTCACATAACCTCTATGAAACATGGTCTAAAGAAAGGTTCGACTTACTTGTTATGGCTTTGAATACCTATGAAATGAGAGATGATGTTGTTATTACCTTTGTCACAAGGGAGATGTTTCAAAAGACAGGAACTGCACCAGAGGATACTGAAAACTTTCCTGCTTTTCCACGGATAATGCAAAATGTCAACACGTCTGTTTTTTTCAGAGAATTGGATGACAACTACTGGAAGGTCAGTCTTCGGTCAAAGGGAGATTTCAATGTTGCTGTTATTGCTTCTCATTTCAATGGCGGCGGCCATAAAAATGCAGCAGGTTACGAGGTTAGATCTGATCTTAAATCTGCAAAAAAGTCTTTACTAAAGGCTCTTATTACATGCCAACAGCATGAAAGGGAATAAGGTTCAATTTAAGACATAATTCTGGTATTTGTAGTTACTTTTTTCTTTCCTAAAAAATCATAACTATCATCACTCTTTATCTCCATGGTAAAATTATCATGCTATGGATGCAGTCATTAACCTTAACAAACCGAGGGATATATCTTCGCAGCAAGCGGTGTTGAGGGTAAAGCAACTTTTTCACGCAAAAAAAGCTGGACATGCAGGAACGCTTGACCCAATAGCAACGGGTGTACTCATTACCTGCTTAAATCAGGCGACTAAGGTATCGAGATTCCTATCAGACCTTGATAAAGAGTACATTGTAGGAATAAAACTTGGTGAAAGAACAGATACTGGTGATTTAACAGGCAGGATATTAGAAAAGAAAAATTCTCTTATGCTGGAAGAAACAGACATCTACAATCTTCTGAAAAATTTTGTAGGTCAGATAAAACAGATACCGCCGATGTACTCGGCGATTAAAATACAGGGGCAACCTCTTTATAAGCTCGCAAGGATGGGTATAGAGATTCAAAGACCAGAGAGGCTAATAGAAATTTACGGGATAGACCTGATACGTTTTGACCAACCCTATCTTTATCTGAAAATATCATGTTCTAAGGGCACCTATATCAGAACATTATGCGATGATATTGGAAAGGCCCTGCATGTCGGTGCACATATGATTTCCTTAAAACGGACAAAAGTGGGGAACTTCAGAATTGAGGACTCTGCATCATTAGGAGAATTGAAACACGGCAAAAAAGCTGTTTGCCCTATTGATTCCGCAATTTCTCATTTAAAAGAAATCATACTGGATGAAGAATCGTATCAGAAAGCTAAAAATGGTATGCCAGTGATTACAATCACAGCAATACTGTCAGCAAAACACATAAAACACTATGTAAGATTAAAAGGCCCAGAGAATAATTTATTTGCTATTGGAAAATTGGAACAGGATAAAATAACAGTGGAAAGATTGTTAAACTAAATTCTTAATGTTACCGATAACCTTAAGATAATAAAAATAAAAAATACTTGACAAAATGGCCTTTTTTTGTTATTCATTAGCTATGTTTCGTGCTGGGAAAGGCACAATCGGCCTAGATATAGGTTCGAGTTATATTAAAATTGTACAACTGAAAGATATTAAGGGCGGTTATGAGCTAGAATTATTTGATATGCTGCCCCTTTCTCAAGAAATTATCGTCGACGGTTCTGTAATAGATTCTTTCAGGCTTATTGATTCCATTAAGGAACTTGTAAGAAAAACAAAGATACGGACAAAGTATACAGTTATTGGTATAGCCGGCCATTCATCAGTAATCATCAAAAGAATATCTCTGCCTGAAATGTCGGAGGAAGAACTTACTGAATCCATAAAGTTTGAGGCTGAGCAGTATGTGCCATTCAATATTGAAGATGTAAACCTTGATTTTCAGATCCTTGGACCGAAAGATGAGCCTGGTCAAATGGATGTTATCCTCGTTGCCGTAAAGAAAGACATAATAAATGAATACGTTTCTGCTGTGAGGGAAGCAGGACTTGACCCCGTAATTGTTGACGTCAATCCCTTTGCCCTTGAAAATATGTATGAGATTAATTATGAGATTGAGCCGGATAAAAATATAGCCATTGTAAACATTGGCGCAAGTACAGTTAATATGAATGTACTTAAAGGAGGTATCTCTGTTTTTACAAGAGACAGCGCAGTTGGGAGTAATCTTCATACAGAGGCCCTTCAGAGAGAATTCAATCTGTCGTTTGAAAATGCAGAGAGACTTAAGAGGGGCGAGTCAGTTGAAAATATTTCCTCTGAAGATGCATTTTCAGTAATTGAATCAGCTTCAGAGGAAATAATAGGAGATGTCAGTCGTTCTTTTGAGTTCTATAGGAGCACTGAACTGCATAAGGATATTGATGAAGTTATTTTGAGTGGAGGCTGTACTCTCATTAAGGATTTTCCAAGACTTTTCTCAGATAAGATAGGGATAGAGACAAAGATCATAGAGCCTTTCAGAAACATAAAAATACCAAAACGATTTGATGTGAGTTATATAGAAGAAATTTCACCAATAGCAGCCGTTGCTACAGGTCTTGCCCTCAGAAGGCCAGGTGACAGATGATAAAGGTTAATCTATTACCTGTAAAGAGAAAGAAAAAGCATAAGCCAATACCGTCATTTATTGTAACGATGGTAATTATTGTCATTGTCACGATCATAGTGATGGCAAATCTTGCCTTCTTTTTCAATTCCCGCCTTTCTAAAAAGAAGGCTCTTTTCAAAACCAATGAAAATAAGATAGTGGAACTCAAGCAAAAAATAAAAGAGGTTGAAAACTTTGAGCAGCTTAATAAAACTATCGAGCAGAGGAATGGTATCATCGAACAACTGAGAAAGAATCAGAGCATGCCTGTAAGGCTTCTTGATGAAGCGAATAACCTTCTTCCCAGCGGTGTTTGGCTTGATAAAATGGCAGTTTCCGGAGAAAATGTTAGTATGGAGGGATATGCTTTTGCGAATTCAGATATTGTTACATATATTGATAACATAAAAAATTCTCAAACATTCACTGAGGTATATCTTCAAGAATCCAAAAGCACAACCATAGAGAATACTCCTCTCTATATGTTTAAACTAATATTCAAAATAAAAGTGTAAAATGGCTATAAAAGTTGATTATAAAATATTCCCTGGATATGTCAGGACGATAATAGCTATTCTGCCTGCATTGGTAATTGCTATAGCAGTTACCTTCATGCTTATTCTGCCTAAGAACAAAGAGATTAAGGCTCTCGAGAGCAAAATTCAGGCACAAGAAAATGAGATTGCAAAAAGTCAAGCCAAAGCAGAAAAACTTACAGAACTTATTGCTGAGAATCAAAGGCTAAGAAATAGGCTCAATGAATTAAAGGAACAACTACCGGAAGAAAAAGAAGTATCAGATCTCTTAAAACAGGTCTCAGACCTCGGCATAGCATCTGGGCTGCGCATATTACTTTGGAAACCAGAGCAGAGGGTAACCCATTTAAGTGGGATTGTCTATGAGATACCGGTGAAAGTTGAACTTTCAGGCAGCTATCATAATCTTGGATACTTCTTTAGTAGTCTCACAAGACTCAATAGAATAGTTAACATTTCTGATATAAAACTCGGCGATCCAAAACCAGCGAAAGACAGTACTGTACTTAAGGTAACCTTTGCCGCCACAACATTCTCTGCGATCCCGGAAGAAGAAATCGCTCAACAACAAAAAGAAGTGAAGACTGAGAAAAAGGGTAAAAAGACATGAGAGGGATAACCTGCTGTCTTATCATGTTTTGCCTTTTACTTCCTTTTGCAGGATGTAAAAAAGAACAATCTCCGATGAAAAAAACAATGGCTGGACAGGTTCAACCTCCGACTGCTACACAAGAAGTAAAAAACACTGAAGAAGTAAAAGAAGCTAAACAAGAAACATATACTTATGACCCAAGAGGGAGGCGAGACCCTTTCCTTTCCCTTGTAATGCTGTTAAAGCAAAAACCAGAGAGAAAAAAAGGAACGACTCCTTTTGAGAGTTACAGTATAGATGAGATAAACCTTTTAGCTATTGCTTGGGATGATCAGAAGCACTATGCCCTCATAATCTTACCTGACAAAAAATCGTATACTATTACGGAAGGAATGAAATTGGGACTCTATGAGGGTAAGGTACAAAAGATTACAAAAGATATGGTAGTAATAAGGGAATATGTTAAAGACTACAGAGGTGAAATCAAACCTAGGGATTCAATATTGAAACTCCGGAAAGAGGGGGGAGGATGAAACTCATAGTAAAAGACAAGAAGCAAAAAGCAAAAGATAAAGGACAGTGCTTGAGATTTTTCCTTTTATATTCTGTGATATTATACTTTCTAATCTTTATTGTATTTGGATGCGCACCAAGAGGGAACATTAAAGAGTTAGCAATGCCTGATGAAGGCAGGGTAATAACTGCCATTGACCTTCAGGACTATTCTGTAACAGTTAAGGTGAGTGGACCTTTTAGTTATACATTGTACAAGTCAGATGACCCATACAAAATTATAGTTGAACTTCTTGGTGTTAATACAGGGGTGTTTAATAACAAGATCTTTTCTGATAAGGCAGGAATAACCGAGATCGTTCCCTCCCAGGTTGAGTCTCCTTTTATGGCGAGGTTCGAAATACTACTTCAGACGCCTACTACTGCCGACCCGGAATATAAGGATAATGAATTGACAATCAGAATAAGAGAGGAATCCCCTAAAGGAGTTGTAAAAACAGAAGTACTGGGGAAAATAGAGGATGTGCCAGAAGTAAAAAAAACCGAGCATGTTTTACAAGAGAGGGTACCCCTTCAAAAGGCCACAGAAATAACCAGTATCTCCTTTGAAAAGACAGCTGACATCGTCAAAGTACTTATTAGAGGAAATGGTTCTCTTAATCCAAGTGTTTTACCTTTAGAAAATAGAATTGTCATAGATGTCCCTGGTGTGGATATGAAAACTCAGCTTCCATCGGAAGTGGTATCACCATTAAAAGGCATCAGAGCAGGGGAAACTGATAACAAGATTAGATTAGTCATTGATCTTAAAGAAAAGACTGATTTTGACGTTACGACAATCGGGGATACCATAGTAGTGGCTGTATCAGCACAAATGGCTCATAAGCCTGGAGAAAACTTGGAAGCTAAGGAACGCGCAAATGTTACTGAAAATAAGTACAACGGCAAAAAAATATCTCTCGATTTTCAAGATGCCGATATTGTTCCCATTTTCAGGTTACTTGCTGATATCAGTGGGTATAACATTGTTGTGAGTCCTGAGGTTAAAGGGAAGTTAACAATGAAACTCCTGAATGTGCCGTGGGATCAAGCACTTGATATCATATTAAAGACCTTCAGCCTCGGAAAGACTGTCGAAAATAATATCATAAGGATTGCGCCTCATGCAGCGTTTGCAAAGGAAAGTGAAGATGCGGCCAGAGCTAAGGAATCTGAGCTAAAGGCAGTACCTTTATACACAAGGATTTTCCCAATCAGCTATGCTGATGTTGCAAGTATCGAGAAGTCAATCAAAGATGCAAGGATACTTTCATCAAGAGGTAGTGTTAGCGTTGATAAAAGGACAAGCTCTGTAGCTATTAATGATGTAGCATCAGTTTTCCCTCAGATCGAAAATCTTCTTGCAACCCTTGATAAGCCAACACCTCAGGTTCTGATAGAAGCAAGGATTGTTGAAGCGTTTGAATCGGATGTGAAAAGTTTGGGAATCCAATGGGGAATAAGTAATCCGGAGGGAACTAAACCTTTTATAGGGACAACAGCAAATGAAGGACCTTTTACAGGTAATAACTTTATGTTTGATCTTCCCTCACCAGAAGGTACAGGCTGGAGGGATTGCATTCGGAATCCTGAATTCTGCAAGGACAAAGGGACTTGAATTACAAATATCGGCTCTTGAGACAACTGGCAATAGTAAAAGAATTTCTAATCCGAGAGTCGTTACAACAGATAATGAGAAGGCTACAATTTTGCAAGGTGAAAGTGTACCTTTTCCTAAAATAGACGTGCAATCGGGGCAAATATCTGCGGAATATAAAGATGTTGCTATTACGATAGAAGTAACACCCCATATAACCCCTGCAGGTTCTGTAACTATGTCAGTTCTTGTGAGAAAAGAAGATATTAAGGGGTTTGTTCCTTTAGGTGGAGGTACTCAAGCCCCGAGGACAGATAAAATAGAAGGAGTTACAAAAGTTCTCGTACAGAATGGAGAAACACTGGTTATCGGGGGAGTTCTTCAAAAGAGGGAAAGATCAGACAGTACAGGTGTACCAGGTTTAATGAATATTCCTGTCCTTGGCTGGTTATTCAAGAATAAAAAGACAACTGAAGAGACAACCGAGCTTTTGATATTCATTACACCAAGGGTTTTAGAGAAAACGATCTGATGTCTTATTTCATTGAGCTTTAATTAAAACTCCTGCGAAAAAAGTTAGGCGCAAAGATAAAACCAATATCTTAAATAACGGGTAAGTTCAGAAGAAAGAATAATGTCCCTCCTGCGATTTCTTACTGCTGGTGAATCCCATGGGAAGGCGCTTATCGGAATTCTTGAAGGCATTCCCTCAGGCCTTTCTATTTCTGCAGAGGATATAGACAGAGACCTCAAAAGAAGACAGTTAGGCTATGGTCGTGGTGCTCGAATGAAGATAGAGTCTGACCATGTTACAATCCTTACTGGCGTGAGATGGGGCAAAACAATAGGTTCTCCTATTGCTCTTTACATTGAAAATAAAGACTGGAAGAATTGGATTGAAGGTATGTCTCCTGATTCAGCTGATGAAAACTCGTTACCGGCAGTTACAAAACCGCGACCTGGTCATGCAGACTTGGCAGGAGCTATTAAATATGATCAACATGACTTAAGAAATATTCTTGAGCGTTCGAGTGCAAGGGAAACAGCTGTGAGAGTTGCCCTTGGTGCAATTGCGAAAAATTTTCTTAAAGAATTTGGCATGACGATTGGAAGTTACATCATTCAGATTGGCAAAATTAAATTTAACCAGTCAAAAAAAATACTTCGAAGTTCGGAAAAATTATTGTTGTCTCTTTTTGAAAAAGCCGAGAAGTCACCGGTCAGGTGCCCAGATGAAGAAATTTCAGGGAAAATGGTTGAACTGATTAGACAAGGCAACACAAGAAAGAAATTCACTTGGAGGTATATTTGAAGTCTTTGTAACAGGTGTTCCTATAGGTCTTGGAAGTCATATCCAATGGGACAAAAAACTCGACGGAAGACTTGCAAAGGCTCTCATGGGCATCCAAGCCATAAAGGGAGTTGAGATTGGACTCGGTTTTGATATGGCGAAACATCTTGGATCAGAGGTTATGGATGAGATATTTTACAGAGCAAAGAGCTCAGAGCAAAGAGCTCAGAGCAACGGAAGTCAAGTTTCTGGGTTTTATCGAAAAACCAATAATGCTGGTGGAATTGAGGGTGGTATGACGAATGGAATGCCCATAATTATAAGGATCGCAATGAAACCAATACCTACCTTGAAGAAACCTCTTCGTTCTGTTGACATCATTACAAAAAAACCTGTAGAAGCAACCTATGAGCGGTCTGACATATGTGCGGTACCCGCAGCAGGCGTCATTGGCGAGGCAATGGTTGCTTTAACTATTGCAGATGTTTTCCTCGAAAAATTCGGCGGAGATAGTATGATAGAAACAAAACGAAATTATGAATCCTATTTTGAGTATATTAGGAAATGGTAAGTTCTTATGCTAAGGTAGGTCGGTTTTGATAGCAAGTTCTTTTAATTGTTTTTTCTCGACTTGGGAAGGGGTACCACTCATAAGGCAGGCTGCTTTTTGAGTCTTTGGAAAGGCAATTACATCCCTAATAGATGTTGCACCAACCATGATCATTATAAGCCTATCAAGTCCGAGTGCTATTCCTCCATGGGGAGGAGCACCATATTCAAAGGCATCCAACAAAAAGCCGAATTTCATCCGTGCTTCTTCTTCTGATATTCCCAGGATTTCGAACATTTTTCTCTGTAGATCACGTCTGTGGATACGAATGCTTCCTCCTCCAATTTCATAACCATTGAGAACAATATCATATGCCTTTGCTTTAACGTCAGCGAGAAGATTGAAATCAGGAGTGGAAGGTTTACAGTTGCTAATATTTGCAGAAAAAAGTTTCTCTATGTCTTCATTCATCGGAGAAGTAAAAGGATGGTGCATTGCTTCAAAACGGTTTTCATCTTTATTCCATTCAAAAAGTGGAAAGTTGGTAATCCACACAAACTTATATCCAGACCTTATGAGGTTCAATCTCTTTCCAAGCTCGATTCTCATTCTGCCTAACACATCATGAACGACCCTTTCATCATCAGCAACAAAGAGCATTAAATCACCTTCTTCAGCCCCGACCCTTTTAGCCATCTCTTTCATAATGTCTTCACTGAAAAATTTTGCAATAGGCGATTCGAAACCATTCTTCACTTTTATCCATGCGAGTCCTTTTGCACCGAAAGAGACAGCCTCCTCAGTGAGCAAATCAATTTCTCTCCTTGATAGAGTGGCTAGGCCTTTTCCGTTAATAGCCTTAACTCGTCCACCAGCATGAAGAGTTTCAAGGAAGACACGGAACGAACATTTCTCTGATAAATCAGCCATATCCTTAAGTTCAAGGTCGAATCTCATATCCGGCTTATCACTACCAAACCTTTCAAGAGCATCATGATAGTGCAATCTTTCAAAAGGTGTCTCGATCTCAACTTCAAGGACATCCTTGAAAAGTCTCTTCATCAAACCTTCAATAACTTGTATAATATCTGCTCTATCGACAAAGGACATTTCAAGGTCAACTTGTGTAAATTCAGGTTGCCGGTCAGCACGCAGATCTTCATCTCTAAAACATTTCACAATCTGGAAATACTTCTCAAAGCCAGAAACCATTAATATCTGTTTGAAGAGCTGTGGTGACTGGGGTAGTGCATAAAAATAACCTGGATTCAAGCGGCTCGGGACCAAATAATCTCTTGCACCTTCAGGTGTGGATTTCGTGAGGACAGGTGTTTCTATTTCAAGAAATCCATTTTCATCAAGATAATCCCTGATAATTTTAGTCGCTTTGTGCCTTATAATTAAATTTCTTTGCATATCTGGTCTTCTTAAATCAAGGTAACGATATTTGAGTCTCAACGCCTCTGAAGCGTCAGAAGCATCTTCTATGCTAAAAGGCAGAGGATCTGCTTTATTCAAGATTTCAAGAGTAGTGGCATACATTTCGAATATACCTGTTGGGAGATGAGGGTTTTCTGTGCCATCAGGTCTTTTTCTAATCTCGCCTGTTACAGAAACAACATATTCGCTTCTCAGTTCATGTGCAAGTTCGTGTGTCTTTGATGATTTTTCCGGACTAAATACTATCTGTAATACCCCGCTTCTGTCACGCAGATCAACAAAAATGAGCCCTCCGTGATCTCTCCGTCTGTAAACCCATCCACAGAGATTCATATTTTTCCCAATGTCTGATTCTTTTATCTCACCACATCTTTTGTCACAAATCATCTTACTCCCTATCAATCAAGAATCTAATTATTAGAGTGATATCCCTGTTTTTTCTGACCTGTTTCTTTTTGGATGAGTTTGAGTTCATAGAGGGTTAAATATCTTATTTCACCCGTTTTTAAACCTTTGAGTTTAAGACCATTGATACCGACTCTCCTTAAGACAATAACAGGATGACCGACACATTCAAGCATTCTTCTTATCTGTCTTTTTCTCCCTTCATAAATGGTGATCTCAATCCATGAGTTTTTCTCTACTGTTCGCATTGTTCTTACCCAGGCAGGCAAGGTTATTCCATCCTCAAGCTTCACACCATGTTTCAATCTTTCTATAGCACTATCCCCTATAATGCCCTTTATTTTAACAAGATAGGTTTTTGAAATCTGCCGTGAAGGATGTAAAACTGCATGAGCAAAATCACCATCATTTGTCAACAAGAGAAGTCCTTCAGAGTCATAATCAAGTCTTCCAACAGGAAAAACTCTGTATTTTATACCTTTCAAAAAGTCCTTTACAGTAGGTCTTCCCTCAGGATCAGATAAAGTAGTTACAACCCCTCGTGGCTTGTTGATCATAATATAAACCTTCTGGGTCTCCTTTCCCAATCCTGAAACAAGTTTTCCATCAACTTTGATATAATCTCTTATAATATCTGCCTTCATACCGGCAGTTGCAACTTTGCCGTTGACAATAACTCTCCCCTCAGAGATAAGTTCTTCAGCCTTTCTCCTTGAAGTAATTCCTATTTCAGAAAGAATCTTCTGGAGCCTTTTTTCCATAAAACAAAATAATAACATAAAAATAACATACATTGTAATTTCACCATGTCTGAGGTTCATTTTATGATATTAGTTAAATGGAAAGGTTTTCACGATACTTAATTCTGAGCAAAAATGTAAGACTAATAAAAAACGTAGGGCAAATTCGATAGGGAAGGCTTCAAATATTACTTTTCCACACAGTTACAAATGTCTGGATGTTCTCAGCCTTTTTTATTTTTTTAGAGAAAGACCCGGCTTTTTTCCTGTCGTTGAATTTACCAATCAATACCTTGTGGAACTTGACCACACCGTTTGAGCTTTGAGTAGATATATAGCAATGATACCTTCTTTTATCAAGACTGTTTTGGAGTGACTTTGCATTAGCGATATTCGTGAAGGCGCCAACTTGGACTGAATACATTGCAATGAAGGGTTTCTGAGCCTGAGGGGTTTCCCTAATAATTTCTTTTTCAGACCCTGTTTGTTCATTTGCTAATATATCATTTACCAAAACAGTAGATTTTTTCTTAGAAAATAGTTCTTGAGACAGGTCGGAAACTTTCGATTGCTCCTTTGTTATTGTCAATTTTTTGTTATGAGCAAGCGCCTGCATGGATTTAATCTCAAGCATCTCTTTCGATGAGTCTTTCCAAACAAAATATCCAAGAACGAAACTAACTATAACGATGAAGAACATAACCGAAGCGATAATGCCAACAAGGGTAAATTTATTCCTTGTGATTGTCGTAGATAAATCTGCTACCTGTAGTTGTTTTTTGCTGGAAAATTCTATTTCTTGTTGTTTTTCTTCCTGTACTGGAAACTCTTTAGTTATCTTAATTTCAGGTAGTATTTTAAACTCCTCTTTTTTTAGTAATTTTTCTTTTTCATTATGCTCTTCTTGCACTTCTTCTATAGAAAGCCTGAGGGGCTTTTCGAAATCTATCTCTTTTATATAAATGTCTTCTTGTATCCAGCCATGTTTAGGGCAAAAGACCCACCCTGGTTTCTTGAAATCCTCTTTTCTCCTTCCATATTGCTCAATCTGTTTGTTACAAATTGTACAATATGTAGGTGTATATCCTGATCGGTTTTTCTCTATATCTTCAGGCACGATAACAGATTCCTTTTCCTCAATTGACATTTTCGATATATTATGTTTTTCTTGCATTTTTGTACTTTGAATAATGAGATATTGTTATATGCCAGTAAAATTACCGGCGGATTTCTTTTCAACTTTTCTTGCAAAATTTATTATTTTCCCTGGTATGCTTTAAGAGATTATCTCGATATCCTGAAGGAAATGCCTCGTAACCAATGAAATCCTCTTCAGAAGTGAAGGAGCTTTTCTCCTTCTTTTTTTTTGATTTAAAGATAAAATTTAGGAAACGCAGTATCAGTAGTCATAATATTTTTTAAAACAATATTTATGCCATTAAAATTAATTTATAAAATGTTGATATATAATTAAAAAATTAATTTTCGTGTTACAAATTATGAAACTCGTGACAAATATCGTCAACAAAGTTTTATTTGATAATTATGCAACTTATTGAAATATTTCAATAACAATCGGAGTATTTATATAATTAGATCCATGAAATCATGGAAAGACAATATTTTTTTATCCTGGTTGAGCCAAAAGAGCCCGGCAACATTGGTGCCTCTGCGAGAGCATTAAAGAACATGGGCTTTAGGAATCTTGAGCTGGTTAACCCTGTTCATCATATTACGGCTCTTCTAGATGTCTCTCGGGGTAGGTCTTAATCCAGGTGATATCCTGAAGGACAAGAAGCAGAGCAACATTTCGACATTTAGAGCGAATATGGCCTGACTTCTGGAAAAAGCTTTATGGATAATGATATCCGATTCTTGAAAATCAGACATTAACTTTTGTTACGCGGCAACTTCCTCAATTTCCGTCTCAATACCTGAGCAGTATTTTTCAACGAACTCTTCCATGCTCATTTCATGCCCCAAACAAAAACCGGAAGCGTCCATCTTGTTGCATTCTAAAGTCTCATATTTCCCATTGTTTCTTACCACTTTTGAATGAAACATCATACATCCAGTGCGACTGTCAAGGATTACCCAACGGACGTTGGGAAGGATGATTGACTTACCTATTTTATATGCTTTTCTTTTCATTTTCCTCTCACTTTCAATTAGCAGATTATCTATATATATTTATATATAAATTATAAATTAAATAAAAAACTATGTCAAGGTTATGCCACAAGCTTAGAATTTACGTCAATTAATAATTGTTTGGGGGAACTTTTTCATGTGCGGGTTCAATAAATACCTTTCTATAGTGTAGAATTTATCATGCCCAGCCAAGATTTGGTAGTTCAGGTGTCAGAAGAGAGGCAACGGCTTGATACGTTTCTCTCAAAAAAGACCGGAATTACAAGATCTCAAATCCAGAGATTCATAGAAAAAGGTTTTGTCCTTGTTCATGGGAAAACTATCAGACAGAATTACAGGGTTAAGTCAAAAGACTTTATTTCCCTTGTTATCCCGGAAGAAAAAATAGAGGGACTCATTTCAGAGCCAATCCCTTTAGGGATACTATATAGAAATGATCATATTGTTGTAGTAAATAAACCGGCCGGCATGGTTGTTTACCCCTCTGCAGGTCATGATCATGGGACTCTCTTGAATGCCCTTCTTTACCACTGCAAAAAACTTGCTTCTGTTGGAGGACCATTGAGACCAGGTGTTGTTCATAGGCTTGATAAAGGCACATCCGGTGCGATGGTTATTGCCCTCAATGATGAAGCTTACTACAACCTTGTTGAACAATTCAGACTAAGGACTGTTTATAAAAGATATCTTGCTTTAATTTACGGAAATCTGAAAGACAGTCAGGGTGAAATAACGCTTATCATAGGTCGTTCTGAATCTGACAGAAAAAAGATGTCAACCCGTGTAAAGAGGGGCAGAGCAGCGGTAACAACGTGGAAGGTTATGGAAAGGTTTAGAAATGCTTCCCTCATAGAAGTAAGTCTCAGAACAGGAAGAACACACCAGATAAGGGTACATTTTGCATCCATAGGACATCCGGTACTTGGAGACAGAACATATGGGAGGAAGATTGAGATTGAAGGTAGAGGTAAGACGAATGTTTTCTTTCCGAGACAGATGCTCCACGCAGAATTGTTAGGCTTTGCTCATCCTGTGACAGGGGAATATCTTGAGTTTTCAGCACCTGTACCAGAAGATATGACCGGAAAAATTGAAGAACTCCGGTATCTGGAATCCGCAACTTCAATGAGCAAATAAGGCAAACACGAAAGAAAAGACTTTTGTATAATATGTTTTCAAATAGGGTTTTTTAGGAGGATTTTATGGGACAAGAATGGAAAGATATCATCGGAGTCAAAGATGGTTCAGTGCAAGTAAGAAACAGGGAAAAACTCAAAATCAATATGGATAGCCTTATTGCCAAGGCTGTTTTTGAGGCAGATGAGGGGAAAAGGAAAGCGCTCTTTATCCTTATTAAAGAGATTGCAAAGGCCTGCGGTGCTATCCCTTCATCTATTCAAGGGCTCTATGAAGAGATGGGGAGAGAGTATCCTGGTTTTACGGTTCCAGCCATCAATATAAGAGGACTCACTTATGACGTTGCGAGAGCAATTTTTAGAAAAGCGATGGAGATGAATGTTGGTGCTTTTATCTTCGAAATCGCACGTTCAGAAATCGGTTATACAAAACAGAGACCACTGGAATATGCAGCAGTCGTTCTTGGTGCTGCTGTAAGGGAAGGATTTGAAGGTCCTGTCTTTATCCAGGGAGACCATTTCCAGCTTGTGAGAAAGAATTATTTGAGTGACCCTGATGCCGAAACAAAATACATCAGGGGTCTTATTCAAGAGTCCATAGAAGCGGAATTCTATAACATAGACATCGATGCATCAACCCTTGTTGATCTTGATAAACCAACGGTAAAGGAACAGCAGAGACCTAATTTTGATAGGACTGCTGAATTGGCGGAGCATGTGCGGTCATTACAACCTTCAGGGATTGATGTTTCTGTTGGTGGTGAGATTGGTGAGATAGGTGGTAAAAATAGCACCCCTGAAGAACTCATGGCGTTTTTGGATGGTTTCAAAGAGACTTTCAAAGGAACGAAAGGCCTGAGCAAACTTAGTGTTCAAACAGGTACAGCCCATGGAGGCGTAGTACTTGCTGACGGGAGCCTTGCAAAAGTAAAAATAGATTTCGAAACCCTGAGAGTGTTATCAGACCTCGCAAGGAAAAAGTATGGTCTTTCCGGTTGTGTTCAGCATGGTGCATCAACCCTTCCTGAAGAAGCATTTCATATGTTTCCTGAAACGGGAACATCAGAAATTCACCTTGCCACAGGATTTCAAAATATGATTTATGATAGCAAGCACCTACCTGCAGAGTTCAGACAGGAAGTTTACGACTTTATCAAGACGGAGTATGCAAAGGAAAGGAAGGAAGGACAGACAGAGGAACAGTTTATTTACAGTACCAGGAAGAAGGGGTTCGGACCTTTGAAGAAAAAATGGTGGGATTTGCCTTATGAAGTGAAGAATCCGATCATGAAAGAATTGGAATCTCGATTTGCATTGCTCTTTACGAAACTGAAGGTTACTAATACAACTGAGATAGTGAAAAAGAGTGTCCGATCCGTAATTGTAAAAAAGGGAATCCCTGATTTAACGGAGACCCTATTATAAGGAGGGAAATAAAGCAATGCTCAATATTAAGAAAATCGGCATTATAACCAGCGGCGGAGACTGTGGAGGTCTCAACGCAGTAATCAAGAGTGTTGCACGGAAGGCATACTCTATGGGAATTGAAGCGGATGTCATACCCAACGGGTATGCAGGTCTTTACAATCTTGTTGACATGGAAAGCCTGGTAAGTCTGACTGCAGAGAGGGTAAGCAGAATAGAGGCATCTCTGGCAGGTTCAGAGGCAGGCCATTCACGTGTTAAGATCGGGAAAATACAGGATCCCTTAAAATATGAAAGGATTAAGAAGGGACTTAGTAAGTTCAAAATAGATGGTTTGATAATCAGCGGTGGAGATGATACCGGCAGCGTTGTTGTCGATCTCCTTGCACAGGGTATTCATTGTGTTCATGTTCCAAAGACCATGGATCTGGATCTTCAACCTTATAGTGTTGGTGGGGATTCAGCAATAAACCGGATTGCTGTTTTAACAAGAGAACTGAAAACAACAGGGATGAGTCATAACCGTATTCTCGTTATTGAGGTTTTCGGAAGGTACGTGGGGCATACTGCCTTCAGAGGAGGTATCGGTGCTGAGGCCGATTGTATCCTGATACCGGAGATCCCTGTTGATTTTGATATTGTCTACGAAGACATGAAGAAAAGGTTCTTTGACCGAATAGAGAGAAGCGATGTGAGAGCCGGTACCTATATTATTGTTGTCTCTGAAGGCATCAAAACAGTTACGGGTGAACTCTTATATGATGAGTCTGCAGGAGTTGATGCATTCGGACATAAGAAGCTTGCAGGTGCTGGCAGATATGTCCGGCAACAGCTTGAGAAGAGACTGAAAAATGATCCTGAGGTAAAAGAATTTATGATGAAAACATGGATGTATGCACCAGGGGTTTACGAAGTTCCGGAGGTGAGAGAAGTAACTCCTGGTCATATTATCAGATCCGGACAGAGTTCTGCTTTTGATGTCAATTTTGGAGAAAGGGCAGGAGCTGCAGCTGTCTTACTCCTTATTGAAGGTAAAAGCGGGAATACCGTTGTCAATGTTACAGGAAATAAAATCTATTATTTACCGACAGCAGAGGCCATAAAAAGGAGAGAAGTGGACGTTACCGAGGTAGCGCTTTTCGAAAGTCTGGGTACCTGTTTTGGGAGAAAGCCTCAGGAATATAAGTATGAATTATTATTGGAGACAAGCCCAAAAATAGAAAGATATTTCTGATCTCTCAGCTATCTCTCATCTCCAAAACAAATACCGAGAGATTTTGCTGTTTGCACAATATCACTGTCTGGAGTCACCTTTTTCATTTGACCAATTGCGTCGTCTATTGATACTGCACAGATTTCAGTAGAGCGTAAAGCTACCATCACTCCGGACATGCCAGCCTCGATGAACCTTATTGCAGCTGTGCCGAATCTCAGGCAGAGAAGCCTGTCAAAGGTGGTAGGAGCACCACCCCTCTGGAGATGTCCGAGAACAATTGCTCTCGTCTCTTTCCCCATTTTCTTTTCAATTGCATCAGCAACCTTTTGCCCTATCCCGCCAAGCCTGACCTCTCCTCCTGGTTTTTTTTCAATCACCGTTATCTCTCCACCAGACAGGCACAGCCCCTTCTGCTACGACAACAATTGCATAATTCTGACCAATAAGCTCAAGTCTTTTTATCTTCTGGCAAACCTTTTCGATGTCAAAAGGAATCTCCGGAATAAGGATAACGTCGGCTGAACCGGATATCCCTGAATACAACGCTATCCACCCTGTGTATCTTCCCATCACTTCAACAACCATAACCCTGTCATGAGATTTAGCAGTAGTGTGAAGCTTATCAATAGCTTCTGTGGCTGTATTCACAGCGGTGTCGAATCCAAAGGTGACATCGGTTGCACTGATATCATTATCAATGGTTTTAGGAATGCCGATTATGGGCATACCCTTTTTCATAAATTTGCTTGCAATACCCAGGCTGCCGTCACCTCCAATGGCGACAAGGGCATCAAATCCCAGGGTCTTGAAAGTTTGAGACTATTGTATCTGAAATATCTGTTTCTGCCACTTTCCCGTCAGGACCTTCTGCAGGATATCTGAAAGGGTTCCCTCTTATTGCTGATCCAAGAATCGTTCCGCCGACATCTGTAATGTTCCAGACATATTCTGGTGTAAGACGAATAATCTGTTTTGTATCAATGAGACCCTTATAACCGTATTTAATGCCAAAAACTTCCCATCCTTTTTGATATGCGGCAAGAACTACGCCACGGATGACTGCATTAAGACCAGGGGCATCACCCCCACCAGTGTTGACAGCTATTTTCATTTCTCTGCACCTCTCATGTTTAAATGTACTTTATTCATCCATTGCTAACACCTCAGCAAAAGAGGGTTGGCGATTATTTTACTTATCGGAACTCCGTTGCTTCTTCTTTAGATATGCGCGGAGGGGGATTTGGAACTTTTGACGGATAACCAACTGCGACGATGGCCACAGGTCTTAAGAACTTTTGAAGTTTTAAGATTTCAGACATAACATCTTCATCAAAGGCACCGACCCAAACGCTGCCAAGTCCATGCTCATGGGCTGCAAGCATCATGCACATAAGGCTGCAGGAAACATCCTGAATTGAATATAAGGAAACGCCCCTCTCTCCATATCTGTTTGATATACGGCTGTCAGTACACCCCACTATTACGAGAGGTGCCTCTGCAAGAAAATGCTGTTTCAATGCAGCTATGGCAATCATTTTCTTGAGTCCTTCGTTTTTGACAAAATAGAACTTTCTTGCCTGAAGATTCCCTGCACTTGGCGCCCAGATAAGGGCATCAATGAGTTTATCGACGATATCATCCGGTATCTCTTTCTTCTGGAAATCACGAATACTCCGGCGTTCTTTAATTGCTTTTGAAATATCCATCACAGACTAATCGCGAACTTTCTGTTGTTGTTTTTTATCCTGGTTGTCATGTGGTGATTTGTTGCTGAAGAGAATTCGTTTGAATGAGAAGAGAAAGATTCCCTCCAATAAAAGTCCAGGCGGCTATCATGAATGTCCATCCTTGCCAGTTCATTCTAAAGCTTCTTTCCCCCGACGCTTCCATACAAGCCAAACAGTAATACACATACCTGAGAAAAGTGTTACAAGGAAGATGCGAATGATCCAAACAGACCATCCCATATCTACTCCTTCCAAAGCCTTCTGGAAAAGAGTACCTTTGAAAAGTGGAAGGGCAATGTTTTGATAAATCCATGCTGTAAAAATCACGCCGAGAAAAAGGGGCGTGATATATTTAGCCGTGTAGAAAAAAAAGAAAGGAGCCCGAAGGTGTGCACCACGATGCATTTCGTCCCATATTTTCTTTCCCCCAAAAATCCACATGATGATGACGACTTCTGCAAATGCCAGAAAGGGAGGACCGAATGTCCCGGCCCAGAAATCCATGACCTGCCATCCTCCACGCAGGTAGATACAGAGATGACTACTCAGAAACCAGAAAATACCCAACAGGATGGCTGCCTTTTCCCTGGTTATCCCTATTTCATCTTCTAAAAAGGCGATCATTGGTTGAGCCATTGCAACGATTGAAGTAAACGCTGCCAAGAAAAGGAGTATAAACCAGAGGAAGCCTAAAAAATTACCACCTGGCAAGAATCCGAAAATAGCTGGCATGGATGTAAAGCCAAGATAAAAGGAACCCTGCGAAGCAATGACCTGTGTTGAAGCAATGCCAAAAAAAGCTGCTGCTGCAGGGATGGCAATAGATCCACCCATAATGACCTCTGCAAATTCATTGGCTGAAGTAGTGGCAAGTCCTGATAAAACTACGTCGTCATTTTCACGGAGATAAGAAGCATAACACTGGATAGCGCCAAAACCCAAACTGAGAGTAAAAAAGACCTGTCCTGCAGCTTCCAGCCACGTCTGGACATCCAGGAGTACAAAGATCTGCCTTCCGTCACGCTCAATGAACCATTTTGGTTCCCAAAGAAAGGCAAAACCATTCATGGAACTATACTGCTCTGTGACAGGATGTCCTAAGGTGAGGACCCGGATAACTAATACTGTCCCGAAAACAAAAAGAATAGGCATTGCAATTTTGGCCATTACTTCTATCCCGCGAGATACACCTCTGGCAAGTACCCAGATGCTCAAAAGTAAGACAAAGATAAAAACGGCGTAAGTAAAAGACTGTACATGAAGAAATTCCCCATGAGGTATTCCTGTATACATATTGCGGAACTCATCAAAAGGCTGCAGAATGACCCTGGAAATTTCCTGAGAACCCATATCCGGATGAAGGGAGGACGGGTTTACTTTGGGTAACAAATCAAGAAGGCTGTAAATGCCATAACCGAGTGTCCAGCTTCCGATGTAGGTGTAATAAATGAGGATAACGGTAGGAATAAAAAGACCTAATACACCAATATATTTAGCAACAGGGTTTTTCCACATGGCCTGGAATATTCCGGGAGTTGTTCCATGCCCTCTGATGCCTCCATAACGGCCTTGAGCCCATTCCAGCCACATAAGAGGAATCGCCATAAGTATGAGAGAGATGAAATAGGGGATCATGAATGCACCCCCCCCATTACATGCTGCCTTGCCGGGAAATCGAAGAAAGTTTCCGAGCCCGATAGCATTGCCAGCCATCGCTAATACCAAGCCAATCTTGCTCTGCCAATGCTCCCGCTTTTTATGATTTTTCATTTCCTATCTTTTAAATAATCCATGAACCGACTCGTATTTTCTTCAATATCACCCGTAAGTATTGCCGACGCAACTGCTACAGCATCTATCCCTGTCTGGAGAACGGAACTGATATTTCCAAGACCGATACCGCCTATAGCAACTACAGGGATACTCACCTGTTTTTTAACCTCATGAAGCATCTCAATGCCTTTTGGTTTGCCGGCATCTTTTGTTGACGTGGGGAATACTGGTCCAAACCCAATATAATCAGCACCATTCTTCTCTGCCTCTATTGCCTGCTCAAGACTATGGGTCGAAATACCAATTATCTTGTTTCTACCCATTATCTTTCGTGCTTCTTTGAGGGGAAGGTCATCCTGTCCGAGATGCACCCCATCTGCACCCACACAGACTGCAATATCCAGGAAATCATTTATGATAAGTACAGCATTATAATCCCTTGTAAGCCTTCTCAGTCTGATTGCTTCTCCGTAAATATCATGCCTCGATCTTTCTTTTTCCCTGAATTGAACCCACCGCACACCTCTTGTGAGCACCTTGCGGGTCATATCCTCATAGGAGAGCCCTGATACTTTTTGGTCAGTAATGAAACACAATCCGCCGAGATACATAAAAGGAAAAATAAATGTTTAATCCTTTGTAACTGACGGGGAAGGTTCTTTATGGGACTGAGCCATTTATCTTCTCGACAAAGGTTGTATTGAAATCACCCTTTATAAAATCAGGATTGTTAAGGACCTTCTTGTGAAACGGAATAGTTGTTTTTACACCTTCAATGATAAACTCATCAAGGGCACGCCGCATTCGAGCAATAGACTCTTCCCTGGTTTTTGCGTGAACGATAAGTTTGGCAATAAGAGAATCATATTGAGAAGGTACAACGTAGCCGCTATATATTGCTGTGTCTATCCTGACACCCGGCCCTCCAGGGAGCGAGAGGTATGTAATTTTTCCTGGTGAGGGGATAAACCTTTCAGGATCTTCCGCGTTAATCCTGCATTCAATAGCGTGTCCTGACGTTCTTATCTGAGCCTGCTTGTATTCTAAAGGCAATCCTGCTGCAAGTTTTATCTGCTCTTTTATTATGTCAACGCCTGTAATCTCCTCAGTTACGGGGTGTTCAACCTGAATGCGTGTATTCATTTCCATGAAATAGATATTGCTGTCATGATTGACAATAAATTCGACCGTTCCTACGTTTCGATATCGTATGGCCCGGGCAGCCTTAACTCCTAATTCTCCGATCTTCTTTCTGAACTTTTCGGATGTTGAGATAGGAGATGGAGATTCTTCAATCAGTTTTTGATGTCTCCTCTGTATTGAACAGTCTCTTTCATGCAGATGGATGATGTTGCCTTTATTGTCAGCTATAATCTGGACTTCAATGTGTCTTGCCTCTGGTATGTATTTTTCTACATAAAGCTCGCTATTGCCGAAGGCAGTCAGCGCTTCTCTCTGAGCAACGTAAAGAGCCTGCTCGAGATCTTTCTCCTCTTTCACAATTCTCATCCCGTGGCCTCCCCCACCTGCAGAAGCCTTGATTATTACAGGGAAACCAATTTTCTTTGAGGCCTTCATAGCCATTTCTTCTGTCGTAACCGGACCGTCACTACCAGGCACAACCGGCACACCCTTCCTTTTCATTATCTGCCTTGCCTTTGCCTTGTCACCACCGAGTCTTATATTCTCAGGCGTTGGCCCTATGAATGTGAGACCTGAAGTGATACATGCCTCAGCAAAATGATGATTCTCGGACAAAAAACCATAGCCAGGATGAATGGCATCCGAATCTGTTATCTCAGCAGCACTCAATATGGCAGGGATATTCAGATAACTCTGGGTTGGGTTTGCAGGCCCTATGCAAACAGATTCGTCTGCAAGTCTGACATGGAGAGAGTCTTTTTCCACATCTGAGTAAACAGCAACAGTCCTTATGTCGAGTTCCTTGCTGGCACGAATGACTCTGACGGCAATTTCACCACGACTCGCTATCAAGATCTTCTTGAATAGTTTCATCTTAATCAGCTAAGAGCAGAGAGCTCAGAGCGTAGAGTTTATACGCTTTGCCCACTGCTCTTTGCACTTTACTTATAGCTCTTTGCTCTTTGCTCATACCGGTTCTATGAGAAAAAGAGGCTCTCCATATTCAACAGGCTGACCATTTTCTACCAATGCCTTTATAATTGTGCCATCAATCTCACTCTCTATCTCATTCATGAGTTTCATTGCTTCAACGATACAAAGAACCTGACCTTTCTTAACCCGTGATCCTATTTCCACAAACGGAGCAGCCTCAGGTGAAGGTGCCCTGTAGAACGTGCCGACAATAGGTGAAGTTATAGTGATAAGCCTTGTCTCCTCTTCTGTTGCGGATATTACTTTCTCTTGCAGACCCCCAAATTTCTGCACTTGTATCTCCATGGGAGATAACATCCTCTCCCTCTTGATTCTGACCTTTGTGCCATCTTTTTCTAATTGCAGTTCTGTAATATCCGTTTCTTTGAGAAGATCTATTAATTCTTTTAGATCGTCAATTTCCATTATTTCACCCTTTCAATATATTCTGATGTCCTGGTATCTACCTTGATGGTATCTCCTTCATTTATATGAAAGGGGACTTTGACAACAGCCCCTGTTTCTAATGTCGCAGGTTTGCCACCGCCTCCTGATGCTGTATCTCCTTTGAATCCTGGAGGATCTGTCTTCCTGACCATGAGTTCGACAAAGGTGGGAAATTCTACGCTCAGCGGCCGTTCTTTCCAGTAAATGATTCCGACGACCATATTTTCTTTAAGAAATTTTCTTGATTCGCCAAGCTGACCAGCATTCAGAGGAACCTGCTCGTATGTCTCCACGTCCATGAAATAGTACATATCTTCCTGCATATAGAGGTATTGCATCTTTTTTTCTTCAAGGTGAGGAGTTTCGAGTTTTTCACCTGACCTGAAAGTCTCTTCAAGTACACTCCCGGTCTTGAGGCTCTTCATTTTAGTCCTGACAATAGCTCCGCCCCGCCCCATCTTTACGTGCTGGAAATCGACTATCTCACATGGTTCGCCTTTAAATTCTACTTTAAGACCTTTTCTGAAATCACTTGTTGAGATCAAATGTATACCCCTACATTCTAAAAGTAGACAATTTTACCATTTTTGATAATATATTGCCTTAGATACGCTCTCTTTTATAGGAAAATTTCTTTATCTTATGTTCTCAAGCTCTTTTGGAAGAGCTGTCAGAACTTCAGAGCCATCAGTCGTTACCAGTACCATGTCCTCTATTCTTACACCCCCGATACCTGGAATGTAAATGCCAGGCTCGATAGTGAAAACCATATTCTGTTTAACGGTCTCTCTTCCCTTCCTTGTTATTCGTGGTAATTCATGGACCTGAAGTCCGACTCCATGGCCGGTTCCATGGTCAAAAAAGTCACCATACCCATATTTTTTTATAAAATTCCTTGCAGCACTGTCTATCTCCTGATATTCTTTTCCAGGCGCAACGAGAGTAATGGCACTTTCATTTGCCTCTAAAACGATTTGATAGATCTTTTTCTTTTGAGTGACGTTATTCCCACTATCAATGAATAATGTCCTTGTCATATCAGAGAAATAACCGTCAGACTCTCCACCCCAGTCTATGATGATCAGATCACCGTTTGCGAATTTCCTTTCAGTTGGTTTTGCATGAGGCATGGCTGAATGAGGACCTGATGCGACAATTACATCAAAAGGAAGATGTCTGCAGCCTTTCTTCTTCAATCTATCTTCGAGTCTCAGGGCGAGCGATCTCTCCCTCGCTCCCCGTCTGATATATGGTTTTACTTCCAGAAAGGCAGATTCTGCGCGTCGTATCGCTTCCCTGATTGAATTAATTTCATGGATGTCTTTTATTTGCCTTAATCTTTCAACAAGACTTTTTACAGCTTCAAGATTGATATCTCTGGATAAAGCACGTAAAAACATCATAGGAAACGGAAGACTCAAAGCCGAGATTGTTTATGCCGGTCTTTCGGGAAAGGTTTTTTATGACCTTTATCATTCCTTCTCTCTGGATGAAAAAATCCCAACCGTGTACCTCCTTTTCTGCCTGCTCTTTGTATCGGAAATCAGTTATGAAGATATGTTCTTTCTTTGTGATAAGGAGAAAAGCTGATGAACCTGTAAAACCGGTAAGATACCGGACATTGTGGATATCGGTGACGAGGAAACCATCAATTTTTTTCCTCTTTAAGGATTCTTTTACTCTATTGAGCCGGGAAGTGTAATGAGTGGCTGATAATTGAATCAGAGCATGATTCATTAAATGATATTCCTCGGGCTTGCTACAGAGTTATTCATTCAGCAAACTCTTTCTAAAGGATGTCATTCCCGCTTGTCGGGAAATCTTTCTTAAAAGAAGGATGCCGGACAAGCCGGCATGACAAAAATACAATCTACAAATCTTAAATATTTTTGATATTTTGAAGATAAAAAACATTATTTGGAAAGGATGTTTTTTACTGCCCTCAGGGCAAGGAGATAACTGTCAGGCCCAAATCCGCTTAGTTGCCCAACAGCGACATCTGCCATAAAAGACCTTCTCCTGAATTCCTCGCGCCGATAAATATTAGAGAGATGTACCTCGATTGAAGGTTTTCCAACTGCTAAAAGGGCATCCCGTATTGCTATACTCGTATGGGTATAAGCAGCAGGATTTATGATCAGGGCGTCGTAAGTATGTTTCTGTATAGCATCGATTATTTCTCCCTCACTGTTGAGCTGGAGTATGTTGACATCGATACCAAGTTCTGAAGCAAGGGAACGGATGGCATTGTTTATTTCTTCGAGTGATTTTATTCCATATATGTCAGTTTCCCTCATGCCGAGGAGGTTAAGATTTGGACCATGTATAACAAGTACTTTCATTACGTATAGCTACTATTGGATAGTTCTGAAAAACTCATCCTGTCTTTTTCTAATACTGTCAAGGAGGCTGTTCATCTTTGCGATCAGGTCTTCTTTGCCTTTTCCAAGGAGACTTAGAAGGTTTTTCAATTCCTCAATACGCTGAAGCACATGGACATTATCAGGCTCGGTGGAGAGGAGTCTTTTGTATATATTCAGTGCATCTGCATACTTGCCCTGAGATATGTATGAGTCTGCAACGCCAAAATCTATATGAGACTGTTCGGGCACTTCCTTTTCCAGAGTCTCACTGATATCATCCATTACAAAAACTGATTCTTCTGCCTCCCCGGATACTGATGCTTCAGTTTCAGAAAGGTTTCCTTCCACAGATAGTTCTATCATCTCTTCTAACCCGGAAGGAGTTTCTTCCAATGCTTTGAAAGATTCAGTGACAGTGACATCAGAGGACTTTTCATCTGTTATGCTAACCTTGAACGTTTCTGCACCCTCTGGTTGAACAGTAACTCCTCCAAGAGCAGCAAGACTTTTTTCCGCATCCCAGTCAAGGGGATTAAGCTTCAGTACCATCTTGAATTCTTCTATTGCTTTGTCTCTCATATTGAGAGTGCTGTAAATTTCAGCCAGTCTCTTATGTGCATAGAGATTGTCGGGAATGGTATGAATTACCTTTTCAAATTCTGTACTTGCTTCATCAAGCATATCCTTGTCGAGATAGATTTTTCCTAAGGAAACATGTGCGCTCATATAGCTTGGATGTTTTTTAAGTCCCAGTGAAAGAGTTTCTATAGCTTCATCGAGCATACCTATTTTTTTATATTCTTCGGCAAGGGGCACGAAGAGCTTTGAATTAGGATCTTTATCCACTCTTTCTTTCAGTCTCTCAATTTCTTCTAATCCCATATATGTCAGAATTTTTATCTAAACACTGGAAAATGTCAAGCTTTAAGTTGGACCAATCTGTCCAGGATAGACTCTGCAACAGAATCCTTACTCAAAATGGGAAGGATTATCTCTCCTTCTCTGTCGAGAATAGCAACACTGTTTGTGTCTACATCAAATCCCGAGCCTGCATCCGTAACATCGTTAAATATGATCATATCCATATTTTTTTCCAGTAACTTCTTTTTAGCACGTTCAATTTTATCTCCTGTTTCAGCTGCGAAACCAATGGTAAATGGTCTGTCTTTCCTTGTTCCGACCTCCAAAAGAATGTCAGGTGTTTTGCAAAGCCTCAGGAGAAGTTCTTCAGATTTCTCAATCTTCTCTTCTGCCTTTTCTGCAGGCATGAAATCAGAAACAGCAGCAGACATTACCAGTACCGTTGCTAAGGGAAGTTCCCGGTTTACAGCATCGAACATCTCCGCTGCTGTCTCTACAGGAACAAATTTAGCTCCCCGCGGTTGACGCAGAACAGATGGGCCGCTTATAAGGGTAACTTCTGCGCCTCTTCTTAACGCAGCCCTTGCTAAGGCATACCCCATCTTCCCTGATGATCTGTTTGATAAGAACCTAACAGGGTCGATATATTCTCTCGTAGGACCGGCTGTCACAATGACCTTCTCTCCTGCAAGGTCTTTTGAGCTGAGGGTTGCCCTAATAGCCTCTATTATATCGGGGGGGTCTGACATTCTTCCCATCCCTTCTTCTCCGCATGCAAGGCTGCCTCTCTCAGGTCCGACCTGAATGATTCCACGGGACAGAAGATTTTGAAGGTTTTCCTGGAATAGAGGATGCTCATACATCCTCCAGTTCATAGAGGGTGCGATGACTGTTTTCCCTCGTGAAGGAAAGCAGACAGGTGCAGAGGAAGTTATCAGCAATACCCCTTGCGAATTTTGCTATTGTATTTGCTGTCGCAGGAGCGACAACCATGATATCAGCATGAGCGGGCAATGATATATGGGCAAGGGGATCACTGAAGAGATCAGAATAAACCTTGTTTTGCGAGGCAATCTCAAGAGAGAGGGGTGTAATAAATTTTTTGGCAGCCTCTGTCATAACCACAGTGACAGAGACACCTTCTTCTCTGAGTCTTCTTATGAGATCAACTGTTTTATAAGCCGCAACTCCTCCTGTAACACCAAGGAGTACTGACTTATTCCTCAACACCTTCTTCTTTTCTCTCACCGAAAAGGTCCTCCAGGGCCTTCTTTTCTGTTGTTTCCTTTTCGTGGAGATAAACCTTCAGGTCTTTTTCGAGCTCAGTGGCCTCTTCACCAGCAACTGCCTTTTCCCGTTCCTCGAGGAGTCTTCTGTAATCGAACTTCTTGTCTTCTTCTTTAGCTTTTTTGGCTTCTTCGCCTGTAAGGAATTCAATGCTGCCTGATACTGTCTCTTCAATGGCTATGCTTGTGATCTTCTTTGCTTTTGTCTTAATTTTGGGTTTGACTCCGAGAGACAGTTCTTTTGCCCTTTGAGATGCTATTGCTACGACCCTGTATCTTCCGTCTATCTTGTTCCTGTCATATTCAAGTGGCAGGGAAATAATATCCATCTTTTCCTCCTATTTGAAAAAATTCTCTTTAATCCATTCAGAGCTGATCTGCTCAACTCTTGCCCTGTTCGCAATTATTATTGACTCAAGTTCCTTGAAGGCATCCTCAAAAATACTATTTACTATAACATAATCATACTCCGGATACTTTTTCATTTCCTCCAAAGCCACTGCAAGCCTTTTTTCTATTTCTTCCTTTACATTGACCATCCGTTGTTCAAGTCTCTCTCTCAATATTTCCAGAGAGGGCGGTAGAATAAAAATATATACTCCTCCCGGTAATTTTTCTTTGAGCTGCATGGCGCCCTGCACGTCGATATCCAGTATTGCATCAACCCCTGAATTCATTATTTCTTCAAGCCTTTTCCGTGCAGTACCATAAAGCTCTCCGTGAATCTCTGCCCACTCTGCAAACTCCTTTTTGTGAATCATGGTCATAAATTCCTCTCTGTTAATAAACGTATAGTCTCTCCCATTTACTTCTCCAACCCGGGGAGATCGGGTAGTATAGGAAACTGAATGCATGAGGTGAGGCAGAACTGATATTGCTTTTTTGTAGAGTGTTGTTTTCCCTGCACCGGAGGGTCCGGAGACTACAAAAAGAATACCCTTATTCTTCTTCAAGTGTCTCTTTTTCTTCAAGGAATCTCTGTGTAATCGTCTCGGCCTGAAGGCCTGAAAGAATGATATGATCGCTGTCTGTTACTATGATTGAGCGGGTGCGTCTGCCTTCGGTAGCATCAATCAGTTTGCCCCTCTTTTTTGCTTCTTCCCGGAGCCTCTTCATTGGCGCAGAGCCGGGGGTAATAATTGCTACAACTCTTGCAGACGCTATGACATTCCCAAAGCCTATGTTGACGAGTACCGGTCTTAAGTTACCTTTTTTCATGTTCTCTCCTTATTGTAAATTCTGCACCTGTTCTCTCATCTTTTCGATTTCGAGTTTCATGTCCACAGTCAGGCTCGATATTGTGTAATCGCCTGATTTGGCTGCAATCGTGTTTACTTCCCTTCCTATCTCCTGGAGGAGGAAATCGAGTTTTCTTCCCATAACATTTCCCTCATTGAGGGTCTCTGTCAACTGTTGGACATGGTTTTCGATTCTGTGCAACCTCTTCAGAGATATCGAGTTTCTCGAGCACGACTGAAGCCTCCTGAATGACCTTTGCGTTGTCTATCTCTTTCGGTTCTAACAATAATCTAAGTCTCTCTGAAAACTTCGCTTTATACTGCTCTATCAGAGATGGCATCAAAGATTTTATTTTATCATTGGTTGCCTTCAATGATGCTGCCCTCTGACGCTGTTCATCTGCAAGCAGTTTCTCCCTCTCTTATCCTCATGGCTTCGAGACGGGAGACCGCCTCACGAAAGGCAGTCATAGAGGGCATCAATGTCATATTTAGGCTCTTCTTCGACAAGGAGTTCTCTATATCCTGCAAGTGTATTGATGTCTATCTTGCCAGGGATGGAAAGCTCTTTTTGTATTTCCTTGAAAGCGGTATAAATTTTTCCTGCCATATCTTTGTTTATTGTTACCTGGGCCATTCGATGATTATCTGTTGAAACAGTAACATCAAATTTCCCTCTCTGAAATTTCTCTTTAAGCATGTTTCTCAGGGCCACATCGTACTGACTCAGATAGGGTGGTGCCTTGATTGTTATATCCATAAACCTGTGATTCAGGGAGCGGATTTCAACCCTGAACCCGTTTTTCTCAGCGCTTCCAAAGCCTGTCATACTCTGTGCCATAACTGTTCATAAACTATAAAACAGTCATTCAATTAAGTCAATTTCTGAGGGAATAACCGTCTTACGTACAACATTACTGTTACAGCTTTAAAACCTTGCTTCTTTTTGTTAGAATACCATGGGTTTTCATGAAGAGATCAAGAAAGATTAAGGATTTATGGGAGGTGGTATCAGCCTTCCTTTCAAGGTCAACCTTTTACTTCAGTGTAGAACATTTAAAGATGATAGTTATTATTGGCACGCCTCTTTTACTCATCATTACTCTATTAATCGGCTGGTTCTATGCAAGGAAAGTCAGGGAAACAGTGGTCAGAGACTTTAACCAGCAGCAGTTACTCCTCGCAAGACATGCTGCAAACCAGATAGAAGATAGCATTAACCATTTAAAGAGGGAGTTGTCTCTCCTCAGTCTCTCACCATCCATACAATACAGAGAATCAGCCTTCATGAATAAAAGAATGGATATTGCCTTCTCAAGCATTAAGGACAAAGGAGGAGTGGAAATACGGTTTACCGATATCAAAGATCTCAAAACCCATATGGTGGATGACTCCGGATATAAGACGATAGGTCCCTCTCAGGAAGATTTGAATTATCTGGAGTGGGCAAGTATGGAGGAAAATAAAGGCAATATCCTTATATGCGATATTTTTTGCAAGGATTACGGAAATAATTATAAGAGACCCATGATGAGGATGGTTACACCTGTCTGGCAGGTCTCTGTGGATGAGTCACATCCTGTAGCAAAAAATAAATTTTCCGGGGTCTTGATGTTTCTCGTTGATGCCACTGAGTTAACAGGAAAAGTTACAAAAGGAATACAGTCCGGGAGAACGGGATATGCATGGGTGATTGATAAGAAAGGCATATTTCTCTTTCATCATGAAAAAGATTTTATCGGCAAAAATGCCTTTGAGGTTCGGAAAGGAAAGATGCCCTCTATATCCTTTGCAAGGATTAATGAGATCCAGAAAGAGAAGATGTTAAAGGGTGAAGAGGGAACAAGCTGGTACATATCCGGATGGCATAGAGGGACAGGCGGGTGAGATTAAGAAGTTGATTGCCTATGCACCTATTCCATTAAGTATGCTAACCATAAGGGTGAAATCTGGTCTGTAGCAGTGGTAGCACCTATTAGTGAGGTTGAGGGTACCGTCCGGGGTATACAGATCGGACAATTTCTGCTCGAAGGCGTTGTTGTTTTGGGGATACTCTTGGGGGGATTTTTAATATTTACGGTACTGCTTAAATGGTCAGCAATTTTGAAAGAGGAGGTCGAGGAAAAGACCAGGGAACTCAGAAAATCCGAAAGTCTTTACAGGTCTCTTGTTGAGCGTGCAGAGGATATTATCTTTAGAGTCGACAAAAAAGGTAATTTTCTCTCCATGAACAGGTACGGATACAATTTCTTCAAAAGAAAACCTAAGGATATTTTAGAACACAATCTTGCAGAATTGTTTCCTGCTGAATGTGTTGAAGTTCAGATAAAAACAATAGAAGATGTCTTTGAAGACAATGTAAGCAGACATTTAATCTGTCCTGTGCTTATGGATGGAAATGAATACTGGCTAAGCACCAACTTCAGCGGTATCCTGGATGAAAATGAAAAGGTAACGTCGATACTGGGGATTTCACGGGACATCACAGAAAGAAGAAAGATGGAGGAGCAGATGTACCACACCGAAAAACTGGCATCCCTGGGAACAATGGCTGCAGGTGTGGCACATGAAATAAATAATCCTCTTGGCTATAATCCTCGGGTTTACAGAGATGCTGACAGAGAAGGTTCCCCCTGACTCTGAATTTTATGAGATATTAAAGACTATGGAAAGACAGGGTCTTAATGCCCAGAGGATTGTGTCAAACCTCTTGAGCTTTGCACGCTTTTCAGAGCCAAAGGAAGAAGAAATAGATATAAGAGAAAACATCGAGGCTAGTACTTGCTGTTGAAGGAAATACCCTGGCACTTAATAACATCTTTGTTGAAAGAGATATGGAAGAACCTCTGCCAAAGGTAAAAGGAGACCCTGGTGAGCTCCAGCAGGTCTTCTTCAATATTATCAGTAACTCCATTTCTGCTATGAAAGAAGGAGGGGGACTCCTCAAGATCGTTACAAGAGCTGTTGATAACGGGCGGAATGTTGAGATAAGGATTTCGGATACAGGGACCGGAATTAAAAAAGAACACAGGGCAAAGATATTCGATCCCTTTTTTACAACCAAAAAAGTAGGAGAAGGCACCGGACTGGGACTTGCCATATCGTATGCACTGGTTTAGCAAACATGGCGGGACTATTACCTTTGAGACAAAGACGAAAGAAGAGTCAAGGAGACGGGTACGACTTTTATCGTAACCTTGCCAGCATTAAAAAAAGTGAACAGTGGGTGAAGTGAACAGTTTTTTCAACGTTATGTTCTAAACTACTGTTCACTAAACCACTAAGAAAGGGAGGGAGATATGGCTGAGAAGATATTGATCGTAGATGATGAACCGGATATGTTGAGGCTTCTGAGTATGATTATAAAGGAGAAGACTCCTTACGAGGTCACAACTACCAATAATCCCCTGGAGGCCCTCGAATTAGCCAAGAAAGGAGTTTCGACCTCCTTGTTGCAGACTTAAAGATGCCTGGTCTCAACGGGATAGAGCTCCTTGAGTCTGTCAAGCGCTTTGATGAGGATATCCCTACAATCATCATTACAGCTTACGGTACTGTTGAAGCTGCTGTTGAGACGATGCAAAAAGGGGCTTTTGACTTTATGACAAAGCCCTTTCGAAAGGAACAGATACTGTTCACCATAGAACGGGCACTGAAGTGGGTGAGGCTGCAGAGGGAAAACAAGATGCTGAGGGAACAATTAAAAAAAAGTAAAAGTGAAAGTGACATTAAGTGTACCATTAATTCAAACTTTCAAACTGGTTCACTTTCTACTTTGTGTTAGGTGATCTCTGATGAATTCCTCCATATACAATTCAGTGCTTGCATCATCATGCAAGAGCGCATCGAGTTGTTTTGTATAGACGGTAAGTCTGCCGAGGACTTCCAATTTTTCTTCAAGGTGTGATTGTTTGTCTTTGTGATCATCGCATCAATTACGTCTTCTATGACCTTTACCCTAAAATCAATTTTTTTGAGTATCTCACTGATAAGTCTGACCCTCCTCAATCTTCTCTCTCTACTTGCGCCGCCTCCTTTGAAGAAGAACCTTATGTAGTTGTCATTTATATTTTCTCCGGTGTATGCCTCCACTACTGAAAGATGATAGCCAAGTCTTATAGAGAAGTTCATATATTCCTTGGAGATGAAAGAGAAGCTCTCCTCTCCCATTTGTTCAAGTTCTGCTTCCGGTATTTCAGCAGTGTGTGCAACCATACCTAAAAATCCTTTGACATCCAAGTGCCTCGGCCCGGGCCATTCCAGTGCGACAAGACCTTTGAAAAAGGCATTAAAAGGAACAGAACTAATATATTCAGGGGTAAGTTTTTTGTGATAGCCTTTATGCCCCCGCCTAAGTCGATGATGTAGACAAGGAGGGGTATGCCGGCCAAAAGTCTCATCGTTTCAACATCTTCTGGTAGTTCTGCAGAGATATGGAACATCTCCTGCATTGCCTTCTG
>CAWCKM010000028.1:0-31348 GCA_963796125.1 Nitrospirota bacterium
TGTTTCTGTAATAGATAAGACAACCAGAAAAGAGGAAAAGGTTATCCCTGTGGGCAAGAGACCCTATGGCATAGCAATGATTCCTTTTTAGCAGACAATGAGCAAAGAGCGAAGAGCTAAGAGCATGGAGCAAAGAGCAAAGAACGATTCCACCCCATCCTCCCCTTAGCAAGGAGAGGAGCAAGGAGGGGTTAAAGAGCGATATAGCAAGGAGCGAAGAGTAATTTGCTTCATGTTTTATATCTTATGCTCTATCTGCTCTATGCTCTTTGCTCTTAGCTCTTAGCTTTTTGCTTTTCTGCTGTTCTTCTGCTTGGCTGAAGGGCTCAGCTTATCGGGAAATCTGAATTATATTTCTACTGAACAGGAAGAAAACGGTGAAAGGATACAAACGGAGAGTGCTTTTTTCCGGAATTTATACTTTACCTTTGAAAAACCGGTTACCCCCCTGATTTCATATCAATTAAATTTCAGGACTAACTGGTCGGATTTTCGACTTACCGATGCTGATGACAGGATGACAAAGACTTACCAGAGGGCAATTGAACCGGCATTTGATATTTTTCTCCGGAATCCTATATACGATTTCAGCGCAGGTTATCGCCGCCTGGAACAATGGGACACGGAGCACTTGCAAAACGAGGGGAGAAGAACTACTGAATTTATTTACACCCGGCTGAATATTACCCCACGGGAATTCCCGTCACTTTCCCTTGAGTTTAACAGGCAGAAGGAGTTTGACTATCTCTCTCCCAGGACATTGGACAGAACGGATACCCGGTATTATGCAAATTCATGGTATCAATATTTATATAAAGGTTTGACCCTCTCTTATAATTTTGCATATACATACGATGTCAATGAAACTCCTATAGACATCATAGAGAAGACAAAGACTAATGATTTCAACGGTCTCTATAATATCAGTTATTTCAAGACCTTCTGGAGCGGTAAAACTGACGTATCGGCAAACTATCAGGGGAATTACATACGTAACAGAACCCAGTCTTTCGCATCACAGACCGGAAATGTGCCCATTGAGAGGAGACCTATCGGAGGCTTTTATGCACTGGGTGAAGATCCGCCGCCTGACACGAACATATTTGATATTGTGTTGGCTTCCCGGAATGATTTGGTTAACAATAATGTTATCACTCCCTCTGACCCCTTCGATTAATCTTGCTACCACTCAATATCACAATATAGGCATCCAGGTTATATCGGAACAATCTGTAGACAGGATCTTTGTCTATGTGAATGATTGGTGTAAACAGGAGACCTCAGAACAGACAGGAATCTCACGAATCCAAATAACTGGAGGGCGTACAAAAGTAGCGTGAATTTAGTCGGAACATGGCAGCGGATAACAATTCAGAGTGTCAGCAAGTAACTTCCTTTGATCCCCTGAACAATATTTTCCGCTATGAGATAACTGTTTGCCAGCCCGCAAAATGCCAATTTTTTCAAAGTGATCAACATGGAAGTAGCGGATGCCGCTCTGATAACCAATGTGCTGGTAACCGAGATCGAGGCTTACGGCACAGAGATTTTTCGCACAGGGCAAGACGTACCGAGACAAATGATTTCTTTAATCAGGGGATAAACCTTATTGCCAATCTGAGACCCATGCCAAAGCTGAGCTTCTCCTTAAATTACTTTCTCAACAGGTCAGACCAGAACCCTGTGTCAATCTGGAATTCTGTCAGTGGTGTTTTTTCAAACCTGGTGAGTGACTCTATAAGCGATGAGGATAAACTCAGGAGCAATATTCTGAGAACTTATGGGGCAACTACCACATGGTATACCCACAGACTGCTTACTACCACCCTCCGCCTTCAGAGGAATGAAGTCTTTGACAACCTGGATGAGACTGATTTCAGCTCCAATACATATACCCTGTCTTTTAACTCTTTACTGTTGCCAACTCTCGATACAAACCTCTCCTTTATAAGGAATGATAACTATAATTTTGGTGAGAAAGAGACCACCAATAGTTCGGTACTCTTGAGTATTCTTTCAAGGCTTTACAGAGACGTCAACATGGTAACCGATATAGCATATACGAGATCAAAATCGTATGAAACGGAGACCTTATCCAGCCACCACCTCCAACACTACCTCTATCAGAGGGTCAATAGATGCTACTTTAACCAAGAAACTTTATGGAAGCATTGCCTATGGTTTGAGCTGGATATCTACTGACGATACATCTTCAACATCTTCTCATGCTGCAGAGGGACAAACGATCATTACTTATAGACCCGGCAGGTTTATCAATATTACCGGTAACCTGAGGGTCTTGAATATGGAGGACGGCACTACCACTTCAGAGGGAATCCTAGTTGACTGGCTTCCTGTGCCGGCACTCAGACTGAATCTCAATTATGTGCACAGTGATTCTGATGCCGAATCAGAACCCTCGGTAAGAGACTTGCTCAGCGCTTATTTCATATGGTATATCACGAAGTTTCTCGACCTCCAGGTCACCTATTCTTACACAAGGGAGGAGCGTGAGACACAGAGACGAAGAATTATACTTTCGGAGCAAATTTAAATTGGAGAGTTTGGTGATATAATAAAATATGAAGCGAATAGCTAAGAGCAAAGAGCAAAGAGCTTCAGCGAAGGTGACGGCTGAGCGATGCCCAGTATACAGAGTTCGTTAGCCGAAACGGTTGACAAATAGCCGGTATGCAAAGTCGAAACCGAGTAAACGAAGACAGGCTACGTAAACTCTGTAGACTCGTCCACCATGTATACTTATGCTCATCTGCTCTTGCTTTGTGCTTTTTGCTTATTTTGGTGGGTGGTTGTGCTACGAACACCTCAACCCAGTATGTTCGCCAGAACGTTGATTACAAGAACATTAAAAGGATGGCTGTTTTACCTTTTGAATCGCTTACAAATGATGAATATGCCGGTGAGAAGATCAGAAAAACAGTAATTACTGAACTCTTGTCGAGGGGTGTTGATGTTATTGAACCGGGTGAAGTGACAAGGGTTCTCATTGATCAAAAGATAAAGTCTCTCAGCTCCGTAAGAACGGCAGATTTACAGAACATGGCGAAGACACTGGGTGTGGAAGCATTCATGATGGGTTCCGTAGAAGCTTATGATATAAGCAGAGGGATTTCAGTCACCTATCCTGAAGTTACCATCAATTTAAGGTTGGTTGAAGCATCCTCAGGAAATATCATATGGTCAGTGTGTCAGACATCAGGTGGTGCAAGTTTCTGGACAAGACACTTTGGCGCAGAAGGCGTTTCACTGAGTGAAGCTGCAAATAAAGTGGTTAAAGAAGCTATTGATACATTGCTCTAAGTTTACATGGTTTCTTGAGTTTGCTCGGTTTCTTCTGTTTGAACAAGCAGACTGAATAAGACTCAGTAAACGTGATATTGAGGTGAACTATGAGATGGTTAAAAGGATATATTGTTTCTGTTTGCTTAGCTCTTAGCTCTTTACTTGTCTTGAGCCTGTGCCGGCCGAGGGACGCCTTCATTTTATATTCGACAGGATTATGATTTCAGTTACATCAAAAAAGTAGCTGTATTACCCCTTGATAATCTGACAAATGAGAAGTTTGCAGCAGATGCTGTAAGGCAGGTGGTTATCTGTGAACTCTTGTCCACAGGTCTTGTGGATGTAGCAGTCCCTGGTGAGGCAGATGCTGCAGTTGATAAACTCGGACTGAAATCTATTAGAGCCCTTAATGCAGAACAGATAAAGACCTTCGGGAATGCCCTTAAGGTTCAGGCTGTTGTTTTCGGCGCGGTAGATAAATTTGGAGAAGTGAGAATCGGGAACATGACTGCACCGGAAGTGACCATAACCCTTATGATGGCAGATACCAGTTCGGGCAGTATCGTTTGGTCAGTCACCAAAACAGGCGGGGGCGCGAGTTTTATGGCCAGACACTTCGGGGCAAGATCAGAGACTATGAGTGAGGCTGTGATAAGGGTTGTCAGAGAGGCTATCCAAACGCTTTATAAGTAGTTTAACAGTTTATTGAGTTTCTTGTGTTTCTTGAGTTAGCACAATGTTAGAGCTCATGGGACAATTGGAAGATTTGAAGATTTGGAATGTTGGAAACGTTAAACAGACAAAGTTGAAAAAATGAGGATGAGGCGATCTTCAAACTTACCGAGGCTTCAATGAACTCAAGAAACCTTTTGTTCTTTGCTTTTTGCTTTTGCTTTTTGCTCTTAGCTCTTAGCCTTTGCTCTTCGCCAACGTCAGAAGCAGCTCAGCCATCCGATAAGTTAAGGATAGCTCTTTTCCCTTTTGAGAATCTTACTGATGACAATAACTGCACTTAATAGAAATTATGCCTGTGCTGAAGAGCCAGTTAGAAAAGAAAGGGCTGGAAATAGTGGATGACGACAGCCTGAACAAATTTTTACTGAAAGAAAGGGTCAGGTCTACAGGGTATGTTTCCAGGGATATAGCTCAGAAAATGGGAAAAGAATTAAATGTGAAAGCCATTCTGGTAGGTTCAATTACTTCATATTACCACTATTAAAAATCCACAGGTTGGGATTTTAGCGCGTCTGATTGACTCCACAAACGGTGTAATTCTATGGGCAAATCAAGCTTCTGCAACAGGAGAAGATTATACAAAAATCCTGGGATTGGGGACTGTTAAAACCATGGACAGATTGATTCCCATTGTTGTAGACAGATTACTGGATTCTTTTAGCAGTGACACTCCTCACGAAAGCAAAAGAATTGACTCACAGGATTGCGGTGATGCCGTTTCAGAATAAGAGCAAACACAAGGATGCAGGGATAATTGTTACCTATATGTTTTTAGTTGGGCTTTTTAAGACATGCAGGATATGAACCGGTGGAATATGGAGACATAAGGAGATTGACAGTAGATTTCAGGATCAGGCACAGGGGAGAACTCGATTACAAGAATATAGGGGGAATGTCAGAGGCTTTGGGAGTAGACGGGATTGTTGTAGGGACTGTGGAGCTTTTCTCTGATGGACTTGATACTTCCTCTACCACCTGAGGTAGCTATAAGCGCAAGACTGATAAATGCTCACAAAGACAGGATCCTATGGTCTGACAGCATCCAGCTAAATGGCGATGAGGATATCATTGCCCTTGATTGGGGAAGGATAAGGGCTGTTGACAGTGTGGCCTATAAAGTAGTTAAAAAATTGATACAGAAAATGGAAAAAGCAAAATGGCAATAATAAGCTAATAGCTCAGCAAATCAGCGAAGTGCAAAGAGCTGAGAGCAAGTTGAATCAAATAGCTAAGAGCAAATGAGCGATGATTAAAGAACAGAAAATAAAGTGCAGTAGACTATTAGATAAAAACAAGGGGTATGAAACTCTAAGCTCTATGCTCTTAGCTCTCTGCTGTCTGCTGGTTCTTGTAGGGGGTTGTGCATCTTTACAGCAAAAGGAAAATGTATTAGCAGTTGTGAATGGTGAGCCCATTACCGAGCGTGATCTCAAATATTCATTGGAGATAGCGCATCGCAGAGAAGATCTTTCTTCTGCAGGGGCATTGAATCTGTCTCAGTTTATTCAGAAACTAATTGATGACAGATTGATTATCCAGGAAGCGCGCCGTATGGGAGCAGAGGATTACCCGGAAGTACAACAGGCTCTCCAGGCATATATCTTAAGGGAATCGGTGGTGAGACTTCATGATGAGGAGATTGTCAGAAAAGTCACGGTAACGGAAGAAGACATTAAAAACTACTATAAGAAAAACTATGAGCGTCTTTCTCTGGGCATAATCGAGGTGGACTCAGAAGAAAATGCTCAGGAGATATTAGAGCAGTTGAAAAAAGGAGCTGATTTCAAAGAACTTGCCCGGAAGTATTCTACTCATCCTTCTCAAAAGGATGGCGGAGAAGTTATTCTCAGGCGAAACTCTTTAAGTCCGCCTAATAGAGAAGGCTGTTTCCAACCTTAAACCCGGAGAATTCAGTGACGTTCTGAAGATACAGAATAAGTATTACATAATAAAATTTATCGGGAGTGAAGAAGCGCCTGATGAAGAACTTGCAAGTGTCAGAGGAAGTATAGAAAAGGCTATCAGGAAACAGAAGGAAAAAGAGCGCAGTGATGAATATCTGAAATATCTTCGTGAACAGGGAACAATTCAGATTGATCAACGAACTATTCCAGGCAATAAATATATCTGAGGAAAGTGAGAGAGAAAAGTTGTCACAGGATGAAAGAACTCTGGTTCAGATAAATGGGGTGACCCTTACAGTAGGGAATTTTGTATCCCTTGCCAGGACATATCCGGGGAGGTCAAAAGAAACAATCCTCAATGACTGGATAGATCAGAAGGTTGTTGACCGGGAGGCACTCAGCCGTCATTACGAAAGGACGCCGGAATTGGAGAATATGGTTGACCAGTTATAAGAATCAGCTTCTCAAAAATACGTTTATCAAAAGAGTAGTTATACCTCAGATTACTCTTTCGGATGAAGCGCTGAAGAAGTATTATGTGAGCCATCAGGAAAGCTTTATGAAACCAGCACAGTTTAAGATTCAGCAGATTACTGTAAAAACCATGGATGATGCCCAGGATATACTGAACAACCTTCAGAATGGCGCAGATTTTTCATGGCTGGCAAAAAACCGGTCTGTTGATTCTGTAGCGTCAGAGGGTGGAGATCTTGGATGGATGACCAAGGCAGAAATACCTGAGCCTGTTAGAAAGATTATAGATACCCTTAAGCCGGGAGACATAAGTCCGGTAATCAAGATTGATTCCAACTACAGAATAATTCAACTCCTTGACAGGAAAGAAGGGGAGGTTGAAGAATTCGACAAAGTGAAAAATGCAGTTTACAGAGCGGCTTTTGAAGAACAAGTAAATGCCATTTTAAATAACTATATTTCCCAGTTGAAAAAGGATGCAGACATAACAATGAACGATGAAGCAGTCAGGTTGCTGGAAGAGAAGGTTCAAAAATAATTTTCTCTTGACATAAATGTCGTTAAAATAATGTATAGCAATGTATGATGCTTATCTGACGTAAGTCAAAAACTCATGCAGGAAACTATTTGTATAAATTTAAACTTATCTGTCTTCTCTGTTGTTATTTTTATTGCTGCGTGTGCTCCTGAACCAACCGTGAGAAGAGGGGTTTGCGCCAAAGCCCTGCCTGGACTGTCACAAAGAGAAATTGACTGAATTTCAGAAGAAGTACGTCCATTCACCGATGGGTAAGAGGGATTGTGAGGCATGCCACCTCCGTCATGGAAAAATTCCTGTAAAAACCTTGAAGTTCAGGGAAGAAGACAAGCTCTGTTATATCTGTCATTCCCAGATGGCCCTCAGTATGGGTAAGATGTCCCATGTGCACACGGCATTGAAGCAGGGGAAGTGTTTACCCTGTCACAATCCCCATGCCTCAGATAATAAATTTCTTCTCAAAAAAGTAGGGAATGATCAGTGCTTCACCTGCCACAAGGACACTCCTTTTACGCGGGTTAAACGGCATAAGCCCTTAGCATGATGGCTGTCTTACCTGTCATGCAGCCCATGGCTCTCAATATGAGAATGATCTTATAAAAGATGAAACAGAACTCTGTCAGTCATGTCACAAATTCACCGATTCCGGTTTTAGAAACGCACATAAAAACTATCCTGTTGAAAAAGGCAAATGCACAGGATGTCATACAGCCCACAGTTCAACGAACGATAAACTTCTCAGGGAATCAGTTCATGCCCCTCTGAAGTCTGGACAGTGCGAATCCTGTCATAAGCCGCCTACAGACCCGAATCCTCTTGGTGTGATTGCGCCTGATGGCAAACTGTGTTATACCTGTCACAAGAAAGAGGAGAGCTGCTTTTAAAGCAGCGCACAGACATCGTCCTGTGGAAGAAGGTAAATGCCAGAGTTGTCATAGTCCGCATGCCACGGATTACCCGAAGATTACCCTGATGGGTACAAACGAGCTGTGCATAAAATGTCATGCCAAAATGTCGGGAATATTGAAGGTGACTAACATCCATGCACCGATAAAAGACAAAGGATGTACTGCCTGTCATGACCCTCATGCGTCGGAAAATTCTTTTTTCTTAATTGCTTCCGAGAGGCAGATATGTTTTAAATGCCATCAAAAGACTGAAGGAGAGTTAAAGGAAAGGGATGTGCATGTTCCGTTCTCCAAATTTGAATGTAAAAAGTGCCATGACTCTCATGGCAGCAATAACAAGGGAATGCTGAAAACTGCTCCAACGGAATTATGTTACACCTGTCATAAGAAGGAAGAAAAGCAATTCTTCAAGACATACGTACATACGCCGGTAAATAAAAAACAATGCGTTTCCTGCCATAAACCCCATGCATCGCCATATATAGAATCTGCTGGATACCGCGCCTGATCAGCTCTGCATGAAATGCCACAGCAACATGTTTCTTGCGGTCAAAGAAGCTATCCATCCAGCCTTTTCAGGAAAAGGCCTGCGGTACCTGTCATGATGCCCATGCGAGCGAATATACTGGTGTTACCATTAAGCCAATGCTGGAACTCTGTTACGGATGTCATAAAAACATGGAGACGAAATTAAAGGATAGTAAAACAAAACATCTTCCTGTTGAAGAGGGGAAGTGTACAGGATGTCATAGCCCTCATGAGACGAAGCTCAAGAATCTTCTCCTCAACAGGCCGCAGGAGCTTTGTCTTTCATGCCATGAGAGAATTGTTACAACGACTGTTAGAAAAGGACATATCGTCATGGAACAGGGAGACTGTCTGAGCTGTCACCTGTCTCATTATTCTGACTCAAAGTATCTGCTCAATGCAGCAGATCCGGCATTATGTGTAAAGTGCCATTCTGTTGACAATCAGAAGTTGTTGGCTGTCCACAGGGAGCAGATAGCAAAAATCAAACATTGTCTGAGCTGTCATGAACCACATGTTACAGAGAAACCAGGTCTTCTCAGAAAAGTGAAACATGCTCCTTTTGCAAAGGGAGATTGCAAGGCGTGTCATGAATAGCAGACAAGTTTACACAGTTTATCGGGTTCATTGAGTTTATTGTGTTTTGCAACTCAAGAAACCAAAAAACTCAAGGAACTCAAGAACTCAAGAAACTTTTTGCTCTATGCTCTATGCTCTATGCTTCTTGATTTTGGCTTGTTGCGATTTCGGCTATGCTCAGACAGGCATCAAGGGTAAAGTTCCTGACCTCTGCTATGACTGCCATAAACCGCTTAAGGAGAGACTTTCCCAGAGTGATGTCCATTTCCCCTTCAAACAGGGGAAGTGTGAAGCCTGTCATAATGTACACGCAAGTGACCTCAAGGATCTGATTAAAGGAGGACATGAATTCCCTTTGTCTGGGTTGTCATGAAGGCATCAAGAATCTTATCGAACAAGGGAAATATGCATGGAGCCCTCAAGAAGGGTGTATGTACGGACTGCCATTATGCACATGCCGGAGCGAATAAATACCTGTTGGTAAAGGAAGAAAAGAAACTCTGCTGGGATTGTCATGAAGCCCTGAAGGAGCAATTGAAAACATCCTTTGTGCACTCTCCCTTCAGGGAAGGGGAGTGTGCATCATGCCATAATGCACATGCATCTCCGGAGGAAGACCTCTTGTCTGCTTCACCGAATAAAATATGCACAAAATGTCACCAGCCAAGATGCAGCGCAGGGAATGTCTCCATATCTTCTATTACAAAAGAATTAGACTGCAGCACATGCCATACCGGTCACAGTTCCAATACCAAAGGTCTCCTCGGCCCTTATGGTCATACAGTCTTTTTGAATAAAAATTGTGAGCAATGCCATAACCCGATCGTAGCCGGAAGGAAAATAACGACTAAGTTGTCAGGTAATGAGTTGTGTTTCGGTTGTCATGAGAAGGATCGAACAAAGATTCAAAGAGGCTGATGTCCACGCACGTGAAAAGAAGGGTTGTGCTTTGTGCCACGATTACCACGCTTCAAAGAAAAAGAATCTTACTGTAAAAGAGTCAGGGCTCTGTTTTACCTGTCATCAGGACACTGAGAAAAGACAGAATCTCTATGGTGAAGGCATTAAAGTCTATCAGATGTGAGCCTGTAAAAGACAGAAAATGTTTTGCATGTCATGTGCCACCGCATTCCAATAATCCACTTTACTTCAAGGAAGACGGAATCTTGACGTGTGCAAGATGTCATAAGGCACAGCATAAAGTCGCACATCCTATGGGAAGTGGCATCCTTGACCCGCGTGATGGCAAGCCCATAACCTGTATTACCTGTCATAGTATGCATTCTGCCAAGGCTGATTTTATGCTCATTTTCGACAGAAAGCGCGCTCTCTGCATTCAGTGCCACAAGAAATAGCTAAGAGCAAAGTCTAAGTCAAAAGTCAAGAGATGGCTAATAACACTATGCTTTAAGCAATAAAATTGCAAAGAGGTTATCAGTGACGGCAAATACGAGCATCTTCGTATGTCTGCCCGAAGGTTTTAATAGGGCATCCAGAACTTCTGGATTGCCGGCAAGCCGGGGAATGACACTGGGTTTATTATGAACTCCTTAGTAACTCTACAGCAATACTCAATGATGTGTCATTATGGCATCTCTTTTGCTAAAATATTACTAATGATTTAACTATATGAGTGTACATTGATAAGAAATAGATATAGACCAAAGAGCAAAGAGATACGATGAGCAAAGAGCGTATAGAGTCTACACTGTTTACTTTTCGCTTATGCTAATTGTATTTTGTTTTATGCTCTTTGCTTTAAGCACTTTGCTCTTTGCTTTGTCGTTGGAGGCAAGAGTTGCAGGGAATTGCAGCAACTGTCATACGATGCATAACAGTCAGGGTGGCAACTCTGTGGCTCAAGATTTTGATGGCTCTTCATTCAGCCCGACAGATACACCCAAAGAAAATTTATTGATCTATAGCTGCTTAGGCTGTCATTCAGCAACAGATGGAGCCACATGGCAAGATAGCGTAACAAAAGCTCCTATAGTATTTAATACACATGATGCCAACATATAATACCGCAAAGGGTTTGGCTGGAGGTAATTTTTATTGGGTAATGACCGATGATACCAAAGGTCATAATATACTTATCTCCAGATGACTGTTCTGACTAAGGCTCCAGGGGATACAGGTAACAGCAACTGTGGGTACTAACTCCTGTCATGCAAACCTTGACAGGGTTGTTTCTGGTACAGGCTCTGAGCCTTGACGGGAAGCAAGGTTGTGAGAAATGCCACCTTAACCCAAAACACCATGCAAATGACCATGAGTATTTGGCAGGAGGCTTGGTTACAACTGCAGAGCAAGGCTGGTATCGTTTTCTTTCAGGACATAGTGACTGGTGAAGGTCTGGGTGTTGAAGGCTATGAAGATGGTGACTGGCAGAAAACTGTTTCCTCTGCTGATCATAACGAATATTTAGGGAACCAAGTCTTCAGGTGGTTATGGATTTGTTCTTGGTGATACAACAACTGCCTACTGTACAGGTTGCCACGGAAGATTTCATACTAATCAGGGAACTGCAAAGCCCATGGCTCAGACATCCTTCGGATGCAGTATTGCCTGTTTCAGGGGAATATGCAAGCTATACTATATATAATCCATTGGTTCCTGTAGCCAGACCTTCTCTGCCGAGTTCACCAAGCTCAACAGTAACACCTGGAACTGACATGGTCATGTGTCTCTCATGCCACAGAGCACATGCATCGCCTTATTTCAAGATGATGAGGTGGGATTATAAGAGTTCTACTCTCTCTGAGGCTTTATCAGGATGTAATGTATGCCATACGTCGAAGAATTAGCGAATAGCAAAGAGCAGAGTAGCAAAGAGTTCAGAGCTAAGATTCGAAGAGTAATATTCACTACAGTGCTATAAGGAGAAAAATTATGAAATATGAATCAGAACGTTATAAGAGAATCATAGTTTTATAAAGCTGCTGTAATCTATGAAAGCTCTATGCTCTTTACTCTACGCGCTAAGCTATCTGGAACTGGCTCTAAGTTCTTAGCTCTTAGCTCTACGCTCTTTGCTCTTTGCTTTATTTTCGGTTGGATATTGTATCCTGATAAGGCAAACAGTGGTCCTTATCTTGACTCTGCTCATGGGAATGCTTCTATACGGGGTAAAACGCACTTCTACAGATTTCCCCTCCCAACAATTATAGCTCGTGGTCAACTGTGCTCATTGTCATGAGCAGCATGCAAGTATTGGAGGAACTGAACCTGCTCCTAATTCTCCTGCTGGTCCAGACATCTATTTGCTATTCAAAGATCTATGGGTAGCCCCTATCCAAAGTAATGTATTTTGTTTCGGATGCCACAGGGTGGAACTGGAGATTGTAATGCCGGAACCGCTTCTTGCCAATCAGATTGGAAGAGAACCAATTATTCTTATAGCTACTGGAAAGGTGGAGATACCAATTTGACTTGCCCGAGTAGCATATATGAAAGCTTTCAATTTGTTCAGAATAATGGTACTTCACAAAGAACTGTGGATCATACCTGTAGGTTCATCCCATTGCTGCAGGACATCAGAGCTTCATCTCAGAAATAAATGGGGCTTTTCCTCTACTGCAGCAAATGTAGATCCCTGTTCAGGCTGTCATAATCCCCACAAAGCAAAAAGGGATTTTCCGTGCTCTCAAGCCAAGTGCTCACACAGATAAATATGCCTGGGATGTTTGGGGGGATGATAGTTCTGAGAAGATGAATGTTTATAGCCTCTAATTATTGGGCACCGAAAAGGGTAGGTGGTGGTTATGAACCTGATGGGTCTCTTACTCAGGATGGCTCTAATTTGCCTGATTATGTAAGTCTTTGTACTGACTGCCATAATAGTAGTACATACAATTAACAGCACCAGATTAGGTAGAAATCTTTACAGGATTAACTGGGGGCCGGCGGAGATTTTCATGGAGGCCGGCCAAGGATAGATAATGGAGGGGATTTTTCCGGGATAGGCGAATATGGAGATTTGTTAGATCCATATAAGTCGGGATGGATTAGGCCTAATTATGTTCTTTCTTGTACTGACTGCCATGAACCACATGGTTCTCCAAATGAATTTTTGCTTAGAAAAACATTAAATGGGACTCAAGTGAGTATTATAAGCAGCTAATGGTCTTTGGTATAACTGGTGTCAGGCATGTCACAGTATTAACCTCCCCTTTTCGCCAAATCAACATCTTCCCCCAGTAGATCTGAAAGTACTAATTGTTTCAATGGAGGTGCATGCCACCGCCACTGTGAAGGAGCAGCCTGCTCTTCAGATAATTTATTTTAAAAAGATAAGTTCTTATCTTTCACTGAAAATGTTAAGGAGTATTCGACAAAGTACATCATATAGTAATGACCGATTAGCTGACTTTTTTAGATTTTTTTGTTAAACTATTTTATATTATTTGAAATTTTATTTTCTTAGAAGTAGCGAGAGTTTAAAAGGCACTGTATTGCCAGAAGAGAAGAAGACCATTATAAGACAGGATCTGGGGATCTTTTGCATCTGTCAAGTTTGCGATTGTTATCTTTTCCTTGATAGCCCTCACTTCAGTTATAGGGACAATTCTTGAGCAGAGGGCTGAACCTGCCAAAAATATTCTGATCTTAAGCAAAATCTTTGGGGAATCTCTTGCCCCGACAGTTTACAAGGTCTTTGACAGCCTGGGTTTCATGGACATGTACCATTCCTGGTGGTTTACTGGTCTTCTGATACTCTTTTCAGCGAATCTTATTATTTGTTCTCTGGACAGACTACCAAGGATATGGAAATTAGCAAAGGAACCGATACAGCCGATCACAGCGGAGCGTATCGAGACGGTTGGGATACGAAGAGAGGTTTCTCTTAAAGGGAAAGCCTGAGAAAGTTAAAGACACTGTGACAGCAGTCCAATAAAGGCGATAGGGTTCAATTATCAAGAGGCAAAGGAAGAGAAGGGATATCAGTTTTATTCGCAAAAGGGGAGTTATACGAGGCTTGGGGTTTACGTAACCCATCTGAGCATTATCATGATCCTGTTAGGATGCTCTTATAGGGATTTCATTCGGTTTCAAAGGGTTTGCTAAATATCCCTGAAGGAAGGAGTTATCCTTTTGCATTTATAAGTTCTGTCTCCATTGAATCCAATGGAAGAACAAGAAAGAGAGAGGATATTGAATGCCCTTGAGGCATCATGGGGAAATGTTTCAAAGGCAACTGGTCTTTTGGGTATGAAAGGAAGATGAGTTAAGGAAGAAACTTCGAAGATATGGAATACAGCCCTTTAGGATTCAGTGTAAGGTGTGATGATTTTGAAGTTGAATTTTATGAGAACTCCCAGATGCCGAGAGAATATAAAAGCTGGCTGACTGTGATAGAGGATGGCAAAGAAGTGATGAGGAAGGCGATCGAAGTGAATGATCCTCTCACCTACAAAGGCATTACCTTTTATCAGGCAAGCTACGGTATGATACCCAGATGCACATGGCTATGTTGTTCTTAAAGTCACCTCCAATTCAGGAGTATCAGAAATCAAGAGGTTGAATCTTGGTGAAACCTTTATTATTCCTGGTACAAGTACAGAGGGTACGATCAGGGATTTTAGTCCTGCCCTTTCTTTTGACCAGCAGGGAAGGGCTTTTACCTTTGCAGAGATGATGAATAATCCTGCTGTTTTTATTGATGTCAGAGAAGGGGGAAAGGAGAAGTATGCTGGCTGGATTCTGAAGAAGCTATCCGGAGACATGGAAGACACCAGAAGGTCATACAGTGCAGTTCATTGATTTTTGGGGAATACAGTATACAGGTTTACAGGTGAGAAAGGATCCCGGGGTATGGCTTGTGTACTTTGGAAGCCTCGTAATGACCCTGGGGTTATTCACGGCCTTTTTCATGAGCCACAGGAAACTCTGGGTAAGGATTGTGGAGGATAAAGGAAATACAAGGGTATCTATAGGTGCTTTAGCAAACAAGAACAGGATGTCTTTTGAAAGGAAGATAGACAAGATGGTATCACTGCTGAGGAAGAGAGAGGGAGGAGAATAGATGGACAGTTCGACTTTTTTTGGTATCTCAACCATGGCTTACATAGTAGCCATGATTATCTACATCACCTATCTTGCCTTCAGGAACAACAATATCGGAATAGCAGCTACAACAATAACAATAATTGGTTTTATTTCCCAGACATTTGCGATCTTTATAAGGTGGAAGGAGTTCTACGAGATAAGCGGAATGGGTATCATGAGGTCGGTGCCTCTGACAAACCTTTATGAATCCCTGATCTTTTTTGTCTGGTGCGTAATCTTAGGGTTATCTCATTATCGAATTCAAGTATAAAAACCGTTCTTTTGGGGCATTTGTAACACCGGTAGCAGGCCTTGCCCTTGCCTTTATTGACATATCAGGGATGTCAAAAGAAATTCATCCCTTAATACCGGCACTACAGAGCAACTGGCTCTTAGCCCATGTAACGATGAGTTTTATTGCCTATGCTGCCTTTTGCCCTTTCCTTCAGCACAGGACTCATGTACCTCATTGTAAAGACGGAGAAGCGGAATCAAGGTACATATATCTTCTGGACAGTGACCCTTGGGGTTTTTATTACATTGATGCTTGCCATGGGAATTGATTTTCTAACCTTCAAGGTTGCAGTGAGACCAGAGGAATTTATCAAAAGTTATCTCTTCAAAGCGTCTTTTTTAAGTTCCTCTGGTGCAGTTCAAATATTAAGCTGGATCTCTATGCTCGTAATCATTCTTCTGATCTGGAGATTCGGGCTTGTTCTCAAGAGCAGTCATTGAAAGGTTCAACATATCAGCAGAGAATTTGGATGAGATTACGTATAAGAGTATTGCCGTAGGATTTCCTATCTTTACGCTTGGAGGGTTAATTTTCGGGGCTATCTGGGCTGATCAGGCATGGGGTACATACTGGAGCTGGGACCCGAAAGAGACTTGGTCATTAATCACCTGGTTTGTGTATGCCTTTTATCTCCACGGACGGATGCTGAGGGGATGGAGAGGTAAAGGGGTTGCAATAGTTGCAGTCGTAGGGTTTATGGCTGTAATCATTACTTATCTTGGTGTAAATTTATTACTTTCAGGGCTTCATGCCTATGGGGGGATGGAGTAAAGATTACTGTAATTATTTTCCGATATCTGTTCTGTATCGGATGCCTTCGAATTAATTTTCTCTATTCCTTTGTAAGCAATCTCTCTTGCCAGCGATGGAATGTCCACGACCTCCGCTGTCAACGACGAGGACCTTCACTTACAGACCAGCCTCATCCAAAACCAGAGGGATCCTCTTTTCCCACCCAATAGCCATGATGTGAACTCCCTGACATAAATCCTTCATTCCCGTGATCAGACGCGAAGCTATTTCAATGCTGGTTTTAACCTTATCCTTTGTCTCTTCCATTTCCTTGATAAGAGGTTCAGGGACAAATACACCTGCTACGTTTTTATTCATGAACCTGGCCATGCCGGCTGACTTTAGTAAAATGATACCACCCAGTACAGGAATCTTAAAGCCATCTATACGTTTGATAAATTTTTCAAAGAGGTCCAGGTCAAATATTCCCTGGGTTTGGAAGAACCTTGCACCTGCCTCAATTTTCTTTTCCATTTTGATGATCTGCATCTCAAATGCAGCCTCGGTGTCGGCTCCCGGATTTACTACTGCTCCGGGAAAAAAGTCAGGAGCTCCCTTGAGTTGGTTTCCTGCCATATCAAAACCTTCGTTCAGCCTGCCTATTACTTTTAAAAGACTTACGGAATCTAAATCAAAAACCGGCATTGCCTGAGGATGATCTCCCAGTGTTGGATGATCTCCGGTAAGGGCCAGCACATTCCTGATTCCCATAACCCAGGCACTCAACAGGTCCGATTGGAGCGCCAGCCTGTTTCTATCCCTGCAGGTCATTTGGAGGATTGGATCAATGCCTTGATCTTTCAGGAGATGACATACTGCCATGGAGCCCAGTCGCAGGACAGAACTTTGCAGGTCGGTGACATTGATAGCATCCACCCTATCTTTAATAAGGTTTGCATCCTCTATTGTTTCCTGTATATCAACACCTTTAATGGGTCCTATCTCTGCAGTAACAACAAATTGTTTTGAATGTAATGCTTCTCTGAAGCCCATCTCTTATGCCTTTTTTATCGGTTCTTTCTTTAATTTCATGTCTTCCGGAGCCTGCCTTCGGGGATGCCCTAACTTTGTTTTTGGCTGGGAAATCTCCTTTAAAGAATGTAGCTGGTTTAGTTTTATCAGGCGGGAGTATATCTGTTGCCATGCGCATGGGGTATCCTTTGAGACCTCACACATTCCATCCCGTGATCCACCACAGGGACCATTGATAAGACCCTTAGCGCATCTTGTTACAGGACAGATTCCCCCTGTCTTATCCAGGACACATTTGCCACACAGTGAACATCTTTCATCGAATACCTTAAGCCTTGTCATATTGGCAAGGAACAGGCTGTCATTGGCAGGGAAGACAGGTTTGTCTTCATATAATTCCACTGCTGTCTGGGTACCGGCACCGCAAGACATAACGATTATGCAGTCTGCTTTATCTATAGCCTCTTTAAAGGGTTTAAGTTCTAACTTTGTTCCAAGTACCTGGCAACCAGATTTGGCAACAAAGGTTCCGGTAACCTCTTTTCCTTCGGACTCAAGTGCTTCTTTCATTGCTTTAACTTCAGGCTCCCCTCCTGTTCCGCATAACGCTGCACACTCAGAGCATCCTAAAAGGAAAATACTCCTGTAATTTTTTATGTTCTCCATCAATTCATTGAATTCCCGTTTTTTTGTTACTATCATTATTTTCCTCATCTCATCTATATTCGAAATCGATTTACTTTCTATCTTTAGAATTCATCGAAAAACCTTTTTGCTCCTGTTATCCTATAGGAAGTAAAATGGTAAATATAGTGCCTTTTCCTATCTCACTCTCTACGTAGATAGATCCATGATGGGCATCCACAACACCCTTCACAATGGAAAGCCCTAAGCCTGTACCGGTGATATGTTTTGTTCTTTCGGATCTTTCCCGGTAGAATTTATCAAAAATACGAAGGATATCTTTGTCTTCGATGCCTATCCCGGTATCAGAAACCTTTACTTCTATATACTGTGCATCTCTTTCTGAGTCCGACATTAACCTGCCCACCTGAAAGCGTATATTTAATACCATTCATGATAAGGTTAAGAAACATAGCTTCAATGCTGCTTTTGTTTCCATTAAGTAAAGGAAGCTTGATCTTCAATAGCTACCTGAAGAGAGATATTCTTATCCTGAGCCTGTGGTTGCACCACCTCGATGGTTCTCTCTAAAATCTCGGAGAGATTCAGAGGTTCTATTTGGGTTACATATCCACCTTCTTCAATGTAGCAAACATCCAAAATATCATTGACCAGATCCGCCATACCTTTTGTTTTTGCTTTTATCTTTTGAAGCAGATCCCTTTGCTTTTCGTTGAGCCCACCTGCTATGCCATCCAGCAGGATGGATGTTTGAAGCAACGTGGAGCTTAATGGGGATTTTAGCTGATGAGAAACCATGGACAAGAAATTTGACTTGACCTTGTCTATAGCATTGAGTTGCGCAACGTCATGGAGCAGTGTTACCGATCCAATAAGTAACCCCGACCCTGCCCTGACAGGGCTGACATGAATCCTGAGCCTGGTTTCGCCTAAGTCTATGAGGCACAACTCCTCAGTATGATACGGTACATTAAGCGCCAATGTTTTATTGATAAGGTTAACCAACGCTTCATTCTTAATGTAATCCTGGACTTGCTGACCTAAGGCATCTTCTCCCTTTATGCCCAGCATAGTTTCAGCTTTTTGATTGCAGAGGATAATATTACCCTGAGCTTCGGTGACAAGTATCCCATCAGCCAGGCTGTCGAGTATGGGATTTAATGATTCTTTCATTATTCTGTGAGGCATATCTTTTCAGTGCCCTCGGGCATCGGTCAGGGGTTTTTTTCTGCAGAAATTCTAAATAGTTTTTCTACTCTTTCAACCAGTTCCATAAGCTCAACGGGTTTTGGAATGTAGTCATCTGCTTCCATCTTCATACCCATTTCCTTAGTATATGTTGTTGTAGATATTGCCTCTCCCACTGCTGTTAACAGAAGGATGGGGATATGTCCGTATTGAGGGTCAGACTTGAGTTTAGCACACATTTCATAGCCATCTATTTCAGGCATCATGACATCCAAAATGATTAAATTCGGTTGTTCTGTCTCCACTTTTTTCAGCCCTTCTTTTCCATCATGGGCGACAGCAACATCATAAGATTTATTTTCTAAAATAATTTTCATGGCCTCTACAAGATCTGGATCATCATCTACCAATAAAATTTTCTTTTTCCCCATCTGTTTTCTCCTTAAGCCTTGCCAACTTTCCTGAGGACCTTCTCTACGCGTTCTAATAATATATTATGCTCAATGGGTTTTTCCACATAATCATCAACGTCGAGCTGTACTCCTGTTTCCAATTCGTAACGACGCCTGCTGGCATCTTGCCTTACACTGCTCAGAATAATGATGGGCATATGGGCATACTTAGACCATCTCGGATCTTTCAGCTCTTTGCATACTCCAAAACCATCAAGCTTGGGCATCATGAGATCCAGAATCATTAAATCAGGTTTTTCCTCTTTAAGCTGATGAAGGCCGTCAATCCCGTCCCGGGCTGTGACTACCTGATAGCCATGGGCTTCAAGGATAAGGCTGATAGCTTCTAAGATGTCCGGATCATCATCGACAACCAGGATTTTTGTACTCATCGTGTCCTCCAAAAATTCTTAGCCTAAGCGTACTGTTTTTATAATATAGGCCTTGGTAATAAGCCAGCCCTCTCTACAATATCAGGTACGATGTCTTCCCAGGCCACGGCCATGATATGAATGCCATGGATACCATCTATCTCTTTTAACTGTTCGATAATCTCCAGGGTTATCTTTACCCCTTCTTCCTTGACATTTTTGGTATCCTCCAGACGGGTAACGATTTCATTTGGTACACTCACTCCTGAAACATTATCTCTCATATAACGGGCCATTCCTACAGATTTTATGGGAATTACTCCGGCAAGGATATGAACCTGTTTATCCAGTCCCTGGTCTCTTACCATCTGCATCCACCTAAAAAATTTATCCACATCGAAAACAGCCTGGGTTTGAATAAAGTCTGCACCAGCTCTTACCTTTTTAGCAAGTCTGGTAACCCGGTACTCAAAGGGGTCTGCAAAAGGATTTTCAACAGCTCCAACATAAAGCGGAACTTCGCCAGAGATAGCCTCGCCACAAAGAAATTTCTTTTCATCTCTCATGGTCTTAAGGGTCTGGACAAGCTGGATAGAGTCAATATCATAGACACCTTTTGCTGTTGGATGATTGCCAAATCTCTGGCTGTCACCTGAAAGACAGAGCACATTTCGAATTCCCAGGGCAATGGCGCCCAGGATGTCGCTCTGGATGGCGATTCGATTTCGATCCCTGTACTACCATCTGCATTACAGGATCGAGACCCATCTGCTTCAGGATAACACAGCCACTCAGACTTGACATGCGTACGATGGCTGTCTGATTGTCCGTTACATTCAAGGCGTCACAACAGGACTTGAGAAGGTCACCTTTCTTCTGAATGACTGAGGCAGAGGTTCCTTTCGGGGGACCCACCTCAGCAGTTACAGCAAAGTAACCTCCCTCCAATATCTTTTCCAGATTACTTCCGCTTTTCATCTCCTCTTCCCCCTACGGTTCTTTTCTCTCTTCTTGTTCTTCAGACTCTGCTATATGCTCCAATACTATCCGGCGAGGTCCTCCGTATAGCCCGGTTGACCAGTCCCTGGGAGGTTTAATGTCGGACAGATTTTCCAGAGTACCGAGTTTCTTCATCCTCTCTAAAATCAGGTACCATGCACAATCCACATCCTGACTTATCTCGCATTTACCATTATTTGTTCCGCCACATGGTCCGTTCATGAGAGATTTTGCGCAGCGGACTATAGGACATATCCCGCCTGTCAGATGGAGTATGCAGTTTCCACATCCTCCGCAGAGTTCTGTAAATATCCCAGCCTTTGGAACAGCTCCGTAGAACTCTGTATTAATACCCGGATATACAGGAATATTTCCGATTCTTTCAGAGAGGAAATTCACTCCAACTCCACAAGCCAGAGAAAGCACTACATCATAGGACCTCACCTCATCCATGACAGGCTCAAAAAATTCAGGCTCACAGTGCCGTTCGATTGCAGTATGCTTAATCTCTATTTCCACACCTTCCTGAGAAGCCTTCATTCTGAGCATGGAAGCGAGTATCTCCGCCTCTTTGCCTCCGCCTGCGTGGCAGATTGCAACACAGGTGTTACAACCAAAGACAAGAACTTTCCTGAAGTTCTTCATCATATCCCATATTTCTTCAAAGGGTTTCTGCTTGCCAACAATCATTTTTCTTCACTCCTGTTCGTACTGCTTTGTCTGCATACCGCCAGCCATACTGGTGAAGGCCCAAGTTTACGAATTTTTTCTGTGAATTCAGTACAGATCTCGGCCCACTTTGGACCCATCGCCGCAGAGAGATTATACATCTCCAGGCGTGCAGGATCGATTCCTACTTTCAATAACAACTTTTTTACGTATTGAACTCTTCTTGCTGCATATGTATTACCTTCCAGGTAATGACACTGGCCTTGCAGTCAGCCAGCCACAAAAACTCCGTCGATACCCTTCTCGAATGCATGGAGGATATGGATATAGTCCAGTTTGCCTGTGCAGGGGAGCCTGATAACCTTTACAGCCGGCGGATAAGAGAGCCTCATCACTCCGGCCAGGTCAGCAGCAGCGAAGGCACAGTAATGACAGGCGAAGGCAAGGATATTCGGTTCCCAGTCTGGTGAAATCTCATGTGGCTTTTCTATGGAAAGAGCCTTCCCCTCTATTTCCTGTTCAGCCGCTTTTACCATCCCTCTGTTTTCCTCCTCGTCTTCTCACTATTATTTTATCCCGGACTCACATTCTGCAGCAGCATCAATCATGGTGAGGATCTGGTCATCCCGGAAGCTGTTTACCTGAAAAGCCTTGGCAGGACAAATGCCTGCACAGATTCCGCATCCATGACATTTGATTTCATTGTGGGCGACTTTGCCCTCATCATCAATATAGGGCGAATCAAAAGGACAAACTCTGAAACAGCCAAGACAGGACATGCACAAGTCTTTCCTGTGCCTGGCGATAATCCCTGAGACAGCCAGATTTTCCTTGGAGAGAACTACACCTGCACGGCCTGCAGCAGCAAGAGCCTGGCTGATCGTCTCATCAAGATTCTTTGGTGCATGTGCCAGACCTGCTACAAAGACTCCTTCACTCGGAAAATCAACTGGACGCAGCTTTACATGGGCCTCAAGGAAATACCCGTCAGGATTCCTGGTGACTTTGTACATTTCTCCGACTTTCTCAGTTGTGGGATGAGGCCTCAGGCCGGTGGATAGGACCAGCCAGTCAGCATCCAGTATCAATTGTTTATTCAGTACGTAATCCCAGGCAGTTATCCTGAGCTTTCCCCCTTTTTTCTCTATTACCGGTTTTTTGTCAACCTCATAGCGTACAAAGAATACACCCATGTCTCTGGCTTTTTTGTAATAACCTTCTTTTAGCCCATAAGTACGGATGTCTCTATACATGATGAATACTTGAGCCTTTGGATTTCTCTCCTTAAGAGTGATAGCGTTCTTGATAGCGTCCTGGCAACAGATGCGCGAACAGTACTGGTGAGGCTCTTCCCGGGAGCCTACACATTGGATCATAACATACTGTTCACCAGATTGAGGATTTTCTCCGGAAGCAAGCTTTTCTTCCAGTTCTCTCTGCGTGATTACATGGTCGCTTTCATGATAGAGGTATTCGGTCGGCTGATATTCAATGCCGCCGGTAGCCAGTATAATAACCCCGTGTCTTATTACCTTGCCGTTCGTAAGGGTTGTCTCAAAGTTACCAACAAAACCCTCGGTTTTCTTGACCTCCACATCAGTGTAAACCCTGATACGTTCGTGTGCAAGAACATGTTCTGTTTTTTCTTTCAGGAATTTACGGACGTCATCGCTTTCCAGTGTGCGATAAAGATTCTTTAATAGTCCCCCAAGCTCTTTTTCCCTTTCGATCAGAGAGACATGGAATCCCTGGTCAGCCAACGAGAGGGCAGCAGTCATGCCGGCGATTCCACCGCCTATGACCATTGCAGCAGGGATAACTCCTACCGTATCGGTTCTCAAAGGTTCGAGGAGACGCGCCTTTGCTATCGCCATCTTTACAATCCGAATTGCTTTTTTCGTAGCTTTTTCCTTTTGTCCCATATGACACCAGGAACACTGTTCACGGATATCGGCAAGATCGAACAGATATTTGTTCAGCCCTGCATCACGAATTGTCTCCTGGAAGAGTGGTTCGTGTGTTCGGGGAGTGCAGGACGCCACAACTACCCTGTTCAGATTCATTTCCCTGACAATTGTCTTGAGCATTTCCTGGCTGTCCTGTGAACAGGCATAAAGCGTATTCGTTGCATAGACGACCCCCGGCAGGTCTTTTACTGACTCAACAACCCTTTCGACCTCTACAGTAGAGGCGATATTTATTCCGCAGTGGCAAACGAAGACGCCGATCCTCGGTTCTTCTCCCGTCAGGTCTTTTTCCGGAGGGAACTTTTTTGTAACCGTCTCCGTTCCGCGGGCCTCACCTAAGAGAGCCATAACTTCACCAGCCACAGCACTCCCTTGCATCACTGTTTCCGGTATATCCTTTGGTCCCTGATATGTCCCTGTAACAAAGATTCCATCCCGGGTAGTCTGAACCGGTTTCAACGGAGATGTCTTTGCAAAACGATATGGGTTTGTCTCAATCCCGAAGGTCTTTGCAAATTCCACTGCATCTTTATGAGGTTCAAGACCAACAGAAAGAACCACCATGTCGAAGGTTTCATCAATGAGCTTCCCATCCTCAGCAGCATAACGGAGAAGCAAATCGCCTGTGCCTGGTTCTTCGCGAACTGCAGAAATCATAGCACGCAAATATCGCACACTATATTCATTCTTGGCACGATTAACATATTTGTCGAAGTCTTTTCCAAAGGCACGCATTTCCATGAAAAAGATTGTCGGCTCTATTTGTGACTCGTGTTCTTTTGCGATGATCGCCTGCTTTGTTGCATACATGCAGCAAACAGAAGAACACCATGGATTTGCATTATGAGCATCCCTGGATCCTACACACTGAATCCACGCAACTTTTTTGGGATGCTTTCCGTCAAAGGGCCTTTTAATTTCACCTTTATTCGGACCTGACGCAGAGAGAATACGTTCGAACTGGATCGCGGTTACAACATTTTTCCACCTGCCAAGTCCGAATTCTCCCCTTACCTTTGCGTCATAGCGGTCCAGCCCGGGACAAAGGATGACCGCCCCGACATGTAATTCTAATGCCTTTTCCTTGTCTTCATAGTTGATAGCACCTGCCTTACAGGTTTTTTCGCAGATACGACAACGGCCCTTCGTGAAATAGAGACAATTGTCTTTATCAATAGCTCTGGTATTCGGTATAGCCTGCGGGAACAACGAATAGATAGCTTTACGCACGGTGAGGCCTTGCTCGAACTCACTTGATACCTTCCTTGGGCATTTTGCCTCGCAATCTCCACAGCCGGTGCATTTGTCAGGATCCACATACCTTGGAGCAACTTTGATTTTAACCTTAAAATCTCCAGGTACACCCTCAACTGATACAACCTCTGCCAATGAATGGATGTCGATGTTCAGGTGTCGGCCAACTTCAACCATTTTTGGTGATATCATGCACATAGAGCAGTCGCCGGTGGGGAAAGTTTTATCAAGCATGACCATAGTCCCGCCGATTGAAGGGTCCTTCTGGACCATGTGGACCTTGAATCCGCCGTCGGCAAGGTCAAGTGCTGCCTGCATTCCTCCGATACCGCCCCCAACGACCAGGACAGAACCTTTCTTTAAGGAAGTAATCTTTTTATTCATACAGTTTCAATTCTTTCAGGAGTCCAAGAGAATCTACAAAATGCCTGTCTATCTGCATTTCCTGTGGGGTAAAGCCCATAGCTATGCCCAGAAGCTCTGTAATAAAAAAAACAGGCAACTTTTTCTGGATCCCATAACGTTCACAGACCGCATCCTGATATGTGTCCATGTTCATCTGGCACATAGGACAGGTAGTAACAAAACAGTTTGCCCCCCTTGCGAGAGCATCCTTTATTATTTGGGACATGAGAAACAACGCTGCATTAGTGTCGTTTATTGTGGCTGAAGCCCCGCAGCAGTCTGTTTTATAACTCCAGTCAACAGGCTCTGCCCCGAGAGCCTTGCAAACAATCTCCATACCCTGAGGATTTTCAATATTATCAGAAATCTGTATATCACAGGGAAATCTCGTTAACAAACAACCATAATAGCATGCAGGCTTGAGACCTTCCAATTTTCTTGTTGATTTTTCAGCAATCACGCCTGAATTTGCTCTGGATACAAGAATATCGAGGATACTTAATATTCTTACCTTCCCCTCGACCTTTTTCGAAAGTTCTGAGTTTATCTTGTTTCTTAGCTCAGAATCTTCAGACAGTATTTTTTGAGAAACCAATGTGCGGTTGTAACAGGATGAACAGGGAATAAGCATCTCTGAAAGACCGCTTGCATCTGCAATACCGAGATTACGGGCTGGGAGTGCAACAGCCAGGAAATCATCAGTTTTGCTTGCTGATGTTGCGCCACAGCAGCTCCAATCCTCGATCTCTTTAAGCTCTAATCCCAGTTGCTTAAGTACTTTCTTGCACTGGATGTCATAAAGCTCTGAAGAAGCATGGAGCGTACATCCCGGATAATAAGCTATTTGCATAGTCTCAGCCACCAGCCTTATCCCCTGCCCTTTTATACAGCCGTTTAATTTCAGAGAGTCTCTTGATTTTTCTAAAGCGGAAATGTATCCGTTTTTTCTTCATCATTGAAATTCCGAGTTTTGCCTGGCTCTTCATTTCAGAAGCGACAGCTTTCCATCCCCCGCCATATTTTAACTCCCTTGCCGCGTTTTTCATCTCATACAAACCGATAAACTCAAGCTCGTTAACGCGGCCGAAATGAGAAGTCGATTTTAAAAACGCATCATGAAATGCAGAAACTTTTGGTAAAAGTGGGTCGATATGGGATTCCTTGGATATCTGTTTAAGCGTTTCATTGATTCTTGCAGTCTGTATGTTGTTCGGGCAACGTGTACCGCAGGTATAACAGGCGACGCACTTCCAAACAAGAAGATTATTTAACGCTTCCTCCCTTTCTCCAAAAATGATCATCCTAATCAGACGATCAGGAGTGACTCCTGTCTCTTCCCCTACGGGACAACCTGCTGCACAACGCCGGCACTGGTAACAGGCAAGCAGGTTTTGACCTGATCGGTCCATTACTTCTTGCAGAAGGGGTTGTGAAAGCTCAGGCCTGAATTGAAGAACTGATGATGACATGTCTTTATTCTCTTGATTCCTTTGCTATAGTTCAGCAATAAGTATAGTAATTATACTATTAATTATAACATATCCCTTTTTATAACTTCACTTTATTTCAGCTACTTTCTTGTCTGCCTTTACTATGTTGTACATGAGCATAGTAATTTAGCACTTTAGAAATTCTGTGTCAAAATAGGCAATCAGATGGTAAGAAGAAGGGTAAGGTAAGCGTTAAACTGAATAAGAGGTCTCTTTAAAAAGATTCAAATATTTTCTTTCGCAGAATGATAATGACCGCGTAATTTTTTGACAAGTTCACTTGTGCCACATTTTAAACAACGCTTAGCTTCTTTTACCGCCTGTTCCCAGTTATAGCCCAGTTCTACCTCAGAAAAACTGTTTATCCTGCTCTTCAATTGAAAGAGTGGGCATTTTCTGCCTTTTTTCTTTAGGAATGAGTTGAACCATTTTCTCATTAAGAGCCCCAGAACCATAATATATTTCTGACTCTTCAGAAAGGTTGCGAAAATAACAGTGAACTGATCTTGCAGTTTTTTTACCCGTAGCGATAGCTTCAATTAAGCTTGACGGCCCACTCACCACATCACCACAAGCAAAAACATTCTTTAAATTGGTGGCGAATTTATTATTGACAATAACCCTGTTCTGCTCTTTTGTGGATATACCGCTACTCTTAAGTGTCTCTTCTTCAGGCATATAACCTATTGCTGAAATGACAGTATCAACAGGAAGCTCAAACTCTGAGTTTGGTACAGGTCGTGGAGAGGGTCGTCCGGATTCATCGAGCTCACCAAGTGCTATTTTGATACATCGTACCTTCTCAACATTTCCATTTTCAGCACCTAAAAACTCAACAGGGGTAACAAGGTACATCATTTTTACCCCTTCTTCTTCTGTTTGTTCGAGTTCTCCCCGATCAACTGGCATTTCATCTACCGTCCTGCGATAAATGATAGTAACCTCGCTGGATCCAAGACGCAGACAAGTGCGGGATGCATCGAGTGCTGTATGTCCTCCACCAATTATTACAACATGATTACCTAAGCGTGGTCGTTGTCCTCTGCTAACTTGTTTAAGAAAATCAACAGCAGTATAGATTCGGGATAATTCTATCCCTTTGCATCTGGGGAATAAACTCCTTTGACTACCAATAGCTAAAACTACCCCCTGGAAATCCTTTAGAAGACTTTCAATAGTGTAGTCTCGCCCGAGGTATAAACCAGTCCTCACTGCAACCCCAAGAGCTAGGATAAAATCAATATCTGCCATAACAACATCTTTTGGAAGCCTGTATTCAGGAATACCTTCAATAAGCATACCTCCGAGTCTGTAACTGCCATCTAAAATAGTAACCCTGTAGCCCAGTAAGGCAAGATCGTGGGCTGCAGCAAGACCAGCAGGGCCACCCCCTATTACAGCAATTTTTTCATCATGGACATTCTCTGGTTTCTGAATAAGACTGAGCGAGTTGGAATTGTCTGATGCGAAGCGCTTTAATGCTGCAATCGCAATCGGTTCGTCAACCTGTCCGCGCCTGCATACTCTTTCACATGGCCTGGGGCAAATCCTGCCACAAATAGCAGGAAGGGGATTTACCTGACGGTTAATTCTAATTGCAGCTTCTGCGTCACCTCTTTCAATCGCAGAAATATAACCACGTGCATCTGTACGAATAGGACAGGCTGCCTGACATGGAGGGACGTTTTTAGGATTCATTCAATCCTCCAGATAACTTTGGAAATGTCTTTTCAGAAAGAGAAATAACAAACTATATTAAATATTATACTCTATAAAACTCAAGAATAAAGATACAGGCAAAAGTTAGAATTGTTTAGTTAATATATACTGCAACCGATTAAACCTTACTGAAATATATTCCTAAATCTATGTTTCATCGAATGCCCGCCTGTATCTTTGCTGCCTGAACTGTATTGTACATGAGCATAGCTATTGTCATCGGACCGACCCCCCCGGGAACAGGTGTTATTGCCTTTGCCTTTTCCTTGACAGTTTCGAAATCTACATCACCTACTAATCCGGTAGGCAGTCTGTTGACACCAACATCAATGACAACTACGCCTTCCTTGACCATATCTGCGGTAATTGTTTTTGGTTTTCCAGCAGCGACAATAAGAATATCCGCCCGTCTGGTATGAGATGCGATATCTTTTGTGCCGGTATGACATATTGTTACAGTGGCATTTGCCCCTTTCTTCTTCTGAAGAAGCATGTTGGCAATCGGCTTACCCACGATATTACTCCTGCCGACAACTACTGCCTCGGCACCATTTGTTTCAATACCTGAACGGATGAGAAGTTGCTGTATGCCATGAGGAGTGCAGGGGATAAAATCAGGCTCGCCAAGCATCAGTTTTCCGACATTTACAGGATGGAAACCGTCGACATCTTTTTTGGGGTCAATGGCATAGAGGACATTTGTTTCATTGATGTGTTTTGGAAGAGGTAGCTGTACGAGTATACCGTGAATCTGACCGTTCTTATTAAGTTTTCCAATGAGACTTAAAAGATCTGCCTCAGTTGTGTTCCCCGGAAGGTTAATCCTTTCAGAATGGAGGCCTAATTCCTTGCAACCCTTTTCTTTCTGTCCAACGTATACTTTTGAAGCCTCGTCTTCACCGACAAGAATCGTAGCGAGTCCAGGGACGAGGTTGTGTTTTTCCTTTAACTGAGCTACTTCCTGTTTCAGTTCTTCCCGTATCTGTTTCGAAACCTCAGAACCTTTTATAAGTGTTGCTGCCATAGTACCTCCTTTATCATGAGGATTATGGATTGGCGGTTAGTATTCCTGACCTCTAATCACTTATTTTTAATGAGTTCCAGTAATTCTTCCCTTGTTGATTGTTTTGTCCTGAATATTCCTCTGACTGCTGATGTAACTGTTCTTGACCCCGGTTTCTTTACACCTCTCATACTCATGCAGAGATGCTCTGCGTCAATGATAACCATAGCACCTTTTGGTTTGAGTCTATCCATTATCAAGTCGACAAGCTGGGTTGTCAGACGCTCCTGCACCTGTGGTCTCTTCGCAAGAATTTCGACAGCCTTTACAAGTTCACTCAATCCGACAATTTTCCCGCCTGAAGGAATGTAAGAAACATGTGCCTTTCCTATGAAGGGGAGCAGATGGTGCTCACAAACAGAATAAAAAGGAATGTCTTTCAACAGGACCATTTCGTCATGGCTCTCTCCTTCGATATAATTGAGTATCTCTTCAGAAGGTGTTTCAAGACCGGCGAAAATCTCTTCATACATCCTGGCAACCCGCTGCGGAGTATCCTTGATCCCGGCCCTCTCCGGATCTTCACCAATACCTTCAAGGATGAGCCTGACACCTTTTTCTATTTTCTTAAGATCCATTGCAGTAAATCCCTTTTTTGTGACCAGATTTTAGCACTTATGCGAATTCTTGTCAAAAAACTGGTAATCTCTGTCAGTCTTGAGCTTAGGGAACCTTTATTATCTGACAATCCGTCACAATCATATCTACTCTCACATCATGATTTTCTGATGGTATTGTATCAATAAGTTGCTCTTCATATGCCAGAGCAACAAAGGGAATCTTCTTCTTTATATGAGAAAGGAGAATATCGTAATAGCCGGCTCCATATCCAAGACGGTTGCCGGAATGATCAAAGCATACGCCCGGGACGATAACAAGGGCAACATCTTTTATCTCACGCAATCTGTTATCCGGCAAAGACGGTTCCGGTATTCCCATATATCCCGGTGATAATTCCCTGAGGTTTTTTATTTCATATAACAGGAGTCGTTGTAATTTTTTATTAACCTTGGGAACCAATACTGCTTTGCCCATTTTAAGGGATTCCTCTATCATGCTGCTGGTATCGACCTCTGTTCTGAATGAAGCATAGAAGAGGATTGTCTTTGCAACAGTGAACGCAGAAAGGGAAAATAGTCTCTGCTTTATGAGGATATCCTTTTTTTTTCTTTCCGGAAGAGGGATAGAATTTCTTTTTTCAAGTATTTCCTTCCTGAGGATTTTTTTCATGGGATTAAGTTTAGTGCCAGCGAGTTGTATTAGCTCAACTTACTTTCAATTCTGTTTTTTATCTCCTTTACTTCATCTACGCTCCCTGGTGAATACACGTAAGGTGATGACCCCTTGATGTCGGCGGTCATTATTGATTCATTGAAACGAATGAACCCCAGAAATTCCATGTCTCCTATATGGTCATCTATGAATTTCAGATCATCAGGGTTTCTTACTTTATTGGCGACAACGAACACCTTTTTTACACCGAGTCCCTTTGCCATCTCCTTGACTGTTTTGGCTGTCTGCATGCTTCTTTGTCCAGGCTCAACAACAACAATGAAGGCATCTACAGACTCTGCTGTTCCTCTTGTCAGATGTTCTATCCCTGCTTCCATATCAACAATAACCACTTCGCTTCGTTCAATAACAAGGTGACTGAGGAGTCTTCGCAGGAGGACATTCTCCGGGCAGTAGCAACCAGATGCAGCCGCCTTGGATTTTCCCATGGTAAGGAGGATAATACTGTTCAGATGATATCCGATGCCCTCCGGCAGGTCATCGACTTTTGGATTGAGCTTAAACATGCCACCCATACTGCCTACTTTTGCTCCTGTCCTCTCCTCAATGAGTTCGGCCATATCTGCTACAGGTCTGATTCTTTCAGCCTCGTCTTTCGGTATACCCAGGGCTAATGCAAGGTTTGCATCCGGATCTGCATCAACGGCTATAACTCTTTTGCCCTCATCTGCAAACAGGTGGCTTAAGAGAGAAGCCAAGGTTGTTTTTCCGACTCCTCCTTTTCCTGTGATAGCTATCTTCATGCCTTTTCCTCTCT
>CAWCKM010000029.1:0-12634 GCA_963796125.1 Nitrospirota bacterium
GGATTACCGAATGGTAAATACAATACCCGCACTGAGGCATTTAAGTCAAGATGTTTCATGAAAAGGGTTGTGAATCATGATTTTTTTACCGGGGTTGCTTTCTCAGAAAAGTAGGTTTAAAATACGGTCGGAGGTGAAAGATGGATTTGTTTAATGAGATAGCAAAAGTCGCATATGAGTTATACGAAAAGAATGGATATATTCAGAGCCGTGACCTTGACCATTGGATTGAAGCAGAAAAGATTGTGATGGCTCGCCTTGCAGAAGAGGAAAAGAAAAAAGAAGAGAAAAAGATAAAATCGGAGAAGAAGCCGGCAAATAAGCCGGAGAAAAAGACAGAAGCAAAAGTAGAACCGAAAACGAAGAGACCGTTAAGAAAAAAGACAAAATAGATTAGCAGGATTCAAGAGGTCAAGAATTCAAGGGTTCGGGGGATAAAGTAGTTTCGGGCTGTTTGCTTGAACCCTGGAACCCTCGAATCCTCGAACCCTTTTTATTAATGACGTGCGATCCCTGTTTCCTTTGCTTTTTCAGCTACAGCACGGGCAACAGAAAGAACAACTTTTTTATCAAAAATACTCGGGATAATATAATCTTCAGATAGTTCTTCATCCTTTATCGTAAAGGCAATAGCACGAGCAGCAGCAAATTTAATTTCTTCGTTTACGCCACTTGCCCTTACATCAAGGAGCCCTTTAAAAATCCCAGGGAAACTCAGCATGTTATTGATCTGGTTGGGATAGTCAGACCTTCCTGTTGCAAGGATTCTGACAAGTGGCAAGGCATCCTCTGGTGAAATCTCTGGTTCTGGATTGGCAAGAACAAATACCACCGGATCTTTTGACATATTCTTTATATCATCAGTTGTTATGACATTGGGAGATGAAAGACCTATAAAAACATCTGCTTCTTTCATGGCATCCGAAATGCTCCCTCTGACCTTCCTCGGGTTAGTTTTTTTTGCCAGCTCTTTTTTAAAGGGATTCATATTTTGTCTTCTCCCTTCATAAAGAGCACCTGCCTTGTCACAGACAACAATGTCTTTTATTCCATAGGCTGAAAACATAAAGGCCGTAGCTGTACCAGCAGCACCTGCACCGACTATGATAACCTTGAATGTATCTATCTTTCTTTTCATTAACCTTGAAACATTTATGAGAGCGGCAAGGATAACCACAGCAGTTCCATGCTGGTCATCGTGAATAACGGGGATATCCAGTTCCTGCCTTAGCCTTTTTTCTATTTCAAAACATCGAGGAGCAGAAATATCCTCAAGGTTGATTCCACCAAAGGCGGGAGCAATGTTCTTAATAGTGCTTACTATTTCATCCACATTCTTGGTATTGAGAGCTATTGGAAAGGCGTCAATTCCAGCAAATTCCTTGAAAATCATGGCCTTACCTTCAATAACCGGCATTGCTGCTTCTGGCCCGATGTCGCCCAAACCAAGTATTGCTGTACCATCTGTTATCACAGCAACGGAGTTCCCCTTTATCGAATAACGGTAAGCGTGTCTTTTATTCTCGTGGATATCAATGCAAATCCTTGCAACTCCGGGCGTATAAACTTTTGAGAGGTCATCTCTGTTTCGCAAGGGGATTTTATTGTGAATCTCTATCTTGCCTCCCTGGTGGGCAAAGAATGTGCGGTCCATAACCCTGAGAACTCTCACTCCTGTTATGCTCTTGATAGACCTTACAATGTCTTTCTCATGTTCTTCATCCCGTGCGTTAACCGTGACATCTCTGACTGTTTTCCCTTTTTCGATGCGAACGATGTCAATAGAACCAAGATCACCACCGGCATGGCTTATGGCTGTCGCTATCTGTGCGAACATCCCAACCCGGCTCTCAATTTCTAACCGTATGGTTATGCTATAACTCGGACTTGGCAAATGGGACATAATGGTTATTATATACCAAGGGTTTGAGGATTCAAGGGTTTCCAGATCCAGTATCAGAGTATCGACAGTATTCAGAGTCATTTGACACTTTGACACTTTTAGCCTGCACCCCTTGGCCCTTCGAACCCTTTAGGCAAGTTTGACACATCACGTGTGATATTTTTATACTTCAAGTATGCTCAAGATTTCAGTGATTGATGGCCAGGGTGGTGGTATCGGAAGCCTGATTGTCAAAAGACTGAGGGATGAGTTTGGAGACAGCATTGAAATCCTTGGCCTCGGAACAAATGCAACTGCAACATCTGCAATGATGAAATCAAGGGCAAACAAGGGTGCTACCGGAGAAAATGCAATTGTCCTGAATGTCAGCAGGGCAGATATCCTGATCGGTCCGCTGAGCATAGTGCTTCCAAATGCGATGCTGGGAGAACTTACACCCAGGATGGCAGAGGCTATTGTGTTATCAAATGCAAGAAAATTTCTCCTTCCACTGAATCAGGAGGGTGTAAATATAATAGGAGTTGATAAAGAGCCTCTTCCGCACATGATTGAGAAGGTTGTAGATATTGTGAGGCATGAGGTTGGAAAGGGGGAAGACTATGTGCGAAGCTAATGCCTATGTTTACAGTAATGGGAAGGAAGAACTGTATTTGGAGAGCGTAGACATTATGAGACCTGAGGAAGGAAAAATTTATCTCAGAAACCTCTTTGGCGAACAGAAAATTTTCGAAGGAGAGATTAAAGAGATATCACTGTTAAAGCATAAAATAATCCTCGAGAGAAAATAGCTCCAATTTTTATAGATGAAGCTTTTCCCTGCAGGTAGTACAGAATCCGGGCCCTTTTTTATCCGTATCTCGTATGGTACTTGAAAAATACATTATGCAGTGTGGATTCTGGCAGTGACTGAGACCATAGGTATGGCCAATCTCATGAATAGCTTCCTTGACGGTTCTCAGGTGAAAAAGCTTTTTGTCCGGATTACAGTCCATAGAATTCCTGTCTGAGTCTTGTGAGTGATATAATGGCTGCAACCCCTGTATAGATATCTGCTTCGCCAAAAACAAAATTCAGTTCTGGTACATAGAGGTCTGCATCAATAACACCGAGGGCCCGAGTGTACTTGTCCGGTTTTAAGGACTTGATTTTTTTGAGAATAATTGTGGAGTGATACTGTTTCCGGTTCGTATCGAAGGCATCCTGCGGGACAGATATTTCATGATGTATTTCAGTCCTGCAATGAAAGGCCTTTTGAAGGGCCTCGGAAATTACTTGTAAAACTTCTGTATCAATTTTATCTATCGGGATGATGACAATGCCTTCCATATGTTATCAATTATGGTTTTGTTTCCATATGCGGTGTATGGTAATAAGCTATTATAGCAATTCATTTGTAGGTAAAAATCCTACAAAAAAATAAGACATTTACTGATACCTTTTTATCCTTAAATAATATATCATGATAAACAAGACCATGAAGAAATTGTTTTTCATAATCTTCGGCATGCTCATATTGTTTTCGTGTGCTCCTGTTCTCAGACAGGACATAATGGAGACAGGTATTAAAGAATTTTCTCTCTCCGATGTAAGAAGCAATCCGGATCTTTATAAGGGGAAGCTTTTCATCCTTGGTGGCTCGATTGTCAACACAAAACTTACCCAGGAGGGTTCACAGGTCGAGGCTCTCTACATTCCGGTTGATTCAAGGGGTTATCTGAAGGATGTGGAACCTTTATCATCAGATGGAAGATTCCTGGCAATCCTTCATAAAGAGCAGGGGACCTTAGACCCTCTTATTTATCGTAAGGGAAGAGATATTACCCTTGCAGGAGAGTTTAGTGGAACACGTTCCGGAAAGATAGACGAAGTGGAATATATCTATCCTGTTTTTGAAATTGTACAGATCTATCTCTGGAAGGAAACAGAATATTATCCCGGATATTATTATCCGGGTTATTATTATCCTTACCCGTACACCTATCCATACGGGTGGTATGACCCCTGGTGGAGGCCGTGGGGCCCGTGGTGGCGACCGTACCATCCATACTGGTGGTAGGCTGTATCATTTATTTCTCACCTCTTTTTGGTTCCAGTTTTGTGACGATATGCATATCAAGGCATCAGAGATCTTGCTGAACATGTAGCTGCCTTTATCTATCATTAAGAAGTGTTACAATATCTCGTGATTTTTAGAAGACGAACAACGGCTTTTGCTCTGATATTATTTTTTTTATGCTCCGGCATCTCATGGGCTCACCATCCTTCAGGCGCTTCAGGAACAGGACAGGCAGGTCCTGTTACAACTATATCCGCTTCAACACTTCAGAAAGGCAAATGGGCATTTGAATTGCAGGCCGAATATTTAACGTTTGATACTTTTTCCGATACAGAATTGCTGGGATTTGCAGAGGCTGGAAATGATGTCCACACTTTTGATTCCTTTTTTCATGCATTTGCCAGTATTAGTTACGGAATTAAAGATAATCTGACCTTGAGTCTGAAGATGCCATATACCTCAATAAATAATATAAAAGAAGTACACCAGGCTGAGCCGGATGAAGTCCATCGCCTCGGGGATTCCAAAGGAATAGGGGACATGACCATACTCGGGTATTATCGCTTTGTAAAAAGACCTGATATTTATTTTGAATCATCTCTCTTGTTGGGCCTGCAAGTGCCGACCGGCAATACCCATAAAAAGGACGTTCATGGTGAAAGGTTTGAGACAGAACATCAACCCGGTTCAGGATCCTGGGACCCGATGATAGGTTTAGCAGCAACAAAACGATTTGGCCTTCTTTCTATGGATGCAAACCTGCTTTATATTGTTGCAACAAAAGGTGCTCAGGACACTGATTTGGGTGATTTTCTGAATTATAATGCAGCGATCTCTTTACAATGTTTTTTTGCTCAAGAAGATTTTCTGTGACCTGATCATCGAAGTTAATGGTGAGTGGAAACAGAAGCAAAAGATTAATGGTGCTAAAGATAAGAATAGCGGCGGAACCGCTGTTTTCTTATCTCCGGGTTTAAGGCTTTCGATGAATGACAGATGGACAGCATACCTGTCTATGGGGGTTCCAGTTATTCAGGACTTGAACGGGATTCAAACTGATACCAGTGTCCGCACTATAACAGGTATCAGCATAAGTTTTTGATATTATATACAGACTATTATGTTATGTATGGTGCATTACACGGGGGGATTATGAGGATCATCATTGCAGTAGTCCTATTGCTGTTTTGCCTGCTGTCAGGATGCGCTACTGAAAGCATACAATCAAAGGGGCAAGGTAATAAGGCCGGCAAAGCAGAATTCACAAAGCACTTTGAAGACAGTCTATTTGAAATTGCAGGGAAAAAGTTGTTCAGTGTAGAAATTGTGACTGATAAAAAAGACCTCAAGATTGGAAAAGATATCGTGGGCATAATAATACATGACTCAAATGATAAGGACGTCGAAGGTGCAAAAATTCAGGTTGGCCTTTATGTACCTAAGCAAGGTCAGGGAAGTACTGATTTTTTCACTGTCACCGAAATGGGAAGAGGACTTTACAGCGTAAAAAATATTGACCTTCAAAGGAAAGGCGAATGGGAACTCAGGATAAAGGTTGAAAAAGGGGATTCCGAGGATGAAGCGGTCTTCTTTTTTAAAGATGTGAAATAAAGCTATGGATAAAAAAATTTTAGACGTTATAGAACAGGTTCATGAGATTTTTAAGAAAAGGGGTTTGACCCTTTCAGTTGCAGAATCGTGTACAGGAGGACTTATCAGCCATTACATCACAGTCCTGCCTGGTGCGAGCAGCTTTTTTGAAGCAGGTGTTGTCACATATTCTGCAGAGGCGAAGAAGAAGATATTGGGGATTTCTCCATCGACGATTAAAAAGTATGGCGTGGTAAGTGAAAACACTGCGGGTGAAATGGCCGAGAAAGTAAGGTCACTGACAGGAACTGACTACGCCCTTTCGACCACCGGTAATCTTGGCCCGGATGTGCTTGAGGGAAAGGAGAAGGGGCTCATTTATATTGCGGTAAGCAAAACAGGACAGACTATTTCAAAGGAAGTTGAGATTAACCGGCAATAGAGAAGAGAATAAAGAAGCGGCGTCCCTTTCAGCACTGAGACTCTTCTCGAGGTATTGAGCAAACGGCATTGCAAAAAGAGGTCAGGATCAGAAGAATTTTGAAATTGAAAATTCTTTGTAGTTTTGTTGCAGGATTATCGTATTCTTGTCATCCTGGCTTGTCAGAATCTCTCGTCAGAAGGATCCGACAATCGGGAATGAGCTTCTTTCCCGTGCAAGTACTGAAATCACAATTTTTCAGGATAGGCTTACATCAGAATCCTTTATTTTGTTCGGAACTGAAGATTTTCAAGTGGAATATATGCCTGAGAAGATTCCTGAAGATAAGAAGAAAGAAATAGAAAAGCTGGTCAGGGAACTCAATTACCATTGTTACCGTTATTATGTTCTGGATGCACCTGTTATATCTGATGATGAGTACGACAGGCTTTATGTTCACCTGAAAGAACTTGAAGAGAAGTATCATTACATCCTGCCTGATTCTCCTACCCAGCGAATAGGAGCGCCTCCTTTAGATAAGTTCCAGAAAGTGAGACATACTGAGCCGATGTTATCTCTTGATAATGCCTTTTCATATGACGAAATGAAGGAGTTCGATGAGAGGGTGAAGAGGTTCCTCAAATCAGAAGGGGATATTGAATATACCGTCGAACCAAAGTATGATGGTCTTGCCATCGAGCTCACATACAGAGACGGCTTTCTTTACCGGGCTTCTACGAGAGGCGATGGCTATGAAGGTGAAGATGTAACACAAAACATCAAGACTATCAAGTCAGTACCCTTAAAAATAGAAGATGCAGAGTTGCCTAAAGAGATTGACGTTCGCGGGGAAGTATACATGGATATTGATGAGTTTGAGAAACTGAATAAAGAGAGGGAACAAAAGGGCGAGACCATCTTTGCCAATCCACGGAATGCTGCAGCAGGATCAGTAAGACAGCTTGATTCGTCGATTACGGCTACACGGCAACTACACCTTGCATGTTACGGAATAGGGTCTGTTAAGGGGAAGGAATTCAGGAATCAGTCAGAGTTCATCAAATGGCTTGAGAAGGCACGGTTTCCTGTTCCCGCAGTTGTAAAGATTGCAAGAGGAATCAGGGACGTTATCAATATCATTGAAGAGATCGGGGGAAAAAGAGGTTCTTTCCCTTTTGAAACTGACGGGGCTGTCATAAAGGTGAATGACTTTACTTTACAGAAAGCCCTGGGTGTAAAGACAAGGGAACCACGCTGGGCTGTTGCCTACAAATTCCCTGCACATCAGGGTACCACGAGAATAAAAGAGATAATCCCAAGCGTTGGCAGAACAGGTGTGATTACTCCTATTGCAATGCTCGAGCCGGTAAGGATTGGAGGGGTCACTGTGTCCCGTTCTACCCTGCATAACTGGGATGAGATGCAAAGGAAGGACATAAGGGTGGGAGATACGGTTGTTGTTGAACGGGCAGGGGAGGTCATACCTCATGTTGTAATGGTCATTAAAGAGAAAAGGACGGGAAAGGAGAAGTCTTTTCCCATTCCACATACATGTCCTGTATGTGGTTCAGGAGTTGTGAGGGAAGAAGGTGAGGTAGCTGTCAGGTGTATTGGCCTCAACTGTCCTGCCCAGGTTCAGGAAAGGATACGGCACTTTGCCTCACGGGGTGCGATGGACATCGAAGGACTCGGTGAGAAGAATGTGGAGTTGCTCTATGCAAAGGGACTCATCAATCATTTTGTTGATGTCTATAAGCTGAAAAAGAGGACCTCCTCAGGCTTCCAAGGTTTGCTGAAAAGTCAGCACAGAATCTCATAGATGCAATCGAAAGGAGCAAGAAGACTACCCTTTCAAGATTTCTTTATGCCCTCGGTATCATACATGTTGGTGAGTATGCAGCAAAAATACTTGCCAAGCATTTTGAAAGGCTTGAGGATCTCTATCATGTGCGTCCGGAGAGGATTATGGAGGTAAGACAGATGGGTGAAAAGATTGCAGGGTCACTGTCTGATTTCTTTAATGATCCTGAAAATCTCAGAACCCTGAAAACACTTACATCACTTGGGTTTCATATAACGAATCCTGATTTCGAGACCGGAAAGGGAGATAAGAAACCGCTTGAAGGTCTCACCTTCGTCATAACAGGTACATTACCAAGGCCGAGACAGGACGTGGAGGATATGATAGAGAGTCTCGGTGGTCATGCTGCCTCTTCTATTTCCAGAAGCACAGATTATCTTGTTGCTGGAGAGGATCCCGGCTCCAAATTGCAGAAAGCAGAAGCACTCGGTGTCAAGACTATCTCTTATGATGAGCTATTGAAAATAATAGGAGAAAGAGGAGCAGATAATGTTGTATATCTTAACTCATGCTTTACAATAACGCCTCTGCTGTCATTCCCGTGAAAACGGGAATTTAGAATGAAGAAAACTGGATTCTGGATCAAGCCGGAATGACATTCTCATCTAAGTATATACGTCTCTTTGATTATTTCTACTTGTTACAACCTTCCTTCCTGCTGAAGCTTGCTGATAAGAGCATTGATTTCAGGGAGTGCACCAAGCGCAGCCTTTTCACCCTCGAGAACAGCTTCATGCCTTTTTGAAAAATCACCCGGCCCTATGTAACCGACTTTTGGACGTATAACAATATCTGCTTTTGTAAGCTGTAATGATGAGAGTTTGGAGTACATGATGCTTATTGATTGTAAAATTGTTTCTATTGTACTTTCAGGTGGTTTACCTCCAATATCTGCCGAGATGTCTACGACAATGACAATGTCGGCGCCAAGTCTTTTCGCTGCCTCTACTGCAACAGGGCTTACGACTCCGCCATCCACATAAATCCTGTCAGAGATTCTTACAGGGTTGAAGATGCCGGGTATTGAACAACTGGCCCTTACTGCAGTGCCCGTATTCCCTTTTCCAAAGACGACCTCATGACCATTCAGTAGGTCGGTTGCAACTGAGTAAAAGGGGATTCTCAAGTTCTCGATCGGAGTATTTTTCACTTTCTCATTGATGTATTCTTCGAGTTTTTCCCCTTTAATAAATCCATTGTCAGGAATGGTAATATCCAGAATGTCACCTTTCTCTATGGAAAAGGACATCTTTTGAAGCTGGAAGGCATTATAACCATAAGCATAGAGGCTGCCAACAAAACTTCCGGCACTTGTGCCTACTATCATGTGAACCGGAATTTTATTTGACTCCAGGACCTTAAGTACCCCTATATGAGCGAATCCCTTCGATGCCCCGGCACCTAATACGATAGCGATTTTTGCCGGTTTTGGCGGAGGTTTTACTTCCTTTGGCGCACATGATGAGATAATAAGCATTAAGAAAACAGCGACAACGCTGAATAATTTATTTATGATTGTTTTGTTCATGGCCTCAACCTCCTGTTGTATTTTAAGCTATTACTAATAAGGTCATAAATATGAAGACATCGATTACAAAATCCCTCCTAACCTCCCTTTACCAAAGGGAGGAAATAAACCCCTCTTTGGCAAAGAGGGGCAAGGGGAGATTTTTCAATAATGACGCTTTACCTATGAACTCCTTAGTAAATATCATACACAAAAAATTTTCAGAAGGTATCTTTGAAGATAATGTTCAAAGGAGTTATTATAGTGACGAAGGGGAAAAAATCTATGCTATTAATCTCTAAAGATCTTAAAAGCTATTTAAGATCTTTAATTCTGTCATTCTGGCTTGCCCAGAATCTTTCTTCGCTTACAGAAGGATTCCCGACAAGCGGGAATGACAATTATTGGAACAGAGTTCGCCATGAATGAAGGGTCTCTTCAGAGGCTTGAACCAAAACAGCAAGTCGGTCTTATCGTTGTTCTGACAGGTCATGGGAAAGGGAAGACAACCTCGGCTCTGGGCATGGCACTGAGAGCAGCAGGGCACGACATGAAGGTGTGCATAATTCATTTTATGAAGGGAGATATGTATGCCGGAGAGATCGATGGCATAAAAAAACTTGCACCAAATATTGAGCTTCATCTTACCGGTAAAGGGTTCTGCGGGATCTATGGTAACCCCTATCCGTTTGAAGAACACAGGACAAACGCCCAGGAAGCAATAAAGCTTGCAAAGGAAAAAATGTTTTCCGGGATTTTTGACATATTGATCCTTGATGAGATTAACAATGCCCTAAAGCTAAAACTTGTTGACCTTCCCCAGGTGCTGGATTTGATAGAAAAAAAACCTCCGCTTATGCATGTAATCCTGACAGGAAGGGATGCACCTCAAGAGATAATTGAAAGGGCCCATACAGTTTCGGAAGTAAGAGAGGTGAAGCATGCTTACAGACAGAAAATTGAGCCCCAGAAAGGAATTGATTATTAAATTCTTGAGAAGTTTGAGGTGACCTTTATGGACAGGCAGGACATTGACATAAAAGAGATAAGAGAATTAGCAAAGAAATTTACTCCGGAAGAGATGGAGTCCTGTATAAAGCAACAACTTCAGGAAGGAACAAATATATGTGAGGTAACAGGACCTGCAGAATATGTAATAGGTGAACTGGCAAAGGCGCAGTTCGTTAAAGAATTAACGGAGAAAGGCATGTCTCTGACAGATGCAATCCGTGAACTTGCAAAAAGAATACGCCTTGTTCAAAACGGGTTTAAAGAAGGATAGGATTTTATCTGTACAGATAGCCGATTCCGTTCTTCAGGAGCAGTAACCCGAAGAAGATCAAAAGCAATCCAAGGAATTTTATTATCCTCTGATAATGTTTATTCTCGATAAACATTTTGCCCCGCTCTACTAAAGCAGCAAGGCATATTTTAGAGCCCACAATCCCGAACAGGAACGATGCAACAAATATAACCCTTTCTAAAAGGCCAACGTTAATAAGGATAGGGACGCCGATAAAAAACCAGAAAATATACGGATGAGGATTCAGCAGGTTTGTTAAGAGTCCCTTTTCAAAAGACTTTGATTTTACCTGTGATTGGTGAAGATGTACGCTGACTGTTTTTATATCTCTGTATCCGACGTAAAAAAGAAACGATGAACCGATAAGGGATATTACTCCAAGGAGGAGATTGAGTTCCTTTATGTGCTTTAAAATAAACATGATAGCAAGAATCAGGGGGATATCAGTAAAAAGGGGGGCAAGAGAGACTTTGATGCCTTTTTTCATACCTCCCCGTATGGTCTCAGAAATCATGAGCGCCATGAGCGGGCCTGGTGACAGGCCGGCTGTTATACCCAGAGACAATCCAATTCCCAGATACTCTAACACCATAGTTTCTTAAGAATATAATTATTTACTGTTGTCTTACAAATGGTGCAAGACAAGGTAGTGTAAACTTCTCTGTGTAAAATCTTGAAGTGCAAAAGACAAGGGTGTATTCTCCATTGTCTACCAAACAATACCCATAAAAGGGAAGGAGGGATACACCCATGCCGTTAAAGGAACTAACTCAGTTAAAAGTAGCAGATTTACTAAGAGAATACAAGCAGAGTTTCAGGGATTATTGGGAAGCGCATGATCAAGCGGTAAAGGAATTCAGGAGGAAACATATAGAGATAATATTGGAAGTAGAGCGTACACAGATAATAAGCTGCAGAGCGCATGAACGAACTACGAAGCGGAAGGATTATAAAAATGGGTATTGGAAGAGGTGGATCACTCTGAAGGATGGTCGCGTAGAGATAAAGATGCCGAGGATACGGGGTGGAGGTTATGACAGCGGTATCATACCGAGATATCAGCAGAGGATGAATGAAGTAGATACAGCCTGCTGAAGATATTCTTATATGGGGCATCGACCCGGCTCACGGGAGAGGCATTACGGCCATTGCTGGGGGAAGGTATCAGTGCGCAAACCATATCGAATATTGCGAAGAGTCTTGATGGAGAAGTAAAGAGATATCATAACCGGAAGATTGAAGATAAGTATCTCTATCTGTTCCTCGATGGAATCGTATTAAAGAAGAAGACAGGATTTGGAACGAAGAAGAAGGTAGTGCTTGTCGCTTATGGGATAAGTGTTCATGGCAAGAGGGAGCTGATAGATTTTATGGTGACAAAACATGAGAGTGCAAGGAGATGGGAAGGTTTTCTGAATAATCTTTATAATCGTGGACTCATTGGCGAATCTCCAGGTCTCATAGTAACAGATGGCAATGCCGGGCTTGAGAATGCTGTTGAGAACATTTATCCATATGTAAAGAGGCAGAGATGCTGGGCTCACAAATTAAGAAATGTATCAAATTATCTGAAGAAGAGAGATCAGGACAAGTGCATAAAAAGAGGCCAGGGCTATATACAATGCCAAGAACCGGAAAGAAGCAGTAAAAGCATATCATGAATGGGCAAGGGGATGGAGAACCGTAGCTCCGAGGGCAGTACAGTGTATTGAGAAGGATTTGGAAGAATTACTCAATTTCTACTATTGTCCTAAAGAGATATGGGTGAAGGTAGGAACAACGAACGTAATAGAGAGGGCGTTCAGGGAGGTGCGGAGAAGAACACGACCCATGAGTTGTTTTAACAACATTCGGAGTATTGAGAGGATTGTATATGCTGTCTTAAGTCATTTAAATGATCAATGGAGAGTGAAAATCCTAAAAGAATTTAGACAAAAGAATTGACATTACCCAGAGCAAACCTTTGCTATAATTTCCTATGGAAATTTATCCT
>CAWCKM010000030.1:0-4477 GCA_963796125.1 Nitrospirota bacterium
TCCTTTTTCTTTCCGATGGGAGCCAACAATATTAAAAAGTGGAAGGAAATTTGATGTCTGTACGCTAACCATGCTGCCTGAGGGTAATATTTCAGCGCCTTCAGGGATGGAGATCATTCCTTCTGCCTTTGCCAGATACTGCAAGCGACTCCTCATGTTATGAGGTGAAAAAATAATTCCATTTTCTTTGATATGGAACGAACCCATGATAAATTGCGTCCAGTCAGTTTGTCCTTTCACTTCTTCAGCCAGTTTTACCCTTAAAACAGGAAAGGGTTTTTCTTTCCGGCCATTGAGGAGTAGAAGTCCCGGCAGAGCAAGATTAAGGAATGATATTTGATTAGAGGTTGGTCCTCCGGGAAGACAGAAAATAGGCTTATCATCCAAAAAACCAAATGCAATAGCTTTCCCGGGTCCCATCCTCACCCTGTGGAATATTTTTTTCCACCCAAGTTTGTCGAACGTCTGTACAACAAGATCCTTCTCTCCCTTCCATGCGCCACCACTTGTAATCATGCAATCGGACACGAATATGTGGGAAGTTATAGCTTTCTTGATTTCATTTTCCGAATCACCAACAATTACGTTTTTGGTCTTCATCCCAAAACAGTGGCACCACGCAGAGGTTGTTAAAAGATTGCTTGCAGGTATTTTTCCTTTTCTTATCACCTTCCCCATTTTTAAAATCTCGTCACCCGTAGCAATAATCGTTACAATTGGATTCTTAAAAACGTTAATTTCCTTAAGACCTGCTGAAGCTATAAGCCCGATATGGGGAGGCATCAATAGTGTTCCACGAGATATAATAGTTTCACCTTTTCTGAAATTATCTCCCTTTCTTAGTATATTCCTTCCTCTGTAAGCATCTGCCAAGACTTCAACGATTTTGTTTTTACTTACGGTAAATTCCTCCGGAATCACAGCATCAGCACCGTCCGGGATGAGGGCTCCAGAAGTTATCCGGATAGCCTGGCCCTGTTTAATAGCTGTTCTTTTTTTTGTGCCTGCAAACTGAGTTCCTATAAGTTCAAGCATGGCGGGATGGTCAGGTGATGCTTTTTCTATATCTTCTGAAACTATTGCATAACCATCTTTTAAAGAGACATCTGAAGAAGGTGAATCAGACAGTGAGATGATATCTTCAGAGACAACCCTTTTGAGAAGGTTCCTGAGAGCAACCTTTTCTGATGAAACTGAAGAAATATTTTTTGTTACTGCCTTATAAGCCTCGCGAAAAGCGATCATTTATTTTCCAAAGGGATATACAAGATATCTGCATTCTTACTCTGCCAAAAACAGGCTGGTCATTAATCTCTATCCAGAATTTAGATTTTATCTCCATCTTGATGATTTAATCTCTGTGCCTTGAAGCCTGCCCTATAATTGTCATCCCGGTACCTTGTTAGATTGTTATCCATTATACTATTAAACTCCGAAACAGTTCAGCATGACATTTTTACCGATTATGCCGATTTCGCAACGTAGCGCCTTTTGTGAACGACGGTTAAAAGTGCCAAGCAGCAATTTCTCGTGCTCTTGAAGAATATGAAGAAGGAAGGTTCCTCCTTCATCTTAAGGGATAGCACTTGAGAAAGAGCTATGAAGGGACGTTAAAACTTGTAGGTAGCGTGTGCAAAGAATATATTTGCACTGTATGACTGATCTTTATACGCCCCGGTAAGAAATCCATCACCAGGGGTATAATCGTAATCATTTAACTGGGCATCACTATAGTCAAAGTGTTCATATGCATATCCCAGGGAGAGTGTCATAGATTTAGTAGCATTATAGATAACCTTAACTTTGTAAAGTGACAGCTTATAGTCATCCCAGTTGTCAATATCTACTTCGTCACCGGGACTAAGCCCGATATCTGTAAGCACTGCGTCAGGAATTGTATAGTCTGCAAGTCCGTTCGCCCTTACATAGTCATACACCAGCCTCAAAGTCAGTTTCTTTTTGATTACATAAATGTCAGCCCCTACGCCAATATCGTAGGTCTTCTCTTTCTGGTCCACGTCCCAAAGATAATCTGCCGCAGCCTGATATATTTGGGTTTGCTCCAGTTTGATCTTTTCATAATCAAAGTATCCAAAGAGTTTTGCAATCTTTCCGATGGTGTAGTCAACATCCAGATTGAACTCATCCCTTGTGTCTTTTGTCGGACCGATCGAATTATCAAGGTCGTCTTTGTAATCGTTCTTTTTATACTTGTATCCCAAACCAAAACTCAGATTATCAATCGGGTATACATCGACGCCGATTTTAAAGGTGTTTCTATCCTGCCCGGCATAAGCAAATCTGTTTGAAGGATCATGAGGATCGCTCTCTGATTCAGAGGTCTGATAATCTGCTTCTCTGTCCATGAACTCATATCCGGCCTTTAATGTAGCGAAGTCCAGCCCGCTCCACCTTAATTCAACCGTATAAATATTGTCCTTGTTATGCGGCAGCACCTCTTCCGGCTCTGCATCTTCCTCCTCCCTTTCCAGTTTTGCATTTCTGTAACCGGCTGTTAGATAGAGGTTTGCAGGGAGTTTGTACCCCAAATCTATACCGAAGGTATTGAGCTTTTGATCAAAGGGTTTCATATCTCGGATCAACGATATTCGAGTCGTTGTCTCTTTTGTAGTATTTGTAATACGCCTTGAGATCAAAATAGCGGGTTGGATTCGAAGTCAGGACAACGTCAAAGTTGTTGGTCTTCACTTCACCATCATAATTCAGGAAAAATCATGTTCTGATTCCGTCTTTCCAGTTGCCAGATTAGCATAAAGCTTGGTGCTGTAAGGGAGTTTAAGACTTCCTTTGAAAGCAAATCTGTAAGCGTTGCTGTCAGCGGGTAGTGTCAGGGGAGGATCTCCAGGGATAGGCGTAAACCCTAATAGATTGATTTTCATTTGTGAAATCACTGAGGCAATAGCTGAGAGACAAAAAAAGCGGATTCTTGCTATACCCTGCTTCTACTTTCAGGTCATCTGTCCTGTAATCAATTGGTTCGGGAAGCTCAAATGCATCCACACCTGCAGGTTTAATCCCCTCTTTCTTCTCATGATAATATGCAACATCTAAATAATAGGGTCTGAACATATCAAGCTTAAAGCCGGCCCCGTACTTTTTTCTTTCTGTTTCATAGTCAAAAGTATTCCAGGTGGAAGGATTATCCGAGTACAGCAGCCGGGTCAACAGTCAGGGAATCACTGCCTGCCCCATCGAAAAAAGTCCTGGCATCAAAAGTAATATTATGTGGGAATTTCATAATAGAACAGATCGTACTTGAACTTTCCGTACATGCCTCCATCAAGCCGGTAATACTGTGTATCATAGGCTATATCTCTCACGTCGAGTCTTAAAAAGTATCTGTCAGTATCATATTCCAGTTTTCCCCTACAAAAAGACCACCATGTATCAGGTCTTCATCTGCATATTCAGTAAATTTTGCTTCACCACCTCCATCAGCATTTACATCAACGAGTTTTCCGGTGATTGAAACTTCGCCTTCAATCGTGCGTTCTTCTGAGAGAGCATTGGAAAGTGGGATGAGACTTAGGACCAATATAAATATTATTGTCTTTAGTTTCATTATCACACCTCCTATCTCAACCACATTGGATCACGGTTGCTTCCGTGGATGTTGGTATGGCAGTTTAAACATGCACGCGCATAGAACATGTTTTTGCTAAATGGCGCATTTCCTTCAAAACTGTGTTGCTTGTTCAATGATACCTGGGCATGAAATACGCTGTGGCAGCTCTGGCAGAGTTGGGGCACCTTTTTGTCAAGCAGCATTGAATGGTTGCTTCCGTGAACCTGATGGCAGATCAGGCAGCTCTCCTCTACCTGTGGATGTGCAAATACTTGTGGCCCCCTCTTTTCTGCATGGCACTTGTAGCAGAGATCATTGACTGCATCGGCCTTTATCATCTTATTGCTGCCAAAACTGTCGTAGGCGCTGTAGCTGCTTACCGGCAGGGTGCTGAAAGTCCCCATCGGGTCATGACAGTCCGAGCATTTCATTCTGCCTTCTCTAACCGGATGATGTGATTGCTTATTCATCTTGGCCCTGATGTCTTTGTGGCAGTCAAAGCAGACATAGGGTTCATCTGTCTTTAAAAGTTGTGGCCCTTGTGCTCCATGAATTGAGTGACAGTCATTACAGGCGACATCTTCTGTGCTGTGCCTGTTGATGTTCCAGAAGGCCAATGTCTTTGTCTCTTCGTGACAGGCGAGACACTTCTTGACCTGCTCTTTTGCATCAGTTCTCTGGTGAAGCCAAAAATGCCTACATCTTTCTCTCCATCTTTTTCAATATGTTCGGCACCGGGTCCATGGCAGGACTCACATCCCTTCCCTGTTTGCAGGACTCCAGGATATTGCCTTTTTGTTATGAATCGATCACGTAATCCGAGTAGAGCTTATGGCAATCTTTGCATTTTTCAGATCCTGCGTAACCAGCGGCACCATTTGCATCGTCCCA
>CAWCKM010000031.1:0-33918 GCA_963796125.1 Nitrospirota bacterium
TCATTTGAAGTGTTGTGTTTCTCTGAGCCTCGTTGCAAGGTAATATATGAGAAATGTTCTGTGTTGTACTTCCAAAACAAACAAGTAACTATGCAGGCACATGATTATCCATAGCCCCATCGCTTGCCTTTGCCCTTGCAGCCAGAGCAACGCATAGCATGGCTTCGGCAAGCTGATCTTTTATCCTCACAGTGCAATAATATCTTCATTTTTTCTCTTTCGATCAAGTATAATTTGCGACAAGGGCACACTTGCGAGATCGGTGCTTACAAATACTATTTCAATAAATTTATCTTACCGATAATGGAGGAAGTTATGCAGCCGGAACAAATATATGACATCCCGTTAGAGAAATCAAAGTAGCAAGTACAAATGTCCGCCAGCACGAAAGAGACAAAGACCTAAAGAATTAAAAGCCAGCATAAAGAAGCACGGTCTTCTTCAGCCTGTCGTATTGGAAGGCACGCAGGGTAACCCGCCGTATAACCTAATCGTCGGACAAAGGAGATTTCTTGCGCATCAGAAGCTTGGAAAGACGGCGATTCGGGCCAGATTCGTGGGTCAGCTTACGGATGTGCAAGCTACCATTCGATCTTTAGTTGAAATATGGTCCGTGTTGAACTGAATCATGCTGATACCGCTAAAGCAATTACGCGACTATACAAAGAACTCGGAGGGATGAATATGAAGTACATTCTGAGACTGGCCTGTCTTATATAAGATCAGGCAATACATAGACATAGAAGAGAGAGCCTCACCGAAGATGAAGCAGAAGCTGAAAGACAGGAAAACAACTCCGGAAGATATTCAACGGGCTCTTAGGGCGTCTGCTGGTGATTCAACCAAGGCCGAAAGACTTCTGGAGAAGATGGCTCAATTTACGAAATACCAAAAGGATAACTTGGTTGAATATGGAGAGTTACATCCTAAAGCCGATGCAGAAAAAATTATGCAGGAAGCCCAAAAGCCAAAAATTGAACGAACAATCATGGTCAAGTTATCGGATCGCGCACAGCTTGGACTAAAAAGGCATGGCTTGAATTGGCTATGGATCCTGATGAACTGGCCGCTCATGCGTTGAGGATTGGTTGTCTAAGCAGGGCTTTATTGAGTGAAGAAGTCGGACGATCACCAAAGAAGCTTATACACTCAGGACGAAGTAGAAGCTGCTGTTGCTGCGTTAATCGCGAGCACAAAGCGTGTACGTCGGTCATTGAAGCTCCTGGAAATTGTGCACAATTTGGAGATTGCCCTTTCAGAATACGGAAGTCTTTCTAAGCTCGCCGATGCTATTGGAATTTCCTCGGAGATGCTTCGTCAATTTTCCAGAGTGGATAAACTAGCCAGCCTGTAAAGCAATTGATAGCCGACGGTGCAATAAATGGTGTTGACGTAGCTGATCGTCTGAGCCGGCTGCCAGTTGCCGACCAACTTCCAGTTGCAAACGCTGTCATCCAGGGAAAGCTGACTTCAAACGATGTGCAGCTATACGTCTCCCTTAGGAAAGCGTTACCTAAAGAGAAAATCGGTAAAGTTATCGAACGTGTGAAACACTCACGCAGTATTAAGCAGTATGTTATTGAATTTCTGATTCCATCTCACAAGACGGAAGACGATATAAGGGAGTGCTTCGTAAAAGCGCTTAGCAAAGGCAGCATTGTCTCGTTTAGTCAGTAAAGACGGCATTGGTCTGATAACTTTGAATGCGGATGGCAAATGTCGCCTCGAAGATATAGCACGGCAAGAAAAGTTGACAAAACGAACCTTAATCAACAAAATTATTTCTGGAGCGATCAAGTAGATGCCAACGAAACCTATGCCCAAAAGTGGGCGAACATTGGCTGCTACGTTAAGGTTGGAACAGTTTCATGGTTTATGGCATGAACTTTCAGAATGGCGTACGCTTGGGCTACAAGATGCTGGCATTCTTGGCTTTGTGAAAGGACTGCGTTTTTCTGCAAGGCTTATTTATGCAATACGTGACCATCTTTCGTCTTCTGATTATGAAGTGGATTCCGGGGCATCTACTTACGAGCGATGGAGATTCATGTTCGCCAGAATGCGACATTATTATTCGTCAACGGGGACATGTTCGTGAATGGAACGGCAGGGATCAACCTGTTATGCATTTCAAGTTTATAGACTGCAAAGATGCAATCGCTGTCATAAGTTGTAAGTCTGTGATAACGTCTGTCGATAAAGAGCATAGGACATATATCAAGGCTCTCAAACCTTACGTTGATAAGATTTTCATATTTGCTGAATGTTGTGAGCCCAGTGCCGTGAAACGCCTAAAAAGATCCGCGCAGGCGGCGGGCTGTGATGGTTTTTGGTATTTATATGCTTGCGATAAAATGAAGCAGTGTATTAAAGACCCAAGGGAATGGCGGGAGGATTTTCTCACTACTTTAGAGAAACTTGTGGACGTCGCACATAGAGGAAAAAATCTAAAATGGCTGGAGACGTCCAAAGGATATAATGCCGCCTGGGAAGAGGCAGCAAAATTAGTTACGTCGAAGAATTTCCACGGGCTGAGACTCATCTGTCCGAAATGCAGACGTCAAGGCACGGTATTCTCCAAGTGGGTAAAAGGGCGTCTATCAAACCGCTTTTGGTTTGCCATTACAACGGTAATGGGTCTTTCAGGGTTTGCGAACTGAGCGATAGCCACGCTGTCACTGTACGGCGCAAGGTAGGAATTGACAGGCAGGACGTGATCAAAATCATCAGAATGGGTAAATCAATTGTCCTTTTTAGCGGAGGCAAAGATAGTCTTTGTCTATTGCATTATATTAGCAAACTGGCGAAGTCGATCGGTAAAGAGATTGTGGCTTTGCACGTTGATACGACCGCAGGGTTTCCGGAAGTGGAGAGGTACGTCGAAGAGGTTTGCCATCACTTGAATGTTCCATTAACAAAGGTGCGACCGGTTCATGACTATTTTGATCTCGCCAAAAGATGGGGAATCCCTGGGGTAAAATCTCGTTCTGGTGCTGTCAGACCCTAAAGATTGCTCCGATACGACGTTTCATCTCAACTTTAGGGGGACCAAAGATAGTTTTTGATCGGGATAGATCCTGTGAGTCGAGCGTTTAACGAGCTACAGTGTACCTCTTCGGTTTCATCCCTCATTTCGCACTATCAGCGTTAGCCCTATTTTCGGCTGGGCGGATTAAAAAATAATGAAATATATTTCAAAGTATGAGCTTCCGAGAAGCCCGGCAAGCAGACTAAAGGGGTCTTCGGAATGTTGGTGTGGCGCTTATAAGAACCGCAGCGACTTCGAAGATCTTTTAGGCGTTCATCCGGATATTTTTGACAAACTAATCGCGGTTGAGAATGCACAGAAGGGCAAGTTCACTTTTCTCTTTGAGAATGGCGTGCGAATTCCATTAATGTCGCTTAGAACAAAGAAAAGAACAAAGCCTGACTTTGCATACATAATCGGTGTGCTTAGTCTTCTCGAATACAATCTGCTAAAAACTTCGTAATCATCGGTAGAGCAAAGGCATGCGCCCCGTGATAGTTCCCAAAAGAAACACACGATGAGTTATCGCCACTATTCCAACTTTGAGAGGAGGATCTCTTTTCCAATCTGATGTAAAACAATGATTTTTACTTCAACAGGTTAGAACAAAAGGAGGGAGGGTTTAAAGTTTATGAATAAAGTTGCTTAAACCTATTCATGATTTTTTGGGGCTGGTGTTTTCAAATAACGAGCCCCTGTCCAGATCAGTACGAAGGCAAACACCATTCTTAATGTTCCCTCAGACAATATATGCGCAAGACTTCCACCTAAATATGTTCCAATAAGTATTCCCGGAACAAGGCCAGGGAGTAAATCCGACTTCACATTACCAAGCCTCCAGTGTGTGAAAGCTCCAACCCCTCCGGCAGGAATCATTGCAAGGAGGGAAGTTCCCTGTGCTGTGTGCTGGTTGAATCCTGCAAGCAGCACCATAGCCGGAACCATAATAGTCCCTCCACCAACTCCCATCATGCCGGACAAAAATCCTGTAAATATTCCCGTGAGCAAGAGAGTTATTATTTTTATCCAGCCAGAAGTAGGTCCACTCATATGAGAAAGATACGGCTTCGAGAGCAAAAGCAGGGAAACGATAATGAGAAAACCGCCAAAGGCTCTTTTCAACTTCCATTCCGGCAGGGCATGTGCAAATTTAGCTCCTGCCCGCGCAGTAAATATAGCTGTAACAGCTAACAGCAGTGAGCCTGTCAAATCGACTGAGCCTTTCATGGCATAAGTAATTGCACCAGATATTCCAGTGAAAACAAGAGCAACAAGGCTTGTGCCATGTGCCTTATGTTGCCCCATTTTTAGAATACCTACCATAAGGGGAATCATGACTACGCCTCCCCCAAGGCCTACTAATCCACCAAAGATGCCGGCTATAAAACCAATGAAAAAGTTCATTTCCTCAACTCAGGACGGGAACCGTTATGGATTTGATATGCCATGAAATTTACTGCTCTTTTAAATTGGATAGTATATCTTATTGGTTTCTAAAGATGTCAGAATGCCCAATTATGCAGTAGCAGGAAGTGCCCGCCATTTGGGTAAAGAGTTTCCTCATTGCAAATATTCCTCATTTTCATGTATGGTGATAAAGCTGACAGACTGTAAGAAAGAAGTCAGCATTTTCTGAGGGAGGAACTATGACAAGAAAGATTAAAAAGGTGTGGAAGAGTAAACCAACGATTGAAGGTGCCGGTGTCCATCTCAAGCGTGCCTTTGGCTACCATCAGGTTCCTCTACTCGATCCCTTCCTGCTCCTTGATGACTTCCATTCCACTAATCCCAAACATTACCTTGCAGGCTTTCCCTGGCATCCCCACCGCGGAATCGAGACGATTACGTATGTACTACAAGGCAGGGTAGAACATGGTGACAGCATGGGAAACAGCGGAATTATCTCTCCGGGAGATATACAATGGATGACGGCAGGAAGTGGCATTATCCACCAGGAGATGCCAAAAGGAGACAGGGGTAAACTTCTCCAGGGGTTTCAGCTCTGGGCTAACCTTCCCGCTCGAGACAAGATGATGGACCCGCGCTATCGAGGCATATCGCGCAATGAAATTCCAGAAAAAAAGTTGGCATCCGGTGCAACGGTGAAGGTTATCTGTGGAACTGTCGACGACGTTACTGGACCTGTACGAGATATTGTCACGGACCCCAAATATATCGACGTCTCAGTGCCGGCTGGCACAACCTTTACTCATCCAGTTTCTCCAGGTCATACCGTCTTTGCCTATGTGATCGATGGCAGCGCTTATTTTGACGAAGAGCGCAACCCGTTCGCCCATGAAGTGATAGGTAACAATTACTTCGACTTCAAGAGAGACTGCAGGTTTGGCGTTGAAACCCTTGTCCTTTATGACCGTCAGGGCGATCATGTAGTCATCAAGGCGGAGGACTTACCAGTGCGCTTTCTCCTTGTCTCGGGCAAACCTATCGGCGAACCTGTCGCATGGTACGGTCCAATTGTCATGAATACCCAGGAGGAGTTGCAGATCGCCTTTGAGGAGTTCGAAAAGGGCACATTCATCAAGAAAATATAGATACTTTGAATCTTCTAAAACTCATCTCCCTGCAATCAAGATTCCCAATACTGCACCGACAAGAGCCCCTGTCCATGGGCTGGAGGTGATGATTCAACCGCTACCGCTGCATTTGCCCAGATATCCGATAAGACCCCCTATTGTGGCTCCAATCAACGCACCGAGAATGTATCTAATCATATTCTTGAGCTCTCTTTTAGTCTTCAGGGCCAGCCCAAACAATATAGTTTTTATTGACAAAAAATACAGTTTGAGAATCTTCCTTTGTTTCTTCTGAGATAACTGTAATAAATTGCTCGTGTGAAAGCCTGAAAAAATCAGAAAGTCTATGGTGCGTGTCACGAATATTGACTTTCCCTTTTATTATTGATCCATCGGAGATTTTTACTGCTACATTTTTATAATTTGTTACATAAGACCCTCTTAAATTCTCCATGGGCTTTCCTCCTTAATAATTTTTGAAATAACAAAGAATTATACCAAGACTCTGATTCTTTTTCTTAACTTTTGATTCTCTGTGAGTTTCGTAAGAAAAATCCTTGTGACCTGAATCACTTGCACGACTCAGATATCCTGATAATCTTTGAACAGTTTTACAACTCATTTTCACACTCCTTTCCGCTTTTGCCCTCCTTACAATGGAGGGCATTTTTTTAGTGTATGATATGCTCTGTTAGCAGGGGGTGAAGATTACAATGCCGTTTTCAATGGTACTTGAAGGCATCATTGACTTTTTCAAGGATCATCTGCTCATTACCCTTGCTCTTGCATCAGTGCTTCTTTATTTGCTTTTCCAGAAGCCCAAAACTTTTCTTCTTATCGTATTCCTCGTCTTGCTCTTCATAGGAATACTCTATCTGACAACAATTATTGTCTTCAGGACATATGACGATCTGGAAATAAATAGGGAGAGCCTTTATCGATTGACCTGATTTTGACGAAACTGCTGATTACGGATACTCTACATATTGTTATGGCAGCCAGCCTATTTCCCTGGCAGTTGGTTCACTGATTATCAGCTCTGATAATGCGGGTGTGCTATAGCCACCCGATGGGTCAGGAACCCTATGACACATGATATCATAGCCGTTGTATTCCTCACCTGTCTCAGGGTCTATTTTACATGCATGGTCAGGTCCATCGTAATACTTATCACTTGCCCCCAGTTTGTGCATGAGCTCATGAATGAATGACTCCCCCTGCCAGTCAATGTCTAACGGCGGGTATAAAGGAAGCCATTTTTTAAAGAAATAAAAATCATATTTGGAATCATAGGAATGAGTGAAAAAAGGATTTTTATACAGATCTAAATAATGCACAATGGTGACAAGCTTCTGATCTGTGATAGCAGGGACAGTATTCTCCAGGAAATTAATTACTTCAGGTCGGTTCAGGCAAAATCCAGGGATATCTTCAACAAGGAGATCTCCCGTTAATAAAATTTGTTCTTCAAAACACGCAATATCATGAAAGGGGATTTGCTGATGATATTTATATGCTTCCCGCTCAAGCCAGGAAAATATTTCAGGTTTTACCATATCGCAAATAAAACGAATAGCCTCTTCAGGCAATGGTACTCCTCTGTGAGTGAAGGTTATTAGCCAATTATCATAGAGTGAAGCTTCAATAATGTTTATCCTGACCTTGAGTGATACAGGTAAAGTTACAGCATTTCTCTTTATATGTATGCTGCCGCTAAATAGACCTATTTGGGACATGTATGGTGCGGAAATGCGTATTTTTATCGCATGTGTCGTGTATGCTCCTATTTTATCGAAATGATTTGGGAAAACACTTACAAACGGTTGTAATTCAGGGACAACCCATAGGTCTACATTGTGCATTTTTGTTTTACTTGTAAAAGTTGCTGTTAAAGTTACTGCATTGCCAAGTCCAACACTCTGCTCTATGATTGCAGGGTTCCATTGTATGGGAAGTGTTTTAGCAGGAGTGGTTAAAGGATTCAGTAAAACAGTCAAAATACAAAAAAAGAAAATCTTTTCAAGTTTCCTGCAGACCATATTCTCCTCTTTTGAATAAGAACTAAGTCTTATTACACTGCGGACTATTTAAAAGTAAAAATGAGAAGTTGTCAATTATAAAATGATTATAGAGGATAGGGGGATGGTCTTTTCAAAAAAGCCTGGGTTCGAAATAGATTTTAAAGGTGTTGCATTTGTCTTTCTTCTTGCAATTTGACTCGCAAGCCTTTACATATTGAAAACCTTCCATATCATGACACCAGATCTTATCAAGGTCACTTCTCTGTTTATCCTGTTTATTGCCAATCTTTTTTGATTTCACCGGTTATACTTTAAACAATTTGAGAGGTTATGTGGAAGAATAATGCAATTACGCTGGCTATCCGGTTGACGCTGTAGTAATCCAACCTTTAAAATGGTTAAGAAAGAAGAATGAATATGAGGCTTTGTATTATTATCATTTTTATTTTCATATTATCTCTGTCAGGAATTGCAGAATCCGCCGAAACGCTTCCTGTCTATAAACTCTCTGTAGCATTTGATATGGAGAATAGTCTCCTGAAGGCTGCTGCACATATCACATTTCCTGAAGATGGGACAAGAGATATTCTTACAGGGGATCTTAGAATAATTGCCATAACGTTTAACGGCCAGCCTTTTGAGCCGGAAATCAAAGATGGAGTATTTAAAATCAACGGGAAAGGCATACTCGAAATCATATATGAAGGATGCTTTCGAGAAGAGCAGCAGGCAACAGAAATTGAAGAACTTGAAAATGTTGGGGTTGTTTCAAAAAATATAATCAGCAGTAAAGGAATCTCATTAACGTCCAATTGGTACCCTTCCTTTGAGGGTATGACTAACTGGTATCTCAATGTTCTTCTTCCAAAAGGTTTTATAGCCATCTCCGAAGCAGATGGGGTTGATGTTATCCGGTACTGATCAGGGCATGGAGTATACATTTCATTTCCCGTATCCTCTCAGGCAAATTCATCTTGTAGCCGGTCCCTATACAGAGCAGCATGAAAGTCATCAGGGTATTGAGCTATATACCTATTTCTTTCCCTGAGGATGCATCTCATTGCCGGGAAGTATGTAGCATACACAAAAAAATACTTCTCTCTTTACGGAGAACTTCTTGGGCCCTTATCCGTATAAGCGTTTCTCCATTGTAGAAAATATCCTGCCCACAGGTTATTCAATGCCTACCTTCACCCTGTTAGGACGAACTGTTGTGAAACTTCCCTTTATACCCGAAACCTCTCTTGGACATGAGATCCTGCATCAATGGTTTGGAAATTATGTTTATGGTGACTATAAAAGCGGAAACTGGCTTGAAGGTATCACCTCTTATTTATCAGACCATCTGTACGAAGAGCAAAAAGGAACCGGATGGCAACACAGGAAGAAAATTCTCATAGACTACCAGAGTTATGTTACACCATCGAAAGAAGCTCCCCTCAAAGACTTCAAAGAAAGAACTGATTTTGCATCGGCTGCTATCGGTTATGGAAAAGGTGCAATGGTTTTCCATATGCTTAAAAATCTTGTTGGTGAAAATACATTCTTCAGTGCTTTACGGGGACTCATTGAAGAAAAAAGTTTTTCAGAGGCCTCATGGACAGACATAGAGAGGGCATTCGAGAAAGCATCAGGAGAAAATCTCGAATGGGTTTTTAGACAATGGCTTGACAGAAAAGATATTCCATATCTTGAGATAAAGGACGCAAGGGTTACTTTCCTCAAAGGAGTCCCTACCATATCTTTTGAAGTCCTTCAGAAAGGGCAGCCATACAGGCTTTCGCTCCCGTACAAAGTTATTACTGAAAAAGGTGAAATAAAAGCTTCGCTCCAGATCGAAAAGGAAAATCAAGAGTTTGAAATCCCTGTAGATGATAAACCACTCCGGATAATTTTCGATGAAGACTATGACCTTATGCGTGGGCTTACGGATAAAGAATTCCCGCCTGTTTTAGCCCGTCTTCTCGGTGATGAAGAAAAGGTTATCATTTTTCAAGAAAATGAAAAAGAAAAATATGCTGAGTTAATCGAGGTATTCTCAAAAGAAGGGTTTGTTGCAAAAGAAGAGAAGGAAGTGAAAGATGAAGACATCAGAGATTCCTCTCTTCTCATTCTCAGTTCTGAAAGCCCTGTTCTCAAAAGGCTCTTCGGGCAAGTCAGCAGACCAGAAGCCGGGTTTACCCTTGTTGTGAAACAAAACCCCTTGAATGCCAAAAAGGTTGTTGCTTATGCTGATAGCGATTCAAAAGAAGAGGTAGAACCTGTAGCGAGAAAATTGTTCCGCTATGGAAAGTACTCTCTCCTGAGGTTCAAAGGTGGAGAAAATATTGAGAAAGAAACGGAAAAATCAGAGCGCGGAATTGTTATCAGCCTCTATGAACCTGTGTTGGGAATAAACCCCAGGAAATACATAAGTCTCACAGAGATCATTGATACAGTTATCGACAAGAACGTTATATTCATAGGGGAGAGGCATACCAGTTACGAGGACCACAAGGTTCAGTTAGAAGTAATTATGGAACTCCTGCAAAAGGGGAAAAAGGTTGTCATTGGCATGGAGATGTTCCAGCGACCTTTCCAGAAGGCCCTTGACGATTATCTCTCTGGAGCCATAAGTGAAAAGGAATTCTTAAAGGCTTCAGAGTATTTCAAGAGATGGAAGTTTGAGTATAACCTTTACCGTGAGATCATCGAGTTTGCAAAGGCAAAGGGAATTCCCGTTGTAGCGCTCAACCTGCAGGAAGAGATTATTAAGAAAGTTGCGGCCGGAGGGCTTGACGCTCTTACACCGGAAGAAAGGAAAGAGATTCCTCTGGATATGGATATGACGGATGAGGATTATAGAGAAAGGGTAAAAAAGGTATTTCAACTCCATGAAAGATCAGCTATAAGAAACTTTGAATATTTCTATCAGTCTCAGATCCTCTGGGATGAAACCATGGCACACTCAATTGCACAATTTCTGAGTGACCACCCAGACTACCAGATGGTTGTTCTTGCAGGTGGACAACACATCATGTTCAGCTCAGGTATCCCGAAAAGGACAGCCCGTCTTACAGGGAAAGACTATGCAACACTGATAAATGGTATCGATGGAGAACTTGATTCGGATATGGGGGATTTTGTTCTTTTCCCGAATCCCATCACGCCGCCTGTTTCTCCGAAACTGGGAGTTCTCCTTCAGGAAGAAGAAGGAAGAATAAAAGTAAAAGACCTTCTGCCCGGAAGCATGGCACAGAAGGCAGGGATAAAAAAAGATGACACTTTTGTCTCCATAGATGACTGGAAGATAGAATCGATAGAAGATGTAAAGATTGCTCTTTTTGATAAGAAAATAGGTGAGACAGTAACAGTTAAAGTTTTAAGAAAGAGATTCCTCCGGAGCGATAAAGAATTGGAATTTCAGGTAACCCTGTAAACAGTGACAAGTAGTTAAGCTATCTGCGGTGTCTGGAAGAACCTTTTTAATATTTCTGAACATTCCTCCTCAAGGATCCCCGATACTACTTCTACCTGGTGGTTTAGTCTTTTGTCTGAAAGAATATTGTATAAACTGCTGACAGCGCCACCCTTATCATCTTTGCATCCGTAGACAAGCCTGCCGAGTCTTGCATTTACCATTGCCCCTGCACACATAATGCAAGGTTCCTTTGTCACATACAGAGTGAAACCTGTTAATCGCCAATTGTCCTCTTCCTTTGAGCCGTGTCTGAGGGTAATGATTTCGGCATGACCTGTGGGGTCTTTTATATTCTCTCTCTGGTTGTGTGCCTTAGAAATGACCTTACCATCTTTTACAAGAACAGCTCCTACCGGGACTTCTCCTTCATTGTAGGCTATTGAGGCTTCTTCAAGCGCCATCCTCATAAAATGTTCATCTATGCTGATTACAGACATCATCTTTAAAAATGAATTTAAACAGTTTTCCCTGATGCTGTCAATTCAATATTTTCTTTTTATATTTGACAATGTCCTTGCAGTTCTGATAATTTTACTCATGCAAGAAGACAGACCCTTATTTGATATGTATAAGCTTTTAGAGCAACTTATATCCTCCTATGACCTTGAAACAACACTCAATATCCTCGCTAAAAACATCGCAGAACTCATGGGTGTCAAAGGTTGCACTGTCAGACTTCTTGATAAAAAGACCATGATGCTCGAGATTGTTGCTGCACATGGGTTGAGCAGATCGTATCTTGAAAAGGGCCCTGTTCATTTAAAGGATCATCCTGTTGATCAGAAGGTGTTGTGTGGAGAGTGTATAACAACTAAAGATATATTGGCAGAACCACATGTGCTCTATCGCGAAGACGCAAAAAAGGAAGGCATAAGGTCTGTGATGAGTTGTCCTCTTACTGTGCAGGAGAAGTCAATTGGCGTTATCAGGATTTACATGTCGGAACCTCATGATTTTACAGAGGAGGAGACAAAAAGGTTAAAAGTCCTTGCTTCCCTTGGAGGTATTCTTGTTGACAGGGCAAGGATATGGAAACAGATGCAGACCCTTATAGAGATATCACAATCCATAGGTTCAACACTTTCTCTTAACGAAGTGCTCGCAAAAATCGTTGAAAATGCTACAAAGGCATTGGGTTTTACAGCAGCTTCCATAAGGCTGCTTGATGAGGAAAGGAAGACCCTTGAAGTTAAGGCCACGTATGGTCTCAGTGAGGCATATTTAAAAAAAGGACCTATTGAAGTAGAAAAAAGCCTTATAGATGTGGAATGCATGAAAGGCTGTGTTGTGGCTGTTCCTGATGTTGCAAAGGATGGAAGATTGCAGTATCCGGAGGAGATAATCAGGGAAGGCATTAGAGCAATACTATCAGTTCCGGTTAGTATCAGGGGAACAGTTATAGGTGTCCTGAGGGTTTATACATCCAATCCATATTCCTTTTCCAGGTCGGAAATAGATTTCCTTTCCTCCATGGCAAGTAGTGGTGCCATAGCAATAGAGAATGCGCGCCTCTTTGAACATGTCAAAAGCGAATATGAAGAATTAGCAAAAGACGTCTGGAAATGGTATGACTGGGGAAAACATTTTCCAAGGTTCTAACCTCCTCATCCCGAAAGATTCTTTTTTCAGGTTCATCGATTCTCTCAGGTCTCAATACAGAGTTTTCGGACCAATTAAGGAAAGGGACTACGCTGTTTTTCGGGAGATAACTTCTTCACGTGACCTCTTCATGGAATACAAGACAACCATGTTGTCGCCAGGAAAGATGTTTCTTTACAAGCCAAGAGAAGACATTTTGAAATTCAGGATGGAATCGACCGTATCGATACAGGAAGTCATGACGGAGGTTGAAAAACAGGTTATTGTCGGAATTCATCCGTGTGATATAAATGCAATTCTTTATCTGGACCGGACTTTTCTTGGAACTTTTAGTGATCCATCATATAAAACAAGACGGGAAAATACTGTCCTCATTGGCCTTAACTGTATGCAGGTTTCGGAGAACTGTTTCTGTTCATCCGTAGGAGCAGGGCCTTTTCTTAAGGCACAGTCAGGATATGACATGTTATTAACTGATTTTGGAGAAGATTATCTTATAGAACTGAAAAGTGAAAGGGCTCATGAATTGTTTGACATAAAAGGGAAAAAAGCCGGGCATGCTGAATGGAGTGTAAAGTCCGGTAAGGAAGAATCAATTCTGAAAAGCTTTAAAAAGTCTATTTATGTTGATGGACTGGATACCCTCTTTATGAAAAACCTTGACCATCCTGTGTGGGCAACGACAGCGAATGAGAGATGCCTTTCCTGTTCAAATTGTGTCATGGTATGTCCCACCTGTTTTTGCTATGACATCAAGGATGAGGTAAGCATGGATCTTAAGGAAGTAAGTAGAATCAGGCAATTAGATGCATGCCAGGATTTGAGGTTTGCAGAGGTTCATGGTGGAAACTTCAGGCTGAGAAGGTCATCAAGACTCAGACAGTTTGTGATGCATAATTTAAACTACACAGGCCAGTATGGCACCATAAAAACTGTCGGTTGTGGCAGGTGCATAACGTGGTGTCCTACAAAGATTGATCTTACGGAAATGGCAAAAGAGATCCAGAGGAGTACCATCCGTTGAAAAACCCTCTTCTTCCCGTAAAGGCAATTATTACAGACATTAAGAATGAGACTGAGGACACAAAGACATACAGTCTTTCGATTGAGGATTCTTCATACACTGCGAAACCAGGGCAATTCAATATGGTTGGATATCCTGGGGTTGGAGAAGCTCCTATATCTTTAAGTTCAATGGCTTCTGAAGGGAGATTCCAGCACACTATAAGGTCGGTAGGCAGGGTAACGGAATTCATTGATGGTTTCAAAGAGGGAGATGTGATGTATGTCAGGGGCCCGTATGGGACATATTGGCCTTTAGATAATGCAATAGGAAATGACATCCTCCTTGTTGCAGGTGGTGTTGGCCTTGCGCCCTTAAGACCTGTGGTGCAGGAAATCCTGGAAAGGAGAGATTCTTTTGGAACAGTTACCCTGATATATGGTTCACGGACTCCTGATAACATGCTCTTCTTGAGGGAGATCGATATATGGAGAAAAAACATAGAGGTATTCTTAACGGTTGATGAAGTAACGCCAAATACTAAATGGGATTATGACGTTGGCCTTGTAACGCAGCTTTTAGATAAGGCAACAATCAATCCTGTGAAAACCTTTGCTTTCATCTGTGGACCTGAGATTATGATGCTCTTCGTCTCAAGAGGATTGTCCATAAGGGGATTTCTTCCTTCAAGGGTGTATGTATCTCTTGAGAGGCGAATGAAATGTGGTATTGCCCAGTGTGGCCATTGCCAGCACGGTGGTAAGTTCATCTGTAAAGATGGCCCTGTTTTCCTCTATAAGGACATGAGCAGATTGGCTGACGGTCTTCTGTAGGCGCAATCAAAGAGCAGACAAACATGTCTTCCCGTCTGAAAACAAGCATGAGGAAAATTTCATGACTGACATCTATGTCATAGGCATTGGTTATAAACCCCTCGACCAGAATGAACGTAAGGCCCTCTATAAATCAGATGTTATCCTTTCATCGGAAAGACTCCTTGCAGTTTTCAAGAGATACAGAGAGTTTAAGAAGGTGCGGGAAAAAGTGCTTGTGCTGAACACTGTGAATGAGACAATTGAGTATATGAAATCGAGAGCCAGTGAGTCAGGGGAAAAAGTTTTTATAACAGTCCTTGCCTCAGGAGATCCTCTTTTCTTTGGTATCGGAAGGAGGATAATCAATGAATTCGGAAAGGAAAGGGTGGAGCTTATGCCAGACCTTTCAAGTATCCAGGTAGCCTTCGCGAGGATAATGGAACCCTGGGATAATGCCTTTCTCATGAGTCTGCACAGAGGGCCGGATCCACAAAAGAAAAGAAACCTAAAGTATTACATGAAGGATATTCCTGATTTGCTTAACAAACATGGAAAATTGGCAATCCTTACAGACACCGAAAATAATCCTTCTGAAATTGCTAAAGTCCTTGTAGGTTCATATGTTTTGTCGCCAATCATATTTGTTTGCGAGAAACTTGGTGATCCGGATGAGAGAATTATAAGGGAACTCCTGAAGATATTGCTGCCATGTCTTTTGTAACTCCCAATGTAGTCATCATCCTGTCCGGAGAATAGTGGTGACCAGGGATAATTTAAGGGTTTTTAAAAAATGGTTTTCTGATTATGTGAGATCTTTCTATTTACCTGATAGGGAAGATCAAAAGAATATTTCTCTCAAGGAAGAACACACATTCAATGTATGTAAGAACATGATATCAATAGCAGGTGCATTATGCCTGCGTGAAGAAGATATGATGGTAGCTGAAGCAATAGCCCTTTTCCATGATATTGGAAGGTTCCCTCAATATGCACAATACAAGACATTCAGAGACCGTAAATCTGTCAACCACGGGTTTCTCGGAGCCGAAACTCTTATTCAGGAAAAGATACTCCAACCTCTACCAGATAACGAACAGGAATTGATTATAAAAGTAGTCAGGTTCCATAACGCCTTTTCTATCCCGAAAGCGGAAAAGGAAGATGTTGTATTTTTTCTCAAGTTAATAAAGGATGCGGACAAGCTGGATATATGGCGTGTTTTTTTAGAATACTATGATGCTCCTGAAGAAGAAAGGGCTTCTGCAGTGGGGCTTGGGCTTCCGGATACAGCAGGTTATTCAGATGGAGTGCTGTCGTATATTCTGAGAGGGCAGATGGCTACGCTTTCACAATTACAATCTCTGAATGATTTTAAACTCATGCACCTGTCATGGATATATGACATCAATTTCAAACCTTCTTTCCGTTTGTTATCTGAAAGAAACTATATAGACAAAATTATCTCTCATTTGCCGTACGATGAGGGAGTGCAGAAAGCTTCTGTAGTTTTAAAGGAACATGTAAGAAAAAAGTTGGAGGATGTATGAAGTATCAAATCGGTAAGACGGGACGTGTTGTATTAGCACGATTCGAAGATCATGAGGATATTTTAGGCAATATCAATATGGTCGCAAAAAAAGAAGGGATAAAAAGTGGCATTTTTTTCCTGCTTGGAGGGATAAGGCAGGGGAGGGTAGTGGTTGGTCCGGAAAAGGACGAGTTACCTCCAACTCCGGTGTGGAGGGATTTGAAAGAGAGTCATGAAGTGCTGGGTATTGGCACGATATTCTGGGATGAGGCAGGACCGAAAATACATTTTCATGGCGCTTTCGGGAAAAGGGATACGGTTAGAGTAGGATGCCTCAGGGAGATTGCAGAGACCTTTCTTGTCCTTGAAGCTGTTATCATAGAGATGGAAGGAATTAACGCTCAAAGGAAGTTTGACCCAATATCAGGACTTACGCTTCTGGAACTGTAATGCATCTATTGGCTATTAACTTTTAAAGAACTTAAAAGTCATTCAAGATCTTTAGTTTGTATTTTGTCATGCCGGCTTGTCCGGCATCCTTCTTCAAAGAAAGATTCCCGACAAGCGGGAATGACAGACAACTATTGGAACAGAGTTCCCTATGGATGGAGGTCTCTTGATGAAAACAGTACTTTTGATTAATCCCAATGAGATCCGTCCGCCTGTGGCTCCCCTTGGACTTGAGTATATATCATCATTCCTCTCGGAGAGAGGACATAATGTGGTGATATATGACATGAATATCCATGAAGAAAGCCTCTCATCTGTCATTGAAAAGATTAATCCATATTGTGTTGGGATTTCAGTCAGAAATATTGATGACAGCTGTTATGCTACGGCTGAATTTTTTCTGGACAAAGTGAAAGCAGTGGTGTCAGAGGTGAAGACAAAAGGAATCCCTGTCATTATGGGAGGAGTTGGGTTTTCCGTCATGCCCTATGAGACATTGACCTATACCGGGGCTGATGCGGGAATAAGGGGAGACGGCGAGGAGGTTTTTGAAAACCTTATTTCGTCAGGAATCAGACCGGAAGGCATTATCAATGCACCATCGTTCAATTTAAACGATTTTAAACCTGAACGTGGATTCATAAATAATCTCTTTTATTACAAAAAAGGCGGGATGGCCGGGATCGAAACAACGAGAGGATGTAACAGGAAGTGTATATATTGTGCTGATCCTCTTGCAAAGGGAAGTAGTGTGAGGTTCAGGTCAATAGAGTCTGTGACAGATGAAGTGCAACAACTGCTTGGAGAAGGCATTGCTCATTATCATCTCTGCGATTCGGAATTTAATCTTTCCATTGAGTATACGAAATCTTTATGTCAGGCTCTTATAGACAAGGGAATCGGAAAAAGAATTTCATGGTATGCCTATGGAGTACCCGATGTCATGGATAAGGAATTAGCCGGCCTTCTGAGGAAGGCTGGATGCAGCGGGATAAATTTCGGGGTTGATCACATTGATGACAGAATGCTTGCTTTTCTCGGAAAGAATCACCGCTATGAGGATGTGAAGAGGGCAGTGAAGCTGTGTCAGGAAGCAGGCATAAAGGTGATGACAGATCTCCTCCTCGGTGCTCCGGGAGAGTCTTTTGTGTCTGTAAAAAAAGCAATCGAAGATATGAAAAGACTCAATCCATACAGGGTTGGCACATCATACGGTTTGAGAATATATCCGGGAACAGCCTTTCATGAATACCTTAAGCATACGGGATATCAGGTCCCTTTGTCCCTCCTGCATCCTTATTTTTATGTGGAGGATACAATCAAAGAGGGGCTTGATGAGTTCATACAGGAATTGATACATGGGGACGAACGGTTTTATTTTAATGCAAAAGAGGAATCTGATCAGAATTATAACTACAATGCCAACAGGGTACTCGAAGATGCAATAAAAGCAGGTTTTCGGGGAGCGTTCTGGGATGTCCTTGCCATGTCTCAGGGAAAAGGTCAGAAATAATTCACCTGTAAAATAATCATCCTGTTTAACCCAGATTATTCACCACTCGTGAAAGAGCAGATGCAGTATCATCGCTCATTCTCGGTACGCTTCTGCGTACCTCCGAGGTACAGAGTGTCAGCCGCCTTGGGGCGGTGAACACTCTGTAAAGCCGCTCCGATACTGCATCTGCTCTGATTGATCAACAAATATATTAATAATCTGGATTAAATGGCAGGGTGATTAATCCTTTTCGAAATAATCTTTTAATTTCTCTATGAGAGAATCAGGCCAGATATCTTCAAAAAGAATTGCATCGACTTCTTCCTTGCTGAGAGACTCCTTCACAGGCAGGGGCAATTTTCTTAATAAATAAACTCTTTCAGATTTTGCCTTTCTTCTCGGAGCATCTTTTTCCATAATGCGGATAGTGTAACATAAGCTCAGAATATTTCACATGCTGGGGAGTTGTATGCTACCATGGAGTCTCCTTCGGGTGAGTCCAGATCCTGGACAGAAAAAGTGGAAGTTCGGCAGCGCAGATTGGTCCAACCTGAACCCGCCAGCCTGTCATCTTTTCAATATCTTGTTTTAGAGATGAAGCAAAGCCAGGGATGATCAATTCTCTTTTTGTTACCCTGTCCTCTATGCCCGATTCTTTGATGGTTTTAAATATCTTCTCTGCTGTAAAGCTCTGATAAATCATGGCCATATCAATGGTATCCCCGTTTGTATCCACAAAGAGAACATGAAAAGCTCCTGTTGTTGTCCCTAAGGTGGTCAGAAGAACCTGTTCAGTATAATCATTATTGCCTGAAATAAGCAGTAATGACTCTGAGTTTGGATTATTAATTTCCACGAGTCCAATTAAACTTGGTCTCGGGTGAGTGAGGAGAGGTACATCAGGCCACAAATCTTTAGCTTTAAGGGCTACCTCAAAAGCATAAGCCTCATTATTACTGAGGAAAGTGCAATCCTGAGGTCTCTTCACCCCTTTTCTGAGGGCATTTATCAATTCTTCACATGATTCGATGCCGCACTGGGTACAATCAGGTCTTTTGAAGATATTGTAAAAAGTCAATTTTATCGAGATATACATCTGCAGAAGTCACTATACCTCCTCATAGATTATAGTTTTTTCAGAGAGCAAAAAATCTGTTGCTCTCTTTGGTGCAATGATAATTATTACCTTAGCAGATTTGGAATAGAAAAAGTTAAAATAAAAACGATTTAAGGATATAAAACATAACTAGTGGAGGCAAACAAATGCAAAAAGCAAAAAATATATGTATGATTAGTTTTATCGTTCTTCTCGCCCTTGTAACCAGTACCACGCTTGTACATGCCGAATATCTGAAAACGAAGGAAGCTAAGGCTGAAGAAGTTACAGGCAGCTTTATCCTTATATTATACGGGGGAAGTCATATGAATGATTTGGAAACCATTGCTTTTCTGGATAAAGAGGGAGATCAGTATGAGTTTGAGCCGTATGCCCCTGAATTTGATTACAAGGTAAAAAAGGGAGTCCCTGCCGGAGATGCTTTGAAAGAGGCAAGAAAGTTTGTCAGTTTTCACAATGCCTTCTGGCGGTCCCAGTTAAGCAGGATTCTCGATGAAAAAGGAAATACCATAGGATATGAAGTAAGACCTCTCTATCGCCCCTTTGTATACGGCAGAGATGATCTGCTTGAAGTCTACTATAGGATCAAGGATGGCAAAGTGATTGTGTATATAAGGCTTGTACCAGAGATCTTTAATAAATTCTTTTTCGGAGACCTGCCAGGTGGCCCTTCGGGTGGACATTGAAAATATGACAGAGACAAAAAAGTGTGAGTATTGCGGGAAGGAGATAAATATAGCATATATGATTTGTCCTCTCTGCGGTGGTCACCTTCGTGGAAAGGAACAAACGCGAAGTCCCGGCATGCCCCCGGTGCAAGGTGCAGCTTGGTATTCACTATCGTGATAGAGAAGAGTATGACATATGCCCGGAATGTGGTGGTTTGTGGCTTGACAGGGGAGAGTTTCGGCTTTTTACCAGAGAATATGATGTCTATAAGAAAGATGATGACAAGGGTGAATATCTTCGGGAACCCTCAAGAAACCCGGTTGAGTATGTACCGTGTGTACGATGCGGCAAACTGATGAACCGGAAGAACTTCGCAAAAATATCGGGGGTCATCATAGATGAATGTGGTGCACATGGCGTTTGGCTCGATGCGGGAGAACTTGAGAAAATACGGCATTTTATCGCTGACGGAGGACTTGACAGCGCACAAGACGCAGAAATAGAAAATGTTCGCACTGAACTGAAAGATCTCGATACAAAGGTTGACCAAGTAGCTCTTACCCATAAAATTATTCATTTCTGGAATCTCAAGAGGTGGCTTTTCGGAGGATAAAGATTCTTATTTATTTTTAAAGTGACGCTTGAACTGCGGTGGCTATCGCCCGCACAGTGTTATGCCCTAAATATTTTCTATTTTTAATCCCAACCAGATTTAAGACTCTTACGGGCTTGTTCATTTCTAAGAATGCGGGTCATCTCCAAGCGATGGAATCAAACCAATCTTTTCGTCTTCAAACCCGATTCACACCGGCAGGTTACCGCTGTTCTCAATCTCTGTATCTCTAACGAAATTTGGAAAGGCCATTTTATTCGCAGCTGCGTTTTCATCTGCCTACCTTAAGCCATTCATAGCTGTTGATTTGAAGATTCTTCAAGACTCCACGGTCTTTTGCTCTACATCATAAAATAACGAAATTCACCGTCAGTATAGCTTAAACCTGTCAATCTTTGATTCTGCTATTGTGCAATCGCCATTCTTAAATGAAAAAATGCTTTATTCCCGGTTGGCTCGATAATTTTGTTGGGCCTTCATTTCCTTGACGTCACTTTAAGGAGCAAGACGGATATTATCCCAGTATTTGAGAGCATCATTAAGTAAAATCTTAGCCGCTTTTATTAATTCTTGGGGCGGATAAGCAGATTGTGATCCCCTGCATATCGAAGACTAGACGGGGTACTGAGATGTTCTTCTATCGGTTAGCATAGTCCAAACTGATGGTTCAAAACTCATTCGGCTTAGTCTGCTCACAACCTATACCACCTGCTTTAACCCATGAATACGTATTGTTGCCAACTTCTTTACTTGAATTCGGCATCGCAAAGAACGGCTGAAGCATTTTGTCAGAGTGAAGCGAACTGCGATTATGTCTTTTATCGGCTTTCCAGCTTTTGCCATAATAGCTTTCAGCGTGATTTCACATGATCAGTGAGACGGAGGAGGATCAGTCTGGAACTTATCAGGTTCATCGCCGTCATCAGCAAGAACGAATTGGGGAGCCTCAATGAGGTGTTCGCTGAATCCGAGGTCATACATTGCCATAGAAGATACTCTCTTCTTTCATTTTCGCCCCACGGCAGGCGTCAGCGGCGGCTGGGGAACGCTCCGGCTGGACGCGCTTCGTTGTGGCGAATTCGCCTTTTGGCAGCAGCGTCGATGTAGATTTGGCAATATTCCTCGGTCGTTCGTCGATCAGCAGGAGATTTGAAATTGAAGTGCACGCGGATCATTTCTGCAGCCGCTCTAAGTTACCGAATCCTCGATGGAACAATTTATACTCGCTTCGAGCATCCCAAGGTTCACAAGCACGGCACTTCTCGAGTAGCTCAACCGCAGTGTCAATCAAGTTTCTGCGATATTGATTAATTTCGCTTGATAGACGGTTGGCTAGCACATAATTGTCAGATAGTCGTCGCTGATTCTGCTGATACAACGCTAGTCAGCGTGTTGTATACGTTCAATGCATGCTAGTTCTCGAAACCGGTCGAGTCAACGAAGTGTATTGATCCAAAAGCAGTTTCAGCGCGTTGTTCAATGCGGCATAGTCATCACTTCGGTTTTTCGAGAGATGCTCGTAACCTCGCTCGTAGTCGTATTCCAGTGCGGACAATCCGTCACAGCGTGCTGTGATAAGAGTTCGTAGCGTGTTACGGTTGGCTCGATCGAAAAGGAATTACAAGACTATTTGGTGAATAACTGGAATACGCGGTATTCTTGAACAGCCCTATATCGTTCGATAAGGTGGCTAATGCTTAAACCTGGCTGTACTGCCATTGAAGCACAAATCACACTGAAGTAATGCGTATGCGATGTTATAGCGCCTCAGCTAATTGACGTTTCGCATTAGCCGCAAATCAATCCTCAGTAAGCATCGTATTGGCTCGTACATTTGGAATCGATTTTATGTCGGAATTGTGGAGAAGAAACAAATCTGCGCCTCGGTCGTTCAAGTTCTATGCACGTTCCAAATCGAGAAAATCGGCAAACTTTTTTTCTGTAGCGTCCATTTAAATCCTCTTTGCATAACAATAATTATACGGCCCCATTATTTTTCAGATTCATGATGTAAATATAGCACAATCCGTATGCTTTGAAAATTAAAAAAGCAATAAAATCAAACCGTTTAAAATAGCCTTATCCCGTATTTTGTGGTAATATGGACAAAAAACGGGGTTGGTATAATATGGGAAATTTGTCAACCGATGCTCACCGGACATTGCCAGAGTTCCAGGACTTTCTTATGAAAAAGAGCCTGGTAGGTGTTGTGTGTCTCGAAAGGGATGAAAGTAAAGCATGGTCAGTACAGTGGATGTTAATATCAGATTTAGTTCTGGAAGAAAGAACAAGGGTAGTTTGCAATGGATTGCAATCTTCCTAAACTGAAAAATCAATAATAAGGGGGGCATTTTAACTTGAAACTCAAATTTCTTGGTGGTGCAAGGACAGTTACAGGTTCCTGTTTTTATATGGAGTGTAACAACCTCAAATTTCTTGTCGAATGCGGAATGTACCAGGGTGAAGACGCAGAAGAAATTAACAAAGCTGCATTTGACTTTAATCCCGAAGAAATCGATTATGTTTTTGTCACGCATGCTCATCTTGACCATTCAGGGATGCTTCCCAGAATTGTGAAAGAAGGCTTTAAAGGAAGGATTATCACAACATCTGCGACAAAAGATCTGCTCGAAATAATGCTTTACGATTCAGCACATATTCAAGAAAGTGATACAGAATGGCTTACAAGAAAGGCACTAAGGGCTGGCAAACCCCCTGTGATTCCACTTTATACAACAGAAGATGTTAGGAATGTAATGCCCCTGATTGATATAAAAAAGTATGGCGAGATTTTCCATATTGGCAACGGTATCAAATACAGATTTTTGGACGCAGGGCATATTCTTGGCTCTGGTACACTCGAATTGTGGTTTCAAGATAGTTTGAAAGAGAAAAAAATCGTGTTTTCCGGAGATATTGGCAAAAAAGGTAATCCTATCGTAAAAGACCCTCTTAATCCTGTAGAAGCAGACTTCATTGTAATGGAATCAACATACGGCAACAGGCTCCATAAACCATTAAAAGAAAGCATAGACGAGCTTGTAGATGCTGTAAAAACAACCCTTAAAAGAGGCGGGAATGTATACATACCCTCTTTTGCTGTAGGCAGGACACAGGATTTACTTTATATTCTGAATAACCTCTTGAGGAAAAAAAGACTTTATAATATTAATGTCTATCTCGACAGTCCACTTGCTCAGGAGGCAACACAAATATATCTTTCGCACCCTGAATGCTTTGATGAAGACGCAAAAAAACTCTTTACGACAAAAGATTACAATGATTCCATAAAATTACATTTCGTCCAAAGCGCCCAGGAATCAATGGCATTAAATAAAATTAAATCAGGCATAATTGTAATAGCGGGAAGCGGAATGTGTGAGGGTGGAAGGATTAGACATCATCTAAAACATAATCTCTGGAGGTCTGAATGCAGCGTCATATTTGTCGGGTTCCAAGGAAAAGGAACATTGGGACGGAAAATTGTAGATGGAGCAAAGACGGTTCATATACTTGGAGAAGAGATTGCTGTCAAGGCATCTATATATACTATCAATGGCTTTTCTGCTCATGCAGACCAAGCAGAACTTATCGAATGGATATCATTTTTTAAAGATTCACCGGAGGTCTTTATAGTCCATGGGGAAGAGGAGGTATCAATGGTTTTCAGCAGTCTTGTAAATGAAAGATTTGGATTTAAAACATATGTGCCTGAAAAAGGTGAGATGTTTATGCTTTAAAGTTGTCTTCTCCTATCTTCTCAAAAGATGCGGTATAAGAATCCCTTTTCTGTAATTCTTCCCATGCTTTGATCAGAGATTGTTCAGTGGTTTTTTGAGCTGCTAAAAGCAAAGAAGACATAGCAAGACAAACCAAAAATATCAGAACAATCTTCTTCATGTTTAATATCTCCTTGGTTTTTATTGTATAATCCTTTTCCGCATCAGTCTGAAGGGGTAGGGCGTCAGGAGAACGACTACCACAAGGATCCACACAATATCAGAGAGAGCTCCCCTTAAAACCCCGGAAGAAAAAGACCTGCAGATATTCACGAGATGATAAAGGGGAGTGAAGAAGGCAATCTTCGAAATGATGGGAGGTAGGGTATCGAGAGGGAAGAATATGCCTGAAAAGAGAAACATGGGTGTCAATAAAATCGTATAAAAATAGTTAAAGGATTCTATACCTGGTACTATAGCAGCAACGATAACAGATAACTCGGCAAAGATCAGCCCGCTGATAAAAATAAAGGGAATGGCAAGGATAATCCATGGGGAATCAACAAGGCCGAAGAGAGCAATTACGGACATAATGATAGAGCCGTAAAGCAAACTCTTTGTAGCTCCCCAGATTAATTCACCAGACACAAGCTCGTTTATATTTACCGGTGTTGCGAGTATTGCGTCGAATGTCTTCTGATAGGTCATTCGGACATAGGTGCCATAGGTACACTCATAGGCAGCAGCGAACATGGAAGAGGATGCTATTATTCCAGGAGCTATGTATTTTATATAAGGTATGCCGTTTATCTCCTTTACAAAAGCACCAAGGCCGAGTCCTAATGCTGCGAGATAGAGAATAGGTTCTACAAAGTTCAGCGCTATACTCGATTTATAGAGCTTTGTATATACTGTGGCATGTCTTTGCCAGACCCTGAATGCACGTTTAATGTTCATAATATTTTTTCATCTCAGGCCGATTTTGTTGTTATCGCTCATTCTCGGTCGCAACGACCTCCGAGGCTTTTGCCTCTTTATTTTCTAAAGATACTTTTGAATATCGGCAAAAGAAACCGCACTAACAACAAATTCGGCCTGGATAATGTTAGGTCAATCTTTCAATGACCTCCCTGTTAATTTCAGATAGACATGTTCGAGGTTCCCTCCGTGGTTGTCCATCAGATTTGCCGGGGAGTCAATAGTTATGATCCTGCCTGAATCCATAATCGCTACCCTGTCACAAAGTTTTTCAGCCTCTTCCATATAATGGGTCGTAATGAGAAGGGTTGTGTTTTTTGCCTTCAGGTGATTCAGTTTTTCCCAGACAGAGTGGCGGCTGTGAGGGTCAAGACCTGTGGATGGTTCGTCAAGAATCAGTAACTCAGGATTATTGATCAGTGCCCTTGCAAGGAGGAGCCTGCGTTTCATCCCACCTGAGAGCGTTTTTATGTTTTTATTTGCTTTATCAGATAGTTCCACAAATGAAAGAAGATCCCGTGCAACCTGTGAAGAGATCCTTTTGGGGATATCAAAATATCTTGCATAGACAACAAGATTCTCAAAGACGGAAAGATCAGGGTCAAGATTGTCTTCCTGTGGCATAACACCGAGGCGAAACTTTATCTGGCTTGGCTTTTCAGTCACATCCATTCCGAAGACCTTTACTTGACCGGAAGATGGGGGCATGAAACAATACAATATGCGGATAACTGTTGTCTTTCCTGCACCATTTGGTCCGAGGAAACCGAAACATTCGCCTTTTGCGATTGCAAAATCTATAGCATTTACGGCCTTAAAAGACCCGTAATACTTTGTTAGTCCTTTTGCTTCTATAATATGCATAAAAACTACTTTTAAGTATTGCAGTTTTTATTATAATAGAAAGGCAAGTTAGGGGAGGAACCTTATTGCAGTATGGATGAGACAAAGCAGGAAAAACTCCCGATTGATGCAAGACTCCTTTCAGAGGCGGTCATAGAACTGAACATTTCAAGGCGGAGTGTAGGGCTCTACCCGCCTGAACATCCCATTCTGAAAAGCTCTATTGAGAAAGCATTTGAGCTCCTTCGGAAACTATTTGAGCTGAGAAGCAGTATCACCCTCGGTATAGCAAAAGACACTCTGGTTATTGATGAGTATACGCTCGACAAGAAAAACCCGGTCTTCCGGGAATTTGCTCTGAGCCTTCATGGCAAAGGGATAGCTGCTGTAACATTCGATTCCGCACTTGAAGTTGGAGAACTTGTTTCCCTTCATGAATTGATAACCATGCGTGAGGGTCCTGTAGGGAATGCCCTCCTTAAACTCGCAGAACAGAAAGGCCTCAGACATATACAGTTGAGCCCCATAGATCTTTCAGTTTTCAGCTTCATGGAAGGAAGAACCGGAGCTGGCGTTTCAGCAAGCAAGTTATGGGAAGATTACATCTATGGTTTGCTGGAAGGAAAACTGGCAAGTGGAGATGCAGAAAGTTTAGTTATGCACATACCTCCTGAGCAGGTTGCCTTTTACGTAAACATGCAGATGTCTGAGGACGCTCCTGAAGAGACATATAACAGGGTTATTTCGACGTATCTGCAAAGGAAAAGTCAGCCAGCATTAGGCAGCGAGGTTTTTAAAAGTTTCCTGTCATTCGTGGAAAATCTCAAGCCGGAACTCAAGGCACGGTTCTTAAACAAAGCCCTCTCCCAACCTCCCCCCGAAACTGACGTTGAAAAAATGATTACTGAATTAAAAGAGGAAGATTTAAAAAGATTTCTTGAGGTCTTTAAAGACCACCCTGTAACGATACCGGAGAGCCTCAAAAACCTCCTGAGTAAACTCGAGGGAATAGGGAATAACTGAGAAAGGTAAATTTTTCTTTGACATGACTACAGGCGGAAAAACCTATTTGGATGACATAGAGTTGGATGAACATGTAATAAAATTCCTTGAAGAAGATCAATTCAGATCTTTTATCGGTGAACAGTATGAGAAAGAACTTGAATTGATGCTCAAAGGTGTTAAGGCTGAAAAGAACCATCTGACAGAGACACTCAGGGAGGACAGCAGAGAAAGAATAGTGGACAGGACGTTCTCTGAAGTTATACTTGAACTCCTTGATTCTGACTCAGTAAATGAAGAGGAATTTCAGAAGCTCATTGCAAAGATTACCAATCTTGTGAATAATTTTTTAGAAACAGGAAGATTCCAGGAACTTTGTGATGTATACAACTCGGTTTATTCATATTCACTCACAGGAAAATTCAAAAACGAAGCTTCAAGCTTCATCGAAAGTTTATTCAGGTCAGAGGAGTTTATCCTCAGACTCATAGAGGCATTTAAGTTCTGGGGGAGATACGAAAGGGAAAGCGCTGTTGAACTTACAAAAGGCTTACAACTCCACCTCATTAGTCCGCTTGTAGATGCCTTTTCAGAAGAAACAAATCCAAGCATTAAAAGATTTCTTCTTCACGTGATGAGCACTCTTGGAAGTGGAGTTGCCCAGGAAGCGGTGAGAAGGCTGAGTGATGAAAACTGGCAGGTAGTGGTAAACATGATAACACTCATAAGGGAGTGTGGCGGGAAAGAATATATAAGAAATATAAGACCTCTTGCCAAAGATAAGAACAAAAAGATAACCATAGAGGTAGTCAGAACTCTCTTGCATTTTGGCGACCATGACGGCCCTCACTATTTAAGGACATTTTTGATGAGCGATGATCCTGAACTGAGAGAGCAGGGCGCTGTTCTTTCCGGCAACTATAAGGTCAGGCATGCGATCCCGTTCCTCATTGAGGTTCTCGAGAAAAAAGATATTTATGGCTCAGAATCCCATGATAAAATTCCTGCCATAAGGGCTCTTGCAAAGATAGGTGATCCTCAAGCCATAGAGCCTCTTAAAAAACTTTTTAAGTCAAAGGGCCTTTTTTTCAGTAGCGCCCGTAATGAGCTTAAACTGGAAATTTTTAAAACCCTCAGATATTACCCTGCTCATGCGATTAAACCTCTTCTCGAACTGGGTCTTGCATCCGGTGATAAAGAGATAAAGGCCATAAGTGAAAGGCTTTTAAAGGAATCTAAAACTCCAGGAGAAAAACAGAGTGAATGAGAGTTTTTCCAAATTCCTCTCGTCTGTTGTAACCGCTATATCTCAATGCTCTCTTTATTCAAAGGAACATCCGGCTGTGGCAGAACTTTGTGAAAAAGCTGTTAACTTTCTTCAAGAACTCTTTATTGATGATTCAATCAGTATAACCCATCTCGGAGGCAATCTCGTATTCAACGACATGCCACTCACCGAAAAAGGGGTTCATGTAGAAAATATTATGAAAAGGATGAAGACGAAGGGCATTGACAAGATTATCCTCAAGAAAGGGATAAGCACTGATGAGCTGATGAGCTTTATATCTCAAATGGCATCAAAAGATGAAGTCCCTAAAAGTAGTGAACACATATTGGTGGGAACTATCCAGGTAAGGTTAAAGGCTTCTGGAGATGATCCCTCAGAGATCATGAGGACAAATATTTCAAGGGTTCAGGGTGTATATCAGGAAGTCTCCAGGTTTAAAAGGCTCGACACTGTTGGTCTGGAAGATGCAGTTTTAGGTTTTCTCTCAGCTATTAAAAAGGAGGCAAATATACTCCGCCTTGTAAGTCCTGTCAAATCGTATAGCGAATACACCTATATACATACCTCGAATGTTGCAGTGTTGACTCTTTTTCAGGCGGAATCTCTCGGCCTGACAGGTGAAAGCCTCCGTGAAGCAGGGCTTGCAGGTTTACTTCATGATGTTGGTAAACTGTTTGTCTCAAAGGATGTCCTTGAAAAACAGGCAAAGCTTGATGACACAGAGTGGAAGGAGATGAAGAAGCATCCGGTTTACGGAGCGATGTATCTCTGTTCATTAGAAGATCCTCCCAGACTTGCGGTGATTGCCGCCTATGAACATCACTTAAAGTTTGATGGTTCCGGATACCCGGATACGAAAAAGCATGTAAAAAAACAGCACATCATAAGCCAGATAGTCGCATTATCGGATTTCTTTGATGCCCTGAGGTCAGAAAGACCATACAGAAAGGCTTTCGAGTTAAATGCACTCATAGATCTCATAAAAAAAGGAGCAGGGAAAGACTTCAATCCTCTGATTGTAGATAATTTTATAACTTCACTCCAGAAGACCGGGGTCCTCCCATCTTGAGATTATTAAGATAATCAGAACGGGATAAAGAATTTATATTCCTTAAGGAATTTTCTGAATGTCCTGGCAGCTACAGTGGAAGGTTCTTCATGAAAGCTTACGAGATAAAACTTTCTCTTCAATCTTTTTCCTGTGTGCAAAAGCTTGATTGAACCATCTTTTATAGCACTGAAAACCGACCATTTTGAGACAAAGGATATTCCTGTTCCCGACTGTACCATGCGGACAATCAATTCCGGGTTTCCGAGAATCATCGATACCTTTATATTCCCTGGATCTATCCCCAGAGTGCGCAAATAATCATCCAATAGTCCCCTTGTGCCTGAACCTGTTTCAGGCATGATAAACGATTGGGACAGAAGATCCTGAGGCGTGAAAGACTTTTTTGCTGCAAGGGGATTTTCATCAGAAGAGATAATGACCATCTCATCCTCTGCAATTTCTTCACGGTGGATGGTTGTTTTGTGCGGAATTCCCTCTACGATTCCTATATCGATCATTCCTTCACAAAGGCGGTCTATGACAGATTCAGTGTTTAAGACAGAGACGTTTATCTGAACCTCAGGATAGGTTTTGGAAAAGCTGTAAAAGACTTGAGGAAGAAAGTATGTTGCAACCGTTGGGCTGGCGCCGATTGTAAGGGGGCCTTTTACCTTGTGCACAAGGTCATAGACATCATGCTCCATTGTCTTGTAAAGGCCGAGTATCTGCATTGCATAATCATAAAAAAGTCTTCCTGCAAGTGTCGGGGTTACCATTTTTGCCTGTCTGTTTAATAGTTTCACGCCAAGTTCATCCTCCAGATTTTTAATAAGGTGGCTCATTGCAGATTGAGTCATGAACTTTGCCTCTGCAGCCTTCGAGAAACTCTTCGTCTCAACAATAAGACAGAATGCCTTTAATCTATGATCTTCCATCTGAACTATTGTAAGGACTAAAAGAATAAGGTGTCAATAAATGGTATCTATGAAAGATTTTCATAAACAGCAATGAAAATAATGCATTTGACTATGTTCTCGTAAGATTCTTTTAATAATTATATATCGTATTTTTAAATAAACACTGAACAACGAAAGTTAATTCTGTAAAATTCTTAACACCTCAGGGGTATTATTTAAAGATTATTAGACTTAAATTTTTATTTATCCTGATCATAAACATATGGCGCAATTTACTTACGATGAATCATGCATGTAAGGATTCTTGCATGAATTCTTTTCATATAAAGTTCACTAATTGATTACATTAAGAAAAGAAGGAGGAAACCATGAGGGGAAGTAAACTGCTGTTTGTAGGGTTCTGCGTATTGTCGATATGGATGCTTATTTTTCAGGTAGTTCATGCGCAGACGATGGAGGACTACACGGATATTTACACACTCGGGGAAATCGTGGTGAGTGGCGAAAGAGAAGGTGTCGAGGCTGTTGGAACTGTCAGGGAGATAACTGCAGAAGATATCCAGAACAAAGGGGCAAGAACTCTTGATGAAGCATTGCAGTTATTGCCAGGTGTTTTTATCAGGACTGGTGCTGATGGTGTACCGCGGGTGGATTTACGGGGTTTTCGTTCGAGACACGTAATTCTCCTTCTGGATGGCATTCCTCTCAATTCCACTTTTGATGGGAATTTTGACCCTACTGTGATACCTGTAGAGAATATCGATATGATAAAAGTTTCTTATGGTTCCCATTCGGTGCTCTATGGAGATGGGGGGTTAGGTGGAGTTATCAACATCGTCACAAAAAGAGGAAAAAAGGATGAGTTCATGGTATGGTGCTGGGTGAGGCGGGAGACAGGAGCCATTATCTCGGACAGTTCAACCTGTTCGGGCGGCTATGGAAAGGCGGATTTCTTTCTAAGCGGCAGTCACTTTGAGCGAGATGGATTCCGTCTCTCTCATGATTTCAAAGCAACGACCTTAGAGGATGGTGGTACGAGGGACAATAGTGACAAAAGAGGAATAACTTTTTTGCCAATGTCAATTATGCTCTCACTGATAAGATACTTATTGGAGCTGTTTTCAATTATCTTAAAGGGGAATACGGTATACCTTCGACCACAATTGATCCTGAGGATGATTTTTCTGAAAAGCCGAGATTTGAAAGAATTGATAATTTTGAGGGTTACTCTGGACACCTTTCATTGAGCTACGATATACCAGGTCCGCTGTCCCTCAGGTCATGGATTTTCTACAATCAATTGAAAGAGGAAGATAACAGATATGATAATAACAATTACAATTCAATGGTTGATCCAACCGTTAAGGATACAGGCACTCAGAATAACACTACGAAAATTAAGGGAGCAGCCTTACAAACAACATATGATCTACAACCGTTTGGCCTCATCACTATAGGATTAAAAGCACGAAAGAAGAATGGGAAACGGATAGGGAAGTGAGAGACGTAGAGATCCCGAGAAGTAAGCCAAAACAATATAATTTCAGGAACTTCTCGGACGACCAGTGATCATCGATGTTTATTCAGCCGCTCTCGAGTATGAAATTACACCTATGAAGGGTTTCGGATTAGTCTTTGGGTACGGGCATTACTGGCTCAATAAAGATGAAGGAGACGATAATGAGGGGAGTTATCTGGTAGGAGCCTATTACGATATCCATGAGAATACACGGATAAAGGGCTCTTTCGCAAAGAAGATACGCTTTCCTGACATGCGACAACTCTATGATCCGCAGAGAGGAGATCCTGATTTGAAAACAGAAGAATCCAACAATTATGAACTTGGAGTCGAGCAGAAGCTACCCTGGAACAGTAAGGTTACTCTGACCGGTTTTCTGATTGATGTAGAGGATTATATTGAATTATTGCAAATGTAAGCGATAAATTTCTGAACTATGAAAAATATCAATTCAAAGGTGCTGAACTGACTGCAGAGAATCGTTATATCAAGAACCTTTTGTTGAGGGCAGGCTACACATACCTTGACACAGAAGATAAGTCTCCAGACACGGAAAGGGATGAACTTCAAAACAGGCCTAAACATAAAGTCACCTTCGAGGGTAAATATACTTTCCCGTTTGGCTTTTCACCTTATGCAAACATCATTTATGTTGCGGACCAGGTTTTCTATTCCAGGCCTACTACTCCTCCTACTCCTCTTAGGAAAAGAATCATTAAATGATTACGTGCTCGTTAACCTTAAGCTCGATCAAGCTTTGTTTAAGGGTAAGGCTGATCTTTACGTCGGTGTTGATAATCTTTTTGATGTTGACTTATGAAACAAGCTATGGCTTTCCCCAGGCCGGGAGATTTATCTATGGAGGGGTAAAGGTTACCCTGTAATTAAATATTAAATAATGTATATGAGGGAGATATTTTGTCTCCCTCTGTTTAAAGGAGGTTATGCGATGAAGACTTGGGTTGTTACTATATGTATTTGTTTTCTTGCTTTCGGGTGTGGAGGAGCAAAGGCTGTAAAAACTGCTCAGCAAGAAAAGACAAAAAAAGTCATTTACAATGCTAAAAACGAGATGCAGTCCTATTACACCTATGAATACAATATCTATGAAAAGGAAAGGAAGATGCACTATGCTCCGTCCGGGAAGCTATTGTCTTATTTCACTTATGATTATGGGAAAGATGGTAAGAGGTTGAAGAAAAATAAGTTCGACGCATCCAATAAACTCGTGTCATACACAACATACGAGTATGATGCAACAGGGAAGAGAATTAAGAAGAGTGAATATAATCCCGAAAACCAGATGGAAAGCTATTTTGTGTTTGAATACGACAGCAATGGCAAGAGGGTGAAGAGAAACAAATATACCCCTGACGGTAAACTCTCCAAATATGTCATGTACGAATATAACCCACGCGGGAAGGTTGCAAAAAAGACCGATTACGATAGTAGCGGTACAATAACTTCCTATACAGTAAATAACTATGATGGTATGGGTAAGAAAGAAAAGAAATCAGTATTTACACCAGGTGGTGCATTAGAAGAATATACGGTTTACTACTATTGATGTAATAGTGTGCTGTCCCAAACGTTCTAACATTATTTTTTTCGTGATTCCCGTGTAAACGAGAATCCAGTGGCTTGGTTCTGGATTCCTGCGGGTTTATCCCGTACTTGGTACGGGGCAGGAATGACACATAAGATAAGGGTATTTATGGGACAGCACACTGTATATACTATCTGTCCGTTAGGTATGAATCTAATTTATCCTTCCAATGAATAAAATGAGTTTGACTTCGCCTGCATAAGAACCTATTCTAAAAAATAACAGGTGCAATCACTAAAGAAAATTGTAGTTTTATCGTCTCCTTAATAAGGAGACTGCCATGAGAGAATGCAGGGTTCTTTCTTGGTTTGGTTAATGTTTGGTGGCCCGGGCATAGGCTACAATCGGCTTGAGATCAAAGACGCCAGACCAAGAAAGAACCCTGCATTGATTTGCTCTGTATCAGAAACTGTAATACCAGAACAGTTTTGCGGTATCTTTACCGTCACTATTTTAATTCATTCAAAGAGGGGGTATCATGAAAAGAAGTACGACGTTCCTTTCTGTTTTAGTTTTTGTCCTGGTTGGACTTTTCTGTATCAGTGCTTCATGGGCAGAAGAAGTTACAGAACAAGGTCAGAAGCAATACGAGGTATTCGATCTTGGGGAGATTTTTGTAACTGCAGAAAAACCGCCTGCTGTTCAAGATGTCGCTGTAACAAC
>CAWCKM010000032.1:0-7721 GCA_963796125.1 Nitrospirota bacterium
AGTAGTAAATCTTGTTCTCAAGGCACTTATAAAGGCACAGCCTGCTTCTCCCCCGCAGCCGACTTCCTCATCACAGCCAGTTTCTCCATCGCAACCTGCTTCCCCGTAGACAAAGAGCAACGTGAATTTTTCGATTTTAGACTTTTCTAAGGTTAAGTTCCTTGACATCTCGTTGGTGTGCGTGCAGGTTATTGTATGGAGCATTCCTGGATTCTGCTTTCATTAATTGCGGCGTTTACACTTGCAACAAGCGATGCCCTTACAAAGAAGGCTCTGACATCTCACAATGAGTATATCATTGCGTGGTTAAGACTTATCTTTTCACTGCCTTTGTTACTTATCCTCTTTTTATTCATATCCGTGCCTGAGCTTGACAAGGAATTTTATACAGTATTCGCCCTTTCTCTGCCTCTGGAACTATTATCAATTATCTTATACATAAAGGCGTTACGGCTTTCACCATTGAGCCTTACCCTTCCGTTTCTTGCACTGACGCCGGTTTTTCTCATCTTTGTTTCTTATATCCTGCTTGGAGAGAGAGTTTCCTTTGCGGGTGGCATAGGCATTCTCTTTATTGCAGCAGGGAGCTATACCCTCAATATCAGCAAAATAAGGGAAGGCATATTTGAACCCCTCAGGGCAATAATCAGAGAGAGAGGTTCTGTTTTGATGATAGGGGTAGCACTGATTTACAGTCTTACTTCAACTCTGGGCAAAGTGGCTATACAGCACTCTTCGCCATTGTTTTTCGGGAGCACTTACTTTACAGCATTGGCGTTCTTTTTTACTCCGATTGCGTTTTACATGAATAAAGAAAAAAAAATGGAAAGCAAGACCATTCTCTCAGTCATCTTACCGGGAATCTTTTACTCCCTTATGGTGGTTTCCCATATGATTGCAATAAGCCTTGCCAAAGTAGCATATGTCATATCCGTAAAAAGGATGAGCCTTATTATCGGGGTGTTATATGGGTATCTCTTTTTTAAAGAAAAAAACATAGGGGAGCGATTCATCGGAGCATCGCTGATGTTTATAGGTTTCATTCTGGTTGTCACCGCATCTTGAAATATATAGAATGTAAATAAGTAAATTTAGAATTACTGTTTCTATGCTTTTAGCTCTCTAATGTTATACAATACGCCATGCCGAATGTCCTGATCATCTCTGATGAAGCTGAAGAACTATACACATTATTTCGCACTGTCAGGTTTACCCTGAAAAAGCAGGTTTCAGAACAGAAGGGCAATGCACGGGAGAATACTTCAGTCAGTCTCGGAAAATATGATATAGCATTTCTTGACCTCAATACCAGGGGATGGCATCAGCGAATTCTGGAACTGAGACAGAGAATGCCGGTCATAGCTTTTTCAAAACCTGATATAACAATGGCGGTTGAGGCAATGAAACTTGGTGCCGGTGATTTTCTGGAGAAGCCACTCACCAGCGATGTCCTCAGTGATGTGATAAGCAAACATAAAAAGAAGATTCTTGGTCATGCCTATGGTTTTGACGAACTCATCGGGAGAAGTAAAGTTATGCAGGAGATTTTTGGTGTGATAAAGAAGGCTGCGGTGAGTGAAAGCAATGTGCTTATTACAGGGGAAAGTGGAACTGGTAAGGAACTTGTTGCAAGGTCGATCCACCGGTGGAGTCCAAGAAAAGATAAACCCTTTATGACTTTGAACTGCAGCGCCATCCCTGATACCCTGCTTGAGTCAGAGCTGTTCGGTTTTGAAAAAGGAGCGTTTACCGGAGCTAATTATACAAAAAAGGGTCTTCTTGAACTTGCGAATGCAGGAACTGCATTTTTTGATGAGATCGGGGATGTCTCTCATCTGTTTCAGACAAAGATTTTAAGGGTTATTCAAGAGGGCGAGATTATGAGAATTGGTGGCTCTCATCCTATAAAAGTCGATGTAAGAATTATCTCTGCCTCAAACAAAGACCTGAAGGAAGCCTGTAAAAAAGACATATTCAGGGAGGATTTGTTTTACAGACTGAATGTGATTAACATCCATATCCCACCGCTACGGGAGAGGAAAGAGGACATACCCCTCCTGGTAGAACATTTTATTTTAAAACATGCCAGCAAGAGGAAAGATATGTGGGTGAAAGGTATCAGTGATGACGCAATAGATATTCTTATGAATCATTCTTATCCCGGGAACGGAAGGGAGCTGGAAAATATTATCGAAAGGGCAATATCGTTCACAAATAGCCCTGAGATACTTCCCTCTGATTTGCCATCATATGTATTGAAATCCCCTTTTAAGAAAGAAAACTTACACACCTAAACTGAAAGAGTCACTTGCAGAATTTGAAAAAGAAATAATTTGGTCAGCTCTTCAGGAATCTCGTGGAAATATATCAAAAGCTGCAGCAGCCCTTGGTATCTTTCGTCAACAACTCCAGAGAAAGATAAAGAATCATAAAATAGCAACATAAAGTTACGCTGCAACATCTTGTTGCATTAAATAGGGCTTTTTAAAAGCATAAAAATCACATTATCCTCAAAAAGTGCAATAAATAATTGCATACCTCGTTATCCCAAAATTATTTTCCCTTTAATATCAACAATTTATAATCTGGTATACCAGTTGCATTATTATCCAAGATTTTAGGGTCTCATCTCAGGGGGAGGTATCAACAAATAATGCAGCATATACATTCATCTTTTCTTTTCTAAATGGCTAAAAAACTAACAAAGAAACTAAAAAATGTTGAATTAGAAATTACTTTTGTTGAACCAGAAGAATATGATACTGCGAAAGGAGGCGATAAAGGGGGGAAGAAACTTAAGAAAGCAAAACAGTTGAGGGTATCGAAAAAGACGCAGAAAACAGGTTTGTTTAAATCAAAAAAATAATGCAAACCAACTAAGAAAGGAGGTTTTATATGAGCTTGCCAAGACAGGTTTATGAATTTCTGAAGGAAAGCAGCAGAGCTTATGCGAAGTGGGATTACGAGAACTCGATGAGCATCATCAGGAATCGGAAAAAACTTCTCGTCCTCTTTGTTCTGTTGCTGCCCATACTGTTACGTAATCTTTGCTGAGGCAGCAGACATGATTGGAGGAAAGACTGCATATGCCCCTGCACACTACTCAACAGCTAGTATTTTTTGCTTCAATAGCCATTGGACTTGGTGCCGGTCTTATTACAGGATGTATCGGTGCCGGAGGAGGATTTATCATAACTCCTGCTCTGATGGCTGCAGGTGTCAAGGGAATCATGGCGGTCGGCACAGACGTGTTTCACATCTTTGCGAAGGCCATAATGGGAACAACAGTCCATAGGAAACTCGGAAATGTCTCTGTAGCCCTGGCCGTGGTATTCGTCATAGGTTCATCTGTTGGCGCAACAGTCGGAGGATATATCAACAGGGCAGTCTATGATATTGATCCTGCGCTGAGTGATGCGTTTATCAGCCTGGTCTATGCCGTCTTACTCGGCTTCCTCGGCAGCTATGCAATGTATGATTATCTCAAGTTGAGAAAATCGGGTGCTGTTGTAAGCGCCCATGATGGTGGTGAGCCTGCTAAAGGCCCTGCTACCACAACAGGCATAGCACTGAAATTGCAGGGGATAAAGATACCGCCTTCTATTGCCTTCGATCATGATATTGTCCCCGGCGGGAGAAAGTTGCCTGGGATCGTCGTAGCCATGGGTGGATTCATAGTGGGTGTTGCAGCAGCGATCATGGGAGTTGGTGGCGGATTCATTACCTTCCCGATGTTCGTCTACCTCTTCGGCATATCTACCATGACGACGGTAGGAACGGATATCCTCCAGATCATCTTTACTGCAGGATATGCATCAATATCACAGTATGCAATCTACGGCTATGTCTTCTATACACTTGCAATGGGGATGCTCCTGGGTTCACTTATAGGCATTCAGGTAGGAGCGCTCACAACAAAGGTTGTCAGAGGACTCGACATCAGGGGATTCTATGCCATCACGATAATTGCAGGTTTTGCAAACAGGATAACCGTTCTTCCTAAAAAACTGGGCGAGCTTGGTTACATCAAGATAGCATCAGGTACGGCAAATGCGATAGAGTCGGTCGGGTTCTGGATGTTCTGGATCATCATTGCGTTCTTTGGAGTCTGGCTCTTTGCCAAGTTCTTCGGAAACCTTAAAAGATTGAGGGAGGAATAGAGTGGCGGATGGCAATAAAACATAAAAAACATAAAGGACATTTAGTTCTTGGAATTGTTATGTTCATCTCATTCTCAGTGGTGTTGTTTCTGATTTTTTCACCTCTTTTCACGGTGGGTGGAAAGAAAGTTAACGGCCTGGTATGGGCTGATGAGATGTTTAACACGTTATCCAAAGGCTCATCCTATTTCATCCCAAAGGTTACAAAAAGCAACGAGAAGTTTATTGGTCAAACGTTTTCTGTTACCCTTAAGATGTCCAAAGCTGACGATACTAAGCCCGCACACGGTGAAGAGAGGGCCAAACCGGTCAGCCGCGTTATTTACTGTTAATGAAGGTATAGCAAAGGCTGAGGTGAAAGGCTCTGAATTAAAGATAGAAGGAGACCTCGGAAAGGTGCTTGCGACAGCCATACGGGATTCAGAGACAATGTACAGGAATGATGGGGAGACAATGAAGGCCTTGTATGCAACTGCTATGAAGACTGACGACATGAAGCAGATGTTCAGGCAGTGGTACAATGTTCTGGACAGAATGAATAAACAATTCGTAAGAGATAAGAAGGCTGCTGAGGCCAAGATATGCGCAGACGTAATGAAAAAGGCGGTTGAGGCAGCATATAACTATTACGGCGTTGAGCCTGTAAAAGTAAAAGACAAGTTAGGTATTATGACCTTCTTGCTCGTGTTCTATGTTGTTTACACACTGTGGTGGGGGTTCGCGATATTCTTCATGTTTGAGGGGATCGGGCTGAGCATGACGAAGGCCAAAGTAAAGAAGGAGGTGTAGGAGATGAAAATATTAGTGCCTGTCGATGGTTCGAAACATTCCATGGAAGCGTGTAAAAATAGCTCTAAAATATGCGAAAGCAACAAAGACCAGATATATCTTATGACGGTGACTCCTTACGTTCCTGGCCTTGACCTTGAGCTTTCTGCAAAGGAGTTGCAGAGACTTGAAGCGGGTTTTAAGAGTCGAGGTGAAGAAGTCCTTGCGGAGGCCCAGAAGATTTTAAAATCTGAGGGTATATCGTCCAGCACGATTCTCGCTTCAGCCATATCGCCGGCTGATGAAATTGTGAATACTGCTAAAAAGGAAAAGGTCGACCTTATAATCATAGGAAATCGCGGCCTGGGAAGTGCTGCATCAAGGTTCTTAATGGGAAGCGTAGCCTCTAAGGTAGCGACTCATGCACCCTGTTCTGTATATATAGCGAAAGGACCCAGTTAAACGATTGACTTTGAAGTTGACATGACAATATTGTAAATGTGCTCACGAACACAATATTGAAAACGACCAAACATCAAATCTCATGAAAGGGGAGGGATTCATGAAAAAGATTTTCAGTTTACTTTTCGCTTTTGTTTTCCTGTTCTGTATATGGGGAACATCTGTTTTAGCTGCTGATGCTTCGACGGAAATGGAGCAGTTAAAACAGGAGGTAAATAAGCTTCTGCAACGGATAGAGGAATTGGAGAAGAAACAGACTGAGAGAGAGACGAAGACGGTTGAGGCTGAAAAGAAGGTTGCAGAGGCCGAGAAGAAAGCAGAAAAAGGCGAGAAAGAAAGCCCTGAAAGACCGTGTTCATCTTGAGTGGTGAGGCAAGGTTCCGCATCATGAGCGCATGGTATGATACACCGGCCGGTTTCTATGGCGGGGATGACCCGGATATCATCAACCCGATCGGATCAGGAATGGCGCGATGAGACCTCTTTCCCTCTGCGGTTCCGGTTGAACATGTGGGCCGAGGTTGTGCCCGATCTTGTTGATTTTTATTCACGCCTGACGATGAACAAACGCTGGGGCGCCTGGGACTCGAGTGTCAGCAGTTCTTCTGACCCTTTCAATAAACCGAACTCCTTTGAAGCGAGCATCGGCCATGACGTCACACTGCGGGTTGAGCAGGCCTATGCAACATTCAAAATACCCCGATCCACTCTACCTGGTATGTCGGGCGATTCTGCCGGGATTGGATGGTCCGCCATCGCGTCAGGCAGGAAGTCTCTTCCCCAGGCTCTTTATAGACTCTGAGATTGACGGGACGTTGATGAAGTGGGATGCCCCACCGACCTCTCTGGATGACGCAGACCTGCCGTGGACGGAAACAAGGCTGTGGGGTGGCTCATCGGAAGCGGCGGCAGGGTCAACGGAGGCGGGGATGAAGAGAGAATACCCAAGCCGTAAGGCATATGAAGCAAAGGCCAAAGAAAAGACCGGGATTGTGGTGGGATATCTCAAGTATGATGAGAAAAAAGAGTCCTTACCGGACGACTCGGACGTGTTCCTTGCACAGGGTCTGTTAAAGGTCGGAAAAGGTACGATCGCTGATCGTGGACGGTCTTTACATGGATGACTGGCATATGCCGTACGGCAGCAGCGTGAACGCCAAAGAGGAGGGAAAATCGGAGCTCGTGACCGACTATTACCTTGCCGGCGCTTATGTGGACACACAACTCCTGGGATTCCAGGTCTACGGTGCCTATTACTACAGCCATTTCGATATCCCGAAACACACGTGGAGCACCGAAACAGCTTCAGGGGAATTTGAAGGAGACGATTTTCCCGGGCATATATGGTACTTAGGATTCAACACAGGGGACCTGATCGGAGCGAAACACCAGTTCACGGCTGAGTACGCAAAGGGAAGTGATGCGTGGATAAACCCCTTCAATTATCGCGGGTACAGAAGGAAGGGAACGGTGTTATCGGCGGCGAATAACTCTTATTACGAAGGCGGAACAGTTGCGGGATTCTATCCCTTCAATGCCGGCGTATGGGATCTCTACTATGACTATTTCTTCAGGTCAAACGTAAGGTTCCGTCTTGGCTTCCTGTACTTCAACTATGACAAGCATACCGAGCACACCAACGATGAGGGCTTTTCCATACTGGGAAGCTCCAAGTATGAGACCCTGTATTGGCCATACCTTGAGGTGAACCTCGGTTTCTAGGAGTTAAGGTTGACGTAAGGCCGCCTTCGGGCGGCCTTTTTTTATGATATAATTTTGGGTTATGTTATTAACCGGTAAAGATTTTAAAAGTTGTGTGAGTTTTTGAAGTTAGTATTTGTCATCCCGAACTTGTTTCGGGATCTGAAATATAGATGCTGAAACAAGTTCAGCATGACAAACCATTGGAATAGAGTTCGTTATGAATAATGCAAGTGCCCATTTATTCATAGATGGGATGGTGCAAGGGGTTTTTTACAGGGCCTTCACAAGGGATATTGCACATACTCTCGGATCGACGGTTGGGTAAGGAACCTTTTTGATGGCAGGGTTGAAGCAGTATTTGAAGGCAAAAGGGAATTCATCGAGAGGGCTGTTAAGGAATGTTACAGTGGTCCACTGGTGCAAGGGTGATGAATATTGAGGTGAAATGGGAAGAATTTAAGGGAGACCTGAGGGGATTTACTATAAGGTATTGAGTCTTATTACTAAAGGTTTTGTAATATCATATATAGTGCAGTCATTGCGAGCATAGCGAAGCAATCTTTGCATAATCAGATTGCTTCATCGGTCTTAACGACCTCCTCGCAATGACTGCGTGTTCAGCTTGTA
>CAWCKM010000033.1:0-10550 GCA_963796125.1 Nitrospirota bacterium
GAAAAAAGGTGTCAGGTCTTGAAATGTGAATCAATCCTGTGGATAATCTTTGATAATTTCTTATCCCTCGCCATATCCTCCCTTAATCTTGCGGAGGCTTTGCTGACAGCACTATAATGTAACTCTCCGAATAACTTCCCTACTTCCTCATTACTAAGACCTGCATAACCGCTGCACAAAATATATCGCGGCAGGTGTAATTTAATCCTTCCTTATCTCCTCCTCCTCAAAAATTCTCTCGGTTTCCCCGCACCCCGTGGCGGGCCGACAAGGCCATCTTCTTCCATTAATTCCATGATCTTTGCAGCCCTGTTATATCCTATCTTGAGTCTTCTCTGGATAGACGATATGGATACCTCTCCAAGATACTCACCGAACTCGACTGCTTTCAGGTAAAGCTCGTCCCTCTCTCCGGGTATCTCTTCCTCATCTCTTTCTATTCCCTGTATTGCTTTGAAGATGGTGTAATCAGGTTTTCCCTGAGACTTCACAAAATCAGTCGCTGCTTTTATCTCACTCTCTGTAATGAGAGCTCCATGCACCCTGATAATTCTCGCACCCGGGAACATGAGGAGCATATCACCCTTTCCAAGGAGTTGTTCAGCGCCATGGGTATCGAGGATCGTCCTTGAGTCTACCTTTGAAGATACCTGGAAAGATATCCGGGTCGGGAAATTTGCCTTTATGATTCCTGTGATAACATCTACAGATGGTCTCTGGGTCGCGAGGATGAGGTGAATCCCGGATGCCCTTCCCATCTGGGCAAGTCTTGCTATGGAGTCTTCCATTTCGTTTGCCGCGGTGAACATCAGGTCTGCAAGCTCGTCAATAAAGACAACAATGTAGGGCATCTGTTCTTCATCGCCAACCTGACTGTTATAAGTCTCAATATTCCGTGCAGCCTTTTCCGCAAGGACTCTGTATCTACGCTCCATCTCATGCACAATCTTCCTTAATGCCTCTGCTACCTCTTTCGGATTTGTAATAACAGGGGAGATGAGATGCGGAATTTCTTCGTATACAGAAAGCTCAAGCAGTTTCGGGTCTATCATCAGCATCTTCACCTCTGCCGGTGTTGCTTTGTAGAGTAAACTCATGACCATCGAATTTATTGATACGCTTTTTCCAGAGCCTGTCGCACCTGCAACTAAGAGGTGGGGCATCTTAGATAAATCAGCGATAATCGGTCTTCCGTAAATGTCTTTCCCAAGTCCAAGGGTAAGCCTGGAACCGCTCTTCTTAAAACTCTCTGCAGAGAGGATTTCCCGCAGAGAAACGACTTCCCTCTGATTGTTTGGCACCTCTATTCCTAAGGTGGCTTTACCAGGCAGGGGAGAAACTCTGACACTCTGTGCCTTGAGAGCGAGGGCAAGGTCATCAGAGAGAGAGACAACTCTGTTGATTTTTACACCCGGTGCTGGTTCGAACTCATACATTGTCACAATAGGTCCCGGATGCACCTGGGTAACTTTGCCTTCAACATCAAAGTCGAGGAGCTTTTTTTCAATGAGCGTTGAAATTTCGAGCAGCTCCTCTTTTGAAGGCCTGTTGGATGCCGAATCATAAAGATTGAGGAGCTCCAGAGAAGGAAGCTCGTAGTCTCCTGTCTTTCTCGGTTTGATCGTCTCCGGTTGAGGAGGACTTAGTTCCTTTTTCTCCAGCTCCGTTTGCAGGATTTTTTCTTCTATTCTTTCTTCTAAATCAATATCCTCTGCCGCCTGTTCCCGCTTGACTTCCCTCTTTCTCCTCTGGAAAGCGAGGGACATTAAAGATACAGGGCTCAGGAGTATGATAGAAGAAAGGAAGGCGGAGAGTGAAAAGATATAGGCACCGGGAAGAGACAGTAACTGGTTTGTAAGATAAGCGATCTCCTTACCCAAGAGGCCACCGATACCGTCGGGATATCTTTCGATATGAATATGGAAGGTCAGGGAGAAGAGCGATAGGAAAATACAGGACGAGAGGATGAACAGGATGCTTCCCAGAAGGTAGATTCTATGCCCCTCCTTTCCCAGGAGTCGTTTAATGCCATAGGCAGTAATGAAAAGGGGGATGAGGAACGCTGCAAGCCCCAGAAAGATAATCAGCCAGCCAGAAGTATATGCGCCTATTGTCCCGCCGAGATTCTGCAACGGTCCCTGAGGTTCTGTGGATCTGAAAAAGGGAACAGGGTCTCTGCTATAGTGCGAAAAGAGACTTAGGAAAAGATAAAGACTTCCCAGAACGGAAAGGACACCGACTATTTCTTCTTTTATCCGTTTTATCCTCTCAACCATATGCCTGCTATTATAACAACTGCCAGAATGAATCGGTAATAGACGAAGAGATTCAGCGGATACTTCTTCAGAAAGTTCAGGAGAAACATAATAGCAAAAAATCCTGTTATGGAAGAGCTGATAAATCCTGCGGTAAAAAGTTGAAGATCATGGGGTTCTTGACTGGTCAAGAATTTTTTCAGATGAAGGAGGGTTGCACCTGCAATGATGGGTGTCGAGATGAGAAAGGAAAATCGTGCTGAGGCTTCTCTTCTCAGACCTCTGAAAAGACCTGCAGATATTGTTATGCCAGACCGTGATACACCGGGGATTATTGCTATGGCCTGAGCAATGCCTATGATTAAGGAATCGATGAAATTCGTCTTTTCTATAGTTCTACTTTTTTCTGATCTCTCTGCAGCCAGCATGACAAGGCCTACTGCTACAAGCATCAGGCTGATGAGGAAGGGTTTTCTTAGTGTTGTTTCCACGATGTCGTTCAGGAAAAAACCCGCAGCGCCGGCAGGGATGGAAGCAATGATAATCAGACCAAGGAACTTCTGATTTCTGGTAAAAAGCTCTAACCAGTCTTTCCAGAAATAGAAAAGGAGTGCGGTTAATGTCCCTGCATGAAGGGCAACATCGAATGTGAGGGTATTCACATCCCCTTTCCAGCCGAACAACCAGGGAACAACAATGAGATGGGCCGTGCTGCTTACCGGGAAGAATTCAGTGAGACCCTGGATGACACCGAGTATTATTGCTTCAACGATCAAATATCAGACCTCGAATATAATCGGCATGATCATGGGTCTTCTCTCCATGGTGTTCCGGAGATATTTCTTCAGGGTACTTCTGAGTTTTGCCTGGAGCACTGAAGAATCTGAGAGGACCTCTTTATCGAGCCCCTTTATGGTATTTGTCAGGAGTTCCTTAACGTCATTTATCACTTCCTGAGAGGCATCCTCAAACACAAAACCCCTCGAAATAATGTCAGGGCCTGAGACAATATTCCCTGTAAGTTTTTCTATCGACAGAAGGATCAGAACGATTCCGTCATGAGCAAGCCTCATACGGTCACGAAGGACTATCTCTTTTACATCACCACCTTTTCCGTCTATAAAGACTCTCCCTGAATTCACCCTGCCGTTTTTTCGTGCCCCTTCGCCTGATATCTCGAGGATTTCACCATCTTCGAGAATGAAGATATGCTCTTTCGGTATGCCGAGTTTCTTTGCAAGCATTGAATGATACACAAGATGCCTGTATTCACCATGGATAGGCATAAAGTATTTTGGTCTTATAAGGTTCAGCATGAGTTTGAGTTCTTCCTTTGAGGCATGTCCTGAGACATGCACCTCAGAGACCTTTTCATAGAAGACATTTGCGCCCCGTCTGAAGAGGTGGTTTATGATCCTGCCTATAGAGCGTTCGTTGCCAGGGATCATCCTTGCAGAAAGGATGACTGTATCTCCCTCCCTTATTTTGATATCTTTATGCTCATCGGTTGCAATCCTTGAAAGCACGCTCATCGGCTCACCCTGACTCCCTGTCGTTATGATTACTGTCTCTCTGTCTTTGAGTGTTTTCAGATCATCAAGTCTGAGCCAGGTATCCATAGGGATTCTGAGGTAACCGAGATCAAGGGCAATTTGTGCATTCGCAACAATACTTTTGCCAGAGATGATCACTTTTCTCCCATACTTTACTGCAACATCTATTGCCTGTTGAATCCTGTGGATATTGGAAGCAAAAGTGGCAATGATAATTCTCCCTGGTGCACTCGAGAATATGTCCTCGAATCCGCGCATTACTTCCTTTTCAGAGAACGTGAACCCCCCTTTTTCAGCGTTTGTGCTGTCAGACAGGAGGAGGAGAGTCCCCTTTTCGCCGTACTCAGTAAACTTATGGAGGTCCATCAACTGCCCGTCAACAGGGGTGGGATCGAGTTTGAAATCGCCTGTGTGAACAACCAGCCCAACAGGAGTTTGTATTCCGAGTCCAACCCCATCTACTATGCTGTGTGTAACCCGGATGAACTCAATTGAAAAAACTCCAAGTTGTATAACATCCCTCGGTTTTACAGGATTGAGATCAGTCTCTTCAAGATGATGTTCCAGAAGTTTGCTCCTGACGAGACCGAGTGTGAGAGGTGTTCCATAAACCGGGACAGAGATATCCCTCAGTAAAAAGGGGAGGGCTCCTATGTGGTCCTCATGCCCGTGGGTAAGGACTATCCCCTTTATTTTCTCCCTGTTGTCAAAAAGGTAGGAAAAATCGGGAATGACAAAATCAACGCCAAGCATATCCTCTTCAGGGAACATGAGACCTGCATCAACAATAATGATGTCATTGCCAAATTCAAAGACTGTCATGTTGAGGCCTATCTCCTCAACACCGCCAAGGGGAATCACAGAAAGGATATTATCCATCAACCCACTATTATATCAAATCTGATTTTGATTGATAAGGTGTATGACATCCAATATAGCCTGTTCTCCCTTTGATTGACAAGTTTCATATAGCAGACGTATAATTTCAGATTATTGAGATAGAGTTTCTCTTGAAGTTGACTACAAAAAAATGAAAGGAGAATGTATGAAACTACGATGGATGGCAGTCTTGGGGATCTTGTTTTTTGCAGGTTATGGGTATGCCGGAGAAAATGTTGAACTCAAAGAGCAAAAGGATAAGGTCAGTTACAGTATAGGTATCAATATTGGAAAAAACTTGAAAAGGCAATCTGTTGACGTTAATCCGGATGTTCTTCTCCAGGGAATCAAGGATGTGCTTTCCGGGGGCAAGACATTGATGACGGAGCAGGAAGTTAATGACACTATGATGAATTTCCAGAAAGACATAATGGCTAAACAGCAAGCTCGCATGAAAGAACTGGCCGAGAAAAACAAAAAGGAAGGCGAGGCCTTCCTTGTGGAGAACAAGAAAAAAGAAGGTGTCATAGCACTGCCAAGTGGTTTACAGTATAAAGTAATCAAGGAAGGTGAAGGTAAGACTCCAGCCGCAAATGACATGGTGACAGTCCATTACCGCGGTACCCTGATTGACGGAAAAGAGTTTGACAGTTCATACACCCGTGGACAGCCTGCAACTTTTCCGGTTAAAGGAGTTATCCCTGGTTTCTCCGAGGCCTTACAACTGATGAAAGTTGGTTCAAAGTGGCAGCTATTTATCCCTTCAAATCTCGCTTATGGTGAACGCGCACCCGGTGATGATATAGGGCCAAATGCTACCCTTATTTTTGATATTGAACTCCTCTCGATTAAAGAAGGTACAGGTAAAGAAGGGGCAATTGAAGAAGAAACGATTGAAGAGGAGACGATAGAAGGAGAACCGACTAAGGAAAAGCCTGCTGACGAGGAGAAAAAACCGTAACAGGGCAGTAAGAAATCTTTGTTCAGCTTTTGTATCGTTTATTTTGAAGTTAGGAGAAATTCTAACAACGCCTTCTGGGTATGGAGTCTGTTTTCAGCCTGATCAAAGACTGCACTATGCGGACCGTCCATAACATCATCCGTAATCTCCTCACCCCTGTGGGCAGGGAGACAGTGGAGAACAACAGCATTCTGTTTTGCACAGGAAAGGATTTTATTGTTTAACTGATATCCCCTGAACTTCTTCCTCCTCTCCCCTGCTTCTTTCTCCATGCCCATGCTTACCCAGACATCTGTATAGAGAACGTCTGCATTATCAGCAGCTTCTTTCGGGTCACGAATGATCCTTATCTCACTTTTTGCAACAGCCTTTGCCTCTTGAAAGATTTTAGGGTCAGGTTCATACCCTTCAGGACATGCAATGGTAAGATGTATTCCCATCATTGAGGCTGCCTCGATTAAGGAGTGTGCAACATTATTTCCGTCTCCAATGTAGGCAAGATGTATGTCTTTCAGCCTTCCCTTTTTTTCAACTATAGTCATCAAATCTGCGAGGGCCTGACAGGGATGATGCAAATCACTCAGCCCGTTAACGACCGGAATAGAAGAACTTGCTGCAAAATTTATAAGGGCATCGTGGTTGAATGTCCTTATGACAACGGCATCAAGATATCTTGATAGAACTCTTGCAGTGTCATGAATGGTTTCTCCCCTGCCGAGTTGTATTTCGTTGGGGTTCATGTAAATAGCTTGCGCTCCAAGCTGATATATGCCGACTTCGAAGGATACCCTTGTCCTTGTCGATGCCTTCTCAAAGATCAAACCTATGCTTTTCCCTATCAGAGGGCACTTATTCGTGTCCTTGCCTGATTTCAGTTCCTGCGATCTTCTCAGGATAAAATCAATCTCTTTTGAAGAAAAATCCCGTAATCTGAGAAAATCCTTTTTCATGTCGTCAGTTTCCCAAATACCTTTTCGAGAACATGTATAAGCTGGTCAATATCTTTTTTCTGAACAATGAGAGGGGGTATGAACCTCAGAACTTTTTCTGCTGTACAGTTGACGAGCACACCCAAGTCAAGGCATTCGTTTACTATTGGTGTGCATTCCCTCGTAAGTTCCATACCAAGGAGGAGACCAAGACCACGTATGTTGGTGATCAGGGTCGGGAATTTGTCCCTGAGATTTCCGAGTCTTTCAATGAAGTATTCACTCATCCTGTTGCACTGATCAAGGATGAATCCGTCCTCAAGGAGTGTCTCAATAGTTGCTATTGCTGCAGCACACACAAGGGGATTTCCGCCAAAAGTTGTTGCGTGGGCACCTGGTTGAAAAGCTGAAGCAACCTTATCTGTTGCAAGAGTTGCCCCTATAGGTACACCCCCACCCAGACCTTTTGCTATGGTCATGACATCCGGAATAATACCAAAATGCTCATAGGCGAAGAACTTACCTGTCCTTCCCATGCCTGTTTGTACTTCATCCAGGATAAGGAGAAGATTATATTCATCGCAGATTTTTCTCACTTCCATCAAATAATTTTTATGTGGTACTATGACACCACCTTCAGCCTGTACGGGCTCAAGCATGATGGCACAGGTTTCCTTTGTTATTGCCTCCTTCAATGCATTGATATCATTGAAGGGAACATGCTTGAATCCGGGTACTAATGGTTCAAAACCCTTCTGAATTTTTTTCTGTCCTGTTGCGGTAAGTGTAGCAAGTGTTCTGCCATGAAAGGAGTTCTCTGCTGTGATTATTTCGAAACAATCAGGGCTGATATTCTCTTTTGCATACTTGCGTGCAAGTTTTATAGCTGCCTCATTCGCCTCTGCGCCGGAATTACAGAAAAATACCTTGTCAGCGAAGGTATGCTGAACAAGGAGTTTTGCAAGTCTTATCTGTGGCACAATGTGATAGAAATTCGAGACATGCAGGAGCCTCTGTGCCTGTTTCTGTATTGCAATAACCACCCGTGGATGACAGTGGCCAAGTATGTTGACTGCTACACCACCAACAAAATCGAGATACTCCTTTCCATCAGCACCCCATACCTTCATTCCCCGTCCTTTTCTCAGGATGACAGGAAATCTCTTATAGGTATTCATGATGTAGAGGCTTGATTCATCAATGAGTTTCTTTGTTTCCATCAGGTGATAATAACGGAAAATATTCTAAAAATCAAACAGGGTGTGGTAATCTCAATATATGTATGCCATAGTGAATTCAAAGAAGATTGCAATGCAGAATATTTTAATCCTGTTTCTTTTTATTATTTTCTCACAGATGTCTTGTGCTCAGACAGCAGGTGATAAACCGCAACAGATTGGAGACATATTTCTCCTTGAAGGAGATGCTATAGAGGTAAAGGAGTGGGTTAAAAATTTAGAGATACCCTGGTCACTTTTATTTCTTCCTGATGGCAGGGCACTGGTGACTGAAAGACCGGGGAGAATCAGGCTTATCAAAGATGCAAGACTTCAAGAGGAGCCATATGCAACAATCGATGTTGCCCATGTTGGAGAAGGAGGACTTATGGGGCTTGCACTTCATCCTGAATTTCCGAAAAAACCTTATATATATGTTATGCATACATACAAAATCGGTGGAGAACTTCGCAACAGGGTAATAAGATTAAAGGATGAAGGGTTAAGAGGAGTTTTCGATAGAGTGATAATAGAGAACATTCCCGGAGGTAAGTTCCATAATGGTGGTAGGATTGCATTTGGGCCGGATGGCATGCTCTTCATTGCTGCTGGAGAGACCTTTCATGCTGAACTTGCGCAGAATTTAAAATCTCTTGGCGGGAAAATTTTGAGAATAACACCAGAGGGTAACGTACCGGAAGACAACCCCTTTAAAGGTTCTCCCATATATTCTTACGGCCATAGAAACCCACAGGGACTTGCCTGGCATCCCTTTACAGGAGACCTTTTTGAATCCGAGCATGGGCCTTCCGGGGAATTCGGTCGTTTTGCCCATGACGAGATTAATGTGATTAAGAAAGGCGGGAATTATGGATGGCCTGCTGTCATCGGAGCCGCACGTCTAAAGCAATATACGGATCCCTTAATAGTCTGGGAAAAGACCACGCCGCCATCCGGAATTACTTTTTATAAAGGAGAGCTTTTGAAACATCTCCAGGGTGATCTTTTTATTGCAACTTTGAGAAGTGAATCATTAATAAGAATACGCCTACAGAGAAATGACGAATATAAAGTCACAAGGATAGAAAGATGGTTTGCCAATGGATACTCTGACGGAAAGTATGGCAGGATACGGGATGTAGTGGAGGGGCCTGATGGTGCCCTCTACTTTCTTACAAATAACAGAGACGGCAGAGGAACTCCCAGATCAGGCGATGACAGAATATATATTATTTCTCCTATTACTCAATCACCTCGATGACGCCTTCCATCCCTTTTTCCCGGTGGCTCTTAGAGAAGAGGAATTTTTTATCACAGTAGAAAGGATATTTCCCGACTTTCGTCGGGGTAAACCTGATAATTTTAGGCTCTGAGCTTAAAGACTCATAAATATCCATGCCTGCCTCAGGAGCCTTTGTGATAAAACTGTGTGGAACAATGGTTGGTTCTTTCTTAATCTTTATTTCTACGGGAACGTTTACCTTCACAACAATGTAATTAGGATCGAAGAAGTATTCTCCTGCAAGGACTTCTACTCTCTGCACACCATCCTGGTCAATAGAAGCAATGAATTGTTTATTCTCTCCATTTACAACACCTGCAGAAAAAATTAGGAGTAATATTAAAATTGCGAATAAACACTTGAAGTATTTCATAGTTTCCCCCCTTGTGCAGTTCAGTTTTTAAAAGCCTTCTTTATAAAAATAATTTCAAATTCCTCTTCTGTCCCTCCACATAAACCCGGTATTCCCTTGGGTTCTTCAAAGGGATTATTTAATATTGGTTCATCAACTGCAAGGGACATTATTTGTTTTTAAGGATGTATTGTTTAATCTCGTTAATAAATGATACTGTCTTCGGTAATATTTCGTCTATATCTGCTTTTGTAATTTCTGGCTGTTCCATATAGTCACCTTTCTGTCTGAGTTCAAAGGAGCGGTGCAATATCTTAGAAAGCTCTTTATCAAAAATACCGCTTTTTATGAATTCACGATCAAACAAAGATATTGCTCCGTAATGTTTTGATGTACCTAACTGTTTTTCCTGTAAAAGTGCCAGCACAGCATAAAACATGGCATAGTATAAGCGGTTCATTACAGACCGCAAACTCATACCCTCCTTAAGAAGAACCTCTGCCTCTTTCATGGAATCATCAGCCTGCTGAAGCCTGTATTTTATCAAAGCCAATAAATCTTCATTCATACAGTAATCCCTTCCCGGAATACATTTTTTATAAAAACAGATTCCCGCATCGGGCTGTTTTTTAGAGTATCCATGCTGATCAAAATAGGCATAACAATTACATCTTCAGGGAAACCTGCTTCCCATGCACAATCGCTTATATATCTCTCGATTGAGTGGTCAAGATAATCAACAACAACAAGCACATCAAGGTCTGATTCAGCAGTTGCATCTCCCCTTGCACGGGAGCCAAAAACCCTGATTTCAAGAACCTTCGCTTTCTGTGCTACAAGGGATTTGAAATTTTCTAAAACCCTAAGGTCTTTTTCCTGCATTAATTACCTCCTTCCGTTTATCCTTCAAATTCTTTGTTCATATATTACCAGCATCCAAGCCGTGATTACAGTATCGGGTCATTTATCTCATAGCCTCCGCTGTCCCGCCCCATGCGGTATTTGATGTTTACTCCTCTCCCCACACCTCTGCAATTATCCGATTAATGCAGTTTTCCGCCTTATGCACAAAAGCCGCACGCTTTTTAAATGTCAATTTTGGTGTCTGACCCCCTGCTTTGC
>CAWCKM010000034.1:0-33132 GCA_963796125.1 Nitrospirota bacterium
AGGGCAATTAATTATATGAAAAGTATGTTTTTCAATAAAAAAACTTGACAAGCTTAATGCAATAGAATAAATTTGTGCAATAAGGAGGCTGGGCATGAAGAAGTGGGAATATGCGATTCTGAAGTGCGGTTATAGTATAACGTTGGATTTCCAGCCCCAATTTTTTAACACTCAAAAACTGAAGTTCGATGCTCCTGTGAGCATACATGAATACCTGAACAAGTTAGGTGAAGAAGGGTGGGAGCTGGTCTGTGTATCACATGTAGGCGATGTGATGAGGTTTATTTTCAAGCGCCCGAAGGAATAGAGAAGCTGTAGCTTCCTCGAGACTGAAAACTTGAGAACAAGACAGATACACGGAAGCCGGGTTTTGGCTTCACTCCTATAATAAATCTCCGCTTTATATATATCCCATATAAATAAGGTTTTTAGTCTCAGTTTTTTACGATGTTATGGTTACCCCCGTGTCGATTTTTATGTCGCGTCTTGTGAAAGGGCATATGTGCTTTTGATGCAAGAGATTTTATATGTCAGTTCTCTTTATATTATCCTTTTTGTCATTGGTCATAAATGAACGAACAGTTTCATTATTTTTGTAATTTTCTTCTACAGGTTTCTCCTTTATCTCACCATATGCGGCACAGAGTGCTGCTGCTGCAATATCGCCAAATCCATAGTTCATTTGATAACTCTTTAACTGTCTGAAGATATCACCGCATGCCGATTCTCTCTGATTATCTCGGAAATATCCCTGACAATATTTTTTTCTCTTGCCCTTACAACATCTGCTGGTGAAGGCAATTTCTTCCTGTCAATTATTGTCCTTGCAGTTTTTTCTATCAGTCGTAAATGCTTGTATTCCCTTGGAGTAACAAGGGTTATTGCTATTCCTGACTTCCCGGCCCTTCCTGTCCTTCCAATCCTGTGAACATAGCTGTCAGGATGCTGAGGGATACCGTAGTTAATTACATGCGTTACATTTTTTATATCAAGTCCCCTTGCAGCCACATCAGTCGCAACGAGGATATCAAGCATACCCCTTTTGAATTTATTCATGACATCATCCCTTCTTGCCTGTGTATAATCACCATGAATGGCACCCGCATTGTATCCCAACTGGCTGAGTTTCATGGAAACCTCATCAACCTTTCTCTTTGTATGGCAGAAGACGATGGCAAGCTGTGGTTCTTCCACATCAAGGATTCTTGAAAGGGCATGAACCTTATCTTCTTCCCTGACCTCATAAAATGTCTGTCTTATCTTTGGAATAACAACATCCTTTATATTTACCTGTATCTTTTCAGGGTTCCTCATATACCGCCTGGCAATATTCATTATCGGCTGCGGGATGGTAGCTGAAAAGAGAAGGGTTTGTCTTTCTTCAGGTGTTGCTTTGAGTATTGTCTCAATATCCTCAATAAATCCCATATCAAGCATCTCATCCGCTTCATCAAGAACGACAATTCTTATCTCTGAAAGAGAAAGGTTTTTCCTGTTGAGAAGGTCTATAACACGACCTGGTGTTCCAACAACGACATTGACACCCTGCTGTAATGTCTTTATTTGCATCTCAATAGATGCACCCCCATAAACAGGCAGAACACTAATGTTTTTATACTTGCCTATTTTATAAACCTCCTGTGCAACCTGAACCGCCAAGTTCCCTTGTCGGCTCCAGTACAATAGCAAAAGGTTTTCTCCCGTTCTGACATCTTTCTGCAATCGGGATACCAAAGGCAGCAGTCTTTCCTGTGCCGGTTTGTGCCTGTCCCACAATATCACGGTTATTCAGTATGAGCGGTATAGCAGAGACCTGAATAGGTGTTGGCTCCTCAAATCCAATTTCTGATATTGACTTCATTGTTTCTTTACTTAGGTTAAAATCTTCAAAGTTCATTCTTTTTATCCTTCTTATGTTTTTTATTTTCATAGCAAAATTGTTGCAGGGTTAATTGTTTAATACTTTTTGGTTAGCCGAATAAAACCTATGCTGGAAATGAGAAAATAAAAAATTGATTTTTTCTTTTGAGAGGTATTTAAAAAAAGCTGATTTTTATTTTTACTCCTGAACAGGTTTCCTAAACCGTAAAGTTTTTCTCCTTCTCTTTCTTGCCTCCCTTTGTTTCCGTTTCTCCTTTTCGGAAGGCTTTTCATAAAAACTCCTGTTTTTAATTTCCTTGAAAAGACCGTCCTTCTGCAGTTCACGCTTCAGGATTTTCAATGCTCTTTCAAGATCATTCCCGTTGACCTTAATTTCCAAGACTGCTATCTCCAGCCTTTCTTTGAACTTGTACCCGAACCAAAGCCACCCTTTCTCTCAGGAAAGCCAGTTCTCGGCTGTTGGGGTCGCGCTTCAGCTAACGCAAGAGTTTTCCCCATAAATGGTTTACCATTGAGTTCTGAAATCGTATTTTTTGCGTCATTCTCCGATCCCATCTCAACAAAGCCAAAACCTCTGGACTGTCCCGTGAACTTATCTGTTATTATTTTTACTGATACAACCTCTCCATAGTCTGAGAAGAGGTTGCTGACGTCCTGTGCTGTTGCATTAAACGGGATATTTGCAACATAAATTTTTTTTCCCATTTCATCTCCTTTTTGTCTGGAATAAAAAACCCCCAGGGCTTTCAAAGCATCTGAGGGTTTTAAACTTATCAACTCTAAAAGCTTTAGTATTATAACTTAACTTACTTTTAAATACCACCTCTTCTTGCGCCGTGTAAAATGTAACCGCATGAGAAATCGTTATGACATTTATAAAGTACCCCCGCAAAGCTGTAAATGGACAACCTCCCAAGATAGAGCCTTCAGCTACAGGAACCCTTGAATCCTTTGATTTATAGGAATGCCAGTATACTCATCATGGCAATGGACCAGATGATATCGAGGGGTATCTGGATTTCACAGGTAGAATCAAAGAGAATGTCAGTTCTTGCGGGAAACTCTTCGTCAGAAAGCCAAAGGATGAGTGTAACCGGTATGCGCGGCAAGGGATGGAGTTCAACAGAGGCATCTCCATAGTCAAGAAATTTCCCATCCAGTTCTTTTCCTCTTGCAATGAAGCCTTTTTTGTCATTCCCGTATTTTTCAGAAACCCTATCGAGTGGAAGAATATGTGTCCCGCGGAAAAAAATTTCGCCACCTCCTATGTTTCGAGGTTGAATGAGCCTTCCTGAAAGAGGAATCTCCTTTGCATTCACAAGATAGGACAGAACAGAATGGTTGAAAAAATAGGAAAGTTTCTTCGTAAGGATTTCACCTTTTTCGTCTACATTTTTGATTTTTCTTTCCAGGAGAGAGATTGAAAAGTCAAATCCAAATGACTTTAATTGATAGGAAGCCGTTTCCCTGTCAAATTCAACCTTGACTCTCTTGCACACGTCTACAGAGTCAAGGTTCAGAATTATTTCCCATGCCTTTTCCTCTCCGGAAGAAATTTTATCCGCCATGGCAATTACCGTTTGTTCGTTTCCCGAAACCCTAATTCAATCATCTTCTGCCTCAATCCCTTGATCTTATCTCGTATCATTGCAGCACGTTCAAAATCGAGTTTCTTTGCAGCTTCTTTCATTTCAGCTTCGAGTTTTTTAAGGGCCTCCTCTTCGTATCCATATTCAGCCATTTCTTCTGCAGCAGTAGGCACTGTCCAGTAGTCAGCCTCATATATCGAACTCAGAATATCCTTGATATTGGATTTCACTGTTTCAGGGGTAATATGCATTCTCCTGTTGTATTCTTCCTGTATTTTTCTTCTTCTCTCTGTTTCCTTCAATGCCTTTTGCATAGACCCTGTAATGGTATCTGCATAGAGAATTACCTCTCCGTTCACATTCCTTGCTGCACGGCCTGATGTTTGAATCAGCGATCGTTCTGAGCGGAGGAAACCCTCCCTGTCAGCATCAAGGATTGCAACAAGGGAGACCTCGGGTAAATCAAGCCCCTCCCGCAAGAGATTAACCCCGATCAGTACATCAAAAGTTCCGAGTCTTAAATCACGGAGTATCTGAATACGTTCAAGCGTGTCAATATCCGAATGGAGATATCTGGCCCTTACACCGAGGTCAGCATAGTAATCTGCAAGGTCCTCTGCCATTTTTTTTGTAAGTGTTGTTATAAGAACCCGCTCGCCTCTTTCAGCACGTTTTTTAATTTCTCCAAGCAGGTCCTCCACCTGTCCCGAAATAGGTCGCACCTTCAACTTTGGATCTACAAGACCGGTGGGTCTGATGATCTGTTCGACAATACATCCGCCGGATTTTTCAAGCTCATAAGGGCCGGGGGTAGCGGATATATAAATTTCCTGGTTAACCCTGTGTTCGAATTCCGTGAAGCTGAGGGGTCTGTTATCCAGCGCAGAAGGAAGTCTGAACCCGTAATCAACAAGGGTCTGCTTTCTTGAGCGGTCACCCTCATACATACCTCCGAGTTGCGGAATCGTTGCATGTGATTCGTCAATGACAAGCAGGAAGTCTTCAGGGAAATAATCTATCAATGTATAAGGTGGCTCTCCGGGAGCCCTTCCACTCAGGTGTCTCGAATAATTCTCGATGCCGTGGCAATAGCCGAATTCCCCAGCATTTCCAGATCAAACCGCGTCCTCTGCTCAATCCTCTGAGCTTCGAAAGGTTTCCCCTTTTTCAAGAAATATTCGGTCCTTTCCTCCATCTCTTTTTCTATATTCTTTAATGCCGGTTCAAGTCTTTCTCTCGGTGTTATCCAGTGGCTGTTCGGAAAAATTGCCATCTTATCAATTTTCCTGATTCTTTCACCTGTGAGAGGATCGAACTCATGGAGGGTATCCACATCATTGCCAAAGAATTCGATACGGATTCCTTTATCCAAAGAGAAAGAAGGATAAACTTCCACAATATCGCCCCTTACTCTGAACATCCCTCTTCTGAATTCAGTTTCTGAACGGCTGTACTGCATCTCCACAAATCTTCTCAGTAACACATCACGCTCGGTCCGCATCCCTTCCTCGATGACCAGATGCATATCGATGTAATCCTGCGGTGAACCAATCCCGTAAATGCATGACACAGAAGCAACAACGATCGTGTCCCTCCTTTCGAGGACCGCCATTGTTGCTGAATGTCTCATCCTGTCTATGTCATCATTGATGAGGGCATCTTTTTCTATATATGTATCTGTTGTTGGTATATATGCCTCAGGCTGGTAGTAGTCATAGTAGCTGACAAAAAATTCAACAGCATTCTCCGGGAAGAGCTCCCTGAATTCTCCATACAATTGAGCGGCAAGGGTCTTGTTATGGGCAATGACAAGGGTAGGTCTGTTTATATTCGCAACCACGTTTGCTATGGTAAATGTCTTCCCTGAGCCTGTTACACCCAGAAGAACCTGGTGTTTCAGCCTATTTTCAAGCCCCTTTGTAAGTTCCTTTATTGCTTTAGGCTGATCGCCTTTGGGGGAAAAAGAAGTAACGAGTCTGAAACGTTCCACGTTACATTCCCTCCAGAGGACATCCGTCGCATAGTGGTTTTTTCCTGCAGTATGTTTTTCCAAGTCTCACAAAAAGGGCATGATATTCATTGAAAAGTTCAGTATCTCTTTTCAAGGTTTCATGGAATAAATCCTGAATACGTTCATAACTTTCATCATGATTTATGACGCTGTGTCTTGATAACGCACGTTTTGTATATGCATCAATGACAAAAACAGGATTGTCTAGGGCGTAAAGGAGAATGGAATCAGCAGTCTCTGGACCGATGCCGTGGACATTCAGGAGTTTTGTGCGCAGAGTGTCTAACTTCTCATTTTTCATTCTTCCCATACTCCCATGGTAGTCATTTATCAGGAAATGTATGAACGCCTTGAGTCTCCTGGCCTTAACATTAAAATAACCTGCTGGTCTAATCAACAATGCGAGTTTTTCTGTTTTCATTTCATGAATGCCCTTTGCACTTAAAGCCCTCTTATTTTTTAAATTCTCTATTGCCTTTTCGACATTTGCCCAGTTCGTATTCTGTGTAAGGATGGCACCTACTGCAATCTCAAAGGGCGAGTCACCGGGCCACCAGTGCTGAGGGCCAAAGGCGTGATAAAGTCTTCTGATAAATTTCAATAATTTTGTTCATTAGGGCTTTGTTTCCTTGACTTACAAAAGTCTAAATAGTAGTTTAATATACCTGAGAGGAGGATTGGTAATGCTCGATGCAAGATTTGTAAGAGATAATCCTGAGGAGGTTATAAATGCCCTTAAAAACAGGGGCTATGATCCTGGGGTCATTGATGATTTCCTGAAAATAGAGGAACAGAGGAGGGCCTTACTCCTAAATGTGGAAAGATACAGGCAGGAGAGAAATGCACTCTCAGAAGAGATATCCAGAATGAAAAAGGAAGGCGCTGATGTTACAGAAGGAAACAGAGAAAGCGAGGAGTATTTCTGACGCAATAAAGACAAAGGAAGAAACTTTAAAGGAGCTTGAAGAAAAAACAAAAGACTTTCTCCTGAATGTTCCCAATATACCTCATGAGTCTGTACCTATTGGAAAAGATGAAACAGAGAACAGGGAGTTGAGGAGATGGGGTGAACCGAGGCAGTTTGACTTTGAGCCAATGAACCACTGGGATATTGGCGAAATGCTCAATATCATAGACTTTGAGCGGGCTTCCAGGATCGCAGGGGCACGGTTTGCCCTCATGAAAGGGATGGGCGCAAAGCTCGAGCGTGCCCTGATGAATTTTATGCTGGATTTGAATACATCAAAGGGGTACAAGGAAGTATTCCCTCCGATTATTGTTAATCGGGAAAGCATGATAGGGACAGGGCAACTTCCTAAATTCGCACAGGAGCTGTTTATTATCAAGGATCCTGAGTTCTATCTTATACCTACTGCAGAGGTGCCTGTAACAAACATTCACAGGGGTGAAATCCTGAATGAAGAGGATCTGCCAATTTACTACACCGCATACACACCATGCTTCAGACGTGAGGCAGGCTCATATGGAAAAGATGTAAGGGGCCTGATCAGACAACATCAGTTCAATAAAGTAGAGCTTGTTAAATTCGTAAAGCCGGAAGATTCTTACGATGAGCTTGAATCTCTGACAAGAGATGCCGAGGACATCCTTCAGAGGCTGGGACTCCCTTACAGGGTGATAGCACTGTGCACAGGTGACTTAGGATTTTCTGCTTCGAAAACCTATGACCTGGAGGTCTGGCTTCCTGCGCAAGCAGAGATACAGGGAAATATCTTCCTGCTCAAATTTTACCGATTACCAGGCAAGGAGAGCGAGTATACGGTTCAGGCGAGAAGGGAAAAAGGGGACAGAGTTTGTACATACCCTGAATGGCTCAGGTCTTGCCATAGGACGCACACTTATCGCTGTCCTTGAAAACTATCAGCAGAAAGATGGAAGCGTGGTTATCCCTGAAGCTTTAAGGCCTTATATGGGGATCGATGTAATAAGATAAAAGAAAGATCTGGGCCGGCATTCGCCGGCCCATAAAGATTAACACTACTTTACTGTAAAGGAAGTTTCTCTGGAGTCTTTTGCGTTCTCAGACTGAATAGTCGTCATTACAGTATATGTGCCTGGTTTTGCATCTGAAGGCAGAAACAGAGGAACAGTCGAAGAATAGGTGCCGCCGCGACGGGTAACATTTACCTCGGGTTTGCCGACGAGTTCACCGCCTATTCTTATCTCCCTGGTTTCGGTTATGTTGATATCAGTATCTGTTGCTGCAAGCACTGCATACGTTGCATTAAGGTCAACTTTTTCTCCTGGCTTTACTACACTGGGCATTGCGGTTACGTCTTCAATCCTCAGCACTGTCCCCATTGATGATTGATAAGCGTATTTTTGAGCTGTTTCCTCTTTTGTTTTCTTTTGATCATAAGCATAGTGCCCGATCAAGCCGCCGACAAGGGCACCGGCAAGACCACCGATTATGGCAGTTCCTGTCTTGGCGCCGCTCTTTCCCAATACTGCTCCTGCTAATACTCCGGTTGCACCTCCAACTGCTGCACCCGTTGCTGCGCCTTTGTGTTCCTCCGGGATTGATGCACAGCCAAAAAGAACTACCATAAAGGAAAGGATCGTTACGATTGAGATTATTTTATACTTCATGCTACACCTCCTTTTTAGTTTTTAAGAGTATATAAATTTTTCTAAAAAATATGCAACATCGACTAAAGAATCCGATCGATTTATATTTTTAACTTGACCTTTGGTCTTGTTCTGTGCAATTATAAACAATGAAGTTTCGGAAGTTTTTGTTGGATGTGGCCGCAAAGACTTGAACTTTGCGGTTTTTTTATGACAAAATTCCGTAATCTTCAAAATTTTTATCAAGGAGGTGTAGTAGCAGTATGAAGGGCACAGTTAAGTGGTTCAATGAATCCAAGGGCTATGGGTTCATTACCAGAGAAGACGGTGTAGACGTCTTTGTTCACTATTCTTCCATTCAGGACAATGGTTTCAAAACGTTGTCAGAAGGTCAGGCGGTGAGCTTTGATGTTGCTGACGGACCTAAGGGTCCTAAGGCTATAAATGTAGAAAAAGCCTAAGCCAGAAAAACAGGTCCCGGTAAAACGGGACCTGTTTCATACATAATCTCTCTTATCCTCATTTCACATTCTCTGATATCTCTTCCATGGCACAAAGTAATATGCATAAAAATAAGTCAGACGGATTCCTGGAGATTGCTGTAAAAGCTGTAAAACTCGCAGGACAGATCGTTGTTGAACACCTTGGCAAAATTTCCAAAAGGATATTGACATCAAACAGGCATCTGACTTTGTCACTGTTGTTGACAGAGAATCAGAAAAAATCATCATAGACACAATAAAAGAGCGTTTTCCTGATCACCTCTTTTTGGCAGAAGAATCACTGAAAGAGTGTGGTAAAGAGACATACCGCTGGATCATAGATCCCCTTGATGGCACAACGAATTATATCCATGGCTATCCTGTTTTCTCGATATCAATAGCGCTCGAATATGCAGGGGAAATAATCATAGGGGTTACTCTTGATCCCTTAAGAAATGAACTATTCTGGGCTGAAAAGGGATCAGGAGCTTATTTAAACTGTTTGCCCATGGAAGTATCTAAAGTGAATATCGGTGAGAGCCTTGTTACGACCGGCTTTCCATTTCGCAGCAAGGAGATGATCGATACATATCTGAAACTCTTTAAAAATCTCTTCCTCAAGGTCAGTGATCTGCGAAGGGCTGGCTCTGCTGCCCTTGACCTTGCCTATCTTGCCTGTGGGAGATGCGATGGTTTTTTCGAGTTAGGCTTAAGTCCCTGGGATATTGCAGCAGGAAGCCTTCTTATAAAAGAGGCTGGTGGAATTGTGACTGACTTCGGAGGAGGCAATAATTATATATGGACAGGCAACATCGTTGCAGGAAACCCTGAAGTCCATAAAGAGATACTGGAGGAAGTGAAGAAAGTGTTTGAAGGAGTAATAGATAGATAAATAAAGCAACGCTTCTGCAAGAGAAAGAGAAAAATTCGAGCAAACTTTGCAATAGAGGCCGTAGAAGTTTGAGTTTAGAAGCACTTTTCCCTTTTGACCCGGCAAGGAAAGAGAAGCCCCGCGAATTTTCGCGGGGCTTCTTGTCAAAGAGCTCCGGCTCGCAAGCCGGATCCAATTGTCTTACACAACCACCAGTGGCCTCATCATGTCATGCTCTTCGTGCTCGAGGATGTGGCAATGCCACACATACTCGTTTCCACCTGTTCTTGGACTCACGGGGACGGTAAATGGTACGACAGGCAGATCGAACTTCATGATGACCCTCGTCACTTCACCGGGATTCATCCTGACAGTCTCTTTCCATCCCAGTTCGTTCTCATCAGGAGCACACCAGAGGCCCCATAAAGTTCGGGACACCGTTGTACGTCCTTACGCTGAATGCTCTGACGTGATAAGTATCTGGACGTTCACGAGGTGAAAGTGAATTGGGTGTGTGTCGGCAGTGAGGTTTGCGATCTCCCACACCTCTACAGTACCCGCAGGCACAACCTCAGTAGCGGTGTCCAGTATTCCTCTGTCCGAAAAAGCCGGGAACGGTAAGTGACGTTGTGTACCAAGGAACTGACCGAGACGGCCCCATACTCGTCGAAGCCCTCATTCAGGGTAAGCTGTCTGAGCCCACAGGGAATGTTTGACCACCTACCACTACCGGCTCGTCGGAATTGGTGTAGGCACGCCGGTGTCTGGGTCACCAGAGCGTGATTCTACAAGACCTGGTGGAGATGATGCAGCGGGAAGTGCTGAGGGTTGACGGACATCTGCCGGCGAGTCGTAGCACCACTCTGAACTGTAAGCAAGTGTCCTCGTGTTCGGCCCGAATCCAGGGGTTGAGGTTGGTGTCTTCGGGTTCCTCGGGTAGTAGTCGAAGATTCTTGCCCCTCCAGGGAAAGGACCGGGTGCATTGTTGTAAAGGATGAACTACCCAACGGGAACGGCCGAAAAATCAACGATCACGTCCGCACGCTCTGCAGGGGCCATGAGTATCTTGGAGCTGTTCGGTTTGCCGTTCAGAACAGCACCGGAGCCGGAAGGAAGCCGGCCTCAGTACCGATCTGGATAAAAGACGGACCGAGCGTTCCATCGTGGCTCGGTGCTGTTGACATTTGTGCGGACATTGCTCTTGCGCATAGACCAATCTCGGGTTGAGGAACCTTGAATTACAAGCATTCAGCATGCGGAAACGGTATCCTGCTCGGCTCAACTTCGACGTATGGATAGACTGTACCGTTGACCAGGATCGTATCTCCAAAGAACTCAGGAACGACTGAAGGTCACGGGGAAGGTGTCGGCAGTCCGCCAGGGAAGGACGGTATGCCTGCAGGGCCGAACAAAGCCGGGTCGTATATTAGCATAGCAGATCCCTGGAACTGCGCTGGTAATCGGATAGTTGGCAGGAATCGGCTGAGGCAGAAAGATTTTGTCCTGAAAAATCAGGTAGATGGTCCTCGGGATCGAGGTCCCGGGAAGACCCTGCGCAACACAAAAGCTGCTTCAGCAGCCGTATCATTAATAACGTAGCCCGTTGCAATGCCCGCATAAGCATTGAGGCGCGTGATGCCCCAGGCGTGGTCATGGTACCATACAAGTCGTCGCACTCTGGTTGTTTGGATAGTAATATTCCGCCTCATTTGCAGGGATCGTTCCGGCCACGAATTTGGGCGCAAAACTTCGTTGTTCAGGAAGCTCAGGACCATGGGTTCCATCTGGTGCCCACCAGTCGAAGGGTCCGCCGTCGCTGATCCATGGCACAAGACCTCCGTGGATATGAACGGCCGTGCGGTTTTGTGCCTGGTTCGCACCGGGATGGTAGTATCGACAGGAAGATTATGTGGTTGGCGGAAGGTTGTTTCTGAAGGTGATCTGAACCGGCGCATTCCTGAGCGGCGACGATAATGCCACCGAGGTGCATCGGGTTGCATTTCCAGCCAGGACATTGGTGCAGGGTGAAACCCCAATAGTTCTGTCGGGGGAAGGGATGGATGCAACTGGTCGGTAAACGGACCGATATTGATCGTGTAATGGGTGGCAGTTGTTGTACCCCATACCTTTGTGCCATCGTTTCCGGCAACCGGAATTGCCTGCTGCAGCCAGCATTAAAGACGCCAGGAATCCCGTCCCCAATGCCTCTCAGACGGCTGGATAAACTTCTGTAGGCTGGGGCTGTTTACGCCATACTGTGCATAGGCTTCACGCAATCGCAAGTTTTAGCGGAAGCACAGCTGCTGCTCCTGCCATTGCAGAAAACTTTAAGAACTCTCTTCGTGATACTTTTTTCATCTCTTTCCTCCTTTTTTTGTGGATATGGAAGGTTCCGTTTCCGTTCCGCTATCTCTTTGGTTTGGTAATTCTAATTAAAAATATCACATTAATTCTGAATAAAAATATCAGCATTTGACTGATTTTTATGTCATCATTTCTCCTACAGGGGTTTTAATACTAAAGTCTTAATTTGATAAAAGAGGGATAACTGAGATTGCCATGGTCGACAGGACCTCAAGGTGACCGACAAGTCAACCCTTCATTAATTGTTACCGCTGGATTTAGGACATAGCAACATTGTTTGATATTTCAGGCTGGAAGGAAGCTTGATATCTTCAGAATTATCTTAGGAGGTTATTTGTTCTCACTTATACGTTGCGGATGTGCTTGCGCCAGGACTCCTTATAATCTTTTGTAACCCTTTTTATATTGTGGTCTTTCCTTGCATGTTCAGCAGCCTTTTTCAGGACCTCCTCGTCTGTCTTTCCTGAAGCCACAAAATCACAATCCACCCCAACATCTTTACATTTCAGTATTTTTGCCATTGTTACACCTCCTTTCCGTTATGGCTCTCTTTTCTCTAAACTAAGGCTAACTTCTCTGCAAGCGAGGGACTGATATATTTTTTCCCCTGGGATATCTGTCGTATAGCCTTTACCAATTCATCAGGTGCACTTTCTTTTGTTAGATATCCGGAGGCGCCTGCCTTGAGAACACGAACTGCATATTGCTCTCCCGGATACATGCTTAATATGAGAACTGGAAGTTGAGGCCTTTTGCTCATGATTTCACTGAGAACATCCAAACCATCTTTGCCAGGCATGGAAATGTCCAGAACGATAAGATCGATATTGTTCCTGGCAAGCTTATCTAACGCTTCCTGCCCGTTGCTCGCCTCAGCAACTACAACCATATCAGGTGTCTGCGAAAGAATCTGTTTAAGCCCTTCACGAACAATGGCATGATCATCAGCAATGAGTATTTTTATCATCATTCACCCATGTTGAAATTATTTTGTATTTACAGAGTATATATCAGGAATTGAGAAGAAAAAATATCAGTATAATGCTATTTTTTTTGTAAGACTTTGACCTGTCGCCCTGTAGGTATTTATCCTACACCGGAAAGAAAGAGAAAACAGGTTACAGAGTAAGAGTTGAAAGTTAAGGATTGAAGAATACAGAGGATATCAATCTACAAGATTATTTTTAATGGCATAATGGGTTAATTCCGCATTCGTCTTCATGTTCATCTTTTCGAGGATGCGGGATCTGTAGGTGCTGATAGTTTTTATGCTCAGTGACAGTCCGTCAGCAATCTCTTTGAGTGTCTTCCCTGAGGCAATCATACACATGACCTGATACTCCCGGTCAGAAAGAATTTCATGAGGCATCTTATCAGGATTAATTTCCAGATCAATAGCTAACTTCTCTGCAAGAGAGGGGCTTATATATTTTTTCCCCTGAGATATCTGCCGTATGGCCATTACCAGTTCACTGGGTGCGCTTTCTTTTGTTAAATATCCGGATGCGCCTGACTTTAAAACACGAATTGCATATTGCTCTTCCGGATACATACTCAGCATTAGCACAGGAAGCCTTGGTTTTTGAGTTTTTATCTCTTTTAAGATATCCAACCCTCCTCTTCCAGGCATAGCAATGTCGAGAACAACGAGATCCAGATCATTCTTACTGATCTTTTCAAGCACTTCCTGCCCTGAACTCGCCTCTGCAACAACAACCAAATCAGGGCTTTCTGAGAGAATTTGTTTCAGTCCCTCACGAACAATGGCATGGTCATCGGCAATCAGTATCTTTATCATGGTACATCTTTCTTTTTGAGAGGAATTGATACCATTATTGTGGTTCCTTTATCCTTTATGCCAGTGATTTTAACATTACCGCCAAAAAAATTGACACGTTCTCTTATCCCCATGATACCAAAAGATTGAGAATCTAAAAAGTGTTTTTTTGTAATACCTTTCCCATTGTCCTTTATTTCAAGCATGATCTTGCCGTCTTTTAATCTCAGGGTTACCCTGACTTCTGATGCATCTGCATGACGGACAACGTTCGTCAATGCCTCCTGGAATATACGGAAGACAGATGTAGTAAGGTCTTGATCAAGAATAATTTCCCTCGGTTCGAGGGAAACATTACATTTAATCCCTGTCCTGTTTTCAAATTCCTCAATATGCCATTCAATTGCGGCTGAGAGACCAAAATGATCCAGTATCGTCGGTCTCAATTCGGCGCATATCCTCTTTACAGACTGGATTGTATCATCAATCTTCTTTATGATTGATTTTGTCTTGTCAAGAAATTTATCATCCGGATGTAATTTATTTGCAAACATTGACACTTCTATTTTTAAAGCAGTTAATACCTGTCCCAGTTCATCATGTATCTCCCGTGCAATGTTTGTTCTTTCCTGTTCTCTTACCGATTGTAAATGTGCTGAGAGTTTGCGTAGCTGTTCATAGGACTCTTTCAGTTCCTCTTCTGCTCTTTTACTGTCAGTAATGTCCTGTACAGTCCCAATCATCCTGGTTGGCTTACCAGCTTCACTAAAGGTAACTTCTGCCCGCTCATGGACAATTCTAATTGTACCATCCGGCAAAACTATTCTGTGGTCGATACTATAGGATTTGTTCTCAAACAAGGCATCAGCAACAGCTTTACTCACAAATTCCCTGTCATCGGGATGAACAGAATTCAGGAATGCCTCATATGTTGCGCCGAACTGTTGAGGGGATAAACCAAAAATACGATAGATCTCATCAGACCAGTACAATTGATTTGTTTGTATGTTCAAGTCCCAGTTTCCGATATGTGCAATGCGCTGTGCTTGACTGAGACTCGCTTTGCTTTGTCGAAGGACTTCCTCTATGTGTTTACGTTCCGCGATCTCATTCAGTAACTCTCTATTGACTTTCTCTATTTCAGCAGTACGTTCTTTAACGCGAGTCTCCATCTCGGCATATGATTTGAGCAGCGCCTCTTCCATCATCTTTCGACGTGTTATATCTTTCAATGAAACAAGGATTTCATCGAATCCTTCCACAAGAGACTGTGAAATAAGGCAATGCATAAGTGTTCCATCTGCTTTTATTATTTCTGTTTCATACTTGCTGGCAATTCCTTTACTTATTTCATCCCATTTCTTTAATATTATTTTTTTGGTGTGCTCAGGAATAAAGTCTAAAAAATGTCTCCCCCTAATCTCTTCCTTCTGATAGCCGGTTATGACTTCTGACTGAGGATTTATATATGATATCGTTCCATCTTTTTTGATGGTGACAATCAAATCCATGGAATTGTTGAGAATGCTTTCCAGATAGGTTTTTGTCCGTAACACCTCTTCAGCTGACAGCTCGCGTTCGGCAATTTCCTGTTGAAGTTTTTCAGTTGCTGCTCTGAGCATAGCTGTGCGCTCTTCTACAAGTTCCTCGAGGTGCTGTTGGTATTTCATGAGCTCCTCCTCTGTAGAGAACCTGTGGACCGCCTCACCAATGAGGGGAGAAATTGACTCAATGAACTCCACGGTCTTCAGAGGAACCATGCCTTCTTTTTCATCAGCGACATGGATAGCCCCAATCACACTTTCCTGATAACGAATTGGAATAATAGCAATAGATTTAAAGCCACTCTGCAAACATACACCCCTGAATCTCCCCATTTCTTCTTCCGGGAGGGCGCTGAAAAACTCGTTCGCATTATTGAGGCGGAAAGAACCCCCTGGTGTTATCGCCGGCAGGTCTTGCGGTTCAGGTTTCCCCTGTATGACCCGGATACAAGCGCATTGATCCTCCTGTACTGAAAGCCAGTTCTCTGAATCCCAGAACTTTTTACTATACCCGATATAAGATTCGAAGGGTATGTTGCCGTATGTGTTTAATACGCGGATACCCACACAGTGACAATTGCTCCAATCGTGAATCAATTCTATAACTGAATCAAGGTACTCTTTTCGGGAGGACTTTCTGATATACAGTTTGAGGAGGGCATTCGTTGCATGAATACAACTTTCAGCAGTTATCATCTTCTCAGTTAAGTCCCTTAAAATGTCGCAAATTGAACGATTTCCCCATTTGCATCTTTCAAGGAATAGAGGAGAACCGGATCTGTAATTCCCTGCAGGATATGTTTCGAAGAGATCCGTATTACGCAGTTCTTCCATTATTGTTTGTTTCCAAGATCGAAAATAAGAGCAACCTGCTATTTCTTATTTCCCCTGTTTCAATTTTAGCACATATTCAGCGCCGGGCGTATTATAATGACAGTCATGGAAGAGATTATCAAGATACTTCCAAATACCTTTATTCCTCTTTTCGTTGCAATTGATGTTTTTGCAGTCCTTCCGGTTTTTTTTGCCCTTACTTCTGATATCCCCAAAAAGCAGCGAAAATCTATCATCAGGGATTCCATACTGACGGCCCTGATTGTAAGTCTTATTTTTGTGGCACTGGGGGAAGCGATTTTTAATATACTGGGAATTACTTCAGACGATTTCAAGATTGCCGGAGGACTTATCCTTCTTATTTTTGCAATCTTTGAAATCATCAGGCATGATGAGGAACGGAGGAAACCAGTTGGGAGGGTTGGCGTTGTTCCAATAGGGGTACCTTTGATCGCGGGACCGGCAGTTCTGACTACGCTCCTTGTGCTTGGAGATCACTATGGTATCATCCCGACCATCATATCTCTCATCCTTAACTTTTTCATTGTCTGGATTTCGTTCATCAATGCCGACCGCATCATCAATTTCTTTGGCAAAGGAGGAATAATTGGAATTTCGAAGGTTATGGCCCTCCTGCTTGCATCCATCGCCATCATGATGATACGGCTTGGAATTGTTAATATCATCAAACACGCCTCAGGAGGTTAAAGGAGAACACAGAATGCTTATTGGATTGATGTCTGACACCCATGACCATCAGGACTATACGAGGAAAGCGATTGATCTCTTCAACAAACGAAAGGTTCAATATGTCATTCATGCAGGCGATTATACATCTCCTTTTACTCTGAAATTATTCAAGGAACTAAACTGCAAGTACGTTGGAATATTTGGAAACAATGATGGTGACAAACTCCTGCTTTTGGAGAGATCCGGTGGTAATATTTTTTATCAGCCCTATCTGTTTACACTCCATAAAAGGAAAATTGTCGTTGTACACGAGCATCATCTTGTTGATGCCCTTGCTGACAGCGGACATTTTGACCTGATCGTCTACGGGCATACACATGAGCCTGTCATAAGGAAGGTTACCCACACGCTTGTTGTAAATCCGGGAGAGACAGGTTCATGGCTTTATGGAAAAGCAACTGTCGCAGTAGCAGATTTGGAGAAGATGGAAGCAGAGATCATAAGACTTTAATTATATGGTTATCCCGTCTATCCTCTTGAGTCCTGCTTCTTGTGCTAACCTTAATGCTTCTTTGTATTCCTTATTTGTGATTCTTCTGTTCAAAGGTGGGTTGTCGAAGGCTTTGTAGTAAGGATGGTATTGATCCATAATATTAATATACGTGTCTATTGATATCTTCTCAGCAATAAATTTAACAATTCCGGATGTGCCTGCAATTCCATCAGGGAGTACAAGGTGCCTTACAAGAAGACCTCTCAGGGCAACGCCTTTATCTATGATGAGGTCTCCTACCTGTCTATGCATCTCCTTTATCGCAGCTTTTGCAGCCTCCGGATAATCTTCGGCATAGGAATATTTTTTTGCCATTTGAGGATCAATATATTTGAAATCTGGCATATATATGTCAACGATTCCCTCAAGGAGTTTTATTGCATGAAGTGATTCATACCCGCCACAGTTATACACAATGGGGATGTTCAGTCCTTTCTTGGATGCAATTTGGAGAGACCTGAGAATCATCGGCATCTGATGTGTGGGTGTAACAAAATTAATATTGTGACAACCACCTTGCTGCAGGGCAAGCATGATATCTGCAAGCCTGTCGAAAGACATCTCAGCGCCTTCTCCTAAATGGCTTATCGAATAGTTCTGACAGAAGAGACAGCCGAGATTGCAGTTGCCAAGGAAAATGGTGCCGGAGCCGTATCTGCCGACAAGGGGACTCTCCTCGCCAAAATGAGGACCCCAGCTCGATATGAATGGCTTATTCCCAGTCTTGCAAAACCCCATCTCATCTGAAGTCCTGTTAACCCTGCATTCCCTTGGACACAGAGTGCACTCCTTCAAAATTTCCTCTGCCTCCTGAATCTTTTCAGACAATGCACCAGAGGGTAACAACTTGTAGGCCGGGATAAAAGTATCCAGTTTTATTTCCATTTTTTCATGCTCGAATATGAAACTATATTTTTATTATAACAAGTCCTCAACTGCATGATATAAGATGAACTTCCTGGAGATTGCCTTATTTGACTTACTAATAAGACCATAGGTAAGGCACATTAAACACCCTCCCCTCAATCCCCTCCCGTCAAGGGAGGGGAGATAATTGAGTCCCTCTCCCCTGGGGGAGAGGGCAAGGGTGAGGGGGTGTGGTTTACTTATGAACTCCTTAGTAATTCAAAATGTTATAATCCTAAACTTAATTAAATCATGGGCAGCACTGACATTTAACAAGGAAAGAGAGGTAAATTGCATCGGAGCAATGAAAGAAATCAATGAACTCATAGAGCAGAGACTGAAGAAGCTCGAGGAATTACGACAGACAGGGATCGAACCTTTTGGTGGTTCCTATGATGCAGAAAATCATGCATCAGACCTCCTGAATAAATTTGATGCTGTGTCAAAAGAAACCCTTGAAACCAATTCTGTTACATGTTCTCTTGCAGGGAGAATTGTTTCAATGCGGGACTTTGGTAAAGCTGCCTTTGCCCATGTCCAGGATGTTACGGGAAAGATACAGGTCTATTTGAAGAAAGACATCCTCGGAGAAAAGCAGAGTCTTCTCAAAAAGCTCGATATTGGCGATATTATTGGGTTAAAAGGAAAACTGTTCAGGACAAAAACAAATGAGCTTACTGTCGAAGTGGAAGATTTTGTGTTCCTCTCAAAATCCCTGAGACCTCTTCCTGAGAAATGGCACGGATTGAAGGACATTGAAACAAGGTATAGACAGAGATATGTTGATTTGATTGTAAATTCAGAGGTACGCCAAATATTTGCAACAAGGAGCTCGATCATCAAGGCTGTCAGGGACTTCCTCGAATCAAAAGGCTTTATTGAAGTTGAAACCCCCATGCTGCAACAGATTCCGGGAGGTGCAACTGCTAAGCCTTTCAAGACCCATCATATTGCTTTGGGTGTTGACCTGTATCTCAGAATTGCTCCGGAACTATATCTCAAAAGACTCCTTGTAGGTGGATTTGAGCGTGTCTATGAATTGAACAGAAACTTCAGGAATGAAGGCATATCAACGAAACACAACCCTGAGTTCACCATGCTCGAATTTTATATTGCTTACAAGGACTACAATTTCCTCATGTCTTTAACAGAAGAATTAATCACTACTGTTGCGCAGAAAACAATGGGGACACTGAAGATCCCTTATGGAGATATATTGATAGATCTTACTCCTCCCTGGCCGAGGATTCCCATGCTTGAAGCTCTCTTGCAAACAGGTGTTCCACCGGAGGTGTTGAATGACAGGGGAAAAGCAAAGGAATGGGCAAAAGCGCATTCTATAGAAATAGAGGGAGATGTTTCTCTTGGGAAAATCCTTGATGAAATTTTTAAGGAACTGGTAGAACCCGGTCTTGTCAGACCGACTTTTATTACAGACTATCCTGTTGAGCTTTCTCCCCTTGCTAAGAGAAAAAAGGGGAATCCGGAACTTACGGAAAGATTTGAACTCTTCATTGCATCTCAGGAGATTGCAAATGCCTTTTCTGAACTCACCGATCCTATAGACCAGAATGAGCGTTTCATGAAACAGGTCGAGGAAAAGGCAAAAGGTGATGAAGAGGCACACCGGATGGATGAGGACTTTATCAGGGCTCTGGAATACGGGATGCCTCCTGCAGCAGGTGAAGGTATTGGAATAGACAGGCTTGTGATGGTATTGACCAATGCTCAGTCAATACGGGATGTCATCCTCTTCCCGCAACTAAAGCCAGAACAATAAAATGAGCCCGTGAACAGTGAACACTGAACAGAAAACCAAAAAAAACTCATTACCTGTTACGCGTCATTCGTCACTCTTTTTGCCTTATCAGTTCTTTATAGCTCTCAGGTATCTCAGGTCCAAGAAACGGCACAGGGGTATCTCGGTCAACACCCTCATCTCAATAGGAGGTGTTGCCGTTGGTGTCATGGCACTTCTTGTCGTCCTCTCCGTAATGAGTGGATTCCATGGAGATCTTCAGAGAAAAATACTGGGGGTGAGTGCCCATGTTATTGTTCTTGATTACAGAGGAAAATTCTCCGGATACGATGAGGTGCTCAAAAAGCTCGAAGATGAAAAGGATGTTGTATCAGCTGCCCCCTTCATCCTGGGGCAGGTAATGATATCGTATGGCAAGAAGGCACATGGTGTTTTTCTGAGGGGAATAAATCCTGAAATGGAGGCAAAGACGACAGAGATATTGAACTACATAAAGGAAGGCGATCCAAAAAACCTGTCCCCGAAAAATGGAATCCCGGGTATCATTGTCGGGAGAGAGCTTGCAAGCAGCCTCGGCGTATTTACCGGAGATACCATTCATATTATTTCTCCCTTTGGTGAGATAGGCCCCCTCGGTATGCTTCCAAAAGTAAAACCTTTCAGGGTTGTAGCGATATTTGAGGTCGGGATGTTTGAATATGACTCAAATCTTACACTCTGTGATATGCAGTCCGCGCAGGAGTTCTTTGGCTTTGGCAGGGATATAACGGGTATTGAGCTTAGAGTGAAGGACATTTACAAGGCAGCTGATGTAAGAGAGAGTATACAGAAAAAATTAGGTTTTCCTTTCCACGCAAGGGATTGGATGCAGATGCATAAAAACCTCTTTTCTGCCTTGAAGTTAGAGAAGTTTGCTATGTTCATCATCCTTATCCTTATAATCCTTGTTGCTTCCTTTAACATTATCAGCACCCTCATTATGAATGTGCTTGAAAAAACCAGAGAGATAGCCATCTTAAAAGCAATGGGGGCAACGAACAAAGGGATTATGACCATCTTCATGCTTCAGGGTCTCTTCATAGGTATTATTGGAACCATTATCGGGGTGGGCAGCGGTTATCTCCTGAACAATATCCTTGATACATATGAGATTATCAAACTGCCGGCTGATGTATATTATTTGAGCCACCTGCCGGTAAAGATGAAACTTTCTGACTTTCTTGCTGTTTCCCTCTCTGCAATTATCATCAGTTTTCTTGCGACCCTCTATCCGGCAAGACAGGCAGCAAAGTTGAATCCTGTGGAACCGTTGAGATATGAGTAAGATAAAAGGATTCTATGGGTCAAGGAGTCAGTTTACAGTGTCCTGTCAGATCAATAACTTTACTTTGCTGTCATTCCGAGCAAAGCGAGGAATCTCGTAGTGAGATCTCGGGACTTGTCCCTCACGATGACAGTGTAAAGAAGTGTTACGGAAGGACATCAAATCCTTGAATCTTCGGACCCTGACACACTAAATAGGTATTATGAGAAACCTGATTGAAACGCAAAACCTGCGGAAGTCCTTTATTACAAAAGCTGGCGAACTCCAGGTCTTGAAAGGGATTGATCTTTCCATCAGCGAAAGAGAAATGGTCAGTATTGTTGGTGCATCAGGTGTTGGCAAAAGCACTCTCCTGTATATTCTCGGTGCTTTAGACAAGCCGACTATCGGGAAGGTCTTTTTTCACGGGATTGATATCTCCTCACTTAATGAGGACTCCCTGGCTACCTTCAGAAATACGACTGTAGGTTTTGTATTCCAGTTTCATCACCTCCTACCCGAATTCACTGCCCTTGAGAATGTAATGATGCCGGGACTCATACTCAGAAGTCAGAAGTCAGAAGTCAGAAGTCAATACAAAGAAATACATAAAAAAGCAGAAGGTCTTCTTGATGAGATGGGTCTTCTTGAAAGAAAAGAACACAGACCGGGCGAACTCTCAGGTGGAGAACAGCAACGTGTTGCTGTTGCAAGGGCACTTATATTGGAACCGAAAGTCATACTTGCAGATGAACCAACAGGAAACTTAGATACCGAAACAGGTGAAGAACTCTTCAATCTTCTCATCCATCTCAACAAAGAAAAAGGGATTACCTTTATTATTGTCACGCACAATGAATCTCTCTCAAAACGCTGCCATAGAACTCTCAGAATGGTTGACGGAAGGATAGTTTCACCATAGCAGTTGCTTATGCTTTTTCATAGCTTCAAGAACCTTCTCTGCTGACAGGTTCTCCATGCACTTAAGATCATGACAGCATCTCCTGAAGCACGGTGCACATGAAATATCTTCTCTTATAACTGTATGACCTTTCCCGTAAGGCCCTGTTCTTACCGGGTCTGTAGGCCCGAAAATAGCAAACACCGTAACGCCGAGGGCAGCAGCAATATGCATAGGACCTGAATCATTGCTCACGAAAACCTGTGCTCCCCTGATGATTTCGATTAATTCCCTGAGGTTTGTCTTACCGGCAAGGGACATAGCTTTACCTTTCGAGAGAGCTACAACTTCCTCTGCAATGCCCTCATCCCCCTTGCTTCCCACTATAACCGTTTGCAAGGGCAGGAAGGATGTTAGTTCACCAAATTTTTCCGGAGGCCACTTCTTTGTTTTCCACCTTGCACCTGGAGCTATGACAGCATAATTATTTGTCGGTAACGAGTAACGAGTAACGAGTGAAGAGTCAGCATATAAAGGAAGAGGAAAACACACCTCAGTGATGTCACAACCCAGGAAGGCAGCGATCTTAAGATATCTGTCAACGGCATGAATATCTGTCCCGCCCTTGACCCTGTGAGTGTAAAAAAATCTGCTTCCCTCCCTTGCTTCCTGGAAACCAACTCTCAAGGGGGCAGCCGTAAACGCGGTAATGATGCCGCTTCTCAGAAGCCCCTGAAGATCAACAACAATATCATACTTTTCTTCTTTAAGTCCTTTCAGGAGGATTCGGAGTTCATAAAGGGAATCATGAATATGAGACAGCTTTTTCCACATATCCTTATTGATTACCCAGATTTTGTTTATCATGGGATGACCTGTAAGGAGATCTTCCAAACCCTTTGCAATAACCCAGTGGATTTCTGACTTGGGAAATGTTTCTCTTAATACATTTAAAAACGGAAGGCTATGGACAACATCTCCAAGAGAACTCGGTTTAACAACAAGGATTTTTTTGGGAGGTGCACTAAGTTTAAGATTTCTCATTTTTAAGTTTGTTTCCTATTTTAATTCCCCCTTTGGCAAAGGGGGAAGGGGGATTTTAAGAACAAATGTACTGATTCATGATTTATAAAATCCCCCTACCCCTTTTCCAAAGAGGGGTATTTCACCCAACAATACATTGTCTAACTCTCTTTGTAATTCCGGGTAATAAAATCCACCGCCTCTGTTAAGTCTTTTGCTACATAATCAGCACTGGTTGACTCTTTGTCTTGTCCTGTCTTTACAAAGACCCCTTTTGCACCAACAGCACGTGCAAGGAGCATGTCTACTTCCTTATCCCCAACTATGAAGGACCTCTTGAAGTCAATGTGATGTTGAGCCCTCGCCCTGAGAAGCAGCCCCGGTTCAGGTTTTCTGCAGGGACAGTGTTCTGCAGGATGATGAGGGCAAAAATAAAAATCGTCAAAATTATAGCGGTCTATAAAAATATTATTTACTCCTCTCACAAAATCTTCCCGGATAAGCCCTCTTGCAATGCCTGACTGGTTGCTGACACCGATCAGTTTGAACCCTTTCTCTTTCAGCAACTTTACCATGTTTACCTCCGGGAAAATATCTAAGTCATCATAGGTATCAAGGTATCCAACATCTCTACATAACGTACCGTCTCTATCAAAAAATACAGCAGGGTTGCTTGGCAATACCTTTTTGATGCCTAAATAAACATCATCCGAAGTTATGTCATACATACAACGCAAATCATTTTTCACACAGGTGCGCTCAAAACAGGGGCCGCATGAAAGACTATGGGTCACCACGATAGTTCTGCTCCACTCGGCCTGGGGTGGGGGACCTGTTAATTCGGGGTCTGTCGAGCCAAATATTGCCACAAGTGGTGTTCCAACTGCATAGGCGATATGAAGAGGTCCTGAATCATTGGTAACAAAGACATCGCACTCTGAAATGAATGAAACAAGCTCTCTGAGGGAAGTCTTTCCAGCGAGCAGCAATTTATTCTCAGGAATGAGTTTATTGATTTCCTGAGCAATATCCATCTCACTTTTGCCTCCAAAGATTACAACACTTCCATCGGTATCTTTCAAAAACCAGTTCGCAACCTCAGCGAACCTCTCAGGGAACCATCTTTTCGCTGAACCAAATGCAGCACCTGGATTGATTCCCAGGATAGGCCTTTTCATGTCTTTTAACAGTTCCCTTGCAGACAACCTTTCATCGAGAGAAAGATAAATATAAGGTACTGCAAATTCGGCTTTTATCCCTAACTGTTCAAGCAGGTTAAGATAGTAGTGAATTTGGTGTGTTTTCTGTTCATGGCGGGGTACAGGGACTGCTGTTGTCAGAAGAAAACCTCTGCCATCCCTGTTATATCCGGCCCTCTCTTTGATCCCTGCGAGAAACGTAATAAAGGCTGCGTCGAAAGCATTCTGGAAGAGGATGGCACTGCAAAACCCTTTTTTACTCAACACCCTCGATATTTTTATCTTTCCGATGATACCTTGATATTCATCGCCGTAACTGATTATTTCATCCATATGCGGGTCTTTCTCAAAGAGGGGTAACACCCAGGGTTTAACGAGGAGGGAAATTTTTGCTTCAGGCAATGCTTTTCTCAAAGCCCTCAATGCAGGAAGGGTCATAACAGCATCCCCCACCCAATTGACACCTCTTACAAGCACGTTCTTACACGCTTTATCCAGCATGTAGTAGTTTAACCCGAACTTTGAAGAAATGTCATTGAACCTTCGCTGCCTTGACAATTGATCTCAGCAGGGCTATGATTTCATCATTAGCTCTGCTTCATAAAGTATGAGATCCACAGGAAAAAGATTCTTGCAGATTTGAAAAGAGTCTATTATGTTCGCTGATAGAAGGGACGCCGGGGTTCAACTCATATCAAGGCTCAAGGAATATAAAGATCAGCAGGGGGTCATTGTGCTGTCTCTTCCAAGGGGTGGGGTCGCCACAGGGTATGAAATTGCCCGCTCTCTTAATGTACCGCTTGATATCGTTATCGTAAGGAAAATAGGGTTTCCCGGACAGCCTGAACTTGGGATAGGTGCTGTCTCCGAGACAGGGACTGTTGTTTTAAACACCTCCATCATATCGACATATGGTGTTCCAAAAGAGTACATAGAACGTGAGGTCTCCAGACAAAAAGAAGAGATATCCCGAAGGGTAAAGCTGTACCGGAAAGGCAAAAGGCTTCCATCTCTTGAAGGGAAAAACCGTCATCCTTGTTGATGATGGAGTTGCTACAGGCGCTACTATGAAGTCAGCAATCACAACACTGAAGGAAGAAAATTTGAAGAAATTAATTGTTGCTCTCCCTGTCGCTCCTCCCGGTGTGGTAAAAGAACTCGAACAAATGGTTGATATATTCATATGTATTGAAACCCCTTTTGATTTTATGGCTGTCGGTTCTTATTACCATGATTTTACCCAGGTTTCAGATGAGGAAGTCATTAACCTCCTTGAGCGCTCTGCTAAGAACTTGTCTGCTTGATTCATTGCCTCTTGTGTTTTGGGGATTGGGTTGATAAAAATATACAGAGCAGTTATATTATCTGGAATTTTTGGAGGTGTAAAATGCTTTGTGATATTGCATATGCGATGGGTCCTGCTCCGCAGGGAGGAGGGGGTTTTGGAGCCTTAGGGAGTCTCATCCCTCTTGTTATTATTTTCGTCATCTTTTATTTCCTGCTCATTAAACCGCAGCAGAAAAGAGTAAAGGAACATAAAAAGATGATAGAGAATCTCAAGAAAGGAGACAAGATTGTCACCTCAGGTGGAATCTATGGTGTTGTTGAGGCTGTGAACAACAATACTGTTACTGTCAAAGTTGCTGAGAATGTAAAGATAAAGCTCGGTAAGTCCTATGTTGCAGTGCTTCGGCCATCTTCAGAGGAAGACTGATGTTTGATGTGGAGGTTCTGTGAAACAAAAAATTCTCTGGAAGGTAATCCTTATAGGCCTGACAATTCTCCTTGCCGTCATTTTTTTTCTGCCTAATACACCTGTCTTCCAGTATATGCCGGAATGGTGGAAAACGAACATGCCTTCCAAAGGAATCGTCCTCGGGCTTGATCTCCGGGGAGGGCTTCATCTCGTCTATGAGGTCGAAGGAGACAAGGCTGTTGAAATAACGACTGAAAGGTATGTATCAACAATAAAGGATATCCTTGCAAAAAGGAATCTGACAGCAGATGTAACAAAAAGCGGATCTGACATTGTGGTAAATCCCTCAACCCCTGAGATAAGAAAGGCAATCGAGGACAATTACCCAACCCTGTCAGCCGTTGAGACTGTCGGCAAAATGGTGTACAAACTTTCTGCTCAGGAAGAGAAAAGAATAAAGGATAATGCTGCTGATCAGGCCCTTGAGACAATTCGAAACAGAATTGACCAGTTTGGTGTCTCAGAGCCTACAATACTCCGACAGGGTGAAAACGAGATCGTTGTGCAACTCCCGGGAGTGAAAGACCCAAAGAGGGCTGTCGATATTATCGGCAGGACTGCACAGCTCGAATTCAAGCTTGTGGATGATGAAGCATCCGTAGCTGCAGAACTCCCGCAGTCCGTCTCACCCGGTGAAGAGGAAAGTCTGCTCACGCAATTTGCAGAAAAGATACCGGAAGGCGATGAGATACTCTTCGAGAAAAAGGTAAACAAAGAGACTGGTGTAGTCAGAAAGATACCTCTCCTTCTCAAGAAACAGGCTGTCATTACGGGAGACCTTTTAAGTGAAGCACGGGTAAATATTGACACGAGATTTAATGAACCTTATGTTTCAATATCTTTTAATGCTACAGGGGCAAGAATATTTGAAGAGGTAACAGGGGCAAATGTCAAGAAGAGGCTTGCGATTATCCTTGACAATACGGTTTATTCAGCCCCTGTCATTCAGGAGAAGATCTCCGGGGGAAATGCCCAGATAACAGGAAGCTTCACAACAGAAGAGGCAAAGGATTTGAGTATAGTATTGCGGTCAGGTGCACTGCCTGCTCCCCTGAAAATGCTCCAGAATGTTACGGTAGGTCCTTCCCTTGGCAGGGATTCGATAGAGGCAGGGAAATTAGCGGGTATTATCGGAACCCTTGCGGTCATTGTATTCATGATATTCTACTACAGAGTTTCAGGATTAATTGCTGATCTGGCCCTCCTCTTCAACATAATACTCCTTCTCGGTGCAATGGCTTCACTGAATTCTACACTCACCCTCCCCGGCATCGCAGGAATCATTCTTGCAATTGGCATGGCTGTCGATTCCAATGTCCTTATGTTCGAGAGGATGAGAGACGAACTGAGGGCAGGGAAAACACCAAGGGCTGCAGTTGACTCGGGATACCATAAGGCATTCTGGACGATTTTCGACTCCCATGTTACGACACTTATTACAGCAGCCGTTCTCTTCCAGTTCGGCACCGGTCCTATAAAAGGATTTGCCGTAACGTTAAGCCTTGGTGTTGCTATAAATCTCTTTACTGCCCTTATCGGTACAAAAACAGTCTTTGATATTGTCAACAGCAGACGTGAAATAAAGAGTTTAAGCATATAGGAGCGCCATGATAGAACTGATTAAAAATCCCCGTATCGATTTCCTCGGGAAAAAATATATAGCTTTTACCCTTTCAGGAATTCTCTCCATCCTCGGCATCATAGCAATAGTGCAGATATCAAGGGGCCACGCAAACCTCGGAATAGATTTTGCAGGGGGGACTGCCATACAGTTAAAGTTCGAAAAACCTGTTGTACTCCACAATGTGAGACTTGCCCTCGAAAAGGGTGGCCTAAAGGATATCGACCTCCAGGATCTCCCAACGGAGAATAAGATACTCATAAAAATGAAGAAAAGTGAGGAAGAACTCGGTCATGGTGCAGATGCGATCACAGCGGTATTGTCCCGGGAATTTCCTGACAACAAGTATGTTGTTGATTCGACGACCGTTATAGGCCCGAAGGTCGGGGGAAGGCTGAGGGCAGATGCAGCAAAGGCAATCGCCGTTGCCGTCATAGGACTCCTCGTATATGTTGCCTTCAGATTTCAGATAAGATTTGGCATTGGCGCCACGATTGCAACCTTCCACGATGTCCTCGCCGTGCTTGGCCTGTTTTATATCATGGGGAAAGAGATAAACCTCATCCTCGTTACTGCCCTGCTCACCATTGCCGGTTATTCTCTGACAGACACCGTCGTGGTATTTGACCGGATAAGGGAAAATCTGAAGTTGAAACAGAAAGAAGATGTCCAGACGGTTATGAACAACAGCATCAATGAGGTCTTATCAAGGACGATCATAACCTCCGCAACTGTCCTTATTACATCGTTAGCTCTTTTTCTGTTCGGTGGTGAAGTCATCCATGACTTCTCGCTTGCAATGATAATGGGTGTCATTAGTCGGAACCTATTCATCGATATTTGTTGCAAGCCCGATCGTGCTCCTTTGGGGAGGCAAGAGACCCTTTGCAAAGAAATAGTAACGAGTCAATAGGTAAAAGCGAAGAGTCAGAGCATGAAACATTTTACTTGCTCTCGAACTTCTTACTCGATCCCTTGTCACTTGTCACTCGTCACATATGCATAGGCAATGGCTTGTCAACAGGACTAACAACGAATACATAGGATATCTCTCAAGAACTGCATCCGTCTCCCCTGTGATTGCCCAAATTCTTATCAACAGGGGGCTTAAAGACACCTCAGGACATATCTGAGTTCCTGGACCCAAGGATATCAGATCTCTCGGATCCTTTTGATCTGTTTGGCTTAAAGGCAGCTGTTAAGCGAGTACAAGAGGCATTAAGAAAGGGGGAGAAGGTCCTTGTCCACGGCGACTACGATGCAGACGGCCTCTCTGCCACCACGATACTGGTTTATGTCCTCAAGAAGATCGGATTGGATGCCTATTATTTCATACCCAACAGAATTAGCCATGGATACGGATTTAATTTCGCCGGTGTGGAAAGGGCAAAGGAACTCGGGGTCAAAGCTCATCATCACTGTTGACTGTGGGATAACATCTTTTGAAGCAGTAGCCCTTTCACAGAAAGAGGGAATTGATGTTATTATCACCGACCATCATGAACCCCAAAGAAGCATAGAGCAACAGAGAGCAAAGAGTGTAGAGGACAAACCAAAAGAAGACAAAGAACAAGAATTCTACGTTGCGGACTCTTCGCACTCAGCCCATGGCTCTTTGCTCCTTCCAGATGCGCTTGTTATTATTAACCCGAAAGTCTCAGATCCTCAGTCTCCACTGTCCAACCTGTCCGGTGCCGGAATAGCCTTTAAATTTGCTCAGGCTTTAGACAATCATGTCTCATGGATCATGTGAAATGAGCACCTCTCTCCTTGACCTTGCCGCTATCGGCACAATTGCTGATGTCATTCCTATCACAGGGGAAAACAGGATCCTCGTCAGAGAAGGGTTACGGCTTATTGAAAATGGGGTAAGGCAAGGATTAAAGGCACTGAAAAGGATATCCGGCATTAATGAGAGAGAGGTAAAATCAGGGCTTTTGCCCTTTACAGTAATCCCGAGAATCAATGCAGCCGGCAGGGCTTCGGATGCTAATAACGTTGTGAGGCTTCTCCTCACTGATTCTGAGGATGAGGCAATTGCTCTTTCATCATGGCTGGACGGACTCAACACAGAGAGACAGCGGATAGAGGAAAAAGTTTATCAGGAAGCCCTCCATAAGCTCAATAATGAAGGTGTCCGCTCAGCTATTGTACTTTCTTCAGAAGGATGGCATCCAGGCATTATCGGTATCGTTGCATCAAGAGTTGTTGAGACTTTTTATCGACCTGCTTTCATTATTTCTGTAGAGGGGCACACCGCCACAGGTTCAGCAAGGAGTATACCTTCTTTTAACATATATGAGGGACTTACAGGCTGCAAGGAATTTCTTGCAGGTTTTGGCGGCCACAAACAGGCTGCAGGGTTCCGTTTGAACGCCGATGATATCCCGTCCTTTAAGGAGAGGATTAACCGGATTGTTGAGGAAACTCTTATGGAAAATGATTTTACACCCTCTCTTGAAATAGATGCTGATGTGAACCTCTCTCACATAAATTTTAACCTCATGAAAGAACTCAAACTCCTTGAACCCTTCGGGTTCGGCAATCCAGTGCCCCTCCTTGGTTCAAAGGGGCTCGAGGTTCTCTATCCCAGGGTAGTCGGGAACAACCACCTGAAGATGAAACTGAGACAGAGGTCTCAGTCTCTTGATGCGATAGGGTTTGAGATGGGTTCACTGTTTGAAAGGCTCGAGGTCTCAACCATGATTGATGCTGTATTCACACCGGTTATCAATGAATGGGAAGGTGGCAGATGCCTGCAGTTGAACCTGAGGGCATTCAGGCCAAGCCTGTAAGAAGTCCGAAGTAAAAAGGTTTTAAAATATTCAACATCTAACTTTTAACTTATACCTCCCAACGTGTCACTGCAATCAAAATTGTATAATAATTTATGACAGAAGAATCTGTTAGCATAGATAACCTGATAAAAAAGGTCCGCTCTTACAATCCTGATGCAGACGTAGAAACAGTAAAGAAGGCTTATCAATTTTCAAGTGAAGCACACTCCAGCCAGAAGAGGATAGAAGGTTCACCATATATAGAACATCCACTTGCCGTTGCCTCAATCCTTGCCGATATGAAAATGGATACTGCAACCATTGCGGCAGGCCTCCTGCATGACACGATTGAAGATACAGGGATAACAAGGAAAACAATAAAGGAAGTTTTCGGCGAAGAGATCGCATTCCTTGTTGAATCTGTTACAAAACTTTCCAAGATAGTTTTTAAGACAAAAGAAGAAGCTCAGGCAGAAAACTTCAGGAAAATGTTCCTCGCGATGTCAGAGGACGTAAGGGTAATGCTCATTAAGTTTGCAGACAGGCTCCATAACATGCGGACACTCAAATACCTTCCGGAGCATAAGCAGCACCGGATCGCAACAGAAACCATTGAGATCTACGCACCGATCGCAAACAGGCTTGGTATCGGTTGGTTGAAAACGGAATTTGAAGACCTGGGCTTTAAGTTTCTTATGCCAAAGCTATATAGCGAGCTCGTAAGGAAAGTTGCCAAGAGAAAGGAAGAACAGGAAGGTTACCTGCAAGAACTTATCACGGTCATGCATGACAAACTGAAAGAGGCCGGTCTTCCGGGGACGGTTTCAGGAAGGGTAAAACATTACTACGGTATCTATCAAAAAATGCAGAAACAGAAAATTTCCTTTGAAGAGGTTCACGATGTCCTCGGTCTGAGAATAATCACTGATACAAAGGCCAACTGCTATGCAATCCTCGGCCTGATTCATTCCCTCTGGACACCTATTCCGGGCAGGTTCAGAGATTATATCGGGGTACCAAAATCAAATATGTATCAATCTCTTCAAACAACAGTTATCGGACCAAAAGGAGAGAGAGTTGAATTTCAGATAAGAACCAATGAGATGCACATGATTGCAGAACATGGTATAGCATCCCACTGGAGGTATAAAGAAAAAGGCAAGATTGATGAAAAGAGCAGTAAATATATCTCGTGGCTCAGGGAATTAATACATGCACAGAAGGAGCTTTCCGATGCAAAGGACTTCCTTGATGCTGTAAAGGGCGAAGTTGTTCTGGACGTTATTTATGTCTTTACACCGAAAGGAGATATCAAGGAACTCCCTGTTGGTTCATCACCTGTTGATTTTGCTTACAGCGTACACACAGAAGTAGGCCATAAATGTATCGGTGCAAAAGTGAACGGCAGAATCGTTCCCCTCAAGTACACTCTCAGAAGTGGCGACACTGTCGAAATCATGACTTCCCCGACACACGGACCAAGCAGGGACTGGCTTAAATTTGTTATTACACAACGGGCTAAAAGCAGGATAAAGCAGTGGATAAAAACTGAGGAGGGGAAACAGGCTGAACAGCTTGGACTTAAACTGCTTGAGGGAGAACTGAAAAGGCATGACTTCAGCCATTCTATCCTGAAATCGGAGCAGATGCAGGAGGTTTTACTGTTTTTCAATAGTCCATCTGTTGAGGAACTCTGCGTCTCTATTGGATTTGGAAGATTATCAGCACATCAGGTTGTTAACAAACTGATGCCTGAGAAGCCGACAGAAGAAGTTCCCGTTGCAAAGCCTGCAAAACCGCCAAAAGAACAGAAAGGTATCACCATCAAGGGAGTCGATAATGTTCTATACCGCACAGCCAAATGTTGTTTCCCTGTGCCCGGTGACAAGCTTGTGGGCTTTGTAACCAGGGGCAGGGGTGCTACGATTCATCGAGTTGATTGCTCAAACCTCGAACAGCTTGCTATGGACAATGAGCGGCTCGTCGATGTCGAATGGAAGTCCGCAGGTGATGCAACATCACCTGCAAAACTCTTTGTTGAGACAGTTGACAGACCTGGCATACTTGCAAATCTCAGTGCCCTTATCTCATCTGTGAATGTCAACATAAGTCATATAGAGGCAAAATCAACTGAGGATAAAACAGCTTACATCATATTCATTTTGGAGGTAAAGGATAAAATCCAGCTCTCAGGGCTCACCCAGAAAATTGCACAAATGGAGGGAGTCCTTAAGGTAAGCAGATAACTCGCATAATGATTATCAATTACCAACCAGTGATATGAGAGCATCGGCTTCTCTATATCCCGAAATAACCCTGCCGTCAGGCAGGATGAGAGTCGGTGCACCTGAAATACCTAATTTTTCAGCAAGCTTTATATTTTCATCAATAACCTGGGTTTCGCATGTTGGTTTCGGTAACTGTTTTTTCTCAAAGGCATCTTCAAGAAGGGCAAGTGATTTTTCACACACAATGGCCTTTGCCTTTTCATAAGCTCCCGGATGCATCTGCAGAGGGAACATCTTTATATAAAATGCTATGTCCTTTCTCTTCTCAATGACCTTCTTCATCTCCTGATGAAGTTTTGCACAGAATGGTCATTCAGGGTCATCAAAAACAATAACACGATACTTGGCTTGCCTGTCTCCCATCACAACCGCATCATCAAGCGGAATCTGTGACACATCGACTTTATTGATTTC
>CAWCKM010000035.1:0-57941 GCA_963796125.1 Nitrospirota bacterium
CTCCCGGTAGTCGTGGTCGGTGTCCACGTCGTGCAGCACGTGCGGGTCCTCCACCGGCAGCAGCAGGGTGGCGAAGCCGGCCAACACGTCGCGCAGGGTCTGTCCCGGCGAGGCGGCGGCCGCGGCGCGCGCTACCGCCCCGGAGAGCAGGAGCGGGTGGCCCTTCTTGCCCCGGTACTTGGGAATGACCGCGTCCGCGGGCGGGGCCTCCAGGAGCCGCTGGTAGGTGTCCGGCGAAACCAGGGGCATGTCGGCCAGGGCCAGAAAGAAACGCGGCGTGCGCACGGCGGCCGCCCCGCATTGCAGCGAGGAGAGCATCCCATCCTGGAAGCGGGGGTTCACCGCCACCTCCACCCGCTCCCGGTCCCGGAACAGGGCGAGGATTTCCCCGGCGCGGAAGCCGGCCACCACGATCACCCGCGCGCTGGCGGACAGCGCCGCGGCCGCGCTGGCCTCGACCATGGTGGCCCCGCCGCAGGGAAGCAGCATCTTCCAGTCCGTACTCCGGCTGGACAGGCCGGCGGCCAGCAGCACGCAGTCGCAGGGTTCCACGCCGCTCACGCTACCAGAACGGGAATGAAAAAGCTATTGACATCCGGCGCGGCCTGTGTCATGCTTCCTGCAACCTATGATTCCACGGACTAATCGAATACAACCACTCCGGCGACGCCGGAGTTTTTTTTTGATCTTTTTTAGGCCGAGAGGACCGGGGTGTGGGAGCCGAAAGGTTCCCGTTTTTTTTCCCGCCGAGGGGAGCCGAGAGGCTCCCATTTTTTTTGCCCAGAAGGGGGGAAGGTCATGAAAACGAGCGCGAATCAGGGATTCTTCGCCAGGCTGGAAAAGTCCTGCCGCGACAAGTGCAGCCTGCTGTGCGTGGGACTGGACCCGCGCCTGGGGGAGGCGGAGCGCCGGGACCCGGCCGCGGCCATCGAGGCCCAGAACCGGAGGCTGATATGACCAGCGCCAGGCCCCATGTCCACGATATGATCTGCCCACTTTATGGTCTCCTCATCATGCTCAACAATAATTACGGTATTGCCAGCATCACGTATGAAAGAGAGGCTTTCAAGGAGTTTTATGGTGTCCCTTGGGTGCATGCCAATAGTTGGTTCATCAAGCACATAGAGAACCCCTGTCAGGGAAGAACCCAGTTGTGCTGCAAGCCTTATCCTCTGCGACTCTCCACCTGCAAGCGTGAGGGATGACCTGTCAAGGGTGAGATAACCAAGCCCTACCTTACAGAGGAAATGAAGCCTGTCCTTAACTTCTTTGAGAACCCGATGTGCAATTGTCTGTTCTCTTTCAGAGAGTGTTAGATTGTTAATAAAAAGAAGTGCATCCTCTGCGGACATCTTTGCAAATTCCCCTATATTTATATTCTGTATCTTTATATTGAGTGCTTCCCTTTTCAATCTCAGTCCGTTACAGAGCCTGCAGACTTTATGTTCTTCAGGCGCTGCAGACTCCTCCCGGAATTGAGTCGTAACGACTTCAAGGTTCTCAAAACCAAGCCCTTTGCATCTTGGGCAGGCTCCCTGCATGCTGTTGAAAGAGAAAAACATGGGATTTATCTCAGGGTAACTGATACCGCACTTGGAACAGGCCATAGTTTTTGAAAACAGAATATCTCTGTTTTCATCAATCAAATTAATTATCACAGTATCCGAATAACGGAGGGCTGTTTCAACTGCTTCCTTTATCTGTCGTTCAATTCCCGGTTTTATAATAAACCTATCTATAACTATCTCTATCGTGTGACGTTTTTGTTTCTTGAGAATGATATCCTGTGTCAGGTCCATCATCTTACTATCTATCCGGGCCCTTATGAATCCTTCTCTTCTCATTTGCTGAAGTTCTTTCCTGTATTCACCCTTTCTGTCTCTGACTATCGGAGCTAAAATCTGAAGACGGCTGCCGTGGGGTAAGGACATAACAGATTTGATGATGTCCCTGGATTCCTGTTTTGCTATAAGGGAACCGCAATTGTAACAGAACGGCTTGCCGATTCTTGTATAAAGGACACGCATGTAGTTATATATCTCGGTAATAGTTCCAACTGTAGAGCGGGGGCTTCTTACAACTGTTTTTTGGTCTATGGCAATAGACGGAGATAAGCCTTCGATATAGTCAACATCAGGTTTTCGGAGTTGTTCAAGAAATTGTCTTGCATATGCTGAAAGACTTTCTACATAACGCCTCTGTCCCTCTGCATAAATCGTATCAATGGCAAGAGACGATTTGCCCGAACCTGACGGACCTGTTATTACCGTTATAGCATCTCTGGGTATGGTGAGGTCAATATTCTTGAGGTTGTGCTCTCTTGCACCCTTTATGGTGATAAAATCCAGCATGAAGAAAAATTGTGTTTCCTTTTTTAAGGATATATTGTAATATAACTGTATGAAAAAGATCCTTGTATTAATATTTTTACTCCTTTTCCCGGCTATCTCCTTTTCACAGCCTTCAATAGTTTTTAATACAGAAACCTTCGATTTTGGGACGATAACCCAAAGCAGAAAAAATTGAACATACGTTCGATTTTAAAAATGGCGGTAATGAGGAACTTGTTATACAGAGGCTGTCAACCTGGTTGAGGATGTGCTGCTGTAGTGGCTAGTTCGAGCCGCCTGAAGCCAGGAGAGGAAGGAAAGATTGTTGCAACGATAGATATAAAAGGCAAAATAGGTTTTCTTACCAAGACAGTAAAAGTTTTTACTAATGACCCTCAAAAGCCGGCAGTAAATCTTGTTCTCAAGGCTCTCATAAAGGTACAGCCTGCTTCTCCCTCGCAGCCGACTCCCTCATCACAGCCAGTTTCTCCGTCGCAGCCTGCTTCCCCATCACAACCTGCTTCTCAATAGTAATAGCATAGTAAAATATAGCATGCTCACATTTTCACACATATCTCGTTTTGTTCTGCCATGCCTTTTTTGTCTTCTGTTTTTTACAGTTTCTATGGACTTTGATCCATACCTTCAGAAGCGAAAGGCAATGGTGGAAAATGATATTAAAGGGAGAGGAATTAAGGATAAAAAAGTTCTGGATGTGATGGGGAGGATTCCGAGGCACCTTTTTGTGGATGAAAATCTGAGAGAAAGGGCATATGCGGATTATCCGCTACCAATAGGGGAAGGTCAGACAATATCACAACCGTATGTTGTTGCCCTGATGACAGAAGCATTAATGTTAAAACCGACAGACAAGGTGCTTGAGATAGGCACAGGTTCAGGGTATCAGGCAGCGGTACTGGCAGAGATCGTAAAAGAAGTTTGTACCATAGAGATAAGGAAATCACTTGCAGACATGGCAATGAAGAGGCTTAAGGAACTCGGCTATAAAAATGTAAAGGTAAAGTATGCTGACGGTTATTTTGGTTGGGAAGAATATGCACCATTTGATGCGATAATTATAACTGCAGCAGCAAACCATATTCCCACACCATTAATTAAACAACTGAAAGAAGGTGGAAGACTTATAATACCTCTTGGAAGTACGGTTTATTACCAGGTCATGACCGTCGCAACAAAGAAAAAAGGTGAACTCGATGTCGTACAGATGGGTTCTGTGGCCTTTGTTCCGATGATTGGAGAGGCATTGAAGAAAAAGTGAGGAAGAAGTATCGAAAAATAAATTTTTTCACAACATCCGCATTATCTTAAATGCATTTTTTGTTTTAAATCTGTTCAAATTCTACATCCACAATATTTTATGCTATTATCTTCAAAGATCTCAAAAGTTGTTTAAGTTTTTACCCTTCCTGGATTCCCGTTTCCACGGAATGAGTCATTACTGCAAGGCAGGAATCGGAATTTCGACCATTGGAACAGAGTTTGTTATGAATACAATAGGCTAAAGGTTGTTGCTATACCCTTTTATAACTCAGTTTGATTTTCTTAGAAATATTTGCAGAGTAACAAAGGCCAATATGTAGGTTAATGCTCCCAACCAAAGCACAATTTTGAATCCAAAAGCCATTGCTAACATTATAGTCAGGATTGGAGCGAGGACAGAGAAACACCCGTTTATTGCCCATGCCCATGATACAAGGGACTTATTTTTCTCTGAGAGGATACTCAGCCCTGTGGGAAAAGGGATGCCCATAAGAAGCCCAAGGGGGAGGAGAGTAAAGAATACCAGAACAATCTTAACATTGATTACAAAGGAAGAAATGACATCCATAATGGAAGGAAGAATAATGCTATAAAGAACAATGAGAATGGAGAGTGCAAAAAGGACAAGTGAACTTTTCAAAGCAAAGACCCTGTAACTTAAAAGACTCCCGATACCAGAACTTATGAGTATAGATGTGAGAACGATGGCGAAGGCATAAGATGGGTTTTCAAGGGGGAGAATACATTTCTGGATGAGAGATATTTCCACGAACATGAATCCAAGGCCGAGAAAGGCAAAATAAGGAAGGAATTTTTTTTCTTTGTCATTGCGAGTCCGCCAAAAGGCGGACGAAGCAATCGCATCTTTAGTTTTTGTTATTGAGTTTAGAGATTGCTTCGTCGGTCGTAACGACCTCCTCGCAATGACTTCTGATTGTTTTGAAAAAGCTGGAAGAATTATAAGGACTAAGCTTAATAATAATACCTGGATAAAGATTACCGGGAGTATATATCCTTCTTCGATAAAATACTGCCATTTCCCCCCCATGAGTTTAAGAGTCTCCCTGACGTTTTTAAGTTTGAGGTAATAATTGAAGAATGGATAATCATCACGGACTGGATTTATATCAAAGATATAATCATTTATAAACTCTGCCCGTGTTGAAGAAGATAAGATTTTTTCAAAAGCCATGTAATAATCATTTGAAGGCATTTTGACATATATGTTTGTCTCTTCTTCCCTTATCCCTGGATAGTATATGACATCAAACCGTCTGTTTTTTGAAAACTCTTTAAGAACACCAATTTCATGAAGGGTTAGAGGTGATTTTTTTACGAGGATGCTTATACTACCCCAGCTTCGAACAGCTATGACATGTTCTTTAACATTTTTCAGCCCAAGTTCTTCCATAGCAGAAACTATGGTATTAATGAGCCTTAATTCCATTCTCGGAGGGGGTAATATGTAAAGGGTGATACCTAAGATACCATTTGGTTTTAGACGGGCTATGTATTCTCTGAAAGCCTCAACAGTAAATTTATAATCCTCTGAAATCCCAAAAGTACCAGAGGGTGCTGAGCCCATTAATGAAATATCGATAATGTCGAATTTCCTGTTGCTTTTTCTTAGCCATGACCTTCCGAGTCCTGACCATGTATTATCCCTGTATATATTGCCGGAGAAATCTTCATAATCGTCTCTGATAATCTTTATCAGGAGAGGGTTGGATTCTACCTTATATATATTTTTGGGGCCGTAATGCGTTGCGACAAGAACCTGAAGACCTCCTTTTGGATCAAGGATCAGGACGTTCCTGTTGCTTGAAATCCTCCCCATCCCCCCTTTGCTAAAGTGGGGTCAAAGGGGGATTACGTATTTCATAGGGAAGGGCAGATGGAAGGTATCTGAGAAATCTCAGAGTTTCTCTGTCATATACACTTGTTATAGCATTCATTTCACTACCATCTATTGAAAGTCCAATTTGTTCAGGAAGTGTATCGAGGTACCTGAGACTCAGGCCTGGTGCAAAACGTACTGCGGGACTCTTGAAGGTATCTATTCTTGAAAAGGGGCTGAAATATGTTTTGAGATGTTCTGCCCCCGGATATTTCAGAGCTACCTGCAGCCCCTTGTACGGAGACATTCTGAGACTAACGAATGAGGGAAGATGTAGTAGGAGGGTGAGATTTAAAAAGATACATATGAGAGAGACCGCTTTCAGCCACTTATTGGAGACCATAAATGATGCTATGAGTGCGATTGAGGAAAGGATGAAGACAGCTCTCTCAGGGCCGGTGATTGTCATGGCATACAGGATTATGATTGAACCTGTACCTGCGCCAAGAAGGTCTGCACCATAAACAATACTGGATTTTTCACCCATTGAGGAGAAGGCTGTGGCAATGATTAGTCCTGTAAAGAAAAATGGTAATGAGAGGGTTATGTAATAAAGGCTGATATAAAACAACTGCATTTTTTCCCATGAAAGCCTCACAGGATCAAACGGTATCAGGTTTGAAAGTATGTAACTCATTGAGATTCCGATACCAAGCAGAAGACTGTATAAACCTATATAAGAAAGGTTTTTCAGTCTTGGATACAAAGTCAGTACTGTTCCACTTGCGCCGATTCCAAGCATGGCTATGCTTATGACCATGAAGGCAAAGTGATACCATAAAGAGACCGAGAATATTCGTGTAAGGGTTATCTCATAGGCAAGACTTGATAAAGAGCAGAGGAAGATGACAAGGAATATCCTTGGGGTTATACTCATAGTTCACTTTAATATACTTCAACCATCTTTTCTTTTCTTGACAACCTGATTGTATGCATGCAGGCTATAGTATGGAGTATTCCTGGGTTTTGCTTTCATTAATCGCAGCGTTTACACTTGCAACAAGCGATGCCCTTACGAAAAAGACTCTTACCTCTCACAATGAGTATATTGTCGCATGGTTAAGGCTTGTTTTTTCACTGCCCTTGTTACTTATCGTCTTTTTATTCATACCTATGCCTGAACTTGATAGGCAATTTTATACTGCCTTTGCTCTTTCTCTGCCTCTGGAAATAGTATCAATTATTTTATATATAAAGGCATTACGGCTTTCACCATTAAGCCTTACCCTTCCGTTTCTTGCACTGACGCCGGTTTTTCTTATCTTTGTTTCATATGTCATACTTGGAGAGAGAGTTTCCTCTGTGGGTGCCATAGGGATTCTGTTCATTGCAGCAGGGAGCTATGCCCTCAATATCAGCAAAATAAGGGAAGGCATATTTGAGCCCCTCAGGGCAATAACCAGAGAGAGGGGTTCTGTTTTGATGATAGGGGTAGCACTGATTTACAGTCTTACTGCATCTCTCGGCAAAATGGCTATACAGCATTCTTCGCCACTGTTTTTCGGTACTACGTACTTTACAGCATTGGCCCTCTTTTTTGCCCCTATTGCACTATATAAACAAAATAAACATAAAGGTGTAAAGATAGAGGGGAAAACAATCCGCTCAGTCATTTTACCCGGAATCTTTTACTCCCTTATGGTGGTTTCCCATATGATTGCAATAAGCCTTGCCAAAGTAGCATATGTCATATCCGTAAAAAGGATGAGCCTTATTATCGGAATCTTGTATGGCTATCTTTTTTTTAAGGAGAAACATATAGGTGAACGATTCATTGGAGCACTGTTGATGTTCATAGGATTCATTCTGGTTGTCACCGCATCTTAAAATATTTGGTTCTTCAGGAAATTGTGTAGATAAATTTTACACCCTGCGGTCTCTGCCGAAGGGTTCTTCACAAAGCCCCCCTTTGGAAAAGGGGGGTGAGGGGGGATTTAAAAGGAACGATGCTACGTTATAACAGAGACTTGAAGAAAAAATGTTCCGAGATCACTCAGAGAAAACATGACTGAATATGGTGGTCTTTGTGATTCTTAAAATCTCCCCTATCCCCTGGTTTTCCAAAGAGGGGTTTCAAAGTATCCAAAGAAAAGCCTGGAAAACCAAATATATAGAATTTAAATAAGTAAATTTAGAATTACTGTTTCTGTGCTTTTAGCTCTCTAATGTTATACAATACGCCATGCCAAATGTCCTGATCATTTCTGACGAGGCTGAAGAACTCTATACATTATTTCGATCTGTAAAGGTTACCCTGAAAAAGCAGGATTCAGAACAGAAGGTCAATGTCACGGGAGAATACTTCAGTCAGTCTCTGGGAAATATGATATAGCATTCCTTGACCTCAATACCAGAGGATGGCAGCAGAGAATTTTGGAACTGAGACAGAGAATGCCGGTCATAGCCTTTTCAAGTCCTGATTTAAAAATGGCAGTTGAGGCAATGAAACTTGGTGCCTGTGATTTCCTTGAGAAGCCACTTACCAGCGATGTCCTCAGTGATGTGATAAGCAAACATAAAAAGAAGATTCTTGGTCATGCCTATGGTTTTGACGAACTGATTGGGAGAAGTAAAGTTATGCAGGAGATTTTTGGTGTGATAAAGAAGGCTGCAGTGAGTGAAAGCAATGTGCTTATTACAGGGGAAAGTGGAACTGGTAAAGAACTTGTTGCAAGGTCGATCCACCGGTGGAGTCCAAGAAAAGATAAACCCTTTATGACTTTGAACTGCAGCGCCATCCCTGATACCCTGCTTGAGTCAGAGCTGTTCGGTTTTGAAAAAGGAGCTTTTACCGGAGCGAATTATACAAAAAAGGGTCTTCTTGAACTTGCAAATGCAGGAACTGCATTTTTTGATGAGATCGGGGATGTCTCTCATCTGTTTCAGACAAAGATTTTAAGGGTTATTCAAGAGGGCGAGATCATGAGAATTGGTGGATCTCATCCTCTAAAAGTCGATGTAAGAATTATCTCTGCTTCTAACAAAGACCTGAAGGAAGCCTGTAAAAAAGACATATTCAGGGAGGATTTGTTTTACAGGCTGAATGTGATTAACATCCATATCCCACCGCTACGGGAGAGGAAAGAGGACATACCCCTCCTGGTTGAACATTTTATTTTAAAACATGCCCCCAAAAGGAAAGATATGTGGGTAAAGGGTATCAGTGATGACGCCATAGATATTCTCATGGACTATTCTTATCCTGGGAATGGAAGAGAGCTGGAAAATATTATCGAAAGGGCAATATCGTTCACAAATAGCCCTGAAATACTCCCTTCTGATTTGCCATCATATGTATTGAAATCCCCTTTTAAGAAGAAAACTTACACACCTAAACTGAAAAAATCACTTGCAGAATTTGAAAAAGAAATAATTTGGTCAGCTTTGCAGGAATCTCGTGGAAATATATCAAAAGCTGCAGCAGCCCTTGGTATCTTTCGTCAACAACTCCAGAGAAAGATAAAGAATCATAAAATAGCAACATAAAGTTACGCTGCAACATCATGATGCATTAAAGTGGGCTATTTAAGAGATAAAAATCACATTATCCTCAAAAAATGCAATAAATAATTGCATACCTCGTTATCCCAAAATTATTTTCCCTTTAATATCAACTATTTATAATCTGGTATACCAGTTGCTTTATTATCTGAGATTTTAGGGTCTCATCTTAGGGGGAGGTATCAACAAATAATGCAGCATATAAATTCATCTTTTCTTTTCTAAATGGCTAAAAAACTAACAAAGAAACTGAAAAATGTTGAATTAGAAATTACTTTTGTTGAACCAGAAGAATATGATACTGCGAAAGGGGGCGATAAAGAGGGGAAAGAGTTAAGAAAGCAAAACAGGTGAAGGTTTCAAAAAAGACGCAGAAAACAAGGTTCGTCTAAATCAAAGAAATGATGCAAACCAACTAAGAAAGGAGGTTTTATATGAGTTTGCCAAGACAGGTTTATGAATTTCTGAAGGAAGGCAGCAGAGCTTATGCGAAGTGGGATTACGAGAACTCGATGAGCATCATCAGGAATCGGAAAAAACTTCTCGTCCTCTTTGTTCTGTTGTTGCCCATATTGTTCGTAATCATTGCTGAGGCAGCAGATATGATCGGAGGGAAGACCGCATATAGCCCTGCACACTATTCCACAGCAGTATTTTTTGCTTCAATAGCCATTGGACTTGGTGCTGGTCTTATTACAGGATGTATCGGTGCCGGAGGAGGATTTATCATAACTCCTGCTCTGATGGCTGCAGGTGTCAAGGGAATCATGGCGGTCGGCACAGACGTGTTTCACATCTTTGCGAAGGCCATAATGGGAACAACAGTCCATAGGAAACTCGGAAATGTCTCTGTAGCCCTGGCCGTGGTATTTGTCGTAGGTTCATCTATTGGCGCAACGGTCGGAGGGTATATCAACAGGGCAGTCTATGATATTGATCCTGCGCTGAGTGATGCGTTTATCAGCCTTGTCTATGCCGTCTTACTCGCCTTCCTCGGCAGCTATGCCATGTATGATTATCTCAAATTGAGAAAATCGGGTGCTGTGGTAAGCGCCCATGATGGCGGTGAGCCTGCGAAAGGCCCTGCTACCACAACAGGCATAGCACTGAAATTGCAGGGGATAAAGATACCGCCTTCTATTGCCTTCGATCATGATATTGTTCCCGGCGGGAGAAAGTTGCCTGGTATCGTCGTAGCTATGGGTGGATTTATTGTAGGTGTTGCAGCAGCGATCATGGGAGTTGGTGGCGGATTCATTACCTTCCCGATGTTCGTCTACCTCTTCGGTATATCTACCATGACGACGGTAGGAACGGATATCCTCCAGATCATCTTTACTGCAGGATATGCATCAATATCACAGTATGCAATCTACGGCTATGTCTTCTATACACTTGCAATGGGGATGCTCCTGGGTTCACTTATAGGTATTCAGGTAGGAGCGCTCACAACAAAGGTTGTCAGAGGAATCGACATCAGGGGATTCTATGCCATCACGATAATCGCAGGTTTTGCAAACAGGATAACCGTTCTTCCTAAAAAACTGGGAGAGCTTGGTTACATCAAGATAGCATCAGGTACGGCAAATGCGATAGAGTCGGTCGGGTTCTGGATGTTCTGGATCATCATTGCGTTCTTTGGTGTCTGGCTCTTTGCCAAGTTCTTCGGAAACCTTAAAGCATTGAGGGAGGAATAGAGATGGCGATAAAACATAAAGGACATTTAGGTCTTGGAATTGCTATGTTCATCTCATTCTTAGTGGTGTTGTTTCTGATTTTTTCACCTCTTTTCACGGTGGGTGGAAAGAAAGTTAACGGCCTGATATGGGCTGATGAGATGTTTAACACGTTATCTAAAGGCTCTTCCTATTTCATCCCCAAGGTTACAAAGAGCAACGAGAAGTTTATGGGCCATATGTTCTCAGTTACCCTCAAGATGAGTAAAGCTGAGGACAAGCCCGGGGACGCTGAAAAGAGGGCCGAGCGGTCAGCCGCGCTCTTTACTGTTAACGAAGGGATAGCAAAGGCTGAGTTGAAAGGTACTGAATTAAAGATAGAAGGAGACCTCGGAAAGGTACTTGCAACAGCCATACGGGATTCAGAGACAATGTACAGGAATGATGGGGAGACAATGAAGGCCTTGTATGCAACTGCTATGAAGACTGACGACATGAAGCAGATGTTCAGGCAGTGGTACAATGTTCTGGACAGAATGAATAAACAATTCGTAAGAGATAAGAAGGCTGCTGAGGCCAAGATCTGCGCAGACGTAATGAAAAAGGCGGTTGAGGCAGCATATAACTATTACGGCGTTGAGCCTGTAAAAGTAAAGGACAAATTAGGTATGATGACCTTCTTACTCGTGTTCTATGTTGTTTACACACTGTGGTGGGGGTTCGCGATATTCTTCATATTTGAGGGGATCGGGCTGAGCATGACGAAGGCCAAAGTAAAGAAGGAGGTGTAGGAGATGAAAATATTAGTGCCTGTTGATGGTTCGAAACATTCCATGGAAGCGTGTAACAATAGCTCTAAAATATGCGAAAGCAACAAAGACAGATATCTATCTCATGACGGTGACTCCTTACATTCCTGGCCTGGACCTTGAGATATCTGCAAAGGAGTTGCAGAGCATTGAAGCGAGCATGAAGAGTCGAGGTGAAGAAGTTCTTGCGGAAGCCCAGAGAGATTTTAAAAGCTGAGGGTGTATCGTGCTAAGACGATTCTCTCTTCAGCAGTCTCAGCGGCTGACGACATTGTGAGTACTGCTGAAAAAGGAAAAGGTCGACCTTATAATCATAGGAAATCGCGGCCTGGGAAGTGCTGCATCAAGGTTCTTAATGGGAAGCGTAGCCTCTAAAGTAGCGACTGGTGCTCCTTGTTCTGTATACATAACAAAGGACGCCGGTTAAAAAAAGTTGACTTTGAGAGTGACATGACATACTTGTAAATGTGCTCACAAAAGCACTATTGAAAACGATTCAAACTTAAATCTCATGAAAGGGAGGGATTCATGAAAAAGATTTTCGGTTTATTGTTCGCTTTCGTTTTCCTGTTCTGTGTATGGGGAACATCTGTTTTAGCTGCTGATCACTTCTGCGGAAATAGAGCAGTTAAAACAGGAAGTGAATAAACTTCTGCAACGGATAGAACAATTGGAGAAGAAACAGACTGAGAGTGAGAAGAAGGCAGTTGAGGTTGAAAAGAAGGCTTGCTGAGGTTGAGACAAAGACAGCAAAAGCTAGAGAAAAAATCACTTAAAGACCGTATTGAACTGGGTGGTGAAGCACGTTCCGCATCATGAGAGACAATGCGTAGATACACCTGATGGTTTTTATGGTGAAGATCAGCCCGGTCGATGATCTCAAGTTTAGAGATGAGACATCTTTTCCGTTGCGACTCAGGTTGAACGCACATGCCGAGGTTGTACCTGATATGGTTGATTTTTATGCACGTCTGACTATGAACAAACGCTGGGGAGCCTGGGATCCTTCTGCTACTGATCCTTTTAACAAACCAAATTCTTTTGAAGTCGAGCATAGGGCATGACATTACTATGAGGGTTGAGCAGGCTTATGCATGACTTTGAAGATTCCCTATAGTCAACGTACCACCTGGTATCTCGGCCGACTTCCCGGTATTGGATGGTGCACCTTCACGCGCAGGCAGGAAGTCTCTTCCCGAGACTTTTTATAGACTCTGAGATTGATGGAACATTGGTCAAGTGGGATGCTCCGGAAACAGCTCTTGACAAGGCAAATCTGCCGTGGACAACAACAAGAGCTATGGGGTAAACAAAGCGAACCGGGAAAAGCACCCGGTACTCAAATCCTATGAGGCAAAGGTCAAAGACAAAACAGGGATTATTCTCGGATACCTGAAATATGATGAGAAAAAGATGCAAGATACAGATGTAATGGAGGACAAGTCAGACGCTGACGCTTTCCTTGCACAAGGACAGTTAAAGGTGGGCAAGGATACGGCGATTGTCTTGGACGGGCTTATTATGGATGACTGGCATCATGCCCGTACTTGGACTCGCATGCACCGCTGCCAACCGGGCTTGTCATATCCCCTGATATTCATACCAGTTATCTCTGACCGGCGCTTATGTTGACACACAGCTCTTTGGATTCCAGCTCTATGGAGCTTACTATTACAGCCATTTCGATATACCAGACACATACGTGTTACACAGCACTGACGGCGCAACAGTAGATGTTGAGGAGCACGGATTTCCCGGCCATGTATGGTTTGCAGGGTTTAACACAGGAGACCTGACTCGATCCGAAACATCAGTTTACTGCTGAGTATACAGAGGGAAGTGATGCATGGATCAATCCCTTTAATTATCGGGGGTACAGGAGAAAGGGAACGGTGTTGCAACCGCAGCATAACTATTTCTATGATCAGCGGAAACTACCAGTCAGGATTTATCCTTTCAACGCTCGGTGTTGGGACGTCTATTATGACTACTATTCATGGTAAAACGTGAGGTTTCGCCTTGGGCTATATGGACTTTAACTATTCGAGACATACGACCAATCGGAGTGATGAAGGCTTTCCTATCTTGGGAAGCTCGAAGTTGAGACATGATTACTGGCCATATTTTGAGGTCAACATCAGTTTTTAGGAGTTGAGAGCATTGCCGTTCAAAAGGCCGCCTTCGGGCGGCCTTTTTTTATGATATAATTTTGGGTTATGTTATTAACGGAAGGATTTATCTAAAAGCTTGTGTGAGTTTGTCATTGCCCAAGTTGATTGGGCAAGTCCAGCTTGTCACCCACAAGAAGCTGGGGATTACCGGTCAATCCTGATTGAGATTAGCGGAGGGCTGAAACAAGTCAGATGACAAACCATTAGAACAGAGTTCGTTATGAATAATGCAAGGGCCCATTTATTCATCGAGGGGATGGTGCAAGGGGTCTTTTACAGGGCCTTCACAAGGGATATTGCACATACTCTCGGGCTGAACGGTTGGGTAAGGAACCTCTTTGATGGCAGGGTTGAAGCAGTATTTGAAGGCAAAAGGGAATTTATCGAGAGGGCTGTTAAGGAATGTTACAGTGGTCCGCCGGGTGCAAGGGTCACGAATATTGAGGTGAAATGGGAAGAATTTAAGGGAGACCTGAGGGGATTTACTATAAAGTATTAATGCCCATGCATTATGTTTATGGAATGAGGTAAAATATCAAATATCAAATAAGAAAGATCAAAATGAAAACCAAACGACCAGATTAACAAAATGATTACAAGATTTTATAGAAAATCTGTCATTGACGTTAACAGGTGTAGCGACTTTTAGCAAAATGAGTACATCGAGAGTCTGTCATCAAACGATGCCGACGAAAATGTTCCGTGAAGAATTCTTGGATCTCCCCATTGGAAACAGCCGGAGAGCGAGAATCCAGAAGTCTTGTTGCAAAAACAGTCTAAAACAGGTCCTATGGATTCTTCGGTCAAGTCCTGGAATGCACGATACGATCATTTTGTTAGGGTATCTTAATTATTGAGTTTGATCATTGGAATTATTTGGAATTCGAGATTTGATTATTGATTATTTTTTGAAGAACATGCTTAAAGAACTAAGAATCAAGAATCTCGCTATCATTGATGATCTTGCCGTAAGGTTTGAGAGCGGCCTCAATGTTCTCACCGGTGAGACAGGCGCTGGAAAGTCTATAATAGTAGACGCCCTCAGCCTTGCCCTGGGTAGCAGGGCCCATGCAGATTTAGTCAGATCAGGTGAAAGGGAGGCAATGATTCAGGCATACTTTGATGCAGAAGGGAATAATATCCCTGATTTTGGAATTGATGTCTCTGATGGTCTGATCCTGAGAAGGTCTCTGTCTCCGGGGGGAAAAAGCAAGGCATACATGAATGACATAATGATAAGTTTGCAGAACTTAGGAGAAGTAGGAAAATGCCTTGTTGACATACATGGTCAGCATGAACATCAAAGCCTTATGGATATTGATAAACATAGAGCCCTCCTCGACTCCTACGGCAAACTGCACGAGGACAGAGACAGAGTTGGAGAACTTTACAGGGATGTTCATTCACTCAGAAGGGAAAAAGATGATTTGCAGCACATGATAAAAGAGAGGACGTACAGGCAGGAACTGCTCAGATTTCAGGTAAATGAAATTGAAACAGCACGTCTGATGCCTGGTGAAAAAGAAGCCCTGATTGAAGAGAAGTCAATACTCTCTAACCTGGAGCGATTAAGGGAATTAACAGAGATATCATATGATACGCTCTACGGAGCAGAGGGTTCCTGCACAGAGAAACTTTCTTCTGTTATTGCAAGAGTGAAAGAGATGTCCTCACTGGATCAGCGTTTATCTGAAACGTTGCATGTGCTTGAGTCAGCCCTTCCTTTTATTGAGGATGCAGCACTCTCTCTGAGAGGTCTTAAGAATACATATAACCTTGAACCAGAGAGACTTGACGAAGTCGAAGAAAGGATCGAACTCATCAAAAGTCTTGAGAGAAAATATGGGCAGGGTGTAGAAACTGTCATGAGATACAAGGATGAAGCAGAGAAAGAACTCGGGACACTCGAGATGACAGATGAACGGCTTAACGCTGTCGATGCAGAGATCAAGGAGAAAGAAGGTATGCTTTTTGAAGTTGCTCTTTCCCTTTCTGATAAAAGAAAGACGGTTGCCAGGACGATAGAGGAACTTGTAAAGATGGAATTGAAAGAGCTCGCTTTTACTGATGCGGAGTTCAGGATAGACGTTAAACAGGAGTCCATCACATCTGCTGGCTTTGACAGGGTCGAGTTTTTGTTCTCAGCAAATCCCGGAGAACCTCCAAAACCACTGTCAAAAGTTGCATCGGGTGGAGAACTCTCAAGGGTTATGCTTGCCTTAAAAAATATCCTTGCCGATGTTGACAACCTGCCTGTTCTCATTTTTGATGAGGTAGATGCAGGGATCGGGGGACGGACAGCAGAAAGCGTGGGGAAGAAATTAAAGAAGATCTCGGACAAACATCAGGTGCTCTGTACAACTCACCTGCCGCAGATTGCTTCTCTCGGAGATTTCCACCTCCAGATTACAAAGAGACAGAGAAACGGGAAAGTATTTGTAGAGGTAAAAGAACTCAGTGGCAGGGAGAGGCAGGATGAAATAGCACGTATGCTTAGTGGTAAGATAACAGATGCCTCTCTTAAACACGCTAAGGAATTACTAAGGGATACTGTATGAAAGGGATGATCGTTATAGACAGGGAACTCTGCAAGGGGTGTGCCTTTTGTGTTGAAGCTTGCCCCTTGGGAGTGATCATGATTGAAGATACATTCAATGAAAAGGGCTTTTTCCCTGCTCACCCCGGAGATCCGGAGAAATGCACAGGCTGTGCAATGTGTGCACAGATGTGTCCGGAAATAGCGATTGAGGTCTATCGCGAAGAGGAATGACCAGGAAGCTCGCTATAGGTATTGACCTCGGTGGAACAAACCTCAGGGCTGCTTTGGTCTCAAGGGACGGTACGGTTATCAAAAAGAAGAAAGAACCGACCTCCAAAACGGTTCTTGATTCTCTTGTTATGATAACAGGAAGCTTTTTTTCTGAGGATGTCGCAGGGATTGGCCTTGGTGTTGCAGGTTTTATTGATAGAGAAAGCGGTACCATGGTCGATTCTCCTAATATCCCTGTTTTGAAATGGGATTAACTTGTTGAATGAAATGCAAGCAAAGTTCAGTGTGCCCGTATTTATTGAGAACGATGCAAATGCTGCTGCACTCGGCGAGAAGTGGATTGGTACAGGAAAGGAGTTTTCAGATTTTGTGCTTTTTACCCTCGGTACCGGCATAGGGGGAGGAATTATAAAGGACAACAGACTTCTCAACGTAGCCGCCGAAGTAGGTCATATGACTATACAGGCGTATGGTGAGAAATGTTTTTGCGGTAATTCCGGGTGTCTCGAAACCTGTGCATCGGCAAGGGCAATAATTTCGAAGGTAATCTCTGCTCTCGAAAAAGGAAGAGAGAGTATGTTACGACAACTCCACGGAGGGAATGTCTATAAGCTTACTGCAGAAAATATTTACAGAATAGCCCTCGAAGGAGACAGTCTTGCAAGAGAGGCGCTGAAAGATGCAGGTAGGTGTCTCGGTATCGGAATAGCGAACATTATTAATATCTTAAGCCCTCAGGCAGTCATCCTTGCCGGCGGCCTCACCGGCGCATGGGACATATATATCCAGGAGGCAATAAAGGAAGCATCGAAACGGGCTTTCCATGAACTCTTTGAAAAGGTAAGGATCATACCTTCTTTACTCGGAGATGACGCAGGCGTTATTGGCTCTGCAGGTCTTGTTTTTCAGACTGGCAGCAAGGAATAAACATACACTTGATTACATATTCAGGAGATTTTTGAAATGACAAAAGACAAAAAGAGACTTATTAAGGAATACGCAGAAGCTATCATCACTGCATTACTGCTTGCCCTCATTATAAGAGCTTATATCATTCAGGCTTTTAAGATACCCTCTGGTTCCATGATACCCACGCTTGTCATCGGAGATCATATACTTGTCACCAAGTTTATATATGGTACAAAGATCCCCTTTTCAGATAAAAGCATTTTGGTATTCAAGCAGCCGGAGAAAGGAGATATAATAGTTTTCAAATATCCTGAAGACCCTAAGAAAGATTTTATAAAAAGAGTTGTTGCTACGGGTGGCGATACCTTAGAAGAGAGGAATAAAATCATTTATGTGAACGGGAAAGAAGTTACAGAACCGTATGCATACCATGGTGATAGCTTTGTCAGACCCCGAGGTGATCCAAGGGATAATTTCGGTCCTTTGATAGTTCCTGAGAATAAGGTTTTTGTTATGGGGGATAATCGTGACCAGAGTTTTGACAGCAGATACTGGGGGTTTGTTGATATAAAGGCGATAAAAGGCAAAGCCCTTATTATTTACTGGTCCTGGGACCCAGGGAATCGTCTCAGATTCAATAGGATAGGGAGGTTAGTAAAATGAGGAAAATCATTTGGCTCCTGATTCTTTCCTTTCTTGTCTATTCAGGAATTAAGTTCGGTATGCCCTATTACCGGTATGTGGCATTTAAGTCTGAAGTAAAAGAAATAGCAAGAATTTCTCTTGGACTCAAGGAGGACGAGATAAAGAACAGGATGTTTGAACGGGCACAGGAGTTGAAGATTCCAATTCAAAAGGATGATATAGAACTTTTCACAACAGAAAAGATGGTGCAGATCAGGACATCATGGTTTGAGGTTGTAGATATACTGGGGCTGTATCGAAAAACACTTATATTCAGTGTTGATTCAACGGAATAAGGTGTTTACAGGGATCATCATAGAAATGGGAGAGATCGCAGCCTTGGAGCAGAAAGGCGGCATCACCCGCCTTCTCCTTAAATCAAAAGAGGTCATAAAAGATGCAAAGATCGGTGACAGTGTGTCAGTGAACGGAACTTGTCTTACCATCGTTGAGATAACAGGCACTGCTATGAGATTCGATCTCTCTGATGAAACCATGAAATCTACAAACCTTGGCCTGCTGAAAACCGGTGACCGCGTCAACCTTGAACCTTCCCTCCGGCCTGACTCAAAACTCGGAGGGCACTTTGTTTCAGGACATGTGGATGATACAGGCAGGATCAAGTCGAAGATAAGGATGGGGGATGCCTTCAAGGTAGAGATTGAGGTACCCGGGAGGATCCTGCACTTTCTCGTTGAGAAAGGTTCGGTTGCAGTAGATGGAATAAGCCTTACGGTTGTTGATATACTAAAAAATAGCTTTACCATAGTTATTATTCCCCATACGGCGCAGCTTACGACAATTGGTTTCAAAGGTCCTGGCGCTACCGTGAATATTGAGGTTGATATTATTGGGAAATATGTTGCAAAGTTTTTAAATAAGGGAATGGATAGAGACGCAAGGTTCATGAAGACATTGGCAGAGGAAGGATTTATTAAATAGCAGGGTTTAAGGGGTATAGGGTTTATCCCTTTACGTTCTCCCTTAAGGGGGGAATTGAAGGGGGGTCGAACACTGAACCGAATCCTTGAATCCTTTTGAAAGGATTGGTTATGGAAAAATACAAGTTTAACACCATTGACGGAGCCATTGATGATATAGCAAAAGGCAAGATGGTTATCCTTGTTGATGATGAAGACAGGGAAAATGAGGGTGACCTGTGCATGGCTGCTGAAAAGGTTACGCCGGAAGCGATCAATTTTATGGCAAAGTATGGGAGAGGTCTCATCTGTCTTTCCCTGACGCCGGAGCGTGTAGAAGATCTCAAGCTCCCGATGATGACAACAGAAAATACGTCGTCCTTTTGTACTGCCTTCACCGTTTCAATTGAAGCAAAGAAGGGTGTTACAACAGGCATATCAGCAGCAGACAGGGCAACAACGATACGGACTGCCATTGACCCGAAGGCACAGGATGAGGACCTGGTAAGACCCGGCCATGTCTTTCCCCTGAGGGCAAGACGCGGCGGTGTACTCCAGAGGGCCGGACAGACTGAAGGGTCTGTTGATTTAGCAAGGCTTTCAGGACTCTATCCGGCTGGTGTTATCTGCGAAATAATGAATGACGATGGCACCATGGCGAGGGTTCCCGAGCTTATGGAATTCGCAAAAAAACATAATCTCAAAATAATAACGATAAAGGACCTTATCAGATACAGGATGAGGACAGAGTCGTTTGTAAAACGACTTGTAACCGTAAAAATGCCGACGGAATACGGAGGAGAGTTTAACGCTATTGCTTATACAAGTGAAATGGATAGTGGTGTGCATGTTGCCCTGGTCAAAGGTGAAATCAAACCAGGAGATGATGTGCTCGTACGGGTCCATTCTGAGTGCCTTACCGGTGAGGTTTTCGGTTCAAAGAGGTGCGACTGCGGAGAACAACTGCACAGGGCAATGGAGATGATTAAAAAAGAAGGCAAGGGTGTGATCCTCTATATAAGACAGGAAGGCAGGGGCATCGGTTTTCTGAACAAGTTAAAGGCTTATGAACTCCAGGATAAAGGTCTTGATACGGTAGAGGCAAACCTGAAACTCGGTTTCAGGCCTGACCTCAGAGACTATGGTATTGGTGCCCAGATACTCGTTGACCTCGGTATAAGGAAGATGAGACTCATGACGAATAATCCAAGGAAAATCGTAGGGCTGGAAGGTTATGGCCTGAAAGTCGTGGAAAGGGTATCTCTAGAGGTGAACCCTCATGAGAAGAATATTATCTACCTCAAAACAAAGAAAAAGAAATTGGGGCATATGCTTGATAATGTGTAATTTGAAAGGATTCAAGTGGTCCATGAATATGGACCGACAATTGTTAGACCTATGAATTGTCATTGCCGCTGTCGGAATCCTTCTGAAGAAAGATTCCGGAAGCCGGAATGACATCCTAAAGGCTAAGCTACAAGGAGGGTATATGATGAAGATCATAGAAGGTGAGCTGCAGGGAAAAGGTTTAAAATTTGCCATCATCGTCAGCAGGTTTAATGATTTTATTACCAATAAGTTGCTTGATGGTGCACTGGATGCCCTCTTGAGGCATGGAACAAAGGAAGAGGATATAGATGTTATCAAAGTTCCCGGTTCTTTTGAGATACCTACAGTGGCAAGAAGATTGGCATTGAAAGGAACACATAATGCAATCATATGCCTCGGCACTATAATACGGGGAGCAACGCCTCACTTTGAGTATATTGCTGCAGAGGTATCTAAAGGGATTGCTTCTGTATCGATGGAGACAGGTCTGCCGATAGCTTTTGGCATCATAACATCGGATACCATAGAGCAGGCTGTCGAGAGGGCCGGAACAAAGAGTGGAAATAAAGGATGGGATGCAGCAATAACTGCTATTGAAATGTCACAACTCCTCAAAAAACTGTGAACAGTGAAGAGTGAACAGTGATTAGTAAGAAATACACGGGCAGTTTTTCCCAACTATTCACTATTCACTATTTACCATTCACTCCATCATGAGACGTCGCAGGGCAAGAGAGTATGCACTGCAGATACTATTCCAAATAGATTTTAAGAGTCAAGAAGTCAGCAGAAATGACTTTGAAGACTTCTGGTTGGACAAGAATGAAAGTGAAGACGTCAGAAAATTCACGGAAGAACTTGTCAGAGGTACAATCGAAAGACTTGATGAAATAGATTCAAGACTTGAAAAGGTTGCGGAAAACTGGGTATTGAAGAGAATGGCTGCAGTTGACAGGAATATATTGAGATTTGCAGCATTTGAAATACTCTACAGGAAGGATATTCCCCCAGCAGTAACCATTAACGAGGCAGTAGAAATAGCAAAAAAATTCTCTTCTTCTGAAGCTGCTCCCTTCATCAATGGTATTTTAGACAAGCTTGCTAAAGAGATGGGTAAATCCTGATGCGTTCTGCCATACTTTCTGATGTCCACGCAAACCTTGAAGCCCTTGAGGCTGTTCTGCAGGATGCGGATGCAAGGAAGATTGAGAATATACTGTTTCTTGGAGATGCGGTGGGATATGGCCCTGATCCGAATGAATGTGTAGAGATCCTCATGAAGAGGTGTAAAGTTTTCCTCGCAGGGAACCACGACTGGGGTGTCCTTGGACAAACAGATATCACATACTTTAATGAACATGCAAGAACAGCAATCGAGTGGACAAAAGGAGTGCTCACAAAAAAGAATCTCAAAAACCTTAAATCTTTCCTACTTCAGAAAGAGCTGGAAAAGGAAGATATGCTCCTTGTACATTCCACTCCGAAGGAGCCTGAGGAATGGCATTATCTGCTTACGCTCTGGGATGCCGAGATAAATTTCCATTACTTCAGCAATAAATACTGTTTCATCGGTCATACCCACTATCCCTTTATCATTGAGAGGCTTCCGTCGGGAGAGCTGGTGACGTATAAAGAAAAAGCTTCCAAAGGTGAGATGGAGAGATATATTATGAACGTCGGAAGTGTCGGACAGCCGCGAGACGGAGACCCGAGAGCAAGCTATGCAATTGTTGATGACGAAAAGCTGGAGATTGTAAGAGTTGCCTATGATATCGAGTCTGTGCAGAAAAAGATGAGTAAAGCAGGTCTGCCTTCTTTGCTGATAGAGAGGCTGGCAGCAGGAAGATAGAGCACTTCCTGGCGGCCTTAGCCCTTTTCCTTAAGCGTCTGAATTGTATTCCCCGATCCTTCGACCAGTTTTTCAGCATTTAGACGATACAACCGGGCGGCATTTAGGCCTAAGATAGCCTTCCTAACCATACCATCGGCAGAACCGAGATAAAAGGGAGTCCCTTTTTTTATTCCACATATATTTTTTCATGTTACCTGTAGAACTCAGACATTTTTAGTGCAGTACCTAATAAAATATTTTTTTTCTGTTTAATTACATCTTTTTGGTTTCCGACAAGACTGTAGTCATTTTTTCTTCGGACCTCGAATGAACGTATATTGTACATTTCAGTTGAAAAAATAATTTTGTATTCATCATCAATGATAGCGGAAGCATCCCAATTGGAAGATGTTATGTACGTGTGGCGTGTCTTGTTTAACAGAGAAAAACCATGTGAATAATCTTCTGGAGGAGAAATGCAGCCGAGTGACTCGATCAGCGTTGGAACAAGGTCCAAATGGCTGGTAATCCTCTCGGTACTAAAAAGCTCGACTCCGGGATAATGAAGGACAAAAGACGGTTTTTACCTGATAATCATCGAATGAAGATGTATGACCGAAATATCCATTTTCGTAAAACTCCTCTCCATGGTCGCCTGTTATCACAACTATTGAATTATCGAAAAGGTTGTTCTTTTTTAATGAGGCAATGATGTTACCGATCAGGTAATCGTTATAAAAGATGGCATTTTTGTACCGGTTTTTTAAAATAAAAATATTATCTTTGCCGATGTCTTTGAAATAGTTTATTTCATGATCACTTACCGGCTGGAATTTCTCAAATCCTTCGGGATAGTAATAAGGCTGATGAGACGAGTCATAAAATATAAAAGCAAAGAATGGTTTCTTATTTTCTGGATTTGATATGTATTTAATGAATTTTTCTGTTATTATCCTGTCTTTTTCAGCGGTATCTGTGTTTACAAAACTGTCCTCTATACTGTCTGGTATTCTGATGAAAGCGGTCTTCCTGAATTCAGGGAAAGTCAGATGCGTACTGGAGAGAATCTTGAACTCGTATCCGTTATCACTAAGCACATCTATCAGGACAGGTGAGACCCTTCGGGCAAGGAAGTTGTGCCAGTAGGTTCCATCAATGCCGTAGAGCAGTGAAAATATTCCGAATCGTGTTCCGTTTCCACCGCTGTAATGGTTTTTGAAAATAATGTTTCTCTGACCGAATTCCCACGTGTTCGGCATTGTGTCTTTGCTCAGCATGTCAAAGCGGAGGCCATCTACAACGATGATAATTATATTGAATTTTTTGCCTGCTGAAGGATTAAATCTGAGGGGCTTTTTAGGGTAATTAAGAGTTGTATCCTGTGTGGATACCTTGAAATCAAGCTCCCTGTCTACTTTTATATGCAGGACTTTTGAGGCGAATCTTTTTATTGTAAGGGGTTGATAAAGTGGAAAAAGCTTTGCATTCTGTGTGATAGCTGTATTGTTTACGATATCACCATAGGCATATATAATCTTATCTGTCACTATCAGAAACAGACCAGTCCAAAAAATCACCTTTGAAATTTTGTTAGCCATCAGAAAGCTCTTCTTTCCCGGGTTTTTGTTGAGATTGCTGAAATACAAATGAATGATGATTTCAGCGCAAAGTATACCGACCAGAATCAAGGAAAAAACAGCTATCGTGCCCTTACCGATAATAACGGAATCCGATACACCCTCTGTGGTTATGACATTCAGCACGAGTGGATTAATATGATAATGGAAAATGGTATAAATTCTGGTATCGAATAGCAATATCAGCTGTAAGAGGAAAAAAAAGAATATCATTAAAACAGCAGATATTTTTTTATTTAATACGACAGAGAAACAGAAAGCGAGCAACCCGACAAGGAGATTGAGTAAAAAGTAGTGTGCCACAAAAGTGATTATGCTAAAAAACGTATATGCATTGCCTTGCTGGTTATTAATATTCAGAAGTGAAAAGGATATAATCATAGAAATCACTGTGTTTAAAAGAACAATAGGAATAAGATTGGTATAAAAATATTGTGAGGATATAGTTCTTTTGATTTTATCCGGTATCATGGGAGACAACAAACATATCAAGTGAATATATATTAGCATAACTATTTTGAAATAATTAATATAGTGCGCATATTGCGAGCGAATTTCAAAATATGTTATTAATCTTCAAAGATCTTAAAAGTTGTTTAAGGTTTTCTGTTTCTGTCATTCTGGCTTGTCCAGAATCTTTCTTTATAGCTTTCCCCTTTGGAAAAGGGGGAGTGAGGGGGATTTTTTGAATAAATCTATTCTCCACAAAATCTCCCCTATCCCCTCTTTGCCAAAGAGGGGTTCAGAAGAATTCCCTATCCCGAAAACTTTCGGGGGGAATGACACAGTCCATTGGAACAGAGTTCGCTATGAATAAGCTAAAGATTTTATTGGCTCTTTTTGTTCTTTTGGTAGTGGTTCGGGTTTCTTCACCAGTGGATTTCTTTGAAGGCGATCAACAAAAACAAGTCGGATACATTATGGATATTTTGCAAAATGGCAATTGGTCTGTTCAATATGAAGTGAACGGAGAAATTGCCACAAAGCCGCCTCTTTACACCTGGCTGGCAGCCCTAATTGCAATAATTACAGGCACAACCGCGCCATGGGTTATGAAATTTCCATCGCTACTGGCCGGGGCAGGGCTTCTCGTTCTTGTCTTCCTTACCGCTAAAAAGCTTTTTAATGAAGATACCGCATTCTGGGCTGTTGTAGCCCTTATGGCATCACACCACTTCATCAAACTCACCTGGTTCGCCCGCACTGATATGCTCATGGTTTTTAGCTTATACTTGGCTGTCTATTTCCTGCTTTTCTTGCGGTCATCCTGGTATAAGGCACCTGTCATAGGGCTAATCCTGGGAATGAGTTACCTCATCAAAGGTCCTGCCGGTCCCTCTTTCTTTGCTGTGATATTCATTGTCTGGGCAGCATGTGAGCATTCTCTTTTTCATCCAAAGCAATGGGTTTCGATTGTTCCGGGCATAGCTGTATTCTGTCTAATTGTCGGGACGTTATGTTGCAGTGGTCTGGGGAAACCCACAGTTTCAAGAGGTCGTCATAAAGCAGGAACTGATTGCCCGTACACCTGGCATGGCAAAACATTTTGATCCTGTGTATAAATATTTTATCTGGTTGTTCAGCCGTATCGCTCCCTGGCCAATTATAGCCATAGCAGCCCTTTTTTTTGCCCGACGCAGGCCGGAGCGGCTTTCGGTTAATTTTGTTGCTCTGTGGGCGCTTGGCATAATAGTTTTTATGAGCGCTTTGCCTGACAAGCGGCACGACTATCTACTTGCTCTTTATCCGCCTATATTTATGCTTGCAGGATTGGGAATGCACCATCTGACCGGGTTGTATGAAACCCGTGGTTACAGATGGGTAACCTTATCTCTGGCCGTAGTTCTGATGCTTGCACCTGTGTTAATGCCTTTTCTTATGAAACAGGAAGCAACAGCATGGATTTGGTTACTGTCTTTGACTGCTTCATGTTGTGGGCTGCTCACAGTCTGGTATACTCAAAAAAAATATAAAATCGCCCCTGTATGGCTCTGCGCGGGGCTGATTATAATGAACGGTCTTTACCACTATGGACTCGGCAATACTCATCCAATACATCTTTTCGAGCAATTGCGTGTTTTTACAACCGGGGTTAAGAGCACAGTCAATGAGGATCAACTGCGGGTCTGGCATTCCCATCCCCTGATTTCATATGAATTAGGGATACATCAGCATGTTTACAGTCTAAAGGATCTCAATACAGAACCATACCCCAAGTGGATTATTACTGAAACAAAATTGGCAGATCAAGTCGAGCGAGCGACAGGCTGGCAATTGCAGGAACAATCTTCTCTCGTAATGAAGGAAAGGTATTCCCGGATCGATGCGAGACTTTATCGAGTTCAAGAGCGAGAATCGGCATCATTGCATTAAATGGTGGCAGAAATTTTGCCAGATCTCTATGAATTTAGATCAGTACTTATCAGTAATTACAAATCAGGTTTGTTTAGGTACTTTTTCTGTACCCAGGAACTGCAGGCTATAAAGCTCCCGATAAAGACCGCCCTGTGAGATCAGTTCTTCATGGTTGCCCTGCTGGACTATCATGCCCTGATTCATGACAAATATCCTTGTGGCTTTTTGAACTGTTGAAGGTCTGTGGGCTATGACGATTGTTGTTCTGCCCTCCATGAGTTTTTCCAGTGCCTTCTGAACAATGTGCTCCGATTCCATATCAAGGAACGATGTGGCTTCGTCCAATATTAGGATATTCGGATTTCTCAAAACAGCACGGGCGATGGTAATCCTCTGTTTCTGTCCCCCCGAAAGTTTTACTCCACGTTCTCCAATCCTTGTTTCATAGCCTTCCGAAAGTTCCAGGATGAATTCATGGGCATAAGCAGCCTTTGCAGCCTCAATAATCTCCTCTTCCTTTGCATCTGGACGACCATAAAGTATGTTAGCCTTCACTGTTTCATCGAATAAGATCAGATCCTGGGAAACCAATCCCAGATTCTTTCGGAGAGATCGAAGAGACAGGTTTCTTGTATCAACTCCGTCTACAAAGATATTTCCCTTCGAAGGATACCAGAAGCCGGCTATGAGGTCGACAAGAGTACTTTTCCCTGCGCCGCTATAACCAACCAGTGCGGCAATTTCACCGAGTTTAATTTCAAGAGAGATATCTTTGAGGGCATAATTCTCTGAGGCAGGATATTTGAACCAGACATTCTCAAATGTAATATGACCTTTGCTCTCTTTTTCGATGCCGCCTTCCTTTTCTGTTTCTATAAGGATGACATCTTCTATCCTTTCGATGACAGTCCTTGCCTGCTGGAAATTATTATGAACCCTGCTGAGTCTTCTGAGAGGCGTGTACATCATGATAATGGCTGCAATGAAAGAGAAGAAGGAGCCTGGTGAAGTCTGCCCTGTCATTACCAGATGACCACCGTAAAACAAAATAATGGCTGTGCCTATTCCGCCAAGAATTTCTGTCATTAAAGATGAGAACTCAGTAATCCTTACTTCTCTCATTATATTCCGGTAGTGATCCACCAACGCCTTTTCATTCCTTTCAGCCATCCCTTTTTCCATCGTGAATGCTTTTATAATCTTTATCCCCTGAAGGGTTTCGTGGAGGATTGTCGTAACTTTGGCTATAAATTTTCTTGTATTCATACTCGTCTTCTTCATCCTTGCACCGAACTTACCGATGCTAAAGAGAATGAAGGGCATCACAATGAAGGAGAGGAGGGCGAGATCCCATCTCCTGTAAATTGCGACCCAGGCGAGGACGATTACCGTGCCACCTTCTACAAAGAAATCTCTTATAGTGTATGCTACGGTACTCTGGAAAATTCCTACGTCATTCAGGATCCTTGATACTAAAGAGCCACTGGACGTATTGGTGTAGTAGGAAAGAGGCAAAGCAAGCAGCTTATCATAAATCTTTTGTCGTAAAGATTTGACTACCTTTGCGCCAATAGAACCCATCAGATAGCTTGTCAGATAGGTGAACATACCCCTTAACAGAAAAAGGATTATCACGCCAACAGGCAGGGCTATTAAATACCCGGATGATTTCTTAAAAAAAATTGTGTCAAGCGCCGGTTTAACAGCCCATGCGATAGCTCCATTAATCCCGGACAGGATGAGACTGAAGAATATGGCAGCAACAAGTCTTCCAAGGTAAGGTCTGGAAAGCTGCCAGAGGATAGAGAGATCATCTCGCCAGTTCTTTTTGTGTTTTGACTTGAAGATTTCGGTTAATTGTGGACCTATCATTTACCATTTGTAATACTTACCAAATCAAGGTACTCACCAAAAATATAATCATACCGCACCGGATCAAAGGGTTTCAAACCATTTTCGGGACTATATGTCAATTCACCAAAATATATTCGGCCGTCGGCAAAGTACAGGTCGATCCGAACAAATGCAAATTCTTTTGAAAGTTTCCGGCAGATTTGAAGCATATCATCCAGCTTTTCAGGCTTCGCAACAGGTTGAGGAAGATTTTCATAAAAGAACTTCACAGGCAATTTATTCCAGTCAAGGTCATAAATATCACGCCTGTGATCCGTAAACCTATTGCCATCCACCTGAATAAATCTGGGTTCGCCGTGGAAACAGAAGAACTTGTAATCCTTTAAGTCGCCGGTTGAATCACTTAAATATTTTTCGATCAGAATGCGCCGTTTCAAGGATTTATATTGTGCTTCGCCGTTTTTATTGAAATAGTTTGTTTTCAGCCATGTATTCATCTTTTTGATAGCTGAGTCCCAATCTAATCTTGTTTTGTCCTGAATAATGATATTCCAGCCAGACCCATGCGTGGCCTTCATAACAAAAGAATTTGGAAGTGATTTGAAATCGATTTCGTCAGTCTTTTCATAAATTCCAATCAGCGGCATTAATAACTCCTCCCCAATCTTTTCTCTTATAAATTCCCTTACATCATATTTGTCAGCATATTTCGAAAACTGTTCCAGATGCCCAAAAACCTTGAGATATTGAATTTTTTCAGAGAAGGTTTTCGGATTTTTCAGGTCAGGTTCGTAGCCGTGCCTTCTCTTAAAACGATTCTTTACGTAATTTTCATAACCGAATACGGCCCACCTGATCTGTCTTAGAAAGTCTCTGACAGCTCTATTCACAGCCGCGATCCTATCAATTTAATTTATTTTTAGACATAGATCAGGTTCTTCTTTATATCTTCAGCGATATGTTTGTATGGCTTCATTTAATTCACTTAGTAATATATCCACTGATTCATTATTTATACATAATCGTTTCCATATTGAATAATTCAGCATATTCCAAAACGTCATAGCTTTTTCGGTTTTAGAAGACTGCATTTTTTTAATTTCTTTCACGTCAAAAACTTTCGAGCAAAGCGGAACAAGAGGCTCAAATATGCTTCCTCTTTCCCCCCATTTATCCGCTGAGATACCGAAGCTCTGTTTCGGACGATTAATGATAACCTTAGGTATGCCTATCTCCTTTGCCACTTCTCTCAAGATATTCTTGGAATGCTTTAGCTTTAAACTCCATGGGACTGTATGGATATAATGCAGAAGATTATCATCACCGTATGGATAATGCACAATTTTCCCTTGATCTTCGCCGAACTTGCTCCAAATGGATTTAGAAATAGATGCCCCTCCTAAAAAACTGACCAGAGTGATTTGATCATAGATTGGACGGTTGTCAAAAATTTTTATTGTGGAATATCTTCCTTCGATAATATCAAAATCTCTGACCCCAAAATAGTTACAAACCCAGTCTTTGATGCCATAGTAGCCCAATGACCAGACGTAGATGAGCAGGATCATCCAGGGGTTTGGTCAATCTGCTTCTTATTTCAAGAGTTTATTTACCTGTTTCGATTCCAACGTCGTGATTGATATCCTGGAAATAGAGATTCAATAGCCGATTTGAACACGAAGACTTATGTCTATAGACACGGCTATTTTTTAAAGACCCAAATGATGAATCCGCTCCCTCTCCTGATATTACAATATCTCTATCTTTTGGAAGCTTCCCGAACAGCAAATAAAGCATGACAGACTGCAGATGATGTACAGGTTCCTCAGCAGCAGCTATTGCTCTTATGAGCCCACTCAGATATTCTTTGGTATCAAACTCATAGTAGGTATGCTTGCTTTTTAAAGCTTTCAGATGCTGATAAAGCATATTCCTTTTCACGATTATTCATGGGATCCTCAAAGGGATAGCCGGTGGAATATGTCTCATCAATCCCATGGATCCTTCTGCAAATCTGATACAGAATTGATGAATCAAGCCCACCGCTTAGTAGAATTGAAAGCCTTTCCCTGCATGGATTAAATACCCGAATTGATTCAGTCAGCAAATGCAGCGTCCGTTTTGAAATATTTTTCAGGGAATCATTTTCCTTATCAGGTTCAGGCGGGTCAAATTGTGAAACAGGTTTAATCTGACATTTGTTGTTTAAGTCTACGGATATCCTGCTTCCTGATAGTAATTGCCCGATATCTTTATAGAGTGTACGGGGCGGCATAATCAGCCGGTAAATAAAAAATTCAGGCAATGCCTTCTGGTTTTCTTGAATTCTGACTCCTGCTTCACGCAGCAACTTAATATGTGTTGAACAGAAAAATTCTCCGTCAGAATTTACATGGTAATATACAGGCCTTCCGGATATTGTCGGCTTAAAGATCTCAAGGATATTTTCATCTTCCCTGAAGGTGATTTCCACCAAACGAATTTCCTGAGACGTATCTGGCAAATCGAATGGAGTTTCAGTGAAGGAAAAACCTTTCTCATTTTTTCTGAACTTTGATAGAAACGAATCTGTCGCTACCGTGATAAAGAAAGTTTTCTTCTGAAATTCTTTAACTTTCAGCGATTGAAATGAGTCCGCAATCCTTCTTTTTGTAAATGATACAAGAAACATATTTAGACTCTTTAAGTAGCCTCAATTTCTAAAAACTGATAAAGGAATTTATTCCATTAATCTTCCAAAATCTTAAAAAAATAAAGTAAAAGGAGTCAACAGCAAAACAACTTGTAATTATTGCCTCTGAATAATAATTATCCCCCCTGCTAACAAGGTCATTAATAAGGCGACATTGTCATCCCTTTCTGTCATTGCGGCTTGTCCGCAATCCTTCTGGTTTTTCAGAAAAACTCCCGGTTCGCCTCTGGCGAGGAATGACATCACAGTAACTTTACTTAAAGCCATCTTAGTAATTCCTTATATTATATTCCATCCCTTGCCTCTAAGAATGTCTTCGAAAAGACTAACGTATCTATTCACCGTGATATCCATATTAAAATGTGAAAGTGCCCTTTCTTTTGCATCCCTACCAAAGGTTTGTGCAAGGGTCTTATTATTAAGCAAGAATTCAGTAGATGAGGCAATGGCCTTAGCTGTCCTCGACAGGAACAAGGATGCCAACCTTTTCAGAATTAATTATTTCCCTAAAAGGAGCGATATCAGTTGCTATTACAGCTTTGCCGGCAGCCATAGCTTCGATAAGCGCTGTGCCTAATCCTTCACAGAGAGATGGTAAAACAAAAATGTCCATTGCCGAAAGTAATTGTGGAATATCTCTGCGGATTCCCAAAAGGATGGTATTCTTATCGATGCCGAGAGCTTTTATGTGATTCTGTAATTCATCTCTCATGGGACCATCACCAACGATCAAAAGCACTATCTGAGGGAATTTCTCTCTCAACGCAGCTACTGCATCAAGCAGGTATTTTTGTCCTTTCTGAACAGTGAGCCTTCCGACAGTACCTATAACAGGAGCTTCTGAGGGAATACCAATATTTGCTCTCATTGAATTTCTGTTTGTATCGAAAAATCTTTGTGCATCTATTCCATTATAGATTACTGTTACTTTGTCATCCGTAAGGCCATCATATTTTAGTATATCTCTCTTTACTGTTTCTGAAACAGCAACTACCTTGTCAGTAAATCCTGAGAGGAATTTATTAATGATTCTTCTGTGAAGTTTTCTGTCTCGCGTATAGACGTTATGCACTGAGGCGACAATGCAGGGTACTTTTGCCAGCCATGCAGCAAGCCTACCATATAGATTTGCATGGTACTGGTGTGTGCGAACTATTTTTACATTCCTTGTTTTAATCAGATTATATATATCTTTCACTATTGTCCAATCGAATCTATGTCCAAGTTTGTTCAGGGGAATAACCTCGATCCCGTCGTTTTCGATTTCCTTTCCAATTTCTCCTTTATCTGAAAGGGAACATACGAGAGGAGATAACTTACTTATGTCATATTTTCTTAGAATAATGGAAATCTGATTTTCAACTCCTCCTACAGGAAGCTTCGATATGACATGAAGGATGTTTACCGGGTCCATATGCTTATGCATGGCAGGGAAATATGTTTTTCCTCAAGGATTACTTTATAAAAGTTCCTTAGAAATTATCAATTTTTCATACATAACGCCGTCTGAAATGTTTTCAATATATAAAATTGACGTGAGAAATATAAAATATACGTATCCTATCATCTGAGAAAACGGATATACATAATATAAAAGGAATATTGGGTAAACAGCAACCAGAGACACGCAAGACGGATGAATGAATCAAAGGTTATAAAAGGAATCCTGATACTCTTTCTTTTCTGTCTACTCCTGAACATCCCATACATACATCTGCGTGAGTTTCAGGGCGAAGAGGGCAGACGGGTCATCATCGCGGAGAACATGCTCAAGACCGGTGAGTGGATAGTCCCGACAGTGGAAAATGTGCCTTATTTGAGAAAACCACCTCTCTACAACTGGATTCTGGCAGGTGGATTCTGGATCACCGGTACTGTATCTGAAACAACAGCGCGGATCCCTTCGGCAGTATCCGCCTTTCTTTCCGCCCTGTGCCTGAGTCTCTTCTGGAGAAGCGCAGCAAAGATTAAGGACCTCTGGTTCATTCTTCCGGGACTGATCTTTTTGACCTTCACCGACGTTATGGACAAAGCAATACGGGCAGAAATCGATATGACTTTTACGATGTTCATAACGCTCGCTATATTTCTCTGGTTTCATCTGCACGAGGTGCGTCAAAAATATACGCTTGCATGGGTCTCGGCTCTCTCTCTTTTGAGCATAGCTACCCTTGTGAAGGGGGCGCAGGCCCCTGCCTTTTTCTATTGCGGTGTTGTTCCATATCTCATTTACAGGAAAGAAATGAAAAGGATTTTTTCTATTTCCCACCTTTTGGGCATTCTTGCAGCACTTGTCATTTTTTTTGCATGGTTTGTTCCGTTTGCCGGCAGGATGGGCGTGGAGAGGGTGCTCAAGTCGTGGTGGCATGAGATCGCTGTCCGTCAGGAACCAATCAGGGCGGGTGGATTCTTTCGGCATCTCCTGGAGTTCCCTGTCCAGTTTATCGCGGCCTACATGCCGTGGATTCCCTTTGTTTTGCTGTGGACTCACAAAAGACTCAGAGAACGGGCGACTGACTATCAAAGGATTGTCCTGTACTGTCTCTTCTTCCTCCTTTTCTCTAATCCCCTTTTACTGGATCTTGCCCGGAGCAAGATTGCGGTATATTATGCCTGTCTCCGGAGCTCTGGCATTGCTGCTTACCGTGCCTGTTCACATTTGGATACAGGGGAATCACATAAAGCACTCATGGGCTAATCTGTATATCCGTGCTCTCGGCTTTCTGTTGATCGGAGGTGTACTCTCTTCTCCTTTCTGGGGGACCGAATTCGGTCTGTTTAAGAGAGCCGTACCTGTTTTCCTGCTGGGAACCGTTTTTTTTCTGTCGGTATCTCTTGTGTTTGCGCGGGGAGAATATCAAGAAATCGATGGCGCTTCTGCTGCTTACAGTATTGTCGGTGAAAGTCTCCTGGGCATCTTTGTACTTTCCCTATCATGCCGAGCATCTGAGCCACTACCGGACGGCAGCAAGAGAGATAAACATGCTGGTGCCCCCGGGCGTTCACCTCTACGATTTCAAGGTCGACAATCCTCATCTCGCCTATTATCTTAACCGGCCTGTTACATTGATAAAATTTTTCGATAAAGCACCAATAAAGAACAGTGCCGTTGTCTACATGCGCAGGAAAGACGCGGAAAGACTTGATCTCCGGGGTCTTTCCTATATCGGCGAGGTAAAAGCGAGAAGAGATTTCTTATCGTTATATAAAGTAGTCAATCAGGAGAGAAGCCATGAAGACTGATTGAAAGGATATTTACCTGTTTGTTACCTGGTTTATCGCTTTAGTAAATTCCTTAGCAGCTTTTTCTATGGGAAAAGCCTCAGCTTTTCTTCTTGCATTTATGCCCATTTTGTCTTCATTTTCAAAGACAAGAGAAATCTTGCCGGCCAGTTCTTCACTGTTCAACAAGCTATCAAGAATATATCCCTCTTGTCCATTCACGATGAGTTTCAGCAACACCGTTGTTTTTTGTCGTAATCACAGGAATGCCTGACGCCATTGCCTCTAAAGTGGCATTACTGAATGGGTCATAGAGCGTTGGAAGTACAAACAGGTCAGCCGCTGCATAATATTTTTCTATCTCGATCTGAGGTCCAAGAAAAAGTATTTTGTCAGAGATGGCTTTTTCCCTTGCCTGCATCCTGTATTTGTCTACGTTACCTTTCCCGATAACCAAGACTTTTAAGTCTATATCTTTTATGAAAGAAATAGATTCCACGAGTGTATTGAGTCCTTTTCTTTCAAAGCCTGATCCTACAAAAAGAACAACCGGTGAATCTTCAGGGATGGAGAGACTTTTTCTTAAGCTCTTGCGCCACCTCTGCTCTGTTTTCAGGAGAGAATCTTTGCAGATCAACACCGTTATAAATAATTGTAATCCTATTTCTATCGACAGCGTAATGATGCATTATTTGCTCTCTTACCATATTTGAGTTCGCAATGATCAGCGGGGTGGTTTCAAAAAGTTTTTTTTCGAGCGCAAGTAAAGAGAGATGACGAGGATTTATTTTAAAAGAAAGTCTTTTAAACAATGGCTCAATAAATGACCTTATTTTTAGCCACTCTGCATGACAGCCTTCTCCTGCCCGATAGATGTCCTGACATGTGGTTCTTTCGAAACTAACAACACAGTCTGCATTCACAGACCTCAGCAATGAACAAACATTGCGATTGAATGAAAGAACTGACATAAATGGGGTAAAGGTCTTTGTGCTGACCTTATGGAAAAATATGCCATCAGTATTAACCCATTTGTTTGCAAAAAAATGAATCTCGTGATCTTTCTTCAGGTGCTTTATTATCTGCTGCAGGTAGTTCTCTGCACCGCCAAAAGGGGAGAACTCCTTTTTTATCACGATAAGCTTCTTGCGAGGAATTTCCTTGGGAATTACCAATTTTTCCTATACCACGGCATCTACAATGTTTTCAATATATAAAATTGACATTAGAAATATACTATTCTATCATCAGAAAACGATATACATAATATAAAAGGAATGTTGTGTAAACAGCAACCAGAGACACGCAGCAATATTGATAATCCTGCTAATTCTTCGGTGGTCTGGGTTTCCTTTCGGCGCTTTTCAATCTAATCTTGCTGGTGGTTGCAACAACTCACGGAGTCTGTAATGAGCTATGGTATAATTACTGGTAATATTCGGAGGATTCTCTGATGAACAAGAGCAATTAGCTAAGAGCAAACAGCTTTCAGCAAAGAGTAAAGGGCAAAGAACTGTTGGCGAAGATTAAGTGCTCCTTTCCATGCACTGTGTTCTGTGCTTTTTGCCTTATGCTCTATGCTCTATGCTCTCTGCTTTCCAGTCGACTGCTTATGCTGATGATAATCCCATGAACAAAATGAGGGATGAAACAGTTTCCTATTTCAAACCCATCGCAGGAAGAGTGACAAAAGTTGAGGACCAAAAAGTTCTTGTCAGCTTTAGGGACAAAGGACGCTGTGAGAGAAGGCATGAGATTTTCTGTATTGCGAGAAGGGATAACGTTTGTGCACCCTGTCACGAAAGAACCATTGGGGAAACTTGAATCTCCTGTCGGGAAGATCGAGATAAAGGAGGTTAATCCTGACTCATCAACGGGAATTATTATAACCGGAGAGATAAAAGAAGGCGATAAGGTCCGGATTTCAGAGAAGCAGGTGAGCATGCTTTTCTGTCAGTCAAAAGGTATTGACTGGAATATTGCTGACTTGTATTTCAGAAGCCTGAAAGAGACGGGGAGGTTCGATATTCTTGAAACAGGCATCGAGACAGATGACCCTCAGGAAGCTATTAAGGAAGCAAAGCGGCTTAATGCCGAGGTTGCTCTTCTGCTTACATCCAGGACGATCGAATCGAATATGGTTGTTACCCAGCGACTTTTCTGGGTCTCTGATGGTGTTGGTTTTGCCACGACGGATACAAAGATTGATACTGCCTCTGTAAAAGAAATGAAGTTCGGCGACGAGTTTTTTGCAGTTCAGAAGGGAGAACCATTTCTGGAGGTAGACTTGCCACGCGGCGTGAGGTTCCTGGCAACAGGTGATGTGGATGGAAATAACAAACAGGAAATGTTGCTGAGCACAGGAAAAGATGTCAAAGTGTATGTATCCGGTGGAGAACTCGAACCAGCCCTCGGTGGAATTAGTATCAAAGGCTCCAGGATAGAAGACCACCTCTGGATTGATACCATAGACCTTAACAAGAACGGAAGAGATGAAATCATTATTACCTCTATGAGTGGAAAGTCCGGGGCTGGAGATGTTTACAAAAACGGGAGGGACGAGGTCACGCTTTCTACTGTAAGAAGTGGTGGAATTGTATCTTACTATATATGAACTGCAGGGCACAGAGTTTGTTCTTCTCTATAAGGGAAATCTCTTTCTCCGGAAGGTGGGAGAACAACTCTTAGCCCAGAACTATTCAGAAGATGAGGGCTTTAACGGCCCTGTATTCACCATGATATGGGAGGAAGGTTACAAGAAGGGAAACCCGTTAAACCTTCCGAAAGGCGTGAACCTCTATGATTTTATATACATTGATGACCCTCAGATGGGCAGACTCGTTTTTGCTTATGATGACGATGGATTCTTAATCTCTATGATAAGGATATGAGACTATGGAGGAGTAAGACTAACACAGGAGGGTTTCTTACAACATTCAAGAAGTCATCTTCATGCTTTACCTATTGACCAGGGGTGAATGGTCAATGAAAGACAGATTATTTCTGAAAAACAGGGAGGTTCTTGTCGTTAAAAGGATCCCTCTTATAGAAATGGTTAAAGGGATTGGTTATAAAAAATCCCAGATTAAAAACTTATGGTGGAACGGGCTTTCCATGGAAGAAGGTGTTCTCATAGACAACATCAAGGGTTCTGTCCTTGACTATGCAGTTTCAGGTGACAAGATCATTGTACTTGTGAGCCCTACCTTCGGGTTGGGTATCAAACCCGAAAATATACTGAAGGGCGAAAATCCGCTGGGATCGAAGCTGTATATTTATTCAATGATTAAAGGGTTAGGAGAAAAGAATTGATACTGTCCGGTCGAATACCAAAACATGTTGGAATCATCATGGATGGAAATGGAAGATGGGCTGAACTGCGCGGTCTTCCGAGGGTAGAAGGCCACAGACAAGGAGCAGCGCGTTCGAAGGAGATCATCGAAGCAGCAAGTGAACTCGGGATAAAGGTATTGACCCTCTATGCCTTTTCTTTGGAGAACTGGCAGCGACCGACATTAGAGGTCAAGACGCTGATGAGACTTCTCGAATTCTATCTTGAAAAAGAACTTGCAGAACTTATGGCAAAGGGAGTTGTGTTCAGAACGATCGGTGATATATGGAAATTGCCGGCAGATATACAGATCCTCATAAGAGAGGTAGAGGAAAAGAGTGCTTCCAATAAGGGATTGAATCTTGTTGCTTGCCCTGAGCTATAGCGGAAGGGACGAGATTCTCAGGGCAGTGAAGAAGGTGCTCTATTCCGGCATTAAGCCTGAAGAACTGACTGAAGAGTCTTTCAGTTCTTGTCTTGATACCGCTGGTCTGCCGTCACCTGACCTTATTATACGAACGAGTGGAGAGATGCGCATAAGTAATTTTCTGCTCTGGCAGGGAGCATATTCAGAACTCTATTTTACGGATATCCTCTGGCCGGATTTTACAAAGGAAGAATTCTTTCTCGCCATACAGCATTATCAGCAGCGGGAGAGGAGGTTCGGGGCCATCTCTACGAGGAGAGATGCACCTTAAAAGACTTGTTGTTGCAGCGGTTCTCCTGCCTTTTCTGTATCTCTATATCATGTATCTTTCCCCTGCATATTTCATCCTTTTGCTGATCATCATGTCTGTTGTTGCCCTGTCAGAATTCTATTCCATGTATCACGTAGCAGGGATATTACGTTATTCAGGTATTTTCTTCGGGATATTAATCCTCTGCACATTTTATTTTTCAAGGGGATTCCTTTTTAATGTCATCATCCTCTCTGTTATGGCATTAGCAGCCATGAGGCTCTTTTTTAAGAGAAACCCCAGGGGATCCCTTTATGATACCTCTATCCCTGTTTTCGGTTTGCTCTATATCCCCGGTTTGCTTACATTTCAGGCATACATCAGGGAGGCTGGGGCCTGAGTGGATAATCCTTCTTTATGCAACAGTATGGGCAGCGGATTCCATGGCCTACTATATCGGCACATTTATTGGAAAGAAGAAACTCTATGTGGAGGTAAGCCCAAATAAGACTGTGGCAGGTGCAGCAGGTTCACTTATTGGAGGAGTTCTGGGTGTAGTCGTCATGAAATACTACCCTCATACCTGTACTAACTGTATCCTCTGTCCTTATCATTGGTATAATGATAGGAGCTATAACTATCATCGGTGATCTTGTGGAGTCCATGTTTAAACGCGACGCCGGTGTCAAGGATTCAGGGATCATTATTCCGGGACATGGAGGCATATTAGATAAGCTTGACGGGGCACTTTTTGCAGGACCGGTCCTCTTCTGGTTGATAATAACAATTAAGGTAATAAGAATAAGAGATGAAACGCATAACAATTCTTGGTTCAACAGGTTCAGTGGGGAGAAATGCCCTTGAAATTATTTCAAACCACAGGGACCAATTTAAAGTTGTCGCCCTGACAGCAGGCAAAAATATCGACCTCATTGAGGAACAGATAAAGTCCTTTTCTCCCTGAGGTTGTTGCTGTTGCAGATGAAGCAGCCGCAAGGGAATTGCGGAGCAGGATGCGAAAGCATGCTCCCTCAGATACTCTCAGGCCATGATGGTGTCACAGAGGTTGCTGGTTACAGGGGCTCGGAGTTTGTGCTCTCTGCAATTGTTGGAGCTGCCGGACTTGTTCCGACCATATCGGCAATACAGGGCTGGAAAGACAATCGGACTTGCAAATAAAGAGGCCCTTGTAATGGCAGGGAGGATTGTAACTGAAGAGGCTAAGAAATCAGGGGTGAGAATCTTTCCTGTTGATAGCGAACATAGTGCAGTGTTCCAGTGTATTGAAGGACACAGGAACTCTGAGATTAGAAGGATAATCCTTACGGCATCGGGAGGGCCCTTTGCCGGTAAGGATATCAGCGAACTGAATGATATGAAGCCTGAGGATGCCCTCAGGCACCCGAACTGGCAAATGGGGAAAAAGATCACGATAGACTCTGCAACTCTTATGAACAAGGGGTTTGAGATGATTGAGGCACACTACCTTTTTAATGTTCCCCCGGAAAGGATAGATGTGCTTATCCATCCACAGAGCATCGTTCATTCAATGGTTGAATTTCTTGACAGAAGTTATATTGCTCAACTTTCACTACCTGACATGAAGGGTCCGATAGCGTATGCCCTTTCTTACCCGGAGAGGCTTGACAACGTAATGCAGGGTCTTGACCTTGACGGAATTGAGTCTCTTGTTTTCAAAAAACCGGACAATAAAAGTTTCCCCTGCCTCTCGTATGCTTACATGGCAATGGAATCACGAGGTACCATGCCGTCTGTGCTGAATGCAGCGAATGAGGTTGCTGTTGAGGCATTCCTGAAAGGAATGATACGGTTTACTGAGATTCCATTTGTTGTCAGAGAAACAATGGAAAAACATGAGGTATTACCGGACACTGAGCTTACTGTTATTCTTGAAGCAGACAGATGGGCAAGGGAAAAAGCTGAAGAAATTATTAAGGAGATGAAAAATTGACCTTTCTGTCGGCAATAGTTCTTTTTGGTTTAATCATATTTGTACATGAACTCGGACACTTCCTCTCAGCAAAGCTGTTGGGTGTTAGGGTTTTAAAATTCTCAATCGGTTTTGGTCCCAAGCTTGTGGGTAGAAAATATGGAGACACTGAGTATCTCATCTCTTCAATTCCCTTTGGTGGTTATGTGAAAATGCTCGGCGAAAACCGCAGAAGACGAGCTTAAGGAAGAAGAAAAGAAATTCGCTTTTACCTGCCAGCCTGTATGGAAGAGGTTTGTCATCGTATTTTTAGGACCACTGTCTAATTTTCTCTTTGCCGTCTTTATCTTTGTTTTTGTCTTTTTATATGGTGTTCCTATATTGCTTCCTGAAATAGGAGATGTGGTGCCCAACTCACCTGCACAGAAGGCCGGGCTTGTGAAAGGAGATGCCATTATCTCTATCGATGGTTCTGAGGTAACTCAGTGGGACGAGATGACACAGGTTATCCATACGAGCCCGGGCAAGACGCTTCACCTGAAGATCAGGAGGAACAACGAGGTCATTCCCCTCACCGTTACACCTGAAAAAAAGAAGGTTCAGGATATTTTTGGACAGGACAAGGAGGTTGGGCTGATCGGGATAAAACCTTCCGGGAGTACTTTTACGCGGAAGAGCGGTTTAAAAGAATCTGTAGTGAGTTCAATTCGAAGAACCTGGGAAATAACGGTCCTGACCATAGTCTCTGTTGTAAAACTTATTCAGAGAGTGCTCCCCATGAATACCCTTGGAGGCCCAATCATGATTCTCCAAATGGCAGGAGAGCAGGCATCACAGGGGGTTCTGAATTTTTTAGTGCTCATGGCTATTATTAATATCAACCTTGGGGTGCTAAACCTGCTTCCTATCCCGATCCTTGATGGCGGGCATATATTGTTTCTTGGTATTGAGGCAATCAGGAGAAAACCTCTTGAGGAGAAAATCATGGGCATTGCCCAGAGGATTGGACTTGCTTTCATTATTATGCTATTTGGTTTTGTTCTCTATAATGACTTTATGAGAATTATTCTTCCCTGGATACAGAGGATTCTTAGTTCCTGATTTTAAACATCTATGACAAGGCCAGGCCCCATAAAAAGACAAGTTTCGGCTGGCGGGATTATATTCAGAAAAACCGGTGCATCTGTTGAGATTGCCCTTATTGCTGTTAAGGGTGGTAAGGTGTGGTGCATTCCCAAGGGTATTATTGATAAGGGTGAGAGCCCTGAGGTGACTGCGGTGAGGGAGGTTTCGGAAGAGACAGGGCTTCAGGGAAGAATCATTGAGAAACTCGGAGAGATAAACTACTGGTATTACATAAAAGAGGAAGAAGCACGGTGCAGGAAGACAGTGCACTTGTTTCTCATTGAATACGAAAGTGGCGACATTTCACAGCATGACTCTGAAGTAGACATGGTATCCTGGTTTTCTATTGATGAGGCTTTGAAAAAGGCAAGCTACAGGGGGGAGAGGGAGATTATAGAGAAGGCGAGGGGTATACTCAAAAGTAAGATGTAAATAAAATTAATACAAACTCATTAAGTAAAGTGTCATTGCGAGGAGTGAAACGACGAATGCAATCTCCTCTTTATCAAGGGAGATTGCCACCTCTTTGGCAACGAGGGGTGAGGCGAGATTTTCAGAATTTAATGCGTTGTATTATGTATTAAAGAAAGATTTATGGAAAAGATACTATCCTGGGACAAACTAAAAAAGACGGTTGTAAGGCTTAAGGCCAAAAACAAGAAGGTCGTTTTCACGAATGGATGTTTCGATATTATTCACATCGGTCACGTAAGGTATCTGAAAGAGGCCAAAGGCCTCGGTGATGTTCTCATAATCGGGTTAAATTCAGATAGATCTGTTTCTTCAATTAAACCGGACAGGCCAATCAATCCTCAGAATCACAGAGCAGAAGTTCTGTCCTCCCTTGAAATGGTTGACTATGTAGTTCTCTTCGATGAAGAGACGCCTTACGAATTAATCAAGTTAATCCAGCCTGATGTTCTCGTTAAAGGCGGTGACTGGAAGAAGGGAGAGATTGTCGGTTCAGATATTGCCAGGGAAACATACAGTCTTCCCTATGTTGAAGGAGTATCGACAACAGGAATCATTGAGAGGATTAAAAGACTTTAGTGTCTTCCTTGGAATCCAGTTCTTTATTCTGCTTGTCATTCCCGCTTGTCAGGAATCCTTCTTTGATAGCAGAAAGATTCTGGACAAGCCAGAATGACAAAACCAGATTATCGCATGGGTGAGAGCTATAAAGTGATAAAATGGAAGAGTTGAATACCAATCTGCTTGAATTCTTTACGCAAACATTACAAGCCAGGGATAATAGGTCTTATTGGTACTAAGAGATACGATAGGTCTTGCCATCAGGGAGGCACAGAGGAATGTAACCACAGATGCTAAGGCATCTCTTTGGTCACATTGCTTCATATTTGGTGAACTGAGGCTTGACAGAAGAGGATTCGGAGGTGCTTTAAGCAAGAGTCCGTACATATTCGAGAGTGATCTTCATGTAAATCTCTTAAAGCCTCAACTTCGGAATGGTGCTCAGGAAAACTGGATTGGGAAATGGTGTAAAGAGACTGTTGAGCATGCTGCAGTAGTAGATTTCGGTCTATCAGAAGAACAGAAGGATTCTGTTCTTGCTAGTGCACTTCAACTTGTTGATGAACAAATACTGTATCCGATTCAGGAGCTTCTTGGAACCTGGTTGGCCATAACCACGAAAAAACAGTGGCTGCCAAATCCTCTGGATAATCCACATGCCATGTACTGCAGTGCTTTTGTGAGGTACTGCTATAAAGAGGCAGGAAAAGATTTTCTCGGCACCGATGTGAGTCTTTCAAACACAACTCCTGAGGATATTGCACAGGCAGGAATAAAAGCAGGGGCATTAGAAACTTACAAACCTAATTAATGATTCGTAGCAGTACGATTGGCTTTTTTGAGTCATTTCCCTGCCAATTACATTGAATATTGCTTTATTCGAGGTGCTTTAATGAACAGTAACATATTCTGCTGAGGAGGTAGATTCGGGAATAGGCAAATTGTCTTCCAACAAACCACGTACGTGTAACTCAATCGCCTCACGCATGTTTCTCTCCACCTCTTGTCGAGTAGCGCCGGTAGCAACACAGCCTGGCAAATCAGGGGAGTAAGCAGAATAGTTATCATTTACCTTCTCAATAATAACAAGGAAACGATACATTATTTCACCTCCTTCAGTTTCGCCTGTTTCAAAATACTATTCAGAGTGCCGGGCGCCAAATCACCATGTTATGGGAAGCTTTTTCCTTTCTTCTTTCACGTATCTCAATTAGTCCTAATAATGGACCGTCCGAATAGGTATCGTTCGGGTATTTGAACTTCAAATAGTGATAATAATCCCACAATAGTTTTTCGGCGTATTCGTTGTCATAGAAGCCAAGTAGGACGCACAGTATTGAAATTGCATAAGCCTTTCTGTTATTGCCTGACTTGATAATATCAATAATTTCCTGAGAGCAGTCTGTTCCAGACATGAGCAGTATCCTGACCGCAAGCTCAACGAATGAATCATTTTGAGGCTCTTTAAGTTCTTGTAGAATCATTGGCACAGATTGTGCGCTTGCTCCACAAGTCTATCAATTAGTGGCTTATGGTTAAGCGGATCAGGATTGTTTCTCATTATCCCAATAAGAATTTCTGTATCCTTTGCTATTTCAATGCGTTTTAGTTCTTCTTTGCCTCTATCTATAAATTGTCGGGCTACTTTATTTGCTATCCCTTCAATTTCAGGATGGAACAGATAGGAATAAATAAATCTCGGAGCGGAAAGTTCATGCACGTCATTCTCGGCAAAAAATGTTTCGTCTAGGAACGGTTGTCCATAATCAACTACTGCCTCAATAGGAATAAAGTTATCGTCTTGTTTTACCCTTTTTGGAACAGCAAGTTGTCCACCAAAGCCTACATCATGCACTAACATGCAGCATTTCTTGTACTTCTTGCCGCTTCCGCAGGGACACGGGTCATTTCTGCCTATATTTGACATTCATTTTACCTTTTATGTTTGTGGTTTGTTTGAGCCGCTGTTTGTTGGTGTTGTAACATTTACTTCTAAAAGTCAAGATTCAAGACCAGACCCCGCTGACTCCTTTGTTTTCCCATTAAGGGCGATTTCGCCTAACGTTTCCGTTGCAAAAGAAGCCCGAAGGATTTGTATATTAATCTTTTGCAACGTGTTATCAGACGTTCGGCTAAATTTATCCACTGTATCCACACATTCCAACTCGCGGTGAATTAACTACTGGCAAGAACATTTCCTCACCACATTCATGAGCGGACAGCGCATGCATCGCAAAGCCATCCTCTACCTTCATAGATGCACTGATTGCATACTTGTGTGGCAATCTTTCCACACGACTCACAGACTATTCCAGGAGGGACGTTGACCTTGCCAATAACTTAATGGATTTCCCCTTGATTTCATTCTCTCGTTCTGCCACAATCTTCAGAACAAGTTCAGTAGTAGTGCCAAAATCATATTCATGGAGAAATTTCAGTTTTTGGACGGAGGACATCATCTAACACTACATCCATCCCCTCGTCATCCATTTCTTTATCTGGATAAGACGTATATCTTTTGCCCTCAATTGTAAATGCACTCAAATGAAGTGTTGCGTCAGATGATGCTTCAATATGCAAAGTTCATTTTTTACAGACAGACCTTACCCCCTTTTGATAATATTAGAGAAAGTTATGCCACCTGTTCATCCCCCTGAAAGCGTCCATAAATCCTTTACAAGAAACTGCTGAAAGTCATGAATCTGCTCACGTAGTCGTTCGTTAGCGACCATTTCTGGCCTGGGATCAACATAATAGACGCCATCCAACTGTTCAGTGCCACAGTGTAGCCTAAAAAGTGATTACTCTTAAATGTCGAGTTGATCCCGAAAATGCTACTGCCTCTGCGGGCACGTTGAACATCGTGGAGGAAAATAGCAATTACTGGTACATCGCGGCCAAGAAGCTTGACCAGCAGATACTTATCGAGAAAGACCTTATCTATCCTGTCCTTGCTGGTCGTCTTGACCGAGCCAACAACTTCTGAAGGGTGTATAAACTTGGTTTCTGAAGCAATAATGGCTTTGTCACGGGAAAAAACCAAGTCTAATTCGTAGGACATGTCGTAGCCAGGATAGTCAGGTATTGGAATATTGATGGTACGGGGTTCACATTCTAACCCAACTTTTTGGATGACGAGCTTCACCAACTTTTCAAAAAGCTGTCCAACTCGTTTCCTGGATTGATTTGGGTTGTCGAAGGAGTCGCCGATGCTGCCGATAGCCTGTTGAACCGTGTAGACAATCTTGTTGATTTCTTTTGACATTACATATTCTCTGTTGTTTTTTTGATCAATGGCTGCATCCTGGTGCCGCCCGAGATCGGCAAGAAACGTTATGAATCTTTCAAAAGCATTTTTCAGGGCAGCAGGTGATTCAATGAACAAATCAACGTTTAGAGGACGAGTGATCTTATGCCCATAATGTTCATCATACTGATAAAAAATATAATTTCGATGAGAAGGAGAAACGATACGTGTGGGATGCATCTTTCTCAGGAAGGTAAGGAATGCGAGGCAAATCGTCAGATAATCGTCCAGCCGAGCGAATGCTGTCTTGTCTTGAACGCTCACTTGCAGATCCGCAAGGCGTACTTCTTTCATCGGATGGATTTCCTTCTCTGGGCATTTTCCAAATCATATTGGATCCATCTTTCTATTGGCCAATCTTCGACCAATTCAATTCTCCGGGCGGCCCATTGACAGTATTCAAGGGAAATGTCGCACCCTTTCCATTTCCGCTTCAACTGCTCGGCCACTACTGCAGTTGTACCCAATCCAAGAAACGGGTCAACCACTAAGTCACCGATGTTTGACGATGCCAGAACAATTTTTCTCAGAAGCTCTTCGGGCTTCTGAGTAGGATGAGGTGTCTTCTCGTGCATCCCATTACATGTCGTGGGGATTTCAGGACATCTCTCGGCTTGGCTCCCCTTGGATGTGGCTGCCAAAGTCGATCTTTATTGCCGCTGCCCTTTCCATATTGACTGGTCTCAGCCTGCGGGTGTTCTGGATACTTTAAGGTGTGATTCCCATAGGGAATCCGAACATCGTCAACATTGAACGTGAAATGCTTGCTTTTTCTAAAATGTAGAATGCTTTCGTGCGAACGACCCCAATCTGCGCCAAGATTGGCTTTGTTCTTGTAGTGCCAAACCAGCCAGCGACAGCCCCGAAAAAAACGGGAGGCTGGAAGTTTGAGGTCAGCCAGGATCTCAGAGAACCCACAGATGTAGAGCGTGCCGGTCGGCTTCAGAACCCGCGACGCCTGCTCGATCCATTCCAACGACCAGTTGACGTATTCTTGCTGTGATTCAAATGTGTCCCATTCGGCTTTCTTGATGTTATATGGCGGGTCAGCGAAAATGAAATCAATAGATTCACTTTGTAAAGAGCGTAGCCATGTAATTGCATTTCCAACCCAAATTTCTCCGTCAGGATGGGTGTAGAAGAGAACTGGAACCTTTGGGTCTAATTGAGCGGGGTCAATTTGGGCATACGATCCCTTGTGTATCAGTTGGCCAAAGAAACTGGGAATTTCTTTGTTGCGGGCGTACTCCGCTGATGGTTCTCGTACCTCTGTCACAGCTTCTTGTCTTCGCTCTCTCCCTTTACTCATCTTGGTTTCCTCTAATTTCATATTGTAACCCCGTTCAGAGAGGAATGTCATCAAACGTGTCGCATACGTGCGACGTTTGCCGCTGGCGCAGGACGTGCCGCCGCAAAGCCTGTGATCCAGAGTCTGTCGTAAATAAAACTGCAGTTTACTGTTTGATTATTGTGGTAGCCTCAGCGCCCTTCGGCAACAGAATGTTAACCACGACCCTGGCAGCGGTAGCGCCTGCATTGACGACTGAGTGCAGATCGCCTGGATTCTCAGTCCAGCTCTCTCCAGTTCTTATTATCCTTTCTCCGCTCTTGTCTTTAAGGGTTATCTCACCATTCAGCACTGTCACAAGTACATATCCGCCGTGTACATGTTTTGGTACGCCGGCCCCTTGCGGGAAATCCAATATGATGGTTTGCAGATCATATTCTCCGCCCTGTAGAGTGATCGGGAACTTGGCCTGATAGGCTGCGGTCGGACCTGGTGCTGCGGTTTGACTCGCTTTCTCTTGTGCCATTGCCACAGAAACCGTGAGAAGCCCTATGAGGGCTACAAACAAAAGTTGTTTTACAGTTTTCATCGCATACCTCCTGATTTTTTGCTTTGCAAATTGGATTATACTCCATTCTCGAAGAATGTCAAAATCTAATCCCTCCTTATTCTCCTCTTGCTAAGGGGAGGCATGGTAGGGTTAAATGAGGGTAACGCTTCTCTAACCATTATAGTCTTCCCATGTGCCTCTAAGCCTTCAGCAGTTGCAATGGTTTTAACCGTCTCTGCAAGTTCCAGAAATCCGTTTTTTGTGAAATTCAAGAGGCTTGAGCGTTTTATGAAATCATAGACTCCGAGGGGGGATGAAAAGCGGGCTGTTCCACCAGTTGGAAGAGTGTGATTTGGACCGGCTGCATAATCACCTAACGCCTCCGGTGTCCACTCACCGAGGAATATGGCGCCTGCATTTTTAATCATAGGCAAAAGATCCACTGGTTTTTCAGTCATAATCTCAAGATGTTCCGGTGCGATGGAATTCGAGATCGCTATAGCATCCTGAATATCTTTTGTGATTATTATTGCTCCATAATTATCAACGGACTTTTTCGCAATTTCCTTTCTGCTAAGTTCTGAGAGTTGTCTATCAAGCTCTTTGGTGACTTTATCTGCCAGCTTTCTGGAGTTCGTAATTAATATAGAAGATGCAAGTTCGTCATGTTCTGCCTGGCTCAACAAATCAGCAGCTACAAATACAGGATTTGCAGTATCATCTGCAATAATCAGTATCTCACTTGGCCCTGCGATCATGTCTATATCAACCTCTCCAAAAACCATTTTCTTTGCTGTGGCAACATAGATGTTTCCGGGCCCGACAATCTTGTCAACCTTCTTTATTGTCTCTGTTCCGTAAGCCATTGCTCCGATTGCCTGTGCGCCTCCTGCCCTGTAAACCTCTTTAATACTAAGCAAATCTATTGCTGCCATGACATAGGGGTCTATTTCTCCTTTTGGAGTTGGTACACAGAGTGCAATTTCCTTTACACCTGCAACCTGTGCAGGGATGACGTTCATTAACACAGTTGAGGGATATGATGCCTTTCCACCCGGCACATAAACACCAACTCTTTCAAGAGGTCTTATGACCTGGCCGAGAAGGTTTCCTTTATCAGAAAATGACCATGACCTCTCTTTCTGTCTTTCATGGAAAGCCCTTATTCGCTTTGCTGAGATTTTGAGAGCATCCACGACATTTTTTTCTGCCTTCTTCGAGTGTTTTTTAATCTCAGCAGGAGTCATTCTCAAACTCTTTGTCGTAAGGGAATCAAAGGCTTTTGTGTACTTAAGAAGAGCTTTATTACCATTAATCCTGACATCTTCAAGTATTGCCCTGACTTTGTGTTCGATTTCCGGACTGCCCCCAGAGGCCCGCTCCCTGAGGAGTTTAAGGAAGCCTCCTACATCCTTTTTGCTTTTCAGAATCTTCATCAGGGTTAATTCTAATGTTTTAGGTGGTGATTATTCAAGATCTTATAACTTTGTCATGACTATAAATCTCTTATATGTAATAATTCATGACTATTTTTCATATCCAGCTATTTCGGAATCTTTCTGAAAAGATTCCTCCCCTTACTAAGGGGAGGATGACAGATGGGGTTGATGGACAAGGTCGGGAATGAAACGCTACTGTATATTTGACTCTCCATTATTGATTCTGGCATGCTAAAAAAATGAAAAGGGATGTCAGCATCTTGTTCGTCTGCATTTTTGCGATATTTGCAATATACATCGCTGCAGATTTTCTTAGTCCTCTCCCGTTTGGCAATAAAAGCATGGAAATTGAGATTCCGAGGGGATCTACTTTCAGGCAAGCCGTTGATATTCTCTCGAAAGAGAAACTTGTGCGGGACAAGAAACTCTTCCTTCTTTTAGGAAGGATAAACGGTATGGACAGGAAGATAAAGGCAGGATATTATTCCATCCAGGGTCCATTGAATCCTCTCAGCATTTTCGGGATGTTGAAAAAGGGACAGATAATCGAATACGAGATAACAATCGTTGAAGGTGATTCACTCAAAGAAATAGGCGAAAAACTTGCAGAAAAGAATATTATTACTATGGAGGATTTTAGAAAATTATCCTCGGATAGAGAATTCCTTTTTTCCCATGAGATTAGAGCTCCGACCTTTGAGGGCTACCTGTTTCCCGACACATATAAGATTCCCAAAGGTATGGATCCGAAAGAGGCGATCGATTTGATGATAGCAAGGATGCGAGAAAAATATTCAGGTGATTTGAGAGCAAGGACTGCAGAAATCGGGTTTTCAGAGCGGGAAGCCCTCACCCTTGCATCGATTATCGAAAAGGAAGCTGTGACTGATGTGGAAAGACCTTTAGTTTCCGCTGTCTATCATAACAGGCTCAGGAAAGGTATCCCGCTTCAGGCAGACCCTACAAGTATTTACGGAATAAAGAGTGCCGGAGAAAAAATAACAGACAGAGATGTGCGGAGGAGAACGCCTTATAATACGTATGTTATCAAAGGGCTTCCCCCCGGACCCATTGCATCGCCAGGGATTAAATCAATTCATGCAGCTCTTTACCCTGCAGAGGTTCCCTATATGTTTTTTGTCTCTAATAATGATGGTACACACAGGTTTTCTGTTACGCCTGCCGAACATCAGATTGCAGTAGAAATATATCGAAAAAAGAAGAACGAGGAGAGTAGGACAAGGGTTAATGGAAACTCGTAGGAAAACAAGGACAATCTATGTGGGCAAAGTGCCTGTGGGAGGAGGACATTTAGTTGTTGTCCAGTCCATGACAAAAACAAACACCCTGGATGTAGAAGCAACCGTAAAACAGATACAATCTCTTGAGTCTGCAGGGTGTGAGATCATAAGGCTTGCAGTGCCAAATATGAAGGCAGCAAAGGTTCTCGGCACCATTAAAAAATCCGTCTCTATCCCCGTTATAGCAGACATACATTTTGACTGGAGGCTTGCCCTCGAGGCAATAGAACAGGGCGTTGACGGGTTGAGGATAAATCCCGGGAATATCGGTGCAAAATGGAAGATAAAGGAGGTTGTCACTGCTGCAAAAAATAATTTAATACCTATCAGGATCGGAATTAATGCAGGATCCCTTGAAAAGGATCTCCTTAAAAAATATGGGCATCCAAAGCCAGAGGCCCTTGTTGAAAGCGCAGAGAGAAGTATAACAATACTCGAGGGGATGGATTTTACGAATATTAAGATTTCGCTGAAAGGTTCAGATGTTCTCACAACTGTCGATGCATATCGGTTGTTTTCGGACAAATATGATTATCCTCTCCATATAGGTGTATCAGAATCCGGGCCTCCGTCAACAGGGATCATAAAAAGCTCTGTCGGATGCGGCATACTCCTTTCAGAAGGGATAGGTGATACGATGAGGGTATCACTAACCGCAGAGCCGGAAGAGGAGGTCAGGGTTGCGTACGAAATACTGAAAGCTCTTGGACTCAGAAAGAAAGGCGCAGAGATTGTATCCTGCCCGACCTGTGGCAGGTGCGGAATTGACCTGACGGGACTTGCAACAGAGGTTGAGTACAGACTGAGAAAGATTAATAAGCCAATGAAGATTGCTGTTATGGGTTGTGTTGTGAATGGTCCCGGTGAAGCAAGAGAGGCAGATATTGGCATCGCCGGTGGCAAAGGGATTGGAATCCTTTTCAGGAAAGGGAAAATAATCAAGAAGATAAAAGAGAAAGATCTCCTCGATGAATTAATGCATGAGATTTCACAATGGAAATAATCAGGATACCGACGATCATGCGGCAGACTTCTCAGGAGCATCTGAAGAAGGGTAAGACAATTGGCTTTGTGCCAACCATGGGGGCACTTCATGAAGGTCATCTCAGTCTTGTGAGAAGAGCAAAACAGGAAAATGATATAACTACCGTAAGTATCTTTGTGAATCCGATCCAGTTCGGACCTTCTGAAGACTTTGAGAGATATCCGAGGGATAGAGAAGGTGATCTGGAGAAGCTTCAAAAGGAAAAGACTGACGTAACCTTTATACCGGAGATTTCTTCAATGTATCCTGAAAGGTTCCTGACACATATCGAGGTTAATGAAATCTCAGGAAGACTCTGTGGCGCTTTCAGGCCGAACCATTTCAGAGGTGTTGCAACAGTCGTAACAAAACTCCTGAATATCGTAAAACCAACAAGAGTGTATTTTGGCCAGAAGGATTTCCAGCAAAGTGTTATTATAAAGCAGCTTGTAAGAGACCTTGACATTGGCGTCGATGTTGTCGTATGTCCGACAGTAAGGGAACAAGACGGACTTGCAATGAGTTCAAGAAACGCATATCTTAGTGAAGAACAGCGAAAAGCAGCAACGGTCATATATGAATGTCTGAAAGAGGCTTCGGATTTAGTAAAGTCGGGTATAGTTGATGGTATATTCATCAAAGGGTTCATGCAGGAACGGATCCTGAATGTCCCCGGTATATCATCCGTCGATTATGCAGGGGTATACAATCCGGAGACCATGGTAGAGATGTCAGAAATAAATGGTGATATTCTTCTTGCCATTGCATTGAAAATCGGGAATACAAGACTTATTGATAACATGCTGGTCACGGGTTTGCATAATATTCAGAACAGACTACTTTCAAAGACCTGCTAAAAAGGATACAAGGAATGCTTCAACGGGTACATATCCAGATACTTGATAATCCATTGGAAGAAATACTTCTCAGCGGAGAAGAATTGGAATCTTCCATGAGTAACAGACAACTTGTCGAGGAACTGAAGAATGAGATGAATTATTTCTATCCCTCTGTCGTCTGTATAGAATACAAGGATCTGTTCATGGATGGAGAAGGAGAGTTCGAAGAGATACGGGAGCTCTTAATGTTAGGAGTCATCAATACTCCTGTAGTATTGATAAACGGGGTAATCAAGATACAGGGAAGCATCCCTATTTCGGTAATCAAGCAGGAGATAGAAATGCTCCTGTCTTCGGGACCGGTACATTAAAATTAGACAACATTGATTTATAAAATCCCTCCTAACCTCCCTTTTCCAAAGGGAGGAATATAGCCCCTCTTTGGCAAAGAGGGGTGAGGGGAGATTTTTAGAATAATAGCTATCCAATTATGAGACCCTTAATAACAATAGCAAATGGTTGGTTTGTCTGTCATTGCGAGGTCGTTTCGACCGTGGCAATCTTATTGGAAAAGATGAGATTGCTTCGCTTCGCTCACAATGACACTTTTCTTATTTCTCATTTCCTATTTTTCTGCGAGCAGTTTTTTCACTGTGGGGAACAGCCTTAAATGTGTGTGGGGCAAAAAGAGGGCGGACATATATTCATCCATAAAATTTCTGGATATGGAGAGTTCCATGTAGGTCATTTTTGAAGCAATGATTCCTGCTTCTTGCCGGAGATCCTTCGAGAGAAGACAAAGGTATGCTCCCGTGATTGAAGTATTCCCCAGGAATGAAAACCTTTCCCTTGGAAGATCGGGTAACATCCCTAAGATAATAGCCTTGTCAACATCAATATAGTTACCAAACCCACCTGCTATATAAACCCGTTCTATTGCATCCGGTTCCAAACCAACCTCTTTCAAAAGGAGAGAAACACCAGCATACATTGCGGCTTTTGCCCTTAAAATATTTTCTATATCAACCTCTGTGAGGACTACTTCCCTGTTTTTGTCTTTGGAAAAAATGAACTCTAACCCTTCAAAGCCTTCCTTTATCCTGTCTGTCTTGAGTCCTTTAACGAATTTCCCCTTTCTGTCTATGATACCTCTTAAAAACATCTCTGATATCGCATCAATCATGCCTGAGCCGCATATGCCTATTGGTGTTGTACTGCCTATGACCCCAAGTGTGGGCTCGAAGGTTTCAGGATCAATTTTTACTGACTCTACAGCACCCTCTGTTGCCCTCATACCATGCTTTATGCCGCTTCCTTCAAAACATGGTCCTGCAGAACAAGCAGCAGTCACAAGCCATTCGCTGTTTCCTACCACAATCTCTCCGTTTGTGCCTATGTCCATGAAGAGGGCTATCTCACTTGTTCTGTGCATCCGGGTGGCAAGCACTCCTGCAACAATGTCGCCCCCTACATAGCTTGCAACACAGGGCAAGGTATGTACCGGAGCTTTGGAATTGGTTTCGATCCCTGCAATTTCTGCCCTCCACCGGGGGAAGAAATTTACTGTTGGAATATACGGTTCTTCTCTGATAGTACCGGGGTTGAGTCCCCAGAAGATGTGGGTCATGGTCGTATTGCCTGCTACCACAACCGATTCAACATCCTCCCGGTCCAGGTTGTGGCGTTCTAATAAGGGGTTTAAGAGGCCATTTATATCAGAAACAACGGCTTCTCTGAGTTCATGAAGTCCTCCGCTTTCTGTTGCATGTATGATGCGTATGATAACATCATCACCATACTTTATCTGGGAATTGTAGGTTGAGCCTACATCTATGAGTTTCCCATCTGTGATATCCACCAGATAGACAACAACAGTAGTTGTTCCTATATCTACAGCCAGTCCATATCTGCCTTTTTCCACATCAGCAGGCGAGATATATACAATATCATGGGCAATGGTATATCCGAGAGTTATTTTCCAATCGGCAGATCTGAGTATGTGTGAAAGGGATGAAACGAAATCGTAGCTGAACCGCATACCAATGAGGTCTCTTTCCTCTAAAGACCTTTTCAGTCTTTCGAGGTCACTGATATTGTCCTGGATAGAAGGAGGAGGAAGGCTCAGGGTAATCTGTCTCACGATAGGAGATATCTCGGCACCGAGAGAATGCAGCAGTTCTATGAGGTCTCCCGACTTTGATAGTGCTATCTTGTCTCCGATGATAAGTTTTGATTCTTTGGGAATATCAATGAAGGTATCACCTTCCGGAAAGGTCTGGCATGCGAGGGTAATCCCGGCCTCAACCTCGCGTGGCTCAAGCTTGCCTGCAGAGACAATCCTGTTTTTCCCTTCGAGGAGTCTGACACGACATTTACCACAAATCCCTTTGCCTCCACATGATGCAACAAGGTAAATGCCGTTCCTCTTTAATGCCTGGAGTATGCTCTCTTTTTCAAGGATCTGTATAGTTCTGCCAGTTGTTAATTTAATATTCATGTTAATTAATAAACAGGGTTCGGGGGTTTATGTATTCAAGTACTTTCCCAGAATCCAGCTATAAGAATTGTCATTGCGAGTGAAGTCGCGAGATCTGGCAGCCAAGCAAACTGAGTGCGAGATTCTTCACTATGTTCAGAACAAACTCCGCAATTCGCACAGTCTCTGAAGCAGATATGCTACAGGTCTGAAACACGACCTTCGCTAATGACAGACGCAATGGATATCATTGTTCAATAGTTATCACTAGGATTTAAGTATTTGTTTTCTTATGCATTTCACTGGAATCCTTGTTCCCTCGACTCCTTGAACCCTATTTATAACACACCGATTACCAATCGGTTATCAAATTCCTCAGGAGCCACCAGCGTATCCAATAGTTATTCTTCCACCCTCAATGATGACCGGAACCTTCCGTACACCGTCTGAGTGTTTGAGCATTTCCTCCAATTTTGAGCTATCTGCTCTGACATCGAAATATTCAGCCTGTTCTCCGTAGGCCGACCTGGCCTTCTCAGTGAATGGTCAGCCGGCCTTGCCATAAATGATAACTTTTTCCCCCATACCATTACCTCCTCTTATTCATAGCCTAACTCGTTCCAGTAGTTGTCATTTTCTTCCGCTTGTCGGGTCGCCTCGGATCGCAGGAGAATCCTTCTGTAAGCGAAGAAAGATTCTGGACGAGCCAGAATGACAGAATTAAAGATCTTAAACAGCTTTTAAGATTCTTGAAGGATTAAATATCATACAATGACCATTATAGCAATTTTAGGATTCAAGGGGTCAAGGATTAAGGAGTCCGGTGCAACACAGAGATTCTTAGTACGCGGTTTTTCGGCACAACCGGAGAGTTGGGATCGCTTTCCGCAATAGTATGTAACACCCTAGTGGTCTTGCGGTCGACATGTCTGTTTTCAATCTGTAATCCTTATAGTTCCCTCCCCCTTGAGGGGGGAGGGTTAGGGAGAGGGTGGATTAATGGAAAACATTTTCAACACCCTCCCCTTAATCCCCTCCCCTCAAGGGAGGGGATAGATTTTTAATTTTGACGCCCTGCGGTCTCTGCCGCAGGGTTCTTCACGATCTTTTAAAAAATAATTTATGATATACTTTATCTAAAGAGATGCCTTTAGGAGGTTCATTATGGCGCATTCGCTTCTCGATCGTATCTCCGTTGATCCCAATGTTTGCTTTGGAAAACCCTGTATTCGTGGTACCAGAATTTGGGTTTCTCTCATCCTTGATTTTCTCGCCAGCGGAATGACAATGAAGGAAATAGTTGAGGAATATCCTCAACTGACGGAAGAGGATATCCGAGCTGCCATAGCTTACGGTGCAGGAATGTCACGTGAACGCTATGTTGAAGTTCCTGTCTCTTCAGCAGAAAGGGATTCACAGAGGCAATGATAAAGGTGGCAAAAAAAGAAGAGGTTGTGCTTTTTAAAGAAGATATGCCTTTGAAAATACGTAACAGATAGGTAACTTAGGCTACCATTTACCCGCCCACAACCCCTGAAATGTGGTTATCCATAGGTCATTGTTTTACAGGGAAGGCAAGCTTTAGCAGAACTTGGCCAGTCCCCGTATTTATTATGCTTTTTAAGAGGAGTACACATAGAACTCAACTCCTTGCGAGGTTTGATGTCGTCCATTTGGTACTTCCTGTAACATTGCATCATGCCAAACCTTATTGGAGTGATGATTTCAAGAGTAAATCGCTGGGAGTCGCTTTTGTTCTGTTGCTCGCACTCTGCGCAAAGGTAACTAAAGTTGTATAAGAATTAAAACCTAAGTTATCTTTACAAATCGAATATTCCCTATTAATATTTAGGAGGAAGAGACTAAGAGAAGGGGAATCTCGATAACGCAGAAAACCCGCCACAAGGAGAAGACGGAACAGCAACAGTTTTTTGAGAAGGGAACGGCTTATCTGCCGAGAAATTCTAAACCATATCAAAAGGAGGTAATTATGTTTCCAGCAAAGGTTAAGGAAAAATCGATTGTAATGACAAAGAAAGCATTGTGTCTGTTTAACGTTTGGCATTTTTTTCGTAATGCTCATGACCTTCTCGATTGGGGTTGTATACGCGGACCCTTGTAGCACTTCACAATTCGACTCTGACAATTTCCACAATCCCCTGATTATAGACAACCCATATTTCCCACTTGAACCCGGGGCGATCTTTGTGTATGAACCCAGGCCAAATGAGGATAAAGTTATAAACACGATAACTGTCACATATCAAACAAAAGAAATTATCGGCGTTGACTGCATCGTGGTTTACGACGTTGAGGAGGTTGACGGGGTAGTCACCGAAGAAACTTATGACTGGTACGCACAGGACGATGAAGGCAATATCTGGTATTTCGGAGAAGACACAAAAGAGTGCCTATGCGATGATGATTGTGAGAGTCCCGAGTGCATAGACACCACAGGTTCTTGGATGGCGGGAGAAGGTGGAGCCCTGCCGGGGTATCTTATCTTGGCTCCTGAACCAAAGCTTCGGGGTCTGTTACCAACAGGAATATGCCGAGGAAGCACAGGATATGGCCAAGGTCCTGAGGCTCAATGCAAAAGTTGATTTGGAAGATGGAGAGCCGCCCTACGAGAACTGTCTGAAAACCAAGGAGTGGACGGCATTAAATCCAGGCGTAATAGAGCATAAGTATTACGCTCCTTTACGTTGGACTGGTGCTCATTAAAGAACTTAAGGGAAAGACTGTTAGGGTTGAGTTAATTAGCATTGATTATTTTTAGGCTCGCCGCTGCAAGATATTTAAGTAGCCTGTATAACAGCACCCAAGCGGCCCCATACGGGACCGTCTTCGGGTGCTTCAATAAATCCACATTCTATCTTTATGAAGTCCATGATAATTCCTAAATGTGTAATAGAAAAGGAAATCGATAAGACTTCAGAACTCTTGTAAGTCTCTGCTTGTAGGTGCACTACGCTCTCGACAAAAGTTTCTCACAGGGTTTCTTTGATGAAGAAGTTAATGGGATCGACATCTAAGAAATTTTCAATTTTCTGAATATAACGCTCCCACATGGCCTAACTCTTCTACTTAATCAATCCATCATCTGTTCTTTTGGAAAAACCAAAACACTCCTATGATATAATCCCATATAAAATGATCAAAAGAAAATTCATTGTTCTTTTTGTCTACCTGTAATATGCTTGATTTTCCTGTTACTTCTCTTCCTTCTTATCCAAACTCCTGCCTTTGTCAACAGATTGAGCTCAGTCCTGGCTAATACGCTTGGCTATAAAATAAGTGTGCAAAACCTCTTATTCGCGCCCGGATTAAAGGCAGAAATCTCAGATCTGGATATAACAAGAATAAAAGACAGAGGTTTGTCTTTTCATAGCCGGCACGTAAGTTTTGATGGAAAAATCAGAATGCCTTTGAAGGGAGAGATAGAAAACATCACTCTGACACAGCCGAAGCTTATCTTCCGGCTGGAAAAGAAAAAAAAGCTGGATCTATCTTTCATTAAGAAACTTCCTCCTGTCCATCTCTTAACGGTTCAAGAAGGTGAGTTGGAACTTTCCTTTGATTCTTCTCCACAGATGATCAAGCTGACTCATATCAATCTCCGGATAAGAGAATTTTCTCCGCAAAAGGGAGGGACAGTGAGTTTTCGAAGTAGTCTGCAGATACTGTCGAATGCGAACGGAGGCATGGAAGGAAGTGGGTATAGCAATAGAAG
>CAWCKM010000036.1:0-21678 GCA_963796125.1 Nitrospirota bacterium
ATTCGCCGATACTGTCGACGATTACGGGACATCCCGGGGCTCGAGGTAAAGCCTCTCGCTGTAAAACGCTATTTTGTGCGGGGGTAAAACCGGAAGTCCTTACCCATTTCCGGAAAGATCGCGGCCTTGAGATGTTGTCGACAGCCGAGGCAGAGAAGGAGTTTGTCTACCAGAACACCTATCAATTGAATCTTTCCCTTTACAGTGCCTTAGGGGAAAGAAAGCCTTCGTCCTTTCCCACGGCCGCAACATGATGATCCTGAAGATCGTGGGATATGCAGAGCAGGTGGCCAAGTACTACAAGCTGGAAACTTCGACGCCCACATCTGGATAGCCCACCAGCGCTATCCCACCAAGGGCCGCGTGTGGCATCCAGGAGGCGCGCACCCCTTTATCGGTCTTGATGAGGCTCTTGTGCACAACGGGGACTTTGCCAACTATTATTCTGTCTCCGAATACCTGAAGCAGAGGAATATCTATCCCCTGTTTCTCACTGATACGGAGGTTTCGGTCCAGGTGTTCGATCTCCTGAACAGGGTATACGGCTATCCTCTCGAATACATTATCGAAGCGCTCGCTCCGACAGCAGAGATGGATTTCGATCATCTGCCGGAGGAAAAACAGCGCATCTACCGTCATATCCAGGCTGCTCACATCCATGGATCCCCCGATGGTCCGTGGTTCTTCATCATCGCCCGGAACGATGTTCAAAAGAAACAGTACCAGCTTATCGGCATCACCGATACGTCCATGCTCAGGCCTCAGGTCTTTGCCCTGCAGAAGGGCGACGTGGAGATCGGGCTGATCTGCTCGGAAAAACAGGCTATTGACGCAACACTCGAAAACCTTGCAAAAGAAGACTCTCGCTTCGGCACCATAGCCGACCACTACTGGAACGCCCGCGGAGGAAGTTATACTGACGGCGGCTCTTTTATCTTTACCGTCAGAGAATCTGCACCAGGAAAAATGTCTCTTACCTGCGCGGATAAATTCGGAAGAACTGTCGATGTTCCAACAGATACGGCACCTTTTGATTTCTGCTCAGAGGTGTCCCTTGTTCCAAACCTTCATGTTAACCACATTGCTGATATTGTCAGGGGTCTTTCCGGAAACACCATAGAGGAACTCTTCACCGATCTGAAGGGTGAGATCGCTGAATGGGATTATGCAAGTCTCTCTGCGTTCCTTCATCACCTCGCTGCACTTGCCGAGACAGATACACTGAAAGGTCCGGTGATCGGGCTTCTCACGCTTTTTCTCGACCGGCGCTATCCCACCGGAAACAAGAGGCGGCGTTCTGTGCTCCAGATGCTTGCCAACACCATCAATTCCATCTTCAACGCGATCCCCGTAATCAACGATTCAGGTAGCGCATCCCCTTTCATCAGAATCGATTTCGAAAGCCGCCATGCCCTTCGCGGACCAGGAAAAAGAGAACAGGTGCTGATTTCGGATGCAGGCAGGTTTCCGCCTGAAGGTGATGATTCGTTCGCCCGTCTTATATCAAAAGCATACGCACACGGCTGGAGGCGCTTCATCTGTTTCGGCCATCGTGGCCAGCGCTTTCTGGGTTGTGGGCTGGGCCCGGACACGAAAGGTGTGCACATCGACGCCTATGGATCAACCGGAGACTATCTGGGGTCCGGAATGGACGGTCTCGAAATGTATGTCCATGGAAATGCGCAGGATCAGCTTGGGCAGATCATGAAGTCAGGTAAACTCGTTGTGTTCGGGGATGTAGGTCAGACCTTCATGTATGGAGCAAAAGGAGGAGAGGTCTATATTCTCGGAAATGCGGCAGGTAGGCCCCTTATAAATGCCGTGGGAAAACCGAGAGTCGTAATCAACGGCACAGCGCTCGACTATCTTGCCGAGTCCTTTATGGCGGGCAATCCTTACAACGGAGGCGGGTTCGTCATCCTGAACGGCCTGACCTTTGATAGAGACGGGCATGTGATACCCCAGGAGATACCCTATCCGGGATCCAACCTCTTTTCCCTCGCATCTGGAGGAGCGCTTTTCATCCGTGATCCCCGTAATCACATCGTGCCTGAGCAACTGAACGGCGGACAGATCTTTCCTTTCACTAATAGGGACTGGTCTTTGATACTTCCCTATCTGAAGGAGAATGAGCGCCTCTTCGGCATCACTATCGATGACCTGCTCACTGTGGACGGTGTAAAACGAAAGCCCGAAGAGGTGTATCGCACCATTGGCGCTGTAAAGCTCTCCGTCCTATCGGCAAGTACCCTTGCCATAAACGAAGAGTGGGTGGAAGCGGATTAAGGAGCTCCGTGGCAAGTCACAGGATATAAACAAGTTTGATGATTATGAGGTAAGAAGAATTATATGAAAGAATCACTGGTAAGGGAAAATAGAATCCTTTCAGCCCTTCTCGAAGTGAGCAAGGTTTTAAATTCCTCATTCGATCTCGATAAAAACCTTTTCCGGACAATGCATGTCCTGGGAGAGTTTCTTGAGATGGAAAGAGGTTCTGTTTTCCTCCTTGACCAAAATACAAAAGAACTCCGGATCGTTGCTGCTCACGGCCTCACAAAGGACCAGATAGAAAAGGGAAAATACAAGATAGGTGAAGGCATTGTAGGCAGGGTTTTAGAGAGGGGCTCTCCCATGATTATCCCGGATGTCGGAGAAGAACCACTGTTCCTCAATAAGACAGGATCCAGAATGAGCAGGAGCGGGATTTCCTTCCTCTGTGTTCCGATTAAGTTTAAAGGAGAATCCATAGGTGTTTTGAGCGCTGACAAGATTTTCCGGGATAAGGGCATCCTGATTGATGAAGATGTCAGGGTTTTGGAAATTGTTGCATCCATCATTGCACAGTATGTGATTCTCTGGAAGCATTACAGGGAATCAGAACAGGAACGTGAACACCTGAGACTCGAACTGAGAGGAAAGTACAGCCTTCCGAACATCATCGGCAATTCAGACAAAATGCAGGAGGTGTTTGAGTCTGTTTACCGTGTTGCCGATTCAAAGGCAACAGTTCTTTTGTACGGAGAGAGCGGTACAGGAAAAGAATTGATAGCAAAAGCTGTTCACTATATGAGCCCGCGTTCGAAAGGACCCTTTATCAAATTCAACTGTGCCTCCATTCCCGAGGGACTCCTGGAGTCAGAACTTTTCGGGCATGAGAAAGGGGCATTCACCGGCGCCATTGTTGCGAGAAAGGGGAGGTTTGAACTTGCAAACGGCGGTACAATACTCCTTGATGAAATTGGAGACCTGCCCATCACTCTTCAGCCAAAGATATTACGGGTGCTTCAGGAGAAAGAATTTGAGCGCGTTGGAGGAGAGAGAACAATCAAGGTCGATGTCAGACTTATTGCTGCAACGAGCAGGAACCTTGAGGAACTTGTATCAAAAGGGAAGTTCAGGGAAGATTTATATTACAGACTGAATGTGGTACCGATCTTTATGCCGGCCCTCAGAGAAAAAAAAGAGGATATCCTTCCTCTCGCGGAACACTTCCTGAATCGCTTCAATGAAGAAAACATGAAGAATGTATCAATATCGCCGAAGGCACTGAAAATACTTGCGGGATACAACTGGCCGGGCAATGTCAGGGAGCTCGAAAATACCGTTGAGAGACTGGTTGTAATGTCAAATGGAAACGTTATTGAACCCGTTGATCTGCCCATAAACCTGAAGGCACATTCATCGAGAGATATCCTGCACAAGGAATCTCTCAGTTCAGGGATCGAAGAAATGGAAAGATCAAGTATTCTTCATGCCCTCGAAGAGACAGGCTGGATTCAGGCAAAAGCAGCACGCATACTCGGTATTACTTCAAGGCAGATCGGTTACAAGATGAAGAAATATGCGATCATGCCGTCTCAGACTGTTTGAAAAATTTCCTTTAGATAAAGGTCATCACACCACATTTAAACATTTGCCCTTAGTAAATCCTTATTATCTCGTCTTCCACAATTATAAGATGTTTCTCTAATAATTTATCTTGATACTTAGCAAGAAACTTTTCCATAGCTTTCAACAAATAATTGGTTTTTGTTAGTGTTAACTTTATCAAGATGATCCCAGAAATATCATGAGAACTGAATCTGTAATAGTTCCGGAAATCTGCATCTCTGGTAATGATCCACATCTTTCTTTTCTCAGCAATTTTATAAACCTCGCCATTCTTTATCCCGCCCATTTGCAGCTTCTTTAGATGTTCAACCGAAAAACCTCGTTTTTCGAGGAAATCGATGAGTGCATATGGGATGTTCTCATCCAGCAGAAATTTTATGGTCATACAGCATACGCCTCATACTCACACAACTTAGACGCATATTTGACTGCTGCCTTAATATCCTCAGGAGTAAGGGAAGGGTAGTCCTGGATTATTTCTTCTACAGAGACTCCTTCAGCTATAAGTGAGACAATCAAGTACACAGGAATTCTCGTGCCCTTAATACATGGTTTGCCGTGCAATATATCAGGGTCTGAAGAAATCCGATCAAAAATCTCTTTGTCTTCCATAAAAAATACCTCCTTTTCTGGATGGTCTATGAAGATTATAGCAGATTTTCAGGGAATACCTGACTCAGGTGGAGCGTAAAACAGCAATCAAAAAACTTTTATTATATGTCTAAACAACGATGACTTTATTTTAATTTCGCTGTCACTCTTCTCTCTTTATTTACTATTTACTGTGGCTTGATACCACCACACTTTTTTTTAGTCTACTTACACTCTCCCGTATATAAAATCGAAACGCCATTTCCATAGGCTTCACATTGATTTCCATATGTATTCATGTCGCAACCACATACCGGGCCATAATACAAAGGACAGGCATCTGGCTTTTGCATACACGTGCCGGGACCAGAACATTTCCCTTCAGGGAAAAGACAGAACCATTTCACCCCGCATTCCCAATTCTCCATACACTCTGACACAACAGTACACTCTCCCCGACTGAGTATAGAAACCCCTGCAGCAGCAGCTTCACATTCATTCCCATATGTCTTTCCATCACAACCACAAACAGGAGCATACAACTCCGGACAGACAACAGGCTTAGTTTCACAAACACCTTTCCCATCACAATCTCCAATATTCTTCTTGCAGAATTCATCTGCAGCACATTGTGAATTATTAGAGCAGGTTTTTTCTGAGGGTCTATGATCAAAGATAACCGAATTGCTTTTTGCTACCTTAACAATGTGGTAAGGATTCGTTATTACATTCGTTATGACATCAAGAGGCCCCGGGGTTCTGTTTTCTTTCACAAAAACTCTTACAGCCTTTATAGGAAATACATTATAGCCAAAAATTGCCCCGATAGAACTTATCTCTATATCCGGCCTTCCGCCGGACGCTTGGTATCCAAGGATTACAGCAACAACCATTTCTGTCCGGAAGTCAACTTTTGGTAAAGGAAGTAACGTTCGAATCCCTCCGGTATGTTTTCCCCAGAACCACGCCCATGTTTTCCAGTCCCTGATCACCATCTCAGCGCCTGAGAAATCCGGGTCATTGCCCCTGTAATAAGAATATTCACCCTTGTCGATTGTTTCGAAGGGAATCGTTTGAGACAGAGCAGCTCCCTGAGACAATACTGAAAACACTGCTACGAAAAAAATAATTATTAATGCTTTACAAATCGTTGCCATAGCAAATACCTCCTTCCAAAAAAGATTTTCGGTAAGCAGGAATAACATGCCCTTACTTAAGAACTTCTTAGTAATTATAACCTAAAGGATTTGAAACGCAATAGGCCAAAAGCATAAGTAGTAAGCATCTCCTTACCCTTCACCTTTATCCTCCGCAGGCTGAAGCCTGCAGCTACATTTATCGGAGAGAGATGCTTTATGTCTTCTCTGTTGTCCTACAAAATTGTTGAAGCTACAAAATTGTAATACTGCCTCCTAATAGAAATCCTTAAAAATCAATATCTTTCATCTGGCATGGTTTTAGATATATAAAGAGCAGATGCATCGGATGAAATTATTAGAAAAAGGTAGCTGACATTGAAAAGAGTAGAGCATTGAATAAGAAGGAGGAGATATGAAAACTTTAAAAATTTCAATAGTAGTTTTGATGATTTTGCTGAACATGGTCTTCGCGGGCAGTATCTTTGCAGCAGAACCCAAGGTTTCAGGCAATGCTTCAGTTGATGTGATGAGCAACTATGTATGGAGAGGTCAGAAACTAACGAATAGCTGGGTGATTCAACCTTCGGTTGGGATTACGTATGGAAGTTTTTGCGCCAATATCTGGGCCAATTATGATTCTGATTCAAAGATTGATGAAGGTGATGGACATGGAGAATTTTCTGAAACAGACCTGACATTAAACTACAGCTTTTCAGTGGAGAAATGGAATTTCAGTGCAGGTTATATCTATTATGCTTTTACCGGAGCAAATGACACGCAGGAGGTTTACCTTTCCACATCATACAGCACATTACTGAACCCTACGCTGACCATTTACTATGACTATGATGAGGGGAATGGCGCATTCGTCATAGCTGCAATAAGTCACTCCTTTGAGGTATTCAAGGGAACCAATCTCAAGTTGGGTGCTTCTGCAAGTTATAACATCAACAATAAAGTTATGGGTTTTGATGAAGATGGTAATGATTTCAGCAATTTCTATAATGGTGAGCTATCGGCAGGTTTGAGTATCCCTATCACAAAAGCGATCAGTATTACACCCAAAGTGGCTTATTCATTCCCGTTGAGTGATGATGCAGAAGAGGCAATAAAAGGTGTCAGCGATGATGGGGATAAGGATATTCTTTACGGCGGCATTAACGTAACTCTCAGCTTTTAAGCAGAATTTTTAAAATGGAGGCAAACATGAAAGATTGATAAGTTTATTATTACTGATTAGTTTATTCAGTTGTGCTGGGATTACTTTGCGCAGAAGAACCGCAGGTTGGCTCTTCTGCAGAAATATCCATCACTTCAGCACCGCCAAAGATAGACACTGGGGATACAGCATGGATGATTGTTGCCACTGCATTTGTCATGCTCATGACCCTTCCAGGCCTGGCCCTGTTTTACGGCGGTCTGGCAAAACGGAAAGATAGTCTCAATACCATGGCAATGTCCTTTGTAACATATTGCATTGTGAGTTTCCTGTGGGTCCTTTACGGATTCTCATTTACCTTTGGAACTGATATCGGAGGCATTATCGGAAGCGCTGAAAAACTGCTTCTCTCGGGTGTCGGTACCAACAGCATTAATGACCTGGCAAAGACAATCCCGGAGTATGTATATGTGGTCTATCAGATGACTTTTGCAGCAATAACAGTTGCCCTTGCCAGCGGCGCCTATATTGAGAGGATGAAATTCTCAGCATGGGTACTCTTCTCAATCCTGTGGATGACCCTTGTCTATGTGCCTGTCGCCCACTGGGTCTGGGGCGGTGGTTTCCTTGCAAAACTTGGTGCACTTGACTTTGCGGGTGGAACAGTTGTGCATGTCAATGCAGGTGTTGCTGCTCTTGTGGGTGCATTAGTTCTTGGCAAAAGACATGAAGTAGCGCTCAAGCCCAGTAATCTGACCCTCGTTGTAACCGGTGCAGGTCTTCTGTGGTTTGGATGGTTTGGATTTAATGCAGGATCAGCATTGGCTGCAAACGGACTTGCAGGAGCAGCTTTTATCAATACGAACACAGCAGCTGCCCTCGCTGCAATATCGTGGATGTTCACTGAATGGATGCATACAAAGAAACCTACTGTTTTAGGTCTTGCTTCAGGTGCAGTTGCAGGACTTGTGGCTATAACTCCTGCTGCAGGATTTGTAAATATCAAAGGTGCGATTATTATAGGAATCCTTGCTGGTATGATTCCCTATGTTGCGGTCGCGGGCATCAAAGCAAAACTTGGCTATGACGATTCACTTGATGCCTTTGGAATTCATGGGGTCGGCGGAATGTTAGGGGCCATTCTGACCGGTATCTTTGCAGATCCAGCGTGTTAATGAGCTTGGTAAAGGCCTTCTGTTTGGAAATCCTGGCCAGCTCTTGACCCAGTTCATAGCTGTTGGTGTAACTATGGTTTATAGTGCTACAGTTACCTTCGTTATCTTCATGCTCCTCAAGGTATTTGTTGGGCTCAGAGTCGAGGCAGAGCATGAAATTACAGGACTTGATGAAAGCCAGCACGGAGAGAGGGCATATGGTTTTTAAACAGTGAACCGTGAATTGTTAAGCAGTGAATAGTGATCAGTGAAGATTTGAATAACAACTATTCACCATTCACTAACAACTAAAAAAAAGGAGGAATCATGAAAAAGGTTGAGGCAATAATAAAACCCTTCAAACTCGATGAGGTGAAAAGCGGATTGCATTTGATCGGCGTAAACGGGATGACCGTTACAGAAGTGAAGGGCTTTGGAAGACAGAAAGGGCATGTTGAGGTTTATCGCGGAACAGAATATGAGGTAAATTTTTTACCGAAAGTGAAGATAGAGGTCGTTGTCCCTGATGCCATCATAGATAAAGTGGTGTCAACCATTATTGAGAAAGCAAGAACTGGAAATATCGGTGATGGAAAGATATTCATCTATTCCCTTGAGGACGTTATAAGAATAAGAACCGGGGAAAAAGGCGAAACAGCAATATAGTTTGGCTGAATTATCTAATGAAGAATATGTATTGGTTCTGAGCGCAAGCGAAGCTATGTCGCAACTACCTAATGTGAGATTGCCAGGCTCGAAGCGATCCTTCGGAATGCCACCCAGGATAGCGAAGTGTTCACGTCTTATTGCCTCTGGATTGTGGTAAACATACCGGGAGGTTGCATATGGACAATGACTCCCCGATAGAGATAGTTCATAGTTCTCAGACAAAATTGTAGGATATACAAAATTGTAGGATTTTCATTTCCCCTGCTTGATCTCTTGTTGGATACTGATATATCTGCCTAAACCAACCTTCACATGCCTATAGCCCGTACATACTCTTACGAAATTGTAGGACTTCAGCGACATCCCTTATTAAAAATGTCTGAATAATCAAATAGTTGCATCTTGGCATGCTTTTAGGTAAGTATGCTAACAAGAGGTCTATAAAGGAGGAAGCATGAGAAGATTAGTCGGCTTTTTACTCATTATCGTATTCCTTTGTTTAACAGGAGTTGTATCTGGTGAAGTGCAACCTTCTCAAACCGGGGAAGCTCCAACAGTCACATCTTCAAAAATTGATTCAGGCGACACCGCATGGATGTTGGTTTCCACTGCACTGGTAATGTTAATGACTCCTGGCCTTGCACTCTTTTACGGCGGAATGGTAAGAGGGAAAAATGTGCTCGGAACGATCATGCAAAACTTCTTTGCGATTTCACTTGTCAGCGTTCAGTGGATTCTGATCGGTTACAGCCTTGCCTTCGGTCCGGATGTACATGGGATAATCGGGAATCTCGACTGGATAGGCTTAAAAGGTGTTGGAGTTGATCCTAATCCTGATTATGCTCCGACAATTCCCCATATTGCGTTTATGATGTATCAGGCTATGTTCGCTGTGATAACACCTGCATTGATCACAGGTGCTTTCGCAGAAAGAATGAAGTTCTCATCATACTTTTTGTTCACCTTATTATGGTCAACACTCGTCTATGACCCGGTGGCCCACTGGGTATGGGGTGTTGGTGGATGGCTTAAAACAATGGGCACACTGGATTTTGCAGGCGGTATTGTCGTTCACCTCATATCAGGAATATCAGCCCTCGCTGCAGCACTCATGCTTGGTAAGAGAAAAGGTTACTTACAGGAGGCAATGTACCCTCACAACCTCCCGATGACTGTGCTCGGTGCAGGGCTTTTATGGTTTGGATGGTTTGGTTTCAACGCAGGTAGTGCTCTATCAGCCGGGACCTTGAGTACTATGGCCTTTGTTGCTACCCATACATCTGCTGTAGCAGCAACAGTAATATGGGTGATTATTGAGTGGTTACACAGAGGGAAGCCAACAATGTTTGGTGCTGCAACAGGTTCTATTGCAGGTCTTGCAACAATAACCCCTGCTTCCGGCTTTGTAGGTCCAATGTCTGCATTGATTATAGGGCTGGCAGCCGGAGCTGTTTGCTACGTAGCTTTAAATATGAAGACAAAATTTGGATATGATGATTCCCTTGACGCATTCGGAGTGCATGGAGTTGGCGGAATAGCAGGAACCTTTGCCACAGGACTTTTTGCCCAAACACTTATTAACCCTGCAGGGACCAATGGCTTATTCTTTGGCAATCAGCAATTGCTGATCTCTCAGATGATTGCCATCAGTATAACAGCAATCTATTCGTTCGGTGTCACAGCGATTATATTAAAGGTCCTTGACAAAACTGTCGGATTGAGAATTGATGAAGAATCAGAGGTAAGCGGCCTCGATATATCACAGCACGGTGAAAGCGGGTATTCTTTTTGATTTGCTTATTTTTAGAACGGGAGGTGAGAAACAGATAGAGAAAGAGATAGAAATAATATCATAAAGAAAATTATTTATTGAATAAATGAAAAGGAGGTAGTATGAATGACACCAAAAGAAGTAATTGATTTTGCAAAAAAGAACAAGGCAGTAATGGTTGATCTGAAGTTCATGGATTTTCCAGGACTCTGGCAACATTTTTCTGTTCCTATGAATGAATTCACCGAAGATGAATTTGAGCACGGATTCGGCTTCGACGGTTCTTCAATAAGAGGCTGGCAGGCAATACACATGAGTGATATGCTGGTTATCCCTGATCCGACAACAGCAATAATGGACCCCTTTACAAAACATCCTACACTTAGCCTGATATGCAACGTTGTTGATCCGATCACAAAGGAACAGTATTCAAGAGATCCTCGTTTTGTTGCACAAAAGGCAGAAGCCTATATGAAGTCAACAAATGTTGCCGATACAGCATACTTCGGACCAGAGGCGGAATTCTTTATTTTTGATGATGTACGTTTTGACCAGACTGCCAACAGCGGATATTACTTTGTTGACTCAGTTGAGGGAATATGGAATTCAGGGAAAGAAGAAAATCCGAATCTCGGATATAAGCCAAGACATAAGGAAGGATATTTCCCTGTTCCGCCCATGGATAAGCTGCAGGACATCCGCACAGAAATGGTCCTTGAGACTGGAAAAAGCCGGTATTACTGTTGAAGCCCAGCACCATGAAGTTGCAACAGCAGGACAGGCAGAGATAGATATGAAGTTTGCACCATTGGTAAAGATGGCAGACCAGTTGATGTACTACAAGTACATCATCAAGAATGTCGCTTCAAGATATGGAAAGACGGTAACGCTCATGCCAAAGCCTCTCTTCGCGGATAATGGCTCGGGCATGCATACGCACCAGAGCCTCTGGAAAGGCGGAAAGCCGCTCTTTGCCGGGAAAGGCTATGCAGGACTCTCCGAACTTGCTCTTTATTATGCAGGTGGAATATTGAAACACGCGCCTTCTCTTGCCGCCTTTGTTGCTCCGACAACGAACTCTTACAAGAGACTCGTTCCTGGATATGAGGCTCCTATAAACCTTGCCTATTCGAGCAGGAACAGGTCAGCAGGAGTTCGTATTCCCATGTATTCACCAAGCCCGAAGGCAAAGAGGCTCGAAGTGAGATTCCCCGATCCCTCATGTAACCCTTACCTTGCATTTGCTGCCATGCTCATGGCAGGACTTGACGGAATAGAGAACAAGATTGACCCCGGAGAGCCGCTTGATAAAGATATCTACGAACTCGGCCCTGAAGAACTTGCGAATGTTCCGAGTCTGCCGGGTTCTCTTGAAGATGCGCTCGACTGCCTTGAAAAAGACAATGACTATCTCAGGAAGGGAGATGTATTCACAAACGATGTGATTGAGATGTGGCTGAACTACAAAAGGACAAGAGAGGTTGATGCTTTCAGGCTCAGACCTCATCCATACGAGTTCTTTCTCTATTTTGATATTTAAGCATCATTCTCAGAGAAATAAGTCCACTAGCCTCTTAAGTTAAGGGTAGGGAAGGAGGATTACTAAGAGCCTTAGTACTTTCTCCCAATGTCTGAAGCTACTATAACGCCCCTTCTCCTCTCTCTCCTGTTCTGATTCTGACTACATCCTTAAGATCATAGATAAATATTTTTCCGTCACCAATTTCACCAGTATGTGCTGCTTTCTGTATAACTGAAACAATCTCTTCGAGCCTTTCATCAGAAACAGCAACTTCAATCTTCAACTTTGGCAGGAACCTCACTTCATAGCTTGTCCCCCTGTAAATCTCGATATGACCTTTTTGTCTGCCAAATCCCTTCACCTCGGTAACAGTCATGCCCTGTATGCCAGCCTGGGTGAGGCTGTCTTTTACATCATCGAGTTTGAAATGTTTAATTACTGCCACAATCATCTTCATGATCCTCACCTCCAGGGCTGACCTTTGATTCAATGAAACAATTTTTGTATACGCTATAATATCAAAAATCTTATGGACATAGATACCCTCATAAAAGAAGCATCTTCAGAAACACCAGACCCTGAAAGGGCTTTGAAAAATCTTAAGGGGCTTCTTCAGAGTGCGCCCAGGCTTATCGAAGAACATCGAACAGCAGATTGAGAAAATAGCCCAACTATTTTCATATAGTCAGTTTCTTGCAGAGTATAGTATTAAAGATCCATCCAGCTTCTCATTCGCACTTAAAAAACCTTCACAGACCTCATAAGAAAGGAGATTATTCTCTCGAAGCTCGAAGACAGTATAAGATTCCTTGTAAAAACTCCTCCAATCTACTCAGGCAGAGGCAATGAAAATTCTCAGAAAGATTAAGAAAAGATTATCTCTTGAGAATAACCTTAAGGATATCTCTGGTATAACCGGACTTAGATGAATGTATGGCAGAATTAAGCATCCTTTCAGAGGCAATCATAGAACTTGCACTTGATATTTCATATATTTTAATGACGAGAAAATTTGGTGATCTGAAAGATGATTCATTTTCTATAATAGGACTTGGAAAGCTTGGTGCAGGAGAATTAAATTATAGTTCTGATATAGATATCATAACTCTGTATATCTCCACGAGAGAAGCATTTCTTCCGGTATTCTCAGTCCGTCTGGTATCAGGGTGAACAAGATTGATTCCCACGAGTATTTTTGCAGGCTTACCGAGATTCTTACCAGGTCTACTTCCAGTCCCCGACAGAGGATGGAATCGCATACAGGGTAGATCTGAGATTGAGACCAAACGGACAAAAAGGAGAGATATCACTTCCCCTTGACTCATATGCCTCATATTACGAGTCATGGGGACGAACATGGGAGAGAGTGGCTTTGATACGTGCCAGGCCTGTAGGCGGAGATAAATTACTCGGTGAAAAATTTATGCAGATGATTGAACCATTCGTATGGAAAAGATCAACTGATTATAATGACATAGAGGAGATCAAAGGACTCAAGAGAAAGATAGATACAATTGCTGATATGAATGACATAAAACGTGGCTATGGCGGTATCAGGGAAATAGAATTCTTTGTCCATGCATTTCAACTACTTTACGGAGGAGAAAAAATCGAGTTAAGAAAGGGTACACTGACAGTAATCCTCCAGAGCTTAATACAAAAAGGCTTTTTACCTGATGAAGATTCCAAGATACTCTCAGAAAGTTATTCCTTTTTAAGGAAACTCGAACATATTCTCCAGATGAAAGATGACCTTCAGACCTATTCTCTCCCATCAAGTCCTGATGAATTTTATATCCTTTCTAAAAAAATGCAATTTCATGATGAAAAAGAATTTTCTTCGGAGCTCAGATTAAGAAGGCTCAAGGTTAGAGACATGTACAGTTCACTCCTCGGCGGGCCAGAAACCCAGTATGAAGTCATGGCATTTTTGGAGGGTGAACTCCCAGACCGTGCAACGATAGATTATCTCTCTTTTAAAGGCTTCGGAAATCCTGATTTGGCTTTGAAAAACATAAAGGCCCTGTACGAACACATGTCTCTTGGAAAGACTTTGAGGGAAAGAACCCTCTTGAGGAAAGCGATACCACTCTTTTTTGAGGAGATTTTGAAATCTGCAAATAAAGATAGAGCATTAAACATGATCGTTACATTTTTTGAAAAAGTCGGCATTCATGAGTCTTATATTGAACTCCTGTTACAGCGAAAAGACACAAGAGAGATACTTGTAACTACATTTTCCACAAGCACTTACTTTACAAGAGTGCTTCTCGGCCTTGAAAACCTTGAGGGCATTTTTGAATATCCCGATATAAGAATGGACTTTACATCATTACAGGAACGACTTCTTGAATACTGCTCACCTATACCGAGAAACCTTGAAGCTATACGGAATTTTAAGTGCATGGAAGAACTGAAATTTGGTTTCCTTGTTATGAAGGGAATTATTGATGTATATAGATTCTCGCAGCTTTTAAGTATGCTTGCAGATACAATTATACGCGCAATACTGAAACATTTACACATAGAGAAGGGGTTTGCAGTGATAGGGCTCGGCGGTCTTGGAGCTAAAGAACTGAATATAGGTTCAGACCTTGACCTCATATTTGTCAGCGCGCAGGAAACTTACACTATCTCCTGGAATATCGATAGGAGAGGAGAGGTTAGCCGAAGAAGTTAATCAGATTTCTCTCTGAATACACTGCCCGAGGAATTGCATATAAAGTTGATATGCGTCTGCGTCCGGATGGATCAAGGGGAATACTTGTTAATGATATTGAGGGATATAGAAATTATTATATGAAATCAGCTCATATCTGGGAAGTACAGTCACTCCTGAGGGCACGGATAATAGCTGGTGATAAGAACCTCTTAAAGGTCCTTTCAACACTTAAGAAAGCAGATCATCTCGGAAAAGGGCAAAAAAGATCAGTGGTTCCGATATAAAAGATATGAGAAAAAGGATAGTGCGTGAAATTTCAAAGGAATCATCAGGATATGACCTTAAACGTGGTCCTGGCGGGATTAAAGAAATAGAATTCCTTGTCCAATATCTTCAATTAAAACACTGTTGGAAAATACCGGAATTAATTACCCAGAACACTGTTACAGCTATCAAAAGGTTAACCACCTATGGTATCTTTGACAAAGATACAGGAGAGCGCATGCTGCATGCCCACAGGTTTCTGAGAACTGTTGACACACTTCTGAGGCTCAATGAAGAAGATGTGTTGAAGATTGATTCTGAAGTTGTTGATATAATAATACGATTCCTGGATATAAAATCAAAAGATAATCTCATTAAGCAGATTCAAGATATGAGACAAAAGATTCTTGCAATCACCACGAGGTTTTATGAACAGTAAAGACATCGTGATATTCCCATACCGCCTTAACGGGTATAAAAAGTGGCAGTTTTAATAATCAAGAATATCGTAACTGAGGGGCCGGGGACTATGGAGGATTTCCTAAAAAAAGAGGAAATCCCTTTTGCCATTATAGAACTGGGTTCTGGAGAAATACCGCTACCTCTTGAAGATTTCGAAACTCTCGTAATTATGGGTGGACCTATGGGAGTATATGAAATGGATAGATACCCTCACCTCAGGATCGAATCACGTCTCATACAGGGAAGCAATAAACAGAAGGATGAAAGTCCTTGGAGTATGTCTCGGTGCCCAGATGGTTGCCTATTGTCTTGGTTCAGAAGTTTACCAAGGTCCTAAGGAAGAAATAGGATGGCACAGTATCGATCTCACAGGTGATGGTCTCAAAGACCCTCTCATAAGGAAACTTGCTATTCATCCCCGTGTCGGTGATTTCTGGAGGAAGTTCAAGGTCTTCCACTGGCATGGCGATACCTTCGATCTCCCTATAGGCGCTGTTTTATTGGCACGTTCTGACTTGTATAAAACCCAGGCCTTCCGGTATGGCGACAATGTCTACGGGTTTCAGTTCCATATAGAAGTTACAAAGGATATGATCTATGAATGGTTTAAAGACAAACCCGAAATAGACTCCATAATGAAAGATACAGAAAACATTTATGAGGAGTATGCTGGAAGAGCAATGAATTTTTATAAGGCATTTTTCCGTATAGGATGATATATTATTTGTGAAATTTTTAAGTCCTATGCAAAGAATCTGCGGCAAAGCTGTAGTGTATTGAGAAATGATTATTCCAATTTATATATGAAAGCATTTATTGTCATTCCCGCTTGATCGGGAATCTTTCATTATAGAGCGGTTGAAATGAAATAAGAAGATGGATTCCGAACAAGTTGGAATGACCTGATTTTACTTGGCATTATGTATTTGTTTAGTCCACTTTAGTCAGATAAGATTTAAGAAATTAGAATTTCAAGAAAAAAGGAGAGGTTAAGATGGCAAAACAAACTATTAAAAAGAGTATGGGAAAACCAAACGATAAAAAGGATGTAATGGAACTGGTTAAACAACATGATGTGAAGTTTATAAGGCTCTGGTTTAGTGACATACATGGCCAGCTAAAGAGTTTTGCTGTTCCCGTTGATGAACTTGAATTTGCCTTTGATGAAGGAATGGGGTTTGACGGTTCATCCATTAAAGGCTTTGCAAGAATTGACGAGAGTGACATGATTGCGAGACCGGACCCGGCCACTTTTGCAATCCTTCCCTGGAGACCAAAAGAAAAAGCAGTTGCGCGCATGTTCTGCGATATCTATGAACCGGATGGCTCTCCCTATAAAGGAGACCCCCGATACATCCTCAAGTTGAACCTTGAGAAAGCAAAAAAGAAGGGGTTTACCTTTTATCTTGGTCCTGAGCTCGAGTATTTCTATTTTAAAACCGACAGGGGTACAGACACCCTCGATGAAGGTGGTTATTTTGACTATCCCCTGGATGCTGCCGAAGACCTTCGCAGGGATACTATTCTCGCTCTTGAATCCATGGGTATAAAAGTGGAGTATTCCCACCATGAGGTTGCCCATTCCCAGCATGAGATAGATCTGAGATATGAAGATGCCTTAACCATGGCTGATATCGTAATGACACACAGAATCATTGTGAAAGAGATTGCCAAACAATACAATTATTATGCTACCTTTATGCCGAAACCTATATTTGGACAGAACGGAAGCGGTATGCATACACATCAGTCTTTATTTAAGGGTAATCAGAATGCATTCTTTGACCCGAAGGACCAATACTATCTTTCAGACATGGCAAAAAAATATATTGCAGGACTTCTCACCCATGTAAAGGAAATCACCCTTGTTTTAAACCAATGGGTCAATTCTTATAAGAGACTCGTTCCAGGCTATGAAGCGCCCGTATATATCTGCTGGGCAAGGAGAAACAGGTCAACCCTCGTTCGGGTTCCTCTCTACAAGCCGGGCAAGGAGAAGGCAACTCGCATAGAACTCCGCTCTCCTGATCCCTCGTGTAATCCTTATCTTGCCTTTGCCTGTATGCTGAATGCCGGACTGAAAGGAGTTGAGAAGGGTTATCAGCTTCCTGAACCCATAGAGATGGATGTGTACCATCTTTCTGAAGAGGAAAGAACAAGATACGATATAGACACTCTTCCGGGAAGTCTCAACAGGGCAATAGAATATGCAGAAAACAGTGAACTCTTGCGTGAGACCCTTGGTGATCATATCTTTGAACAATTCATAACGAGCAAGAAGGTTGAATGGGACGACTATCGGATACGAATTCATCCGTATGAGATAGAAAGGTATTTGCCGATTCTTTAGACCCGATGTGAAAGATAGGCAGTTTTTTTTACGTTACTTATTAATCTTTCATCTTCTTGATTTCTGAAGCGATTTCTCTGCTCAGACTTTCTAATGTCCGGCTCATGGCGGCAACCTTATCGCTATAGCTTCGACCCTCAGTGCGTTCACTCAAGTTTGACTCACGCATCGCAAGTGCAATAACTCCGTCCTTGCCAAGGATAGTCCATTGCGCTCTCATTGAAAAAGTATCATCAGGCATAATATCAAAACGAGTAATATATACCTTAATGCGGTAATCACTTTGCAAACCTGGTCTTGATGGAAAGATGGAAACCTGACTACCTCTCAGAACAACCGATAAATTCTCTGCGAGAACCCGTGTAATATCGTCCTGCAGAGAACCGGCCCATCTATCATATTCAGAAACGGCGATCTCATTATGGTCGTTTCTGACCACGATCTGTGGTCTATCCAGATAGTCGGGAATTTCAACAGGATCTATTGTAACTGACAATTTTTTACCTTCTGAGGCAACCTGCCCTACTCTTTCGAAGGTCTGCAGTGAATTCAAGGTATAAAATTTCGAAGGTCCTGTTGTGCCACAGGCAAACAGGAAAAAAACTCCCAGTGAAAATATGGAAAATACTTTAAAGCGGGAATAGAAATTGTTTAACATTTTATTCTCCTTTCGATGCTGACTTGCCTTTCAGCAATGCCTCAGGATGCCGTTCCAGGTAATCAGCTAAAAAACGAAGAGATCTGGCTGAGGCTGAAAGTTCCTTAAGAGTCCTATTCAGTTCATACCCATTGTCTGCAGCAACGCCTTGAGCTGTCGCAAGGGTTTTTTCAGCCTGCTTCAACGCCTTGTCAGCAGTTTTCAGTGTTTCGCCAAGCTGTGCAGGGATGCCGTCTTCGGTCGAGAGGGCCTTCTCAACCTGCATCATGGTTCTGTTTGTAGCTTCTGACGTGCTTTTCAAGTCCGCTGCCAACGGCCCTACTTGTGAATCAAGATTTTTTACGAGTTTGCCGACGTCCTTTGCGGCCTCGTCGACAGAACTTATACTTTCCATCAATGCCGGAGAATTGACAAGTTTCTCGATCCCTTCAACAGTAAGCATAATTTTCTTGTATAGCTCATCGAGTTTTAAATCCTGAAGTGTTTTTGTCAGCTCTTCAATAGTAGTGGGGACTGTTGGAATCTCAGGATATCTCTCCTCAAGTCCGATTAATTTAATGGGTTTATCAGGATGAAAATCCAGGTTTATCATAAGCTGTCCGGTAACAAAACTCTGCAACTGAAGCTGGGCCTTGAGACCTTTTTCTATAAGGGGCTGAATGTACACATATCTCTTTTCTGTTTCTTTCACGAACGGCTTGAATTCTTCAGGAACTGTAAATTTCCTTGGATCGATGTAAATATAGACGGGAATGACAGCAGTCAGATCTTTAGGATTAAATCGCAATTGGATATCATCCACCTCTCCCACCTTTACACCTTTGAAAATAACCGGTGCACCGACATTGAGTCCTTTCACAGAACCCTCAAAAAACATCACAAACTTCTTCGCAGGAGAAAAAAATTTGCCTGAGCCGAAAATCAATACCCCTGCAATGACCAGGGCTATAGCACCTATGACAAAAATTCCGATGAGAGTTTTATTTACCGGCTTACTCATATCAACACTCCTTGTTTAGATATCGCTACATATTAAGGACCGTCTTAATTACTCCAGCTATCATTAATGATCAAAATGGATTGACATTCTTCGATTTATCGAAGTCTCTTGTCTGTCATGCCCGCAGGTCGTAAGCGGACATCCAGTGGTTTTCTGGATTCCCGCTTTCGCGGGAATGACATTGAAAAGTTTGTCATCCTGAACTTGTTTCAGAATATCCTGCACCGAAGAAAAATATTCTGAAATAAATTCAGAATGACGATTGATAAATCTATTCTCCATCATTATTGTGTTCTCATCTCTGCCTCACCGCGAGTAAGGAAATTTATCACCCTCGGATCCGTTGATTCCTCAAGAAGTTTCTTAGGATGTCCGCCGGCAGTCATCGTCCTTGTTTCTGCGTCAAGAAAGACCGAGCTATTCCCAATAGCAAAGATACTCGCCAGTTCATGGGTTACTACAACTACCGTTGCGCCGAGACTGTCCCTGAGTTGAAGGATCAACTCGTCAAGCAAATGGGCGCTCACAGGGTCAAGGCCGGCAGAAGGCTCATCAAAAAATAATATTTCCGGATCCAGTGCCATGGCACGAGCAAGACCAGCTCTTTTCCTCATGCCGCCGCTAATCTCGGAAGGGTAATAATCCTCAAAGCCAGCAAGTCCGACAAGGGATAATTTCAGTGAAACGATCTCCTTCATCCGGCTGGGACTCAAATCAGTATATTGTTCAAGAGGGAGAGCCACATTCTCTGCGAGCGTCATTGAACTCCAGAGAGCTCCACTCTGGTAAAGGATACCAAACCGCCGCATAATCTTTTCTCTTTCACCGGGATCGATGTCCCATAAGCTCACCCCTCCGTATAGGACCTGTCCTTTAGCAGGTTCCTTGAGACCTATCATGATTTTCATCAGGGTGCTCTTGCCACAACCGCTTCCCCCCATAATGATAAAGATGTCCCCCTTGTTCACCCTGAAATTGAGATTACGCATCAGGACAAAGCTGCCATAGCCCATGTCCAGATCTTTTACTTCAATTTCTAATTGCGGAGCTTTCTCGTTATCCATCATCATTTCCTCAAATACCGAGCACCTGGCATGCGAACGTTATAATTGCCGTAGCAATGATAATACTCACAATTGCGGTGACCACAGCAGAAGTGGTCGCTTCTCCCACTGCTGATGCGCTCCTTCCACACTGCATTCCCCTGAGACAACCTGAAAGCGCCACGAGGACTCCAAAAACTGCGCTGTGGAACAATCCTATTGAAAGGTTGGTAAGGCTCACTGCAGCCTTTGTCTGGTTATAGTACTGCATGGGTGTGATATCGAGCATGCCGACGCCGACAATAAAACCTCCCAAAATTCCCATGAGATCAGCATAAACACAAAGCAGCGGCATCATGAGCATGAGTGCAAGCATCCGGGGCAGAACGAGAAATTCCATTGGTGAAATGCCGAGCGTCCTCAGTGCATCTATCTCCTCGTTCGTCTGCATGGTCCCGAGTTGTGCTGCAAATGCTGCCCCTGTACGGCCTGCCATGATGATTCCCGTCATAATTGCTCCCATCACACGGACCATTGCTATTCCAACAATATCCGCAACATATATCTGCGCTCCGAACATCCTCAACTGAATGGCGCCCACAAAAGCCAGGATCAGTCCCACAAGCACACTGATAAGTGAAACAATCGGTAAAGCCTGTGCACCACTTTCCTGGATGGTAATGAATAGATCATGAGGACGGAACTTGGCTTTACCAGTTAGCATCCTGACAAAGGCAATTGTTGCTTCTCCGATAAAAGTCAGCGCCTCTTTTGCCGATTGCCAGAAGACAATGGATGATTCTCCTATCCTTGCAGGAAAAGAAATACGCTTCACCTCCCGGCGGGCGCCCTTTTTCTCAGGAACTGCAGTTGCCAGATCGAGCAGCCGCCGGACACCCTCAGGCAATCCATCTTTGTCTACATGAATATTGTTCTTCGTGCAATAATCGACTACCTTAAGGAGGAAAGTCAGAAGACCGCTGTCCCATCCAGTAAAAGCCTCTGTATTGAAGCGAATCCGCTGAATGCCTGTGCTCGCTTCGATCTCTTTTTCAACCTCTTCAGGGTCGGGCAATTTTTCACGTAGTCTCCACTCGCCGGTGAGATTCACAAGCAGTGTGTCATTTGACGGCCTGTGGAATGTCATTATAGGTTGTATGGACATTTTTTACTTTTCGCCGCTTCTACTAATGTATCCTTTTAAAATATTCTGCGGGTAGCCACTTTTGTAAAACCCCATTCAAAGTCCAATATAGACGCTCATATTCGCTGCTTGTCATGACACAGGCGTTCCGGGTGCCAATGAATGTAATTATAATACATTGTCCTCATGAAAGTCGTTT
>CAWCKM010000037.1:0-16319 GCA_963796125.1 Nitrospirota bacterium
ATCTCCCATGAGGCATTCGCCGGAGTACTGTCGACGATTACCGGGAGGTCCCGGGCCTGAGGTGAAGCCGCCTGCAGTAAAACGCTATTTTGTGCGGGTAAAGCCGGAGGTCTCAGCGCGTTTCCAGAAAGATCGCGGCCTTGAGATGCTGCCGTCAGATAAGGCAGAGGAAGGAGTTCATCTTCCAGAATACCTATCAGTTGAACCTTGCCTCTACAGCTGCCTTGGTGAAGAAAGGGCCTTTGTTCTCTCCCACGGCAGGAACATGATGATCCTAAGATCGTAGGATATGCAGAACAGGTGGCCCAGTACTACCAGCTCGAGAACTTCGATGCCCACATATGGATAGCCCATCAGCGGTATCCTACCAAGGGCCGCGTACTGGCATCCGGGCGGCGCTCATCCGTTCATCGGTCTCGATGAGGCTCTCGTGCACAACGGCGACTTTGCCAACTATTACTCTGTATCAGACTACCTGCGCCAGACGGAATGTCTACCCGCTTTTCCTGACCGATACGGAGGTCTCTGTCCAGGTTTTCGATCTCATGAACAGGGTCTACGGCTATCCTCTCGAATACATCATTGAAGCCCTTGCCCCGACAGGAGAGATGGACTTCGATCATCTGCCAGAGGAAAAACAGCGCATATACCGGCAGATCCAGACTGCCCATATCCATGGCTCCCCTGACGGTCCGTGGTTCTTTATCATCGCCCGGAACGATGTTCAGAAAGAAACAGTTCCAGCTCATCGGCATCACCGATACGGCCATGCTCAGGCCGCAGGTCTTTGCCCTGCAGAAGGGTGAGGTGGAGATCGGGCTGATCTGCTCGGAAAAACAGGCTATTGACGCAACACTCGAAAGCCTCGCAAAGGAAGACCCGCGCTTCGGCACCGTAGCTGACCACTACTGGAATGCCCGCGGCGGAAGTTACACCGATGGCGGCGGCTTTCATCTTTACCGTCAGAGAATCTCGCACCAGGAAAGATGGCTCTCACCTGCACGGATAAATTCGGACGGCCTGTCGATGTTCCCACGGACACGGCACCCTCTTGATGCTCGCGTCAGAGCTGTCCCTGTTTCAAACCTTCGATGTAGACCACATAGCGGATATCGTGAAGGGGTCTTTCCGGAAACACCTTAGAGGAACTCTTCACCGATCTGAAGGGTGAGACTCCTGAATGGGATTATGCGCAGTCTCTCTGCCTTCCTCGATCACCTCGCTGCACTTGCCGAGAAAGGATGACACTGAAGGAGTCCGGTGATCACGCTTCTCGCACTCCTTCTCGACCGGCGCTATCCCACCGGAAGCAAGAGGACGGCGCTCTGTGCTCCAGATGCTTATCCAGCACCATCGATTCGATCTTCAGGTGCGATCCCCATAATCAGCGATACAGGTAGCGCGTCGTCCTGCTGCAGAATCGATTTCGAAAGCCGCCATGCGCTTCGCGGCCCAGGGGGAAAGAGAAAAGGTGCTGATTGTCGGATGCAGGCAGGTTTCCGCCTGAAGGCGATGATTCCTTCGCCCGCCTTATATCAGAGGCCTACGCACTCGGCTGGAGGCGGTTCATCTGTTTCGGCCATCGCGGCCAGCGCTTCCTGGTTGCGGGTTGGGACCGGACACGAGAGGTGTGCGCATCGACGCCTACGGGTCCACCGGAGACTATCTCGGGTCCGGCATGGACGGTCTCGAAATGTATGTCCACGGAAATGCGCAGGATCAGCTCGGGCAGATCATGAAGTCAGGGAAACTCGTGGTGTTACGGAGATGTGGGTCAGACCTTCATGTATGGCGCAAAAGGAGGCGAGGTCTATGTGCTCGGAAACGCGGCAGGTCGGCCCCTTATCAATGCCGTTGGAAAACCGAGGGTTGTAATCAACGGCACAGCGCTCGACTATCTCGCCGAGTCCTTTATGGCGGGCAATCCTTACAACGGCGGCGGGTTCGTCATCCTGAACGGCTTGACCTTTGATAAAGACGGGCAAGGTGATCCCCCAGGAGATACCCTATCCGGGATCGAACCTCTTTTCCCTCGCATCGGGCGGAGCGCATATTCGTTCGTGATCCCCATCATCAGCATCGTGCCGGAGCAGCTGAACGGCGGACAGATCTTCCCTTTCACGGCAAAGGGACTGGAAGCTGATACTTCCCTATCTGAAGGAGAATGAGCGCCTCTTCGGCATCACTATCGATGACCTGCTTACTGTAGACGGTGTAAAACGAAAACCCGAAGAGGTATATCGCACCATCGGAGCCGTAAAGCTCTCCGTCCTATCGGCAAGTACCCTCGCCATAAACGAGGAGTGGGTTGAGGCGGATTAGGGATGTGGTTTTTGCGCAGGCATCTATCCATGTGATATATGTATGGGATATGGTGGAGGATGTTTAATCAATTACTTAAAATGGATTACCCTGTGTCAGAGATTATAGGATATCTGAAAGTTGAATATTTCCCAAATCCAGCGATAACTATTGCAAGTTTCGATTGCGTCTGTCATTGCGAGGTCGCTTCGACCGTGGCAATCTCTTCAGAAAAGGCGAGATTGCTTCGTTTCACTCGCAATGACAATTCTTATAGCTGGATTTGGGTATTTATTTTTTGTCATTCCCGCTTGTCGGGAATCCTTCCGAATTGTTCGGAATCTAAAGAAAGATTCTGGACAAGCCAGAATGACAGAATGTAAGTTGAACCGGAGCAGGGTAAAGAATATAAACAGTTGAAGAAACAGGTAAAAAGGATCAAATGACAGAGTCACTGGGTAAGGGAAAATAGAATCCTTTCAGCCCTTCTCGAAGTGAGCAAGGTTTTAAATTCCTCATTCGATCTCGATAAAAACCTTTTCCGGACAATGCATGTCCTGGGAGAGTTCCTTGAGATGGAAAGAGGTTCTGTTTTCCTCCTTGACCAAAATACAAAAGAACTCCGGATCGTTGCTGCTCACGGCCTCACAAAGGACCAGATAGAAAAGGGAAAATATAAGATAGGTGAAGGCATTGTAGGCAGGGTTTTAGAGAGGGGCTCTCCCATGATTATCCCGGATGTTGGAGAAGAACCACTGTTTCTCAATAAGACAGGATCCAGAATGAGCAGGAGTGGTATTTCCTTCCTCTGTGTTCCGATTAAGTTTAAAGGAGAATCCATAGGTGTTTTGAGCGCTGACAAGATTTTTAAGGATAAGGCTATCCTGATCGATGAAGATGTCAGGGTTTTAGAAATTGTTGCATCCATCATTGCACAGTATGTGATTCTCTGGAAACATTACAAAGAATCTGAACAGGAGCGGGAAAACCTGAAACTCGAACTGAGAGGAAAATACTAGCCTTCCGAATATCATCGGAAATTCAGACAAGATGCAGGAGGTTTTTGAGTCTGTTTACCGTGTTGCCGATTCAAAGGCAACAGTACTTTTATACGGCGAAAGCGGTACAGGAAAAGAATTAATAGCAAAAGCTGTTCACTACATGAGCCCGCGTTCGAAAGGACCCTTTATCAAATTCAACTGTGCCTCCATTCCCGAGGGACTTCTGGAATCAGAACTTTTCGGGCATGAGAAAGGAGCATTCACCGGCGCAATTGTTGCGAGAAAAGGGAGGTTTGAACTTGCAAACGGCGGCACAATACTCCTTGATGAAATCGGAGACCTGCCTGTCACTCTTCAGCCAAAGATATTACGGGTGCTCCAGGAAAAAGAATTTGAGCGCGTTGGAGGAGAGAGAACAATCAAGGTTGATGTCAGACTCATTGCAGCAACGAGCAGGAACCTTGAGGAACTTGTATTAAAAGGAAAGTTCAGGGAAGATTTATATTACAGACTTAATGTGGTACCAATCTTTATGCCTGCCCTCAGAGAAAGGAAAGAGGATATCCTTCCTCTCACGGAACACTTCCTCACCCGATTCAATGAAGAAAACAGGAAAGCTATATCAATATCACCGAAGGCGCTGAAAATACTCGCAGGATACAACTGGCCCGGTAACGTCAGAGAGCTTGAAAATGCTATTGAGAGAATAGTCGTAATGTCAAATGGAAACGTTATTGAACCTGTTGACCTTCCATTAAACCTGAAGGTTCATTCTTCGAGAGATATCCTGCACAAGGAATCTCTCAGTTCAGGGATCGAAGAGATGGAAAGATCAAGTATTCTTCATGCCCTTGAAGAGACCGGGTGGATTCAGGCAAAAGCAGCACGCATACTCGGTATTACTTCAAGACAGATCGGGTATAAAATGAAGAAGTATGCGATTACAACTTCTCAAACTATTTGAGTAATAAAAGATACTCTACCTTTCTTCGCCTGTTTTCCTGAATTAAGGCTGTATAGTGAAGTAACCGTTACTTAAATCGCTTCCCACTATGCGACTACTTGCATCTCTCAGAATTATCTTCACCCTGCAATTGTTACTCGACACATTTGGTACAGTCCAGTCATAACTGCCTGGATTACCTGTCAGGGTATCGATGAGATTCCAGGTGCTGCCACCATTTGTGGTATACAAAGTTTTACTTTAGTCACAGGGAGAATTCGTAGCATTAGTAGTCCACTTTATTGCATGGATGATCTCCTGATTTCAGAGTCTCTCCTTTTTCCGGTGCTGTCACCTGTACTGCAGCTATGGTAAATGGGGCATCTGATTTGTCCTCACCTGTTTTAAGATGGGCCGAACCATATCCGACCACCTTCACAAAAGATTGATGTATGTTATGTGCAGGTGGTGGTACTGTCCAGTTATAGCTTGTTGTCCGTCATATTAGTTGCTATATTCGCCCACGTAATCCCATTATCTATTGAATACTGCAGGTCAACCTTCACTGTATCAGGAGATGCAAACCACTGTATATTAGCGGTTGAACCAGATGGGATAACCTCTCCACCATTCGGAGAAATAATGTTTACTGAGGTTTTTAAGCCAAAATTGGCTATGACTCTGGTACTTTGATTTACCGTTAATATACATTGTCCATTACCCACGCAGCCACTCCCTGACCAACCGGAAAAATAGGAACCTGTTTGAGGTGTCGCTGTGAGTGTTACTACCGTACCGGCGTTGTATACTCCTCTACAGTCAGAGCCGCAATTTATTCCTGCCGATGAAGAGGTTACAGTCCCTTCACCTGTTCCGCTTTTGTTTAATGAGAGGGAGTATCGTAAGATACTGACTTCATTGGAATGTTCACTTTCGTTGCCCCATCGGTCATACGCGGTAACTGCAAGATAGTAAGGAATCCCAACCTGAAGTTTTTTTACATTATACATGGTCGCATTCCCCACATTAATGTTTCTCGAATAACTATGTGGGGAGGTACCATAGTAACTCTGGACCCGGCGAGATCAGTAATAGGTGTACTATCGGAGTTCGTGGCAGGCTTTGCCCAGGAGAGTGTTGCAATATACGCAAAGGCAGTAAGAGAATGCAAAATAATAGCAAGGCCAAGCGACAACTTCAAGAAAACAACTATCAATTCGTTGAGAAATTTTTTCATGCAACAATAAAAAAGTCGAGCTTGCCAAAGATTTACCTATAGCAATTCGGCCTGCCTCCAGTGTAAGAATCTCCTTTTTCTATAAAATCTGAAAAGGTAAGTTATTGTTTATAATCTCAAATGAAGCAGTATTTTTCAACTACTACTGTTATTATACTACAAAACTGTGGTATTTCTTCTTTCCAAGAAATTTTAAAAATCAATACATCCCTTCTGGCACAGTTTTAGACATTATAGTTAGACATTATAGAGAGTATTATAGAGAGCAGATGCATCAGATGAAATCCTTAAAAGACATAACCATGAACATTGAGAAGGAGGCGATCATCATTGCCTTGAAAGAGTGTAACTGGGCTATAGCAAAAGCAGAAAGGACTCTCGGTATTACACTGCGATAAATTGGGGTATAAGATGAAGAAATATGAGATTACACCTTCTCAAACTGTCTGAATAGTTGAAAATACTCTTCTTTTTCATTAATCAATTCCTTTACCGACACTATTTCCCTGTGCTATAGTTATCCATAAAAAATAATGCTATAAGCTCATTAGCCGAGGCATATGGACTAAGTGTAATCTATCTTTTTGGTTCACAGGCAGAAAAAGGCAGCAGATACCTTGATGACAACAGTGTAGTACCCAATGCTTCTTCTGATCTCGATGTCGCAATCGCCTTTGAAACACAGCCCGTTGATGCCATAGATGCTTACGGGATTCTCTTCAGGGAGATTTCAAAAATCTTTGATCCTTTCAGTATTGACCTTATATTCATGCACGAAAGTGGATCCACTTCTTCAGTACGAGATCATAAAGGGTGTAAGGATATTTGCAAAAAATGAATGTTCTGCTGATGAGTCTGAAGAAGGAATAATGAAAATGGCTGAAGACCTGTTTTTCAAGAAAAGAATTCTTGATACGAAATTCTGGAGGCTATCGAGAATGGTTATTTCGAATTTGAATACAGCCCGAATTCTTGAACCCGGTCTTTTCCAGGACTACTTACATTCGCCTGTATATAAAATCGACACCCCATTTCCATACGCTTCGCATAGATTGCCGTATGTCTTCATATCACAACCGCAGACCGGACCATAGTACATTGGACAGACTTCTGGTTTTTGCATACACATACCATGTCCGGAACATTTCCCTTCCGGAAAGAGACAAAACTCCTTTAACCCACATCCCAATTTTCCATACACTCTGATACAACTTCACACTCTCCCCGACTGGAATACGGAAACCCCTGCTGCAGCAGCTTCACATTCATTCCCATACGTCTTCCCGTCACAACCGCAAACAGGGCCATAAATCTCCGGACAGACGCCAGGCTTATCTTCACAAATACCTTTCCCGTCACAATCTCCAACTTTCTTTTTGCAGTATTCATCTGCAGCACATTGTGAATTATTAGAACAGGTTTTTTCTGAAGGTTTATGCTCAAAGACGACAGAGTTACTTTTTGGCGCCTTAACAATGTGGTAAGGATTCGTTATAACATCAAGCGGCCCTGGTGTTCTATTTTCCTTAACCAATACCCTTATGCTTTTTATCGGAAGGATATACACATTGAAAATTCCTTCGACTGAGCTTATCTCGATACTCGGCCCTCCCCCGGATGTCTGATACCCAAGGATAACTACAAGAACCATTGTTTGTAGAAAAATCAACTTTCGGAAGAGGAGGATGCCGGTTCAATGCCCCGGGTATGCTTCTCCAGAACCACGCCCATGTTTTCCAATCCCTGATTACCATCTCAGCGCCTGAGAATTCAGAGTCATCACCTCTGTAATAAGAATAATCTCCCTTGTCGATTGTTTTGAAGGGAATCGATTGAGAGCAGGGCAATTCCTTGGAACAGCAATGAAAACCTGCTCGAGAAGAAACGCGATGATTATTGATTGTGATTTAACATGGCAAATACCTCCCTTCCAAGAAGTTCCGACAAGTGACATATACCCCTTGTATTCAAAATTGCTTTCTTTACACCTTGTTTGCCAGTTCTTCCGAGGAGATACTAAGCAGTTCGTAAATAAGGCATTATTATTGAAAATCTCCCCTTGCCCCTCATTGCCAAAGAGTCAAAGCTTTCGGGATTTAGCAAAGGGAGGCTTCGCCGTGAGCACAGCCAAACGGTTGGTTAGAAAGGATTTTTGCAAAAGATGTCTACTTATGACCCATAAGTAATTATATCCTAAAGGATTAAAACCCAAGAGACAAAAGCATAGGTAGTAAGCATCTCCTTAACCTTCCCCCTTTATCCTCCTCAGGGGATTAAGCCCTTTAACATGATGTACGGCAATTCGAATTTTCGATGCATTTGCCAGTACTTTGTAGCGTATTCAGTTTGTACATCTTATAAGCAGGTTGAAGCCTTCGGATCACAATTATCGAATAAGATGCTTTATATCTCCCCCATTGTCCTACAAAATTGTTCAAGCTACAAAATTGTAATACTGCCTATTAATAGAGAATCCTTAAAAATCAATATCTTTTATCTGGCATGGTTTTGACATATGAGCAGAGCATCGGATGGAATCTTAAAGATGGTAGAAATTGAGAGGAGGAGATATGAAGACTTTGAAAATTTCAATAGTTGTTTTGATGATTCTGCTGGGTATGGGTTTATCGGGCAATATCTTTGCGGCAGAACCCAAGGGTTCAGGGACTGCTTCAGTTGATGTGATGAGCAACTATGTATGGAGAGGTCAGAAGCTTACGAATAGCTGGGTAGTTCAACCTTCGGTTGGGATTTTGTATGGTAGTTTTGGCGCCAATATCTGGGCCAATTATGATTCTGATTCAAAGATTGATGAAGGTGATGGACATGGAGAATTCTCTGAAACAGACCTGACATTAAACTACAGCTTTTCAGTGGAGAAATGGAATTTCAGCGCAGGGTACATCTATTATGCTTTTACCGGAGCAAATGACACGCAGGAGGTTTACCTTTCCACGTCATATAGCACACTCCTGAACCCTTCGCTGACCATTTATTATGACTATGATGAGGGGAATGGGGCATTTGTCATAGCTGCAATAAGTCACTCCTTTGAGGTATTCAAGGGAACCAATCTCAAGTTGGGTGCATCTGCAAGTTATAACATCAACAATAAAGTTATGGGTTTTGACGAAGATGGTGATGATTTCAGCAATTTCTATAACGGTGAGCTATCGGCAGGTTTGAGTATCCCTATCACAAAAGCGATCAGTATTACACCCAAAGTGGCTTATTCATTCCCATTGAGTGATGATGCAGAAGAGGCAATAAAAAGTGTCAGCGATGACGGGGATAAGGACATTCTTTACGGCGGTATTAATGTAACTCTCAGCTTTTAGCAGAAAATTTATATGGAGGCAAACATGAGAAGATTGATAAGTTTATTAATACTGATTAGTTTATTCAGTTGTGCTGGGATTCTTTGCGCAGAAGAACCGCAGGTTGGCTCTTCTGCAGAAACATCCGTGACTTCAGCAGCGCCAAAGATAGACACGGGAGACACTGCATGGATGATTGTTGCTACTGCGTTTGTCATGCTCATGACACTGCCTGGTTTGCCTTGTTTTACGGAGGTCTGGCAAAACGGAAAGATAGTCTCAATACCATGGCAATGTCCTTTGTAACATATTGTATTGTGAGTTTTCTGTGGGTTCTTTATGGATTCTCATTTGCCTTTGGAACTGATATCGGAGGCATTATCGGAAGCGCTGAAAAACTGCTTCTCTCGGGTGTCGGTACCAACAGCATTAATGACCTGGCAAAGACAATCCCTGAGTATGTATATGTGGTCTATCAGATGACTTTTGCAGCTATAACAGTTGCCCTTGCCAGCGGCGCCTATATTGAGAGGATGAAATTCTCAGCGTGGGTACTTTTCTCTATCCTGTGGATGACCCTTGTCTACGTGCCTGTCGCCCACTGGGTCTGGGGCGGTGGTTTCCTTGCAAAGCTTGGTGCACTTGACTTTGCCGGTGGAACAGTTGTGCATGTCAATGCAGGTGTTGCTGCTCTTGTCGGAGCTTTAGTTCTTGGCAAAAGACATGAAGTAGCGCTCAAGCCCAGTAATCTGACCCTCGTTGTAACCGGTGCAGGTCTTCTGTGGTTTGGATGGTTTGGATTTAATGCAGGATCAGCGTTGGCTGCAAACGGACTTGCAGGAGTAGCTTTTATCAATACGAACACAGCAGCCGCTCTCGCTGCAATATCGTGGATGTTCACTGAATGGATGCATACAAAGAAACCTACTGTTTTAGGTCTTGCTTCAGGTGCAGTTGCAGGACTTGTGGCTGTAACTCCTGCTGGCAGGATTTGTAAATATCAAAGGTGCGATTATTATAGGAATCCTTGCTGGTATGATTCCCTATGTTGCGGTCGCGAGCATCAAAGCAAAACTTGGCTATGACGATTCACTTGATGCCTTCGGAATTCATGGAGTCGGCGGAATGTTGGGGCCAGTTCTGACCGGGATATTCGCAGACCCATCGATCAATGAGGCTGGCAAGGGCCTTTTCTTTGGAAATCCAGGGCAACTCTTAACCCAGTTCATAGCTGTTGGCGTCACTATGCTTTATAGTGCTGCGGTTACCTTCGTTATTTTTATGCTCCTGAAGGTATTTGTCGGGCTTAGAGTTGAAACAAGAGCATGAAATTACGGGACTTGATGAGAGCCAGCATGGAGAGAGGGCATATGGTTTTTAAAAAAGTGAATAGTGAACAGTAATCAGTGAAAACTATCAACTATTCACTATTCACTGACGACTAAAAAAAGGAGGAACCATGAAAAAGGTAGAGGCAATAATAAAACCTTTCAGGCTTGATGAGGTAAAAAGCGGACTGCATCAAATCGGCATTATGGGAATGACTGTTACAGAGGTAAAAGGATTTGGAAGACAGAAAGGACATGTAGAGGTATATCGTGGGACAGAATATGAGGTGAACTTTTTGCCAAAACTGAAAGTAGAGGTAGTTGTACCAGATTCAATAATAGACAAAGTAATAGCAACTATCATTGAAAAAGCAAGAACCGGAAATATCGGTGATGGAAAGATATTCATCTATTCTCTTGAAGACGTCATAAGAATAAGAACCGGAGAAAAAGGCGAAACAGCGATATAGGCTGGATGATTCTAAAAGATTGTATGCAAATACAGCAACCATTCACTCCCCCTTTGGAAAAGGGGACGAAGGGGGATTTAAAGGTAGCTTTCCGGAGTTACTTATCATAAAATCTCCCCCTTCCCCTCTTTGCCAAAGAGGGGTATTTTCTGGAGAATGATAAATACCAGCAGAATTCAGAAGTTCTGGACGATTGAACAGAGTTCGCTATAAATAATGAGGAAGTAGGATTTGTTTTCAGACAAAATTGTGGGATATACAAAATTGTAGGATTTTCATTTCCCCTGCATGATCTCTTGTTGGATATTGATACATCTGCATAAAACACCCTTCACGTACTTATAGACCGTGCATACTCCTACGAAATTGTAGGACTTCAGCAGCATCCTCTGTTAAAAATACTTATTAATCAAATGGTTGCATTTGGCATGCTTTTAGTTAAGTATGCAACTAAGCGGTTTTGAAGGGAGGGAGCATGAAAAAATTAGCCTGCTTTTTACTCATTATCGCATTCTTTTGTTTAACAGGAGTTGTATCTGGGGAAGTGCAAACATCTCAAACCGGGGAAGCCGCAATAATTAAATCTTCAAAAATTGATACAGGCGACACTGCATGGATTTTGGTCTCTACTGCGCTTGTAATGTTAATGACTCCTGGACTCGCACTTTTTTATGGCGGGATGGTAAGAGGGAAAAATGTGCTCGGAACGATCATGCAAAACTTCTTTGCTATTGCACTTGTCAGCGTGCAGTGGATACTTATCGGTTACAGCCTTGCTTTCGGTCCGGATGTACATGGGATAATCGGGAGTCTCGACTGGGTAGGCTTAAAAGGGGTTGGAGTCTACCTGAATCCTGATTATGCTCCGACGATCCCTCATATTGCATTCATGATGTATCAGGCTATGTTCGCTGTTATAACACCAGCATTAATCACAGGAGCTTTCGCAGAGAGAATGAAGTTCTCGTCATTCTTTTTGTTTATGTTACTATGGTCAACACTGTCTATGACCCTGTAGCCCATTGGGTATGGGGTGCTGGCGGATGGCTTAAAAAAATGGGCACGCTGGATTTTGCAGGCGGTATCGTCGTTCACCTCATATCAGGAATATCAGCCCTCGCTGCAGCACTCTGATTATGGCAAGAGAAAAGGTTACTTACAGGAGGCGATGTATCCTCACAACCTCCCGATGACTGTGCTTGGAGCAGGTCTCTTATGGTTCGGATGGTTTGGCTTTAATGCCGGGTAGTGCTCTTTCTGCCGGTACACTTGAGCACTATGGCTTTTGACGCTACCCATACCTCCGCTGTAGGAGCAACAGTGATATGGGTGATTATTGAATGGTTACACAGAGGGAAGCCAACTATGTTTGGCGCCGCAACAGGTTCCATTGCCGGGCTTGCGACAATAACCCCGGCGTCGGGTTTCTGTAGGCCCGATGTCTGCATTGATCATAGGGCTGGCAGCCGGAGCTGTTTGCTACGTAGCTTTGAATATGAAGACGAAATTCGGATATGATGATTCTCTTGACGCATTTGGAGTGCATGGTGTCGGCGGAATAGCAGGAACCTTTGCTACAGGACTTTTTGCCCAGACACTGATTAATCCTTCAGGGACCAACGGCTTGTTTTTCGGGAATCATCAATTGCTGATCTCTCAGATGACTGCCATCAGTGTAACAGCAGTCTATTCATTCGTTGTTACAGTGATTCTTTAAAAGTCCTTGATAAAACTATCGGATTGAGAGTTGATGAAGAATCAGAGGTAAGCGGCCTCGACATATCGCAGCATGGAGAAAGCGGGTATTCTTTTTGATGTTTGCTTATTGATTTTACAATTAGGAAGGTGAGGAAACAGATTTAATATGTTTTAATCCAGATAAGAGATAGAGGAAACTTAAAATAATTTTAACTAGAGTAAAATGAAGAGGAGGTAAGAATGGAAAAACCAAAGGATAAAAAAGATGTTATGGAGTTAGTAAAGGAAAATAATGTGAAGTTCATCAGGCTCTGGTTTGCTGACATTCACGGGCAGCTCAAGAGTTTTGCTGTTCCCGTTGAAGAACTTGAATATGCGATGGATGAAGGGATGGGATTTGATGGCTCATCTATCAAAGGGCTTTGCGAGAATTGATGAGAGTGACATGATCGCAAGTCCAGACCCGGCCACTTTTGTAATCCTGCCGTGGAGACCAAAAGAAAAAGCTGTTGCAAGAATGTTCTGCGATATCCATGAACCGGATGGTTCTCCTTATAAAGGAGACCCGCGATACATCCTGAAAATAAATCTTGAGAAGGCTAGGCAAGAAAGGGTTTACCTTGAATCTCGGGCCGGAACTCGAATACTTCTACTTTAAAACTGACAGGGGCACAGAGACTCTCGATGAAGGTGGTTATTTTGACTATCCCATGGATGCTGCTGAAGATCTTCGCAGAGATACCATTCTCGCCCTTGAAGCTATGGGCATAAAGGTTGAGTATTCACATCATGAGGTTGCTCATTCCCAGCATGAGATAGATTTACGATATGAAGACGCACTCAAAATGGCTGATATTGTTATGACACACAGGGTCGTGGTAAAGGAAATCGCTAAACAGTACAATGTCTACGCTACGTTTATGCCGAAGCCAATATTCGGACAGAATGGAAGCGGGATGCACACACACCAGTCCCTGTTCAAGGGTGACCAGAATGCTTTCTTTGACCCGAAGGATCAATACTACCTGTCAGATATAGCAAAGAAATATATTGCCGGTATTCTTAGCATATAAAGGAAATTACCCTGGTTCTGAACCAATGGGTAAATTCCTACAAACGACTCGTTCCCGGTTATGAGGCACCTGTGTACATCTGCTGGGCAAGGAGGAACAGGTCAGCCCTTGTTAGGGTTCCTCTCTATAAACCTGGCAAGGAGAAGGCAACCCGTATAGAGTTACGTTCACCTGACCCGGCATGTAATCCATATCTTGCCTTTTCCTGTATGCTGAACGCGGGGCTTAAGGGCATGGAGAAGGGGTACAAACTTCCCGATCCTACAGAGATAGATGTTTATCATCTTTCACAGAAGACAGGACTAAGATGGGGATAGACCAGTTCCCGGGAAGTCTTATCGAGGCTATAGAGTATGCAGAAAAGAGTGAGCTTCTGAGGGAGACCCTCGGCGACCATATCTTTGAACAATTTATAATCAGCAAAAAGATAGAGTGGGATGAGTGACAGGATAAGGATATTTCCGTATGAGATAGAAAGATATCTGCCAATTCTGTTAAGATACTGTTATAAAAATTGCATTATTAGGTTCGAAAGATCCGTTTGAGGAAGAGGTAATATAGATTACCTCTGTTCTGCCTCAGGGGTAATCCGCCGAGGCGGAAAATAGATTCAGCATGACAAAATCCCTGTTTTTTGAATTGTCGGACAGGCTGCTGAGCTTCGGTAAATTCTTTGATTAACGTATGGCAGTCTTAATAATCAAAACATCGAAACTGAAGGGCCGGGGACTATGGGGATTTCCTGAGGGAAGAGGATATCCCTTTTACCATTATAGAACTGGGTTCTGGAGAAATACCGCTACCTCTTGAGGATTTCGAAACTCTCGTAATTATGGGTGGACCTATGGGAGTATACTGAAATGGATAGATACCCTCACCTCATGATCGGTTCACGTCTCATCAGGGAAGCAATAAACAGAGGCATGAGAATCCTTGGAGTATGTCCTCGGTGCCCAGATGATTGCTTACTGTCTTGGTGCAAATGTTTATCCCGGATATGAGGAAGAGATTGGATGGCTCATATCGACCTTACAGGAGATGGGCTAAGAGACCCCTACATGAGAAGGCTTGCTATTCATCCCCGTGTCGGTGATTTCTGGAGGAAGTTTAAAGTCTTTCACTGGCATGGCGATACCTTCGATCTCCCTGTAGGCGCTGTTTTATTGGCACGTTCTGATTTGTATAAAAACCAAGCATTCCGGTATGAAAGGACAATGTCTACGGGTTCCAGTTCCATATAGAAGTTACAAAGGATATGATCCATGAATGGCTTGAAGACAAACCCGAAATAGACTCTATAATGAAAGAAACAGAAAAAATATATGAAGAGTACGTAGGGAGGGCAATGAATTTTTATAAGGTATTTTTCCGCAAGGAGTGTAAAATGTGAGAAAAATTTTTGTTGATTGTCAAAGGTATTATGAGCGCTTGCCAGGTTGTTCCATGCCCTGTATGCGCAGTATGGGGCGTGGAATAACATTATACTTAGTGTTGAAAGGTTGGGGAAGGATTTCGAACAAGTCAGAATACTTGGGTTGCATGGTTACTGATTTATTGTGTTTCAACAACTTAAATAGAAATAAGTGGAAGTAAAAGGGAGGTGAAAATGAAATCAACAAACAAAAAGGAAATGGAAAAACCAAAAGATAAAAAAGATGTGATGGAACTGGTAAAAAAACATGATGTGAAGTTTATCAGGCTCTGGTTTAGCTGACATCCATGGCCAGCTCAAGAGTTTTGCGGTTCCAGTTGATGAACTTAATGATTGCCTTTGAATGAAGGCATGGGCTTTGATGGTTCATCCATCAAAGGCTTTGCAAGGATTGATGAGAGCGACATGATCGCAAGACCGGACCCTGCCACCTTCGTGATCCTTCCCTGGAGGCCAAAGGAAAAGGCAGTTGCAAGGATGTTCTGTGATATCTATGAACCTGATGGCTCACCATACAAAGGGGATCCGAGATATATCCTTAAGGTAAACCTTGAGAAGGCAAAACAGAAGGGGTTTACCTTTTACGTTGGTCCTGAACTTGAATATTTCTATTTCAAGACCGACAAAAATACAGAAACTCTCGATGAAGGTGGTTATTTTGATTATCCTACGGATGCCGCAGAAGACCTTCGCCGGGATACCATCCTCGCCCTTGAATCTATGGGTATAAAGGTAGAATATTCCCATCACGAGGTTGCCCATTCCCAGCATGAGATAGATTTAAGATATGAAGATGCCTTAACAATGGCTGACATCGTAATGACCCACAGGATAATTGTGAAGGAGATTGCCAAACAGTACAACTTTATGCCACCTTTATGCCCAAAGCCGATATTCGGTCAGAATGGAAGCGGGATGCATACACATCAATCTCTTTTTAAAGGTGACCGGAATGCCTTCTTTGACCCAAAGGACCAGTATTTTCTTTCAGATACGGCAAAGAAATATATTGCAGGTATTCTCACCCATATAAAGGAGATTACCCTGGTTTTGAACCAGTGGGTAAACTCTTATAAAAGGCTTGTTCCAGGCTATGAAGCCCCTGTATATATCTGCTGGGCAAGGAGGAACAGGTCAACCCTTGTTAGGGTTCCTCTTTATAAGCCGGGCAAGGAGAAGGCAACGCGCATAGAGCTCCGCTCACCTGACCCTGCCTGTAATCCTTATCTTGCCTTTGCCTGTATGCTTAATGCAGGATTCAAAGGCATGGAGAAAGGTTATAAGCTTCCTGGACCCAATAGAGATAGATGTTTATCACCTTTCAGAAAGAGAGAACAAGAATATGAGATATAGACGACCTCCCCGGAAGTCTTATTGAGGCTATAGAGTATGCAGAAAAGAGTGAACTTCTGAGGGAGACCCTCGGCGACCATATCTTTGAACAATTTATAATCAGCAAGAAGGTGGAATGGGATGATTACAGGATAAAGGTTCATCCCTTATGAGATTGAGAGGTATC
>CAWCKM010000038.1:0-44021 GCA_963796125.1 Nitrospirota bacterium
CGATGCTGAGGTGCCGAAGAAGCGGCGGCGCTGCATTGCCTGACGTGCGCCCTAAAGCGAGGACGACGACGGCCAAACCATGCCGACGATCCGCGACAGCCTCCTGCAGTGCTTCGACATCTTGCGTCCGCCCGGTTAGCCGAGCCGCCGCGACTGGTGCAATTCCAACTTGAGAGGTCTAAAGTTTAGGAAGTAATGAATCGGAGGCGTAATTTTTTTTGGGTACATAGTTCTATGCGTTATAAAATATTTGGAAAGATTACGAATGTTTGTTCATCCAAGCCGGTTCTTCACATCATCTGCATCTGTTTCAAACCTAAAGGATTTCCTATATAAAGAAATATAGCAAACCACGCAGTTATAGCTGCTACAACAGCAGAATCCACGTAACCCACCTGGCTTTGACCATAAATCCCATTGCCATTGTCAGCTGCGTAAATGTAAGGAGCACCATCCATATGCCCAAGGTCATCATTCCAAAGAAACTTGGGATAAAGCTCATGACAGCAGCAATCAGTGACGACCCAGCGGATCTTTTTGCGACAGCAGGGACAGTCAGTACTGCGCTTGCAATAAAGTTTCCCCATAATATGTATGCTATTGTGTCGTGTATCGATACCATCTCAGTTACTCCTTTTTGTTGCCTCCTTTTGATTTGTTCTTATTTTTATACCATGACAGATGCTTCTTATTGAATCTGCTTTCCTGGGTGAATTAAAAGGACAGGTACATTTCCAAATCAAGGGCTTTGATGAGCTTTAATACTTCCCTCTGGCTTGCTGTTCCATCCAAACCCTGAAACAAAGATATTCGTGTCAAGGACTACTTTTTCGACCGATCCCATTTAATCGCTTCTTCGACAACCTCTGGCCCCAAGTTCTTGCTCCTCACGATCGATGAAGCTTCTTTTGTAATCTCTCTGAGTGAAGGTGGTGTGAATAGTTTCTGCTTAAACAGGGTATTCAAGATGGTTTTCAATTCTTTGGGTTTAAGTTGAAGTAAGGCATTCACAACCTGTTGTTTGCTGATCTCTATTGTAGGATTAGCCATTCAAAAGCCTCATTATGCTTCCTGAGTCAGAGCTTTCGTCTATTCTTTATTTCTTTTACTATACCCTTAACAGTGTAATCTTTTAACCACTCCTGTCTTTCTTTGGTATAGTTACCTATCCCACCCTCATACTGCTGGAGAAAACGGACCATTCCTACGGGTCCCAGAGCCTTTGCTAAAGCCTCTAATCCTATTTTCCTTATGGCGATAGGGTCCAATGTTTGAATGCTCATTTTAATTCAAGACGCACTCTATCTTGAGCCTGGTCATCAAACGGTCTGTTCAAACAGCAAACATCAAGATAAATCTTCATAAGTAGTTTTATCTTATCATATATTCGGCGTTTTTGTGATGACAAGAGGGCTGAGAAGCGGCTGAAGGGTTAGTAAGCTTCCACACGCAGTGTGACAAATTGTGATAGAATTTATCACATTTAAATTAATAATAAGTGTAACTAATGCCCGAAGACAGAAATAAGATACTCGGCAATATCAGAACCATTGAGGCACGTCTGAAGGAAATAGATACCGAACGAGAACGGTTAACTAATGACCTTAAAAAATTACGTCTTACACTTTCTGAACTTGAAGTCTCTTCGATACAAACTCCTAAAAATATCGCAAAAATAAATGCCTCATCTGCACTTATCGAAAAGATAGCCCTGTTCCGCTCTTTGTTCAGAGGAAGAGAAGATGTTTACCCTAAATTGTGGACGAGCAAGAAAACCGGAAATAAAGGGTATAGTCCAGTTTGTGAAAATGAGTGGATTAATGGAGTTTGCGGAAAGCCCAGTATAAAATGTGGTGAGTGTGATAATCGCAAGTTTTCTCCTTTGAACGATGATGTTATACGCAAACATCTTGAAGGAGGTATTACAATCGGTGTCTATCCAATGCTTCCGGATGAGACTTGTTATTTCCTTGCTATCGATTTCGACAAACAAACCTGGCAGGATGATGTAAAGGCATTTATGGAAACCTGCCAACAGATGAACATTCCAACATCCCTTGAACGATCTCGCTCAGGTGTTGGAGGACATATCTGGATATTCTTTTCAGAGCCCGTCTCTGCTGCTCTTGCCAGACAAATGGGGAGCTTCTTGATAACAGAAACTATGTCTCATAGACATGAACTCGATATGAAAAGCTATGATCGCTTATTCCCTAACCAGGATACTATGCCAAAAGGAGGTTTTGGGAGTCTTATTGCCCTCCCTCTTCAAAAGGCTCCAGCAGAAAAAGGTAACAGTCTTTTCTTAGATAGCAATTTAATTCCCTACCCTGACCAGTGGGCCTACTTATCAAATGTGAAAAGAATGACGTCCAAGGAGGTTCAAACATTTGTTGCCGAAACTATCAAGACAAAAGACATAATGGGAATAAGTATGAGCCAGACAGATGAGGATGATAAGCCATGGAAAAGACCTTTATCCAATAAACGAAAAATTGAACGCCTTACATGCAAACTGCCGCCAGAAGTAAATGCAGTACTGGCAAACCGAATTTACATCAAGAAGGACGGTTTGCCTTCTAAACTACTTAATCAGATTAAACGGCTGGCTGCATTTCAAAACCCTGAGTTTTATAAGAAGCAAAGTATGCGTTTCTCCACTGCTCTGACACCAAGGGTGATTTGCTGCGCTGAAGACATACAAAATTATCTTACCATTCCTCGTGGGTGTCTTGAAGACCTCAAAGAGCTTTTAGCGGTAAACAAAATATCACTTAACATTCAAGACAAACGTTTCGATGGAGAATAAGGTCGATTTCAATTTCTGTGGCGAGCTTATCGACGAACAGGATAAAGCTTGCAAAAGAATACTTGAACATGAAATCGGCATATTTGTGGCTCCACCAGGCATTGGTAAGACAGTGGTAGGGATACGTCTAATCGCATCAAGGGGAATAAATACCCTTGTCCTTGTTCATCGCAAGCCGCTTCTTGAACAATGGCGCACACAGATTGCTTCTTTTCTTGCGTTACCAATTAAAGATATAGGGCAGATTGGTGGAGGAAGAGACAGAGCAACCAATATTATTGATGTTGCAATGCTCCAAAGTCTGGATAAAGAAGGTGGAATAGACGGCAGAATTAAGAATTATGGCCAAATTATTGTAGATGAGTGCCACCATATTTCGGCTTTTTCTTTTGAAAGAGTCATGATGGAAGCTAATGCAAAATATGTTATTGGTCTGACCGCTACCCCATACAGGCGTGATGGACATCAGCCAATCATTACAATGCAATGTGGCCCTGTACGATATAAAATAACCTCCCAGAAAAACAGCACTGAATCGCTTTTGAGATATAGATTTATAACAAGAATAACTAATTTTTTCTGTCCCTGGTCTGATGAAGATAAAATCCATAATCTCTGGCCACAATTAATTGCAGATGAAGAACGAAATCAAATGATATTTGATGACATCTTGAATGCACTCGAAGAGAAACGATCACCAATAATCCTGACAGAAAGGAAAGAACATCTTGAAACACTCAAGCAGAAGCTTCAGAACTTTGTTAAGAACATAATTGTTTTGCATGGTGGAATGAAAACAACCGTAAGAAAAGAAATGATTGCTAAGCTTGCTGAGATCCCTGACACGGAAGAACGGTTAATAATTGCAACAGGACAATATATCGGAGAAGGATTTGATGATCCACGACTCGACACCCTCTTTCTTGCTATGCCGTTCTCTTTCAAAGGCAAAATGGTTCAGTATGCAGGTAGACTACATCGGACAATACCGAGGTAAAACCGAGATAAGAGTTTACGATTATGTTGATGCAAATATTCCGGTGTTATTACGCATGCATAAAAGAAGGCTCAGGGCATATAAGGCATTGGGATATGAAGAAATAATCCCGTGACTGCGGAGTGGCGGGCGGACAGCAGGCATACCTTGTTACTGTCATAAAAATGTCGTAAGAACATATCAAAACAGTATACAGTAATCAGCAAAAACCGGCAATTCAGATACTGGCAAAACTCTTCAGATTTTTACCCTGATAGATATCTTTTAATTCAAGTCTTTTTTCTATATCCCGTAAAATTTCCTGCCTGCTTTTGTCCCATCGCGGTGCAATGAGAATGGTATCAGGGGCAGTGGCAAAGAGTCTCTGGAGAACTATCTTTGGTGAAAGCCTTCCAATGAATTCCGTAACGAAATCAAGATATTCCTCGTAATCGAAAACATGGAATGGATTTTCTCTATACATAATCTCAAGAGGTGTATCCTTTATCACCTGAAGTTGATGAATCTTGAGAAAATCAATGGACATATGCGAAATCTCATCAGCCATGAAAAGCATTTCTTCTTTCGATTCTGTTGGAAAACCGACTATCACATGGGCCCCGCTATAGATACCTCTGTCTTTTGTCATGTCAAGGGCTTTGAGAAATGTTTTATAGTCATGGCCTCTGTTAATGAACTCGAGTGTCCTGTCATAGATTGACTGCATGCCATACTCAACAATAATGAAATACCTCTTTGCGAGTTCCTCCAATAACCGGATCTTTTCGTCGTCCACCGCATCAGGGCGTGTCCCGATTGCGAGTCCTATAACAGAGGGTTCAACAAGTGCTTCTTTATAAAGGCGCTCTAACTCTTCAACAGGGGCATAGGTATTTGTATAGGGTTGAAAATAGACAAGAAACTTCTCGGCCTTATATCTCTTTCCGATATGAGTGATGCCATTTTTTATCTGTTCACTGATAGACAGATTCGGCTTACATGAATTCGGTCTGAAACTATCGTTGTTACAATAGATGCAGCCCGTGGTGCCAATCGTTCCATCCCTGTTGGGACAGGTAAAGCCGGCATCCACATTCACCTTATACACTTTGGTGCCAAATTTCTCCCTGATATAAGAACCAAAGGAATTATATCTCTGAGGCATATTCAATTATTTATTTTTACAAGCACTTGTGTCAATCAACCACCATTTGGACAGGAAAAACTGCCTCAGAATTATCTCAGCTTTTTCCCAATTTCTTCCCACTCTTTTACTTCTATTGCATCCTCAGTCTCTTCAAAGCTGAATGCAAGAGGCTTGTATTCTTTTGCTGAAGTTATCACATCGGGGTTTCCTATTACTGCTTTGATTCTGAACCCTTCTTCATGAAACTCACTGAATACGGTGCCCTGTTTCCAGGGAATAACAGGCAATTCCGGAAATTCATTTCTCTTCAGCCATTCTTTCAGGGATTTTATTTTCAAAAAACCTGATGTGTTGAGAAGGACAACAGGAAATCTTTTCCGGATATCTTTTATCACTTTCTGACCATGCTGTTTTGGTTTATTTGTAAATTTCTCAATGAGACTTCCCTCAACATCTATGAAAACAATCCCTGAGCCTTTCTTAAGAGAAAGAAGTAAGCCTCTGCCTTCGTCCATGTCTGACTTTGCATTAATCTTATATATACCGGTTACGTGTGGCACAAATTGCTTAAAGGCAAGACCATCACCACCTGACAGGCTCTTGCCGATCGGTTTGCCATTAACAAAGAATTCTACTGTCACGCCGCCTTTGCTAAAGAGTTTTCCCTTTACCTCAGCCTTAAGCATAACTTCATTGCCAGAACGAACAACCATGTCATGGACGATTATGTCTGCTAATACTAATGGCTGGAAATGCGAAAAAATAGAGCAATAGAAAACAATTGTTACCATCGTTCATCATAAGCTGTAAATATATATCAAATCTCGACTCTTACTTCAAGACGATGTGGTAAGAAAGACAAACTTGACAGCCTTCTGATGTTTTCAATAGACTTACATTGAACAGCCTGTCTGACAATCGTTATCCTGAACTTGTCGGAGCGACTCACCGCGAAGACTCGTTCCGGGTTTCGGGATCATTTACAGTTATAGCATATTGATAATACAAGATGCTGAAATAAATTCAGCATGGCAAAATCTATACATTTTGAAATTGTCGGACAGCCTGTAAAAGGAGGATTTATGGAAACGATAGACCCTAAGAAGTATGCTGTTCCTCTTGAAAAACTTCGCTGGATATGCCCGGAGGCGTTCTTCCAGTTTGAATGTACATCGGATATAGAGCCCCTTAAGGAATTTATTGGACAGACCAGGGCTCTCGATTCAATCAACTTCGGGCTGGCTATAGAAAGGCCAGGATTTAACATCTTTCTGACAGGACTAACCGGAACCGGAAAGGCAACGACCATCAAAGCCTGTCTTGAGAGGTTCATTTCAGGGAAGAAGACAAAGGGAGTTACCTATCAATTGTATGATTGGTGTTATGTATATAATTTTTCCGATCCTGACCGGCCAAAAATTATGAAATTACCCAGGGGTCTCGGCAAATCTTTCAGAGATCATGTAGAGGGTCTGCTGAAAACTCTCAAAGAAGAGATATCAAAGGCATTTAGCAGCGAGGAATATACAAAACAGAAACAGGATATCGTGGAAGAGCATCAGAGAAAATATCAGGAAGCCATGGAAGCCCTTGAATACGAAGCAAGAGAGAAAAATCTTATGGTACAGATTTCCCCTGTGGGAGCTGCTGTCGTACCTATGGTTGATGGGAAACCCATGACGAGAGAAGAATTCCTGGCGCTTCCGGAAAAAGAAAGGGAGGAAATCGATTCAAAGCGTCTGGAAATGATGAGGAAGGTTGATGAGACTAATACCAGACTTCGTGATATGGATAATGAATTGGCAGAAAAAATGAGGAAGATTGACCTTAAGATCGGGGAGTTTGCAATCTCCCGTCCTTTTGAGGAACTTCTCAAGGACTTACCAGTGAATATCCAGAGGTGGCTGATTTTCTTAAGGAGGCAAGGGAATATACCCTGACGAAACTTGATACATTTACCCTCCCTTCAGTGCCTTCACAGATTCCCGGTTTCCCTGTTCCTTCCATGGATTTTTTTGTTGCTTATAAGGTAAATGTTTTTGTGGACAATAGTGCCCTGGATGGCCCTCCAATTATTATCGAACCGAACCCTAACTGGTTCAATATGTTTGGCAAAGTTGAAAGACGGGCATTGATGGGCACCTATGTGAGTGATCACGGAATGATCAAACCAGGCGCTACCCAATTGGCCAACGGAGGGTATCTCATCCTCAATATCCGTGATGTCCTGCTCAATCCAGGGGTTTGGGAAGGCCTCAAGAGAGTGATCAGAACAAAAGAGGTGAGGGTGGAAGACCCGATGGAACAATTCAGTTTCTTTACGCCCCAGGGCATGAGGCCGCAGCCCATGCCGGTTGATCTCAAGATTGTTGTGATGGGAGATGACAACCTCTACCAACTCCTTTCTGCCTATGATGAAGATTTCTGGGAGATGTTCAAGGTAAAGGCTGATTTTGACTATCAGGTTGAACTTACTGATGAAAATATGCAAGCGTATGCCTGTTTTATCCGGATGTGCTGCGATCAGGATAAACTCCTGCCTTTTGACCGTTCAGGCGTTGCAAGAGTCGTAGAGTTTGCATCCAGGGCAGTGAGTGATCAGGAAAAGCTCACGACCCGTTTCGGACAGTTAAAGGATCTGCTTATCGAAGCTGATTACTGGGCGAAAGACTCGCAGAGTCAGATGATAAAGAGAGAGCATGTTGAAAAAGCAATAAGAGAGAAAGTCCACCGGCTCGACCTGGTGGCAGAACATATCCTGAAGCTTATGGTCGAAGGGACCCTTATGGTTGATGTAAAAGGAGCAGTTGTCGGACAGGTCAATGGTCTTTCTGTATATGACCTCGGGACGTTCAGTTTCGGACGTCCTTCCCGCATTACGGCAAAGACTTTTCTGGGGAGGCGGGGAGTGATCAACATAGAGAGGGAATCCCAGTTGAGTGGCCGCATCCACGACAAAGGTGTCCTCATCCTGACCGGCTATCTCGGATGGAAATACGCCCAGGACAAACCATTGTCTCTTTCAGCAAGTCTCTGTTTTGAGCAATCATATACAGGCATAGAAGGAGATAGTGCATCCTCTACCGAGCTATATGCCATTCTTTCCAGTCTTTCCGATTTACCCATCAGACAGGATTTAGCTGTTACGGGATCAGTAAACCAGAAGGGTGAGATTCAGCCAATAGGAGGAGTGAACCAGAAGATAGAGGGATTCTATGATGTATGTAAGGCAAAGGGACTGACAGGTGAGCAGGGAGTTATAATGCCTTATCAGAATATAAGAAACCTGGTTCTCAGAGAAGATGTTGTAGAAGCAGTACAGAAGGGTCAGTTCCATATTTATGCAGTAAAGACCATCGATGAGGGGATAGAAATCCTTACTGGTGTACCAGCAGGGGAGAAACGGGAGGATGGTTCTTTCGCGGAAGGTACAGCGAATTATTCCGTTGACAGGCGACTGAGAGAATTGGCAAGAGGGGCAAAGGAACATTTCGGGCAGATGCCGGAAGCTTTTTAAAAAAACTTAGGATTTAAGCAGGAACTTCCTTACATCTCCAACTCGAAGGGTAATCTTGTTTGAATCGAGGTATTCGAGAATCGGAAGGGCGTATTTTCTCGTTGTGCCAAGAATATCCCTGAATTCAGCTACTGTCATTTCAGGCTTCTTGCTGAAGAAATTCTTAAGAGCAGCAATCATCTTATTGTAAGCAGAAGAAGCAAGATACATGGAATCACTGATCCTTACGAGACTCCCTTCTTTCACCATGAGTTTCAAAATGTCTGAAAGATGTTTCTGATCCAGCTTGAGGGATTGAGATAATTCTTCCTTGCTTGGTGGCTGGAATTCATTTTTCTGAAGAAGGTCAAAAATCCTGGGCTTCAGTGTTTCTTCAGCTTGTGAGAGGACCGTACTGAATGTCTTGAGACGGATGATCTCCTTTTCCATAACCACTTCTTTGAGAGAAGCAACCAGTCCACCGAACAGTCTGGGCTCAATTTTAAATGCTGCCCTGAGTTCCTCTTTTGGCATTCCGGGTTTCAGAGGGTTTTTCGCATGGAAATTCCTGAGGGTCTGGATGACCTTTTCTCTGAAAAGATCAAAAAACGTCTTATGAATAAGTACATCTTCTATAACCAGCAGGATCCCATTTCTTTTCAGTGTCTCTATAGCTTCTCTTATTGCTGGTATTTCAGCCTTTATCCATCCCTCAAGGGCCATTACAGAAATACCGTAAAGCCCTGACTGGAGAACTTTTAAGGAAATCTTATCACTGAGACTGCTTTTTTCGAATGTCATCAGGATTTCATGAATGTCTTTCTGTTTTCTTTTCGGTGGAGATGGGTCGAACACTTCTCCTCCGCCAATCGTCTCAACAGGGGAAAATCTCCTGATGATATATCTGTCGCCAGAGGTTGAGACGACAGGGTCCTGTAGCCTGAACTGGCAATAGCCTGACTCCCCGGCTTTGAGTTCATTCCTCCCGTAAAGGATGACACGTGCAATGGTCTCTGAAGTGGCAAGATGGAAATGGACAAGGCTCTTATTTTTGAGATCCGGTGAATCCTGAAGGAGTTCTACTTTTGCATCAATGATTTTTGTCGGAATATATCTTCCGGGCACTACAACAGCATCTCCCCTTTTCAGTTCTTCTTTCTCGATGCCCTGAAGGTTTATCGCGACCCTCTGCCCTGCATATGCAGTCTGTATTGGTTTCCCATGACTATGGAGACCACGGATCCTGCTCTTTAAATTGCTTGGAAGTATTTCTACACCATCATCAACAGAGATATTCCCGGATAGGGCAGTCCCGGTAATGACTGTTCCAAACCCTTTGAGTGTAAAGACCCTGTCAATGGGAAGCCTGAAAAGACCTCTCGTTGGTTTCGGTTCGACCTTCAATGCGACTTTCCGTATCTCTTCTTTCAGGACATCTATATTGAACATTGTCTTCGACGAGACCGGTACGACAGGAGCACCTTCGAGGAAGGTGCCTCTTACAAAGTTCCTCACTTCATCCTTCATGAGCTCAAGCCAGTCACTCTCAACGAGATCCGCCTTTGTAATTACAATAAGACCTGATTTGATCTTCAGAAGGTCACAGATGTACAAATGCTCTCTGCTCTGGGGCATAACACCTTCATCAGCAGCAATAACGAGGAGGACGAGGTCTATCCCGCCTGCACCTGCAAGCATATTCCTGACAAGTCTTTCATGCCCCGGGACATCCACAATTCCAATCGTAAGGCCGTCAGGATAACTGAGGTCTGCAAAACCAAGGTCAATCGTGATACCTCTCTCTTTCTCCTCTTTAAGCCTGTCCGGGTCTATTCCTGTCAGGGCTTTGACAAGTGCACTCTTGCCGTGGTCTATATGGCCTGCAGTTCCAAGTATTACGTAATGCATAACAGATCATCCACCGGTTCTTTCAGCATTCCTTTCATTGCAGCCTTTCTGAAGAGATCTTTTACTGCTGATAACCCTTCTTCACCGATATCCAAAGAATAATCATTCACATAGAAATTTATATGCTGGTCTATAACCTGGTCCTCGAGTTCCTGGGAATGCTGTTTAATATACAGCTTTGGTTCATCTCTGTGGCTTAAGGAATATTCAATGCTTTTTCTTATAAGAGAGTCAACCTTTTTTATGACATCTTTTCCAAGATCCTCTTTTTGCAAGAATACCACCGAGAGGAAGAGGAAGACCTGTTACATTCTCCCACCATTCACCAAGGTCTACAACCTGCTTTAATCCGTAAAGATGGTATGTGAACCTTCCTTCATGGATTATCAGCCCTGCATCCACATCTCCCCTCGACACTGAATCCATTATCCTGTGAAAGTCCATTTCAACGTGAGATGAAAACTGAATCCCGGAATCGGAGGCAAAAAGCTGAAGGAGGAGATTCGCTGTTGTGAGCTTGCCGGGAATTGCGATCTTCTTCCCCTGTAAACTCTTCACCGTATTTTTGTCTTTTGAAACGATGAGGGGACCACACCCTCTGCCCATGGCGCTTCCAGATCGGAGGAGGCAGTAGTCTTTTCGGAGAAAACCAAAAGCATGATATGAAACCTTTGTTATATCGAGTTCTGAACTCAATGCCATCCTGTTTAGCGTCTCAACATCAAGCAGGGTCTCTTTAAAAACAAAATCTTCTGTATCAATTTTTCCATGGACAAGGGCGTAAAAAATAAACGTATCATTCGGGCAAGGCGAATAACCGATGGAAATGTTTCTCATGCACATCCTTCACAAATGAGTTTGCCCGATTTGAGAATGGCCTGTTTACTACCGTCTTTATGGATTAACGTCACAGTTGGTTTCAGAAAAATAAAATCCTGATGAAACGGTGTCTTAACTTTGCCTCCGAAAGAACTGTTGTCACCAAGGGCTATATGGATGGTTCCAAGGATTTTTTCCGATTCGAGAATATTGTCCAACCGTGTAGCGCGGTCGTTTGTGCCTATACCAAATTCGGCAATATTGCTGTTTTCCTTTCTTTCATCCAGTTTTCCTCTGAGATATTCTACATATGCATCTTCTCCTTCAATATTTACCACAATTCCATCTTTGATCATGAGGATAATTGGTGACGAAAGATGCCTTGTCGGAGCCCATTCAAGAATGAGTCTCCCTCTGGCTGTCCCTTCCAAAGGTGCTATATAGACTTCACCAGCGGGAAGGTTGCCGAAAGAACCAGGTTTTTTCAGAATGCCTGTATCAGACCCTGCTTTTCTTCCTTTCTTCGAGAATGAGATAAAAGATCCATTCAATGTCTTTACTTCCACAAACTCAGCCCTGTTTACTTCTTTTGCAATCTTTTCTGTCCTTTTTGCGAGAGCTTTCCAGTCCACATGCATCGCACCTTCGAGCATCGTGATATCGAACAGGGGCATACTTGCATACCTGCAGCCGCAAATCCTTGTCAGGAAATCTCTGAACCTCGTGTGGCTGGTGGAATAGTTTGAAATAGCAATCACGCAGTCTACAGTATTCTTTTTATATCTTCTGATGATTTCTTCAGCCCTTTTTATTTCCCTGTCCTCTGCATTCTTCAGGAGAAGAGGGAGAAGGAGGTTCTCTTTCCTTAAGGTCTCAACCGCCTTTTTTCCAAAAGCAACACTCCCAGAGCTCTTCCGGAGGTTCTGCACCATGACTTCCGGTTGCAGGATATTCATGGAATATGATTGTCTTACAGATATTTTTTCCAATCTCAGCAGCGAAGAGAGAAAGACATCTGAGCTTTAATCTCCGGTCCTTATCTGACTTCATCTATTTCTTCTCTCTCAGAAGGTCTGTCAGTAAAGATAAGAACTTTTTCGTCTTCTTTAACACCGAGATTAATTCTGAATATGTCTCTCAGTGTTGAGGTAATCAATGGTTCTACCTGAATAAGAATTCCATCTGTTCGAGGTGTTCACCGGGGAAGCTGATGGGGTACTGGTTATCAAAGCAGGCAGTGCAGTAATTATGAGGATCGGGTATTATCCCCTTCAGTCCCTGAAGACTGAGATAGGTAAGGGAATCGGCAGTGACATATTTTTTGATCTCCTCGATGAGGTGAGTGGATGCAATCAGCTCCTGTCGTGTGGGTGTGTCAATACCGTAAAAGCAGGGTCCAATGGTTGGGGGAGAACTGATCTTCAGGTGCACCTCTTTAGCGCCTCCTCCTTCCCTCAACATCTTTACGATCTTTTTGCTTGTTGTCCCCCTCACGATCGAGTCGTCTATGACAATCAACCTCTTTCCCTCAAGGAGCTTTCTTACCGGATTGAGCTTTATCTTTACACCAAAATGTCGTATGCTATTCTTTGGCTCTATGAAAGTCCTTCCAACATAGTGATTCCGTATGAGACCAAAATCAAACGGTATCTTGCTCTCCTCAGAGAATCCTATGGCAGCAGGCACACCTGAGTCAGGGACAGGAATAACAAGGTCTGCTTCGGTGTGAGACTCCCGTGCAAGCTGTCTTCCAAACTCCTTCCTCATCTCGTTTACGTTTACTCCGCCAAAGATGTTGCTGTCAGGCCTGGAAAAATAGATGAACTCGAATACACAGAAAGCCTTCTTTATATAGTTAAGCCTTAGGGACCGTAACCCCTGTTCTCCCATAATAAATACTTCTCCTGGCTCTATATCCCTTATATACGTTGCCCCGATGAGATCAAAGGCACAGGTCTCAGAAGCGACGATATATGCACCATCCTTAATGCCGAGAGACAGGGGTCTTACTCCATAGGGGTCCCTTACAGCGATGAGTTCTTTTTCTCTCATGATTAAGAGACTGAAGGCACCGTTTATCTGTTTCAGCGCATGGAGGACCCTCTCATTGAAATCATCTCCCTTTGCATGGGCGATGAGATGCACGATGACCTCACTGTCTGAGGAGGACTGAAATATTGCTCCCTCATTCTCAAGAGATTCCCTGAGTTCTGTGGCATTGACGAGGTTTCCATTGTGTGCGATTGCAAGGGTGCCGAGGGCAAAGTTTGCAACGATGGGCTGGACATTCCTTAGGACACTGCTTCCTGCTGTTGAGTATCTGTTATGCCCTATGGCTATATGACCGGGAAGCCTCTTCAGTCGTTTTTCACTGAAGACGTCAGCAACGAGTCCTCTGGATTTTTCGAGAAAGAGGTGCCTCCCGTCAGATGAACAGATGCCGGAACCCTCCTGACCCCTGTGCTGAAGAGCATATAAACCGAGATAGGTAAGGTTTGCCGCTTCAGGATGTCCGTATACCCCGAATATTCCACACTCCTCATGCATATCGTGGAACATAGATTATTCTACCATAACAGGGCCTTTTAATGAGGATGTGCTTTTCAAAACTGGAAATTTAAGGATAAGAAAGCAAAAATATCAGTTTAAAATTCAGAAAATTATTACATGCCAAAACCTATCCATATCAAGTTCTTAATAAGCTTCTTTTGTGATGCTTGTCACAGAAATATCCGTGTCATAGAAGTATAAATTTAAGTGATACCCCATTCCCCTCCCCATTTGTAGAATCAATTTGAGCTGTCAAGCTCAAATTGATTCTACCCCAACCTGTTTTCAAGGACTACTTTTCTTTCAGTAATACAACAAACTTAGCCAGAGCATTGACTGAAGCACTAAGAAGTATAATTCCCACCCAGGAAAAAACGGGAAAGAAGAACATTACAGATCAAAAAGGCTTATTCATTATGCAAAATTATTTTAAGGAATGGTTTCAATTTCATGAAATAATACATGAAATCAGAGAGTATATGGCATCAAAAGGGGAGGGTAACGGGAGATTAAAGTAAACACAGCGGAATGTTGGGGTAACATTCCTGCTTGGGAGTATATTTTGTGTTTACCTGGGGTAAAGAATTACCCTCCCCATTTTTATATAACATTAAACGGTTTAAAATATAATGCCAAAATATTGCCAATTTAATGCCAGTTATATAACTGGCATTAAATTAAAGATGTTCTGTTTCCCTTTCAGTAGATCTCTGAAACGCTGAGAGAAGATCAACTATCCCTCGGGAGATAACAATCTATCTGCTTGTTCTGGTGAAAGTGAAGCAACTGGTTTTTACGTACTTTTCTGGGAAACAGCTAGCAGGAATTCTTACATTTACATGTCATTGAAGGTTTTTTTGAGACTTTTGTTATTGTCATAGAATACCTCCTTTCTCAGTCGGACTTCATGTCCTAATCCAAATATATCATAATTATAACGGATAAATTAAGGACACAAACAGCAGTATTTATCTGATTTTCTTGTAAGTGTTATTCCTACATATTCTCGCAAATTGAATTTTAACAGGAGTAGAGCATATTACAGATCAAGTTCTATTAGAGAAAGGGGGTTTATGTTTGTATTCATTACTTTGACCCCGAAATGAAGGTGAGGACCACTTGACCTTCCTGATGAACCTACCAATCCGACAATATTACCCTTTGAGACCATCTCTCCTGATCTGACATGTATCTCTGATAGATGCATATATAGTGTATATATCCCTTGACCGTGATCAATAATGATGGTGTTGCCCCCGAAAAACAATTCCCCTGCGAATATAACCCTGCCGCGATTTGAAGCCCTTACCTCTTCTCCCTCCTCTCCCCTTATATCCATTCCTCTATGTAGACTGATTCTCTTTTCATTAAATATTCGCTTTGTTCCAAAGAGAGAGGATATTTCATGTTCAAGGGGTAATATAAAATCTCCTTCCCAAAGCCGGCGATTCACTTTCCGGAATACTGATCTTAATTTTCTCTCCTCTTTCTTTACCCTCTTCAGATTTTCGGTGCTTAAAAAGACTTTGTCTTCGGGCAATGAAAATTCTATGGTTGGAAAGTCGACTGGGTTAACGACTATTTTCATACATTTTCTCTTCTTGCCAATTTTAAGCTTAAGGGTATAGTCCCCTGGTTTTGCATTCATTCCAACTGCTCCAACAGCACAAAGGCATCCTTTACCACAGCGGCTAAAATAAAACTTTTTCCCCATGAATGAAACAGGAGACAACTTCAATACCTTTGTACCTGTCACCTTAATTACAAAAGCATCTCCCGGGATGACCTCCTGAGGTGATACGGTAACTTCTAAAGCAAGAATAGATTTACACGGGGGAAATGCAAAAAATACCATCATGAAGAAGAAAAAGATACTATGCTTTCTCATATTTGTTCCCTCTTTAAATGTACATGATCTGATTCTATTTCTAAAAGGTATTGGACTTTTTTCCCAGGGAAAAACCGTGTCTTTATCAAGCCTCTTCATAATTTTTCATAATTTATTCATTAGCTCTTCATAACTATTCTGTATTCTAATCTCATGATTCCAAGGTTTTTTATGTATCATTCTCGTTCACTCCTTCTTTTGAATTGCCTGGGGTTTTTATGCAAGCCTCAGGTCAACAGGGAGGCACGCCCCTGCCTCCCTGCCCCCTTTTTGACTCGTCGATAAAGCCTTTCCATAGAAGCTTACCTGTTTACGGTTGAAGACGTCTTTAAAGAAACAGTTGTATACAAAACTTTTATTGTCCTATAATTAACTCTGAAAGTAATATAGCAATGAGGAGGGATAGGAATGAAGAATATGACGATATTGTTTCTAACCATCACACTAATTCTAACCTCAGCCCCTGTATTTGCTGCTGATACCGATGGATTCATTGTTGTAATGGATATAGTCATAGCAAGACCGTTCGGTCTTGCAGCCCTTGTAATCGGTTCTGCTTTTTTTGCCGTTACTTATCCATTTGCAGCAATGAGCAACAGTGTCCATGAAACTGCGGATACCCTTGTTGGGGAACCATACAGATTCACCTTTCTCAGACCTCCTGGAGATTTCAGCGGAACCTATATGGCTGAACAGGACAAGGAAGCTAATGAACTTCAGCAACCGGGAAAGGATTCTGAAGCTGAGAAGGAGAATAAACCTCAGAAATCAGAAAACACACAGTAATAACTGATCTCAATTTCTCAATATGATGGTCTGTAAGATCTTTTAAAAGGTTGTATGGGGAAAGTTTCCTGTGGCGAAGTACGCTTTGCCACAGGAAACCGTTTAGATCAGCTTTCGCAGCACAGGCGTTTCATTTTTTTCTTTCCTGTCGGGGAAAGTGTAAGGACAACTTCGACCTTGTTTCCGCAGTAACTGCAACGTTGAATCCTGTTTTTGGCATCCGCCCGTGCTGAAACGTCGGTCTTTGATTTTCCTTTCTCTGCCATTCTTATCCCTCCTTTCTCTATACTTAATGTGAATAAAACCAATTATTTCCCCATATATTTACCAGGCATGCATTTCCCTATAAGTATCCTTTACGGGATTAGCTACACTTGGTATGGGCTGAACGCCCACCAGGGAATCTCAAAAAACTTTATATTTTATAACAAAGGGAAATCTAATTTCAAGATTGTCTCTATGACATACGGATAAAAGAAAAATTATGTCTAACTTCCTTCATCCAGTCCATACCTGATTATTACTGTTAGCATACGTATCATGTGAGAAAAATACCTACACATCAATGGGTCAAATTCCTACAACATAATCAGACTTTTACTGATACCATTATCCATTGTTCTCGTTCTACACTTAAAAGATGCCTGGAAATAAAAACGAAAAATCTGATGTTCATCCCCAAAATCTGGAGAAGGCTACTTTTGCTGGAGGTTGTTTCTGGTGCATGCAAGCAGTCTTTGACAAAGTAAAGGGGGTGGTGTCTACTACAGTTGGTTATGCAGGAGGACATAAAGAAAACCCTGCTTATGACGAGGTTTGTTCAGGGAAGACAGGACATGCTGAGGCCATTGAGATCCTGTATGACCCTTCCCAGACTACCTATGAAGAATTGTTAGATATTTTCTGGAAAAATATTGAGCCAACCATGCTGAACAGACAATTTGTTGATTTTGGAACACAGTACAGGACTGTTATTTTCTACCATAATGAGGAGCAGAAACGTTTAGCTGAGGCTTCAAAAGCAAAACTTGAGAAGTCAGGGAAATTTTATAAACCAATTGTTACCGAAATACTGCCGGTTCCAATATTCTACAAAGCCGAGGAATACCATCAGCACTATTACAAAAAGAACCCTATCAGGTATGAATTCTATGAAACTCATTCTGGCAGAAGTCAATACCTTAAAACAATATGGTCATCAGATGCAAAGAAATGAAGGGGATTTTTAAACCTACGACAAATATAAGTGAGCATTACAAGAGAAAAAAGGGAACAAATGAGTTTAATACGGAAAAACTGTAAGATAAAGACCTACAAAGCAAAGAGCAAGTTTCCTACAAAAAAATCAGACAAATTCTGATACCGCATTATCCATTTGTTCATTATCATATAAAAGTAAGTACAGTTTTTACCCCCCGTGAGGGGCCTCCCATACCCCAAGGCCCCTCTCCCTCCTTTAATAAAAGAGTCTCCATTATCTCAAGCTGAAATCACATGAAGGTACAGAAGTTCTGTTTCTTCATTTACTTTTTGAATGGCATGTACTTCTCCGGTCTCGACAATGAGCAACTGTCCTTTCCTGACTGAGATGATTTTCCCTTGTATGGAGAATTCAGCATTACCCCGAATGCAGTAGAAGACTTCAACATAATCAGAATGTGCATGTTCAGATGCACTGTCACCTGGCTGAAGGATTATATGGTTTATATGCTTTATAAAGGGAAGTGGATCTCTTGCGAGGACCTTCTTTTTCAGCATCGGGTCATGACTGACCGGTTCATATGGAATGTCATGCAGGGAGAAGAGTTTCATGGTATAGAATGATTTATCCCATAATCATCTGGAATTAAAATGCTTCCTCACGGGTTCCTCGGTATACATCATTAATCTCCTGTCTTTTGGTAGTCTTTGTTCATTTGATGAACCAGTTCGCTTCCAAACCCGGGGTAAATCATGCGCTCTTCCGGGGGAGTTATTTTTTCAACCCGAGGCCATTTATCAACCTGTGGCTCTGAGCCTTCCAGTGTTATCGGCGATGGAGCAGAGTCTGCCATGATCGGATTTTCATGAACATGTATGTCTTCAACATTGTGACTAAATTCAAGAGCAATACCGTTTGGATCAAAGGTGTAAATGGAATGGATGAAGCCATGATCAATCACCTCAGATACCCAAAGTCCGGCAGCATCAAGCTTGTCCTTTAATATCCAGAGATCGTTTTCTGTTTCCAGGCCGAGAGAGACATGGTCAAATGCAACAGGTCCCTTTACAGCAACGCCAGCGTCTTTTTCTTGAATGGGTTTAACACCGGGCCATTCGAAAAAAGCAATACGATCGTAAGCCGATATTTCGAAGAAGTAAATCCGGTAGCCAGGTTTCCCCCATCCAATAACTAACCTCATCCCTAATAAATCTCTCCAGAATCTTATTGTGCTGTCCATATCCCCAGTGACCATTGAGAGATGGTTGATTCCCTTGAACTTTACCATTGCTCCTCCTTTTCTCCAGAACAACCTGACAGATTCAACCACTTTTTACCCATGTGTACTTGAAAAACCAGATTAGTTGTAATCTACAACCTTCCGAAAAGCCTGTCAAACGAAGTTCTCAGGAAAAATACCTCATATTCTGTTATAATTATGCCCGGCTCAGGTCATAGCTCATGAGAGAAGAGACGATAATCGAGATTAAAAATATGGCAATGAAAATCTTCAATGCCTATGAGGATTTTTATCTTGATAAAGATAAGAGAAAAATCTTTGATGATCTCTTTGACAGATATCTCACCCTTGTAGATATGGACAGATTTATGGACACTTATGATGCTATTGTTTCGCTTGGCCTTACCCATCGTTTCGAATATGATCTCATGGTTAAGACCCTAAAGGATCAGTCTCTCATCTCTGACTGACCCTCCATTTCACTTGTAAATCCACCTTTTTTCCCATGAGACAGCTTTTGCATATTCCTTGTACAGACGCTCCCGCTTTCGAAATTCTGGAGAATGGATCGACCTCCTCCCGTTATTTTTCTCCCCCGCAAGATACTATGAAGCATTTCATGGTAAACAACATACCTGATAAAGTAATGAGGAACATTTTCTCTGTCCAGGACAGGGTGTATCCTGATGGACTCAGTCTGTTCGCAGTAACTTCCCAGTGTCCGTTTCTTTACTATCCTCCGTGCCTTCCCTCTTCCCCAACTGATTGATGCTGTTATTCTCTCTCTGAAATATTCATTATTGAGATCATCGAAAATCTTTTTTAAGTTATAAAATCTGCCCTGTGTGCGGATTCTGGCTTGTCTGGTGTTTTGCTCCCTTTTTTTCAGACAGGTTTTGTTTTTGTTAATAAATTCCCTGATAAGTGGTGTCCGGCCCTGCCTTGTCTTGATGAAATCAGCCACTTCCCTGATAACCTCATCCCCGGCATTGAGAAACATCCAGTGCATCCTGACAGAAGCAGAGGTGCCTTTTTTTCTTATTGAAAGCAGACTGTTAGAATTATCTGTTACAAAAAGAGAAATGCGTTTTCCCGTCATCTTCTCAAGATAATCCTTGAGGGTATCTTTGTTGCCGGAGAACTGCAGGCTCATTTGAAACATCACGACTTATGTATTAATCTATCAACATTCCATAAAGGTTTACAGGTAACCTTCACCCCTTGACAGGTTGGCGTTCGATGTTATCTGATGATACAAAAAGTTCCATACGTTTCCAATAATATAGTATTTTGTCTTATAAGTATAGACAAAGTTCAGAAAGATCGAGATTGCCTAGTATATGACGCTTCACGTGGTTAAAAGGCATTCTATGCGGAATGGATAACTATGGAAAAGGTTATCTCTTACTCGATTTATCCATCCATCAATTGCTGCTTCATGGTAAAATTGTCCCTATGGAAAAAACATCTCCGGAGAAGGCCAATGAAGAAAATATTAGGGGAATCATTGACAGCTTGCAGTGTGTTTTGAGCAAACATGAGAGCTGTGCAGAGTTAGTGGAATTTAAGGGCAATACGGCGGTCATTTTTTGTGGAGGGCCGTGCAGAAACTGCGATAACAGATGCATCGAAGAGGCGATTAAGGGAAGATTTCCAGATTTAGAGGTAATTATAAAGTAACATTTTTAACTCTCAGGAATGTCTGATGGCTTGCCGCAAGGATGATTTTAAAACTATCTTTTGAAAAAAGCGAATAATTATGTAGCGAGACAGTTAACTCAGTTCTTCTCTGACAAACTCCAAGCCTGCACGGTACCTGTTATATTCAATTCTTACCGACCATTTTACAATAGAGCACACTGCTTCAAAGTCATTTACACTTATCGCAGGATCAAAATAAAGGATGTTCCCCTTCTCCAGCGGGTAATCCGTCTCTATCCCGATTCCGCCCTCACTGATGTCAATAGAAACCGCCTCTCTATGAATTGTCTTTACTTCTCCCATATATGATTCTCTCAGATAATATCGTATCTGCACAACAAATGGTTTTCTCTCATATCGACGCTCTATTGCATAAGACGTGTCCTTTCCCTTTGCCATAGGATTGTCACTATTCTAAGATGAACGATCAAAGTTAAACTGTGATTTGAATCTCGCTTCCATCAACATCAACTTTCTTCTTGGGACCCCAGGCAGAAATTATTGAAGGTCACCGTGAGTATCAAAACCATGCTTTTTATGTCAAGGAGAGAAATGAGAAGTGAGAAAGGACCATGGCCATCAGTTTCGTGCGGGCATGAAATCATGCACTGTTAGGATGTCATAAACAGGCAACCCCAGTTCTTCTACATTCTGTATGCCATTCTGTTCGCACCGGTCAACCAGGACAATAGCCGCATCAACATTTAAGCCATGTTCTCTTGCAACTCTGATCGCCTTTATCGTAGAGGCTCCGGTAGTAACAACATCATCCACAATGACTACATGATCACCGGGGATGACATTACCTTCTATCTGGAGTTTCATTCCATGTTCCTTTGGTTCTTTCCTGACCACAAAAGCCTGGATCGGTTCTCCTGCGTCATAGGAATATCGCGCAACTGCAAAAGCTATTGGATCAGCTCCCATGGTTAGCCCGCCTATAGCGCCGACCCGCAAGCCCGCTTCCTTTATCTTCTCAAAGACGAGCTTTCCGATAAGATATGCCCCCTCGGGAGAATAGGTGGTCTTTTTCATATTGAAATAATAATGGCTGACCCCTCCTGAAGAAAGCCTGTAAACAGGTTTTTCGCTGTATTGAAATGATACTTGCCTGATAAGCCCTATGAGTCTTTCTTTCTCATTCATGGCTGGACAATTATATTGAATATCTGAAGGGAAAATCAAAAAAAATTCCCTGTCAATTATTTCCGGAGCAATGAGAGTGCAACAAAAGTCATATGTATTTGTTTGACTTTACCTCCATTGGTTAAAACTCTATAATATAGTCCGGTTCGATAAGGGGCACTAATTTCAATTAAGTGTATATGAAAAGTCATTATGCCGAGGCGTGACGATATAAAGAAGGTAATGATCATCGGCTCAGGGCCGATTGTGATAGGCCAGGCCTGTGAGTTCGATTATTCAGGTACACAGGCGTGCAAGGCACTCAGGAGCCTGGGTTATAAAATTGTGCTTGTGAATTCCAATCCGGCAACGATCATGACAGACCCGGGAATGGCAGACGTTACCTACATTGAACCTCTCACCATCGAAGCCATGACGGAAATTATCAAAAAAGAAGGACCTGATGCCCTTCTTCCAAACCTGGGCGGTCAGACCGGCCTGAACCTTTCCTCCCGGCTTGCACAGACAGGTGTGCTCGATAAATATGGGGTGAAGGTCATCGGTGTTGAAGTAGACGCTATCGAACGGGGTGAAGACCGCATTGCCTTCAAGAAGACCATGAACATGCTGGGGATAGAAATGCCGAGGAGCAAACCAGCCTTCAGCGTGAGCGAGGCTGAAGAAATCGTCAATGAACTTGGATTTCCTGTTGTCATCCGCCCGGCGTATACACTCGGCGGGACTGGTGGAGGTTTGGTGTACAATATGGAGGAACTGAAGAACTGTTGCAAGCCGGGGTCTTTCAGCAAGCATGGTCGGACAGATCCTCATCGAGGAATCAGTACTGGGATGGGAAGAACTTGAGCTGGAAGTCGTCCGCGATGCGAAAAACCAGATGATCACTGTCTGTTTTATCGAAAATATTGATGCCATGGGCATTCATACAGGCGACTCCTTCTGCTCTGCACCAATGCTCACAATTGACAGCGAACTCCAGAAGCGTCTTCAAAAATATTCATACGACATTGTTGAGGCCATCAAGGTCATCGGTGGAACAAACATACAGTTCGCCCATGATCCAAAGACAGGACGGGTAGTAGTCATTGAGATAAATCCGCGTACATCACGTTCTTCTGCCCTTGCCTCCAAGGCAACAGGATTCCCCATTGCGCTTGTCTCTGCAAAACTGGCAGGAGGTCTGACCCTTGATGAGATACCCTACTGGAGAGAAGGTACACTTGAGAAATATACACCTTCGGGAGACTATGTGGTGATTAAGTTTGCCCGCTGGGCCTTTGAAAAATTCCATGGGGTTGAGGATAAACTTGGAACACAGATGCGCTCTGTTGGCGAGGTAATGAGCATCGGTAAAACATACAAAGAGGCCTTTCAGAAGTCCATCAGGTCTCTTGAGATCGGGCGTTACGGACTTGGCTTTGCAAGAGATTTCAACAATAAGTCTCTGAAGGAACTAATGGACCTTTTAAGTGAACCAACAAGCGAGCGGCAGTTTATCATGTATGAAGCCCTGCGAAAGGGTGCTCATATTCAGGAACTCTATGAAAAGACATATCTTAAACCATGGTTCATTGAACAGATGAAGGAACTCGTTGAGCTTGAAGAATCAATACTTCAGCACAGAGGGAAAGAATTGCCTGATGATCTTCTGAGAAGGGCAAAAAGAGACGGATTTGCAGACAGGTATTTGTCTTTGCTCCTCGATATTCCAGAAAAGGAAATCAGGAAGCGCAGGATTTCACTCGGCATTGTTCAGGGGTGGGAACCTGTACCGGTCAGCGGTGTGGAAAATGCAGCCTATTACTATTCAACATACAATGCTCCTGACAAAGTCCCTGTAAGCACACGACGCAAAGTAATGGTATTGGGCGGAGGGCCGAACCGTATCGGCCAGGGAATCGAATTTGATTACTGCTGCGTCCACGCTGCCTTTGCGTTGCGTGATGAAGGATATGAATCAATCATGGTCAACTGCAATCCCGAGACAGTCTCTACAGACTACGATACATCTGACAAGCTATACTTTGAACCCCTCACTGTTGAAGATGTCCTGAGCATCTATGAGAAAGAAAAACCTGAAGGCGTTATTGTACAGTTCGGTGGCCAGACACCGCTCAATATTGCCAAGGAACTATCAGATGCAGGGGTGAAGATTCTCGGAACAACAGTGGAAACAATCGACCTTGCAGAAGACCGCGACCGTTTCCGAAAGATGATGAGAAAGCTCGGCATACCGCATCCTGAATCAGGAATGGCGATCAACCTTGAAGAGGCCCTTGCCATTGCAGGGAAGATAGGCTACCCCCTCATGGTACGGCCTTCTTATGTTCTCGGTGGGCGCGGAATGGAGGTTGTGCACGATGAGGAGATGCTCGGACATTATGTTGCTGCGGCTGTTGATGTATCTCCTGAACGGCCCATCCTGATAGATAAGTTCCTGGAAAACGCAATCGAGGCAGAGGCAGATGCAATTGCCGACGGCATTGATGCCTTTGTACCTGCCGTAATGGAGCATATCGAACTGGCAGGTATACACTCCGGTGATTCTGCATGTGTGATCCCTCCGGTCAGTATTCCGCAAAAACATCTCAAAACGATTCATGAATATACAAGAAAGATCGCAATGGAACTGAATGTGGTAGGTCTGATGAACATCCAGTATGCAATTGCAAATAACAAAGTATATGTTCTTGAAGCCAACCCCCGTGCCTCTCGAACAGTGCCACTCGTATCAAAAGTCTGTAATATCCCTATGGCACGGTTTGCAACCCAGATCATGCTTGGCAAAAAACTTTCCGACCTGAATCTGAAACCGAAAAAGATCCCGCACTTCGGGGTGAAAGAAGCAGTATTTCCTTTCAACATGTTCCCTGAGGTAGATCCCCTCCTTGGTCCTGAAATGCGTTCAACAGGAGAAGTGCTTGGAATGGCTGATTCCTTTGGTCTTTCCTATTTCAAGGCTCAGGAAGCTACAGGGCTCCGTCTTCCCTCACAAGGTTCTGTCCTGATCACAGTTTATGACAAAGACCGGAAGTCTGTTCCTGAGATAGCGAGGCAGTTTCAGAAACTTGGATTCAAGATAAAGGCTACTGATGGAACCCGTAAATTCCTTGCTGAATGTGGAATCGAGACAGAGCATGTTCTCAAGATGCATGAAGGCCGGCCCAATATTGTTGATGCGATTAAGAACGGGGAGATTCAACTGGTCATTAACACACCGAGTGGAAAACTTGGGAAATACGATGATTCTTACATTCGCAAGGCAGCTATCAAGTACAAGGTGCCATACATCACGACACTGGCTGCAGCAAGTGCTGCTGTCAAGGGTATTGCCGCCTATAAGCAGGCCCATGGAGAAGTCAAGCCACTCCAGAGTTATCATGCAGACATAAAATAATTGACTCTGATTGGAGAAAGGAGAAAGTATGGGCATTATAAAAATCATGCCATGTCTTGATATGAAGGAAGGCCGGGTCGTCAAGGGAATCCATTTTGTTGATATCAGAGATGCTGGTGATCCGGTAGAAAATGCAGCCGTATATCAGAAGGAAGGTGCTGATGAACTTGCAATGCTGGACATTGCAGCAACGATCGAAAACAGGAAGACCAGGCTTGAATGGGTAAACAATGTCTCATCTGTCATTGACATTCCTCTGACAGTCGGCGGCGGTATTGCTTCCCTGGAGGATATTGAACTCGTATTAAGAGCTGGTGCCGACAAGATTTCCATGAACAGCGCTGCTGTCAAAAATCCTGATCTTGTAAGAGAAGCAGCGGAAGAATTTGGTTCGGAGGTGATTACCATTGCAATTGACGGTCGCAGGAATAAGGAGATGCCTTCAGGATTTGAGCTGGTTATATCAGGCGGCACAAAACCAGTTGGGACAGATGCTGTAGCCTGGGCAAGACAGTGCGAGAATCTCGGTGCTGGCGTGATCCTGCCGACAAGCATGGATGGTGATGGCACCAAGGCTGGATATGACCTGGAATTCACGAAGGCAATTGCAGATGCTGTAACCCTTCCGGTGGTTGCTTCAGGTGGTGCAGGGACGCTTGAACACTTTTACGAGGCTGTTGTCCAGGGAGGTGCTGATATTTTGTTAGCGGCATCGGTATTCCACTATCGTATCCTGAGCATCAGACAGGTCAAGGAATATTTGAGGAGTAAAGGTCTGAAGGTTAGTCTGTAAACCTCCTCTTATTTGCATAATCGTTGCGGACAGAAGATATAGTCAATCCCTAAAGGTGTCTAATAGATTATAATTATAAATCAATAAGGGGAACCCTGCGACGGTAGAAATATTTTTCCGGGACTAAAAGAAAAACAAAGAAAATTTTGAATAAACCAGAAGAAAAAAATAGGCGATGAGGTTGTGCTGTGAAGGATGAAGATAAGACTAAGGAACAACTCCTGGATGAGATACAGCGAATGCGTCAACGAATTATTATGCTCGAAGTCATCGAAAAAGAGCATAGGCTGACAGGAAAACAGCTTAAGCAACGCATTGAAATAGAGGAGGCTTTGGCGCTGGCCTCAAGGCTATTTGTCTCAGTGGACGAACCTGACCTTAATCAAATCCTCAAAATTTTCGGAGAGGTAGTTAATGCCAACAGAAGCTATATCTTTTTAATCCGGGAAGATGGTCGAAGGGCTGACAATACACACGAATGGTGTGATCCTTCAACAGAACCTCAGATGCATAACCTGCAGGGATTGGATTCAGCACTTTTTCCCTGGTGGATGGAAAAGCTGAAGCGGAGGGAGAACATTGTAATACCTGATGTAAATACTTTACCTCCTGATGCTACTGCAGAGAAAGAGATTATCCAATCTCAGGGTGTTCGATCACTCCTTGTTGTCCCAATCGGTTCCAAGGAAGGAAAACTTTTAGGTTTCATGGGTTTTGATGATACAGAAAAATGTCGTGCCTGGTCCGAAGAAGATATAAGACTTCTTCGTGTGGCAAGTGAGATGATAGCAAGATACCTTGACCGGAAGAAGGCTGAAGATCAGCTCAGAGTATCCTTCAGAGAGAAGGAAATTCTTCTGCGGGAGCTTTACCACAGAACAAAGAACAACATGCAGATTATCTCCAGTCTGCTTAACCTTCAGTCCATGGCCATTGACGACAAGCAAATGTTGCACGTGATACAGGAGATTCAGAACAGGATCAGGTCATTATCCCTTGTTCATGAGAAGCTCTTTGAGGCAAAGGATTTATCAAAAATCAGTCTTAAGGACTACATCGAGGATCTTGCCCAGGCTCTACTGACGAGTTACCAGGGGAGTAACAAAAGAATATCTATAACAGTAGATGTTGAGGATGTCTTCATGTCTCTTGACAGTATTACGAGCTGCGGATTGATTATTAATGAACTGGTTTCCAATTCCCTGAAATATGCCTTCCCGGATGAAGAAACGGGGAACATTCAGATAGTACTGCACTCAACAGATAAAGGTGAAATGGAACTCTGTATCAGAGATAATGGTATTGGCTTACCAGAAGGTTTTGATTTTGAGAATCCAAAAACACTGGGCTTAAAACTTGTTCGCGGATTAGCGGAAGACCAGCTGAGGGGCAAGATAGAACTGAAGGGTGAAAAAAGATCTGATTTTCTGATAACGTTTAAAGAAACAACAGGACATAGCAAACAAACAGGGTTATGGTAAAAACAAAGATTTTAATAGTCGAAGACGAAATTATTACCGCTATGAGCTTGCAGCATTTAATGGAACTTTGGGGGTACAGAATGTGCGGACAGGCTTCCTCAGGTAAGGAAGCAGTTGAAATAGCAATTAGTGAAAAACCAGACATTGTATTAATAGATGTAAGTTTAAGTGGTGACATAAACGGAATCGAGGTTGCCAAACAGATACGTTCCTGCTTCAGTATTCCAATTATCTTTATGACAGGTTATTCCGACAAGGAGACGATGGAAGAAATCAAAGAGATGGAACCTGCCGGATGCTTTGTTAAACCCCTTGATTTCAACAAATTGAAGATGACTCTCGACTCGATTGTACAAAAGAGCAAGAAAAATTTGAAAACGAAAAAAGAGTAATCTCTTCCCATCCACATATTTTATTGCTCCCTTTTTCATTATTCACTGACTCCAATTTGCTATAATTTATTTATTAAAAAAGTATGTTTTTTGACTATTACTGTAAAGGAGAGATATGGAACTGCATTTTACAAAAACCAACGGCCCTGTAGATGAGGCAATCGACAACCTGATGGAACTCGCCGGGCATGTTCATCATCCGGAAATTATCCGCGAAATGATTCTGGCTGCTCTCAAGGTCGGCCAGGAGCAAGAGCACCCGGCAGACCTCAAGCTGATGAACAGCACAATGAAAGAAATGCGTTTTACGTCAAAGGTTTTTGGGCCTTACCATCATGTGCGTAAGGTTTCTGTTTTTGGTTCAGCCCGGACAAGGCCTGAGGAATCAGTCTATAAAATGGCACACCTCTTTGGTCAAAAACTTGCTGAAGCAGGCTATATGGTCATTACCGGCGGAGGGTCTGGAATCATGCAGGCAGTTAATGAGGGTGCCGGACCTGATCATTCTTTTGGCATTAACATCAGACTTCCCTTCGAGCAGAAACCGAACCCTGTTATGGAGGGAAACCCTCGCCAGATTGAATATAAATACTTTTTTAACCGGAAAGTAGCTTTCCTTAAAGAAGCCAGTGCCATTGCTCTGTTCCCGGGAGGTTTTGGCACCCTTGATGAGGCAATGGAAACAGTCACCTTGCTGCAAACAGGAAAACGTAATCCCATACCGCTTCTCCTTATAGACGAACCGGATGGAACATACTGGTCGAGATGGATCCGGTTTTTTGAGCAGGAACTCCTGACCGGGGGGTATATCACTGCTTCTGATTTTTATCTGTTTGAGACATATCGATTCTGCAGATGACGCTGTTGAGAAAATTAATCTCTTTTACCGTCGTTACCACAGTCTGCGATATGTTGAAAAACAATTGGTGATTCGACTTACATCGGATATCGGTCTCCATGCTGTTGAAGAACTAAAAAAGCGTTTTTCCGACATCATGCAGCCTTCGGGTTGTATGTATCTCTCAGGTCCGCTGCCAGAAGAAGCTGATGAGCCGGAAATAGCCGATCTCCCTCGCCTCGTGCTTAATTTCAACCGTAAGGATTTTGGAAAGCTGCGAAAACTTATAGACGCAATCAACGGTTACTGACTTTCTGCATGTTTAGCAAAAAACAGAGGATAAAAAGAGAGAAAAAAACTGTTGAGGCTATGGTAAATATCTACTGCAGAAATCAGCATAAATCTCATAAAAACCTATGTCATGAGTGCAGTGAGCTTTTGAATTATTCAAAAAGACGCCTTGACCGATGTCCTTTCCAAGAGGGCAAAACTACCTGTGCCAACTGCAGGGTCCATTGCTATAGGCCTTCGATGCGGGAAAAGATAAAAACAGTGATGCGATATGCTGGACCGCGCATGACATATCGCCATCCTATTTTAGCAGTATACCATTTTATTGATAGCTTCAGAAAAAAATCGTTTTGCCCCTAACTAAACCCCTGTTTAGTTTAGAGAACAGCTTTCTTGATTTCCTCTGCACCAATACGTTCAACAAATCTTGGAAGTCTCTCCCGCTGTCTGGCATTCCTTGCATAGTAATCAAGAATTCTTTTCATGAGTTCAATGGTTTCTTTTTCAGGGAGCTTTTCTGCTATCACATCTCCGATTCGTGGCCTGCCGCCTGAGTTACCGCCAACCACTACTGTCCATCCGTCAGGCGTTGCAAAAACACCTATGTCTCTTACAAAGCTTTCTGCACAGTTCAGTCTACAGCCAGAAATGCCGAATTTCATTTTGGCAGGGATAAAATCTTTTTTGCCCACATACATCTTTTCGATCTTCGTAGCAAGACCGAGAGAATTACCCTGGCCAAACTTGCAGGTTTCAGTACCCGGACATGCCTGTACATAATGGACGCACAATCCTTCTGCAGGCCCTACTTCCATTTCAAGATCATTCCAGGCGCTGTCAACATCCTGAGGTCTTATTCCTACAAGGACGATACGCTGTCCTGAGGTTATCTTGATTATCCGGACGTTATATTTCCGGGCAACCTTTGCAAGATTTTCAAGGATCTCAGGAGTTAATACACCCATTGGGATTCTTGGCACAATTGCATATGTTTCCTTGTCTCTCTGTAAAATTGCTCCTTTTGGTCCTTCAGTCATAACTGGATTCCTCCTGTTTTTTGTTTTCTCGTCGATCATACAAACCCTGTTAAATGAATGTGAAATAACTAAGCACGTGGCTTTCCATGTCTCAACATAATAAAGCCTGCCATGGCAACCAAAAACATCAGGATACTGACTCCCTGGGAAAGTGAAATGTGAGGTGTAATAAAACCTCTTGCAACATCTCCCCTGTAAAATTCAATAATAAACCGAAGAACAGAATAAAGTATGATGTATGTCATAAAAAGCTGGCCATTAAAGGATTTATGTTTCCGGAGGATAATGAGCATAAAGAAAATAATAAACTCTCCTAAGGATTCATACAGTTGAGTCGGATGAAGTGGTATCCCGATCAGGGCAAGGGATTGGGGATCAGTAAAAATAACGGCCCACGGAAGACCCTCTGCAGGCTTGCCATAACAGCAGCCTGAGTAAAAACACCCGATCCTTCCAATCGCATGACCAATTGCCAGTGATGGGGCAAACAAATCGGCTGTACTCCAGACACTCAGGGCGTTCTTCTTCATGTACCAGAGGGCGATGGGTACGGTAAATAGGAGACCTCCGTAAAATACAAGACCACCTTCCCACACCTTGAATACATCCAAGGGGTTTTTCATATAGTGACCGGCATTGATCATAACGTAAAATAATCTCGACCCTATGAGGGCTGACAGGAGCATATAGAAGCCCAGGTCCACGATTTTATTTGGAGGGATGTCTTCTTTTCTCGCCTGTTTTACAGCAAGAGCAAGGCCGAGGAGAAATCCGGCAGCAACAAGGACTCCGTATGTGTGTATTGTTAAAGGACCAATTTTGAATAATTCAGGATGCATCAGTCTTTTACATATGATAACACGGATAAACAGAGCAGATGTGAAGAGGAAATAATATAGAAACAGGCAACATTTGAATTGCAGGGGAAATCACTATTAGTTTCTGAACTGAAGAGGGAAGTCGCCGGGAACCTATTCCACAAGTATGACTACAAATAGTCCAATATCAAAGCGCAGCGCACTTATGTGTATTGTATTGCAACTTCATAGATAATAGCTGAGTGGTTGGCGGCAGGACCGTTGCCCTCACAAATGAGTTCTCCTTTTGCCGCTTCTTTCCTGTTTCGGATCATCGCCGTTATAATCTGAGTTAGATCGAACCCACCGTCAACACAATCCTTGTTCAAACAGTCTACCCTGAACAAAGCATAACTTCCGGGGAAGAAATTAACGATTCGTGGGAGCGATTTTTGTAATCCCCTCTGGTTGTATATCATGCTAATGCCGATGCTTGTAACCTCGGGGAAGTGTGTAGCCACAAGGCCTGCATCAAGTCTCTGTTGCATCCTTTCCATCCTTGCTACAGTCTTTCTGTTGTTCATGTCCCTCACATATGAAAAGACCCCCTCCAGCAGGAAGGGAGCCTTTCCCATTTAATTACAGTTTAACAACATTGATCGCCTTTGGACCCTTCGGGCCCTTTTCGGTATCAAAGCTGACCTTGTCACCCTCAGCAAGGGTCTTAAATCCATTGCCCTGAATAGACGTATGGTGGACAAAAACATCACTTCCGTCTTCACTCGTGATGAAGCCGAAACCTTTGCTGTCGTTAAACCATTTCACGGTTCCTTGTGCCATTTCTTTTACCTCCTTCTCTATAAATTGAATCTCAGAAGGCCACAACAAAAAAAAGCCACAAAGTCAAAAGTCTTTGTGGCCATATGAACGCAAAAACTTCTAAAATTCTTATAAAGCATAGCATGTCCTCGAACAGTTAGTCAAGAAGGAAAAAATAGAAGAGTTAATCCTTCACAGTGACGGGCGGGATTGGATAACTCCCTCCCTTCCCCTTTAACTTAAGAATTGGCTTATTCCTCCCCTTAAAGCTAAGGGGCCTACCGGAAATTCGCTTTTGTTGTGATGTTTCAATTATAATAAAAATCTTTGTTGCCAGAGACCGTTCTCTGCAGCACGAAATAACATGCAATGGAGGAATAATGAAAGTTGCTATTGTCGGCTTGTCGAATTCAGGGAAAACTACAGTCTTTAATGCACTGACAGGATTGAACATTGATACGACCATCTATCCCACAATTTCCGGCGAACCGAACATCGGTGTGGTAAAAGTACCGGATACGGAAATTGATAATTTGACCGAGATTTACAGACCGAAAAAGACAACTTACGCAACGATTGAATATGTTGATTATCTCGGCCTCACAAAAGGCGATGTAAAACAGAACAGGAAGGTCTTTGATTTGATAAAGGACGTTGACGCCATTGTCCATGTGGCAAGAGCCTTTTACGATGAATCCGTTATTCATCCGATGGGAAGCATAAACCCGGTGAGGGACGTTGAGACGGGTGAACTTGAACTGGTCTTTGCTGATCTCGCATTGATTGAAACCCGGCTTGAACGTATGGAGGAAGGGAAGAACCGCGGAAAGAAACCTGATGAAGCGGAAAAGAAACTGCTTCTTAAATGCAGGGATTCGCTTATGAAAGAAACAGCACTGAGAGATGTGGAATTCACCAAAGAGGAGATGAAGGCGATGAGGCCGCTGCAGTTTCTGTCAACGATTCCAAAGGTTATTGTTCTGAATACCGGGGAAAGGCCTGGCGATACAGAGTATGCAAAGGCACTCGAATCATCACTGCTGAATCGTTATCCGGCAGCGAATATCTTGACCTTTTGCGGTAAAATAGAGATGGAGATTTCCCAGCTTCCTGACGATGAAAGGGAACCTTTCCTTAAAGAACTCGGTATTGAGGAGCCTGCTTCGAACAGACTTATACAAACATGCTATCAGATCCTCGGACTCATATCATTCATTACGGTGGGAGAGGACGAGGTGCGGGCCTGGACTGTCAGGAGCAATACAAATGCATTGACTGCGGCTCGAAAGATTCATTCAGATATCGAGAGGGGTTTTATCAGGGCAGAAGTCATTTCCTATAAAGACTTCATTGCATCAGGAGGCATGCATGCAGCAAGGGAGAAAGGTCTCCTGAGGCTTGAAGGCAAGACATACGAAGTGCAGGACGGGGACATTATCAATTTCAGGTTCAATGTGTAGACCATCTTAATGTTCCATTACTTTCACTGTCGTCATTCCGCTTTTTTGCGCTTTTGATCCTTATGTTAAAATAACTGCCGATGAACCAGACCAGCAGAGACCATGAATACACAATACACAACACACTAAAGACCGTCTTCGGCTTTCAGTCATTCCGTCCGAACCAGGAATCCATCATCAAGAACATCCTCGACGGCAGGGACGTCTTTGCCGTGATGCCCACGGGCGGCGGGAAATCCTTATGCTACCAGTTGCCTGCAACGGTGATGCACGGCACAGCGGTCGTCATCAGTCCGCTCATCTCGCTGATGAAAGATCAGGTAGACGCAGCGGTTGAAAACGGGATACAGGCCGCGTTTATGAACAGTTCGATGGATGCCGATGAGGTGACTGATGTCTATCGCATGTTGAAATACAGCAAGATAAGCCTGCTCTATATCGCCCCGGAGAGATTTGCGATGCCGCATTTCCTCGAAAGGCTGAAGACTGCTGCCATCTCCCTTTTTGCCATAGACGAGGCCCATTGCATATCTGAATGGGGACATGATTTCCGTCCGGATTATCTCGGTCTTTCTCTTATACCGGAGATGTTTCCCGGTGTGCCGGTTGCAGCCTTTACCGCAACCGCGACACAGAGGGTTCAAGATGATATCATTAATAAGATTGGCCTCAGAAACCCGCATATAGTACGCGCATCCTTTAACCGTCCGAACCTCTTCTATGAGGTTAAGGCAAAATCGAGAGTAGAATTGCAAATACTTGAGTTTCTCAGGGATCGTCCGGACGAATCAGGGATTATCTACCGGACAACCCGCGACTCGGTAATGGAGACAGCAAATTTTCTGAAATCAAAGGGAATCGCAGCGCTGCCTTACCATGCCGGTTTATCCACTGCTGAACGGAAAAAGAACCAGGAGGCGTTCAACAGGGATGAAGTGCAGGTAATAGTAGCAACCATCGCCTTCGGCATGGGCATCGATAAATCGAATCTGCGCTTTGTTATCCATGCCGACCTCCCGAAGAATATCGAAGCCTACTACCAGGAGACAGGGCGAGCCGGCCGTGACGGAGAACCAGCCCACTGCCTCCTCTTTTTCGGAAGGGGCGATATCCCCAAGATCCGTTATTTCATCAACGAGATAACGGACGACGGGGAACGTTTCATTGCGATTCAGAAGCTGAATCAGACCGTTGGCTTTGCGTCGCACAACGTATGCAGAAGAAGACAACTCCTCGGATTTTTCGGAGAGGACTACCCCCGTGATAATTGCGGTAGCCTGCGATATCTGTTCCGGATCAGTTGAACAGATCGACATCACCACCGACGCGCAGATAATAATGTCGGCCTTATCAAGAACGGGGCAGCGCTTCGGGATAGGCCATATTATTGATATCGTGACCGGCGCGGATACAAAGCGAATCCGCGAGCTTAGACATAACGAGATCAAGACCTACGGCACTGGCAAAGGAAGGGATAAAAAATACTGGCGGTCTGTTGTTGATGAACTCATTGCACAGGGGGCCGTCATGCAGGAAGGTGATCCTTACCCTGTGCTGAAGATTACACAAAAGGGTTCCGATATCCTGTTCGGCAGGGAAAGGATCATGGCGTTGAGGAAAGAAGAAGCAAAGGCGAAGACCGCGAGGGAACGGGACGAATTTGAGGGATATGACAGGACACTTTTCGAGAGGCTTCGTAATGTCAGAAAAAGGATTGCGGAAGGGCAGAAGGTACCTCCCTATATCATATTTTCAGACAGGACCCTGCATGAGATGTGCAGGCGCTTTCCTTCGACATTATCTGACATGAGAAAGATCAGCGGCGTTGGTGATGCCAAGCTTGAACGGTATGGCGAGGATTTTATCAGGGAGATAAAACTCTATCTTGATGAAAACCCCGGGATATCGATTTCAGGAGGGGAATCCGGGGACCCCGGCTGTGCGGTTCCTTATACAAAAGAAGAAAAAGGGTGAAACAGTCGAAGAGACCTATGAGTTTTTCAAGGGAGGGATGTCTCTTGAAGACATCGCCAAACTGCGCAGTCTCGCGCCCTCCACCATAGCATCCCACATGGAACGTCTGATCCTGGATGGTCGTGCTATTAATATGGACCGTCTTGTGGATCCCGGAAAGCGGCTGAAGATCCAGGAATTTTTCCTGTCCATCGAAGGATGGAACCTTAATCCCGTCGTGGAACATTTCAACGGCACGGTAAGCTATGAAGAGGCCCGACTTGTAAGGGCACATTTGCACCGTAATCATCAGGCATAGATCCCTGCCCATCTTTTTTATCAATGGATATATACAGAGAAATAGCGCATCTCAATCCCAGGCAGAAGGAGGCGGTCGAGCATTCCGAGGGCCCGCTCCTCATTCTCGCCGGCGCTGGTTCAGGAAAGACGAGGGTTATAACAATGAGGACTGCGCACCTGATATACACGGGTGTCAGGGCCGGGTCCGTCCTGGCAGTCACCTTCACCAACAAGGCGGCAAAGGAGATGAAGGAAAGGGTGACGTCCATGGTGAAGGGTAAGAACGGGACGCCTGTTGTCTCTACATTTCATTCCCTCTGCCTCAAGATCCTGAGGCGCGAGATCGAACACCTTGGTTACAGAAAGGACTTCACCATCTACGACACCTCGGAGCAGGTTTCACTCCTGAGAAACATCCTGTCGGATATCAAATTTTACGACAGGAGTTTCAAGGCCTGAATCCATCCTGGAGAGGATCAGCAGGACGAAGAACGATTTCGCTCCACCCGACACCGTTTCATCAGATGATCCCGTCGAGGAGGTTTCAGCGATGCTCTATCCCCGGTATCGCGAGGCGCTGAAATCGCTGAACGCCCTCGACTTCGATGACCTCCTCTTGCTCACTCTTAAGCTCTTCAGGGAGCATCCTGTTGTCCTCGAAAAATACAGGGAGAGGTTCAGGTATATAATGGTCGACGAGTATCAGGATACAAACCGCGTTCAGTATGATTTCATCAAACTTCTCGCGGGTGAGAGAAGGAACCTCTGCGTAGTTGGGGACGACGACCAGTCTATTTACGGATGGAGGGGTGCCAATCTCGGCAACATCCTCGATTTCGAGAAGGACTTCCCCGGGACCATGACAGTAAGGCTCGAACAGAACTACCGCTCCTTCGGCCATATCCTCAAGGCGGCAAACGGGGTGATAATAAACAACAGGAGGAGGATGGAAAAGTCCCTCTGGACAGAAAGGGGCGACGGCCCCAAAGTCAATATTCTCAAGGCTGTCGACACAGAAGGCGAGGCTGAGTGGGTGGCCGACAGGATCTCTATGATAAGGTTCGAAAGGAATATTCCCTACGAGGATTTCGCCGTCATCTACAGGGCGAATATCTTTTCGAGGCCCTTTGAGGAGGCCATGAGGAGGCAGCGGATCCCCTATTCGGTTGTTGGCGGGACAAGTTATTTCGAGCACAAGGAGATCAGGGACCTCGCGGCCTATCTCAAGATCATCGCAAACCCCTCCGACGACCTGAGCCTTCTGAGGGCTGCCAGCGCGCCGAAGAGAGGGTTGGGTCCGTCGGCCCTAACTGCGCTTTCGGATTTCGCGCGCTCCAATTCCCTGAGTCTTCTCGATGCGTTCGGGAAGGCGTCCGGAGCACCCGGCTTCAGCCAAAAGGTAGCTGCCTCTGCCGAAGCGTTTTCCGAACTGATCGGCCGTTACCGGGATATGTTCAAGAATGGTACGAAGATGGGTAAGACCCTCAAAGCGCTCATCGAGGAGATCAATTACAGGGATTACATCAGCAGGCTTTATAAGACCCCGGAAGCGGCATTCAGGAGGATGGAAAACATAGACGGGTTTGTCGAATCCATAACCCACTACGAATCCGCAGAGGAATCGCCTTCCCTGCATGGGTTTCTTGAAACAATGGCCCTCACAGACCTGATGGAAGAGAGGGAGGAAAAGAGCAGCCGTGGCATCACCCTTATATCTTTCCACTCGTCGAAAGGTCTGGAATTCCCCGTGGTATTCATAGCGGGTGTGGAGGAGGACATACTGCCGCACAAGAAATCGGCGGACAGGGAGGAAGATATCGAGGAGGAAAGAAGGCTCTTCTATGTGGGAATAACGAGGGCGATGAACGAACTGTATATTACCTATACGGATCGCAGATCAAAGTACGGTAAAGGAGAAACCTTCTGTTCCATCCAGATTTCTGGAGGAGATCCCTGAGGAGGCGATCAAGAGGCTCGACAGGTTCGAAAAACTTGACCCGGAACAAGAGAAGGTCTACGCAAAAAAGTTCTTCGCGAACATAAAGGCAATCCTCGGAGACTGAGTGCATCGTTTCACAAATTCGGTGACATATACCACAGGCCATGCGATACAGATTCGCTTTTTGTTGTCATTCCGGCTTGACCGGAATCTTTCTTCAAGAAGGATTCCCGACGCGCTTTACTTGCGGGAATGACGCTATGTCTAATACGTAACTGTAATTATAAATCCATGTACTGACTGCGCCCATTTCATAACAGATCGAGGAGATAATAATACTGAAAAGGGCACGTTGTCCCAATGTTCTCACCCCTTTAACCTTTGAATTTCCGCACTTTGGCACTATTGCGCTTTTGCACTTCTGCACCGGGAAACGATTTCGAAAAAAACTGCGGCCATAACGGTATAATATTCGAGTAGATATTGTTATTTTCAGACAAAAGTAAAATTGCGATGATACAAGAAAGAGACAATAAGCGGATCACGCGGGATTTCGGATTGCGCAAGGGCCGCCAGCTCCTCGCAATAGCGGCAACGCTCGTTCTCCTTTTATTTCTTGTTTTGCTCCATAAACACCCTGATCTTATTGGCGAATTCTCAAAGGACACTATCTTTGCAGCGCAGATTGTGCTCATCGCTGCGTTTATCGGTTTCAGCGCCTTTAACTGGAGATGCCCCTTATGTAAAAAATATCTGGGCAGCGATATCAGCAGACGTATATGCAAACACTGCGGAACCAGATTGCGATAACAGGGATCACTCTTTCGACTTCTGCACTTCTGAACTTTTGCACTATTTCATTTGCTCTTCCGCTCTTATTTATTGCGCTTGTTTCGGCGTTGCCTTTATCGCCGTTTTGGGTATCATGTTTTTTGATATTGAATAAATTGTAACTCCCTGTGGTCTTGCCACAGGGTAACCTTATAGTTCCCTCCCCCTTGAGGGGGGAGGGTTAGGGAGAGGGTGGATTAATGGAAAACATTTTCAACACCCTCCCCTTAATCCCCTCCCCTTGTATGATAGAGGATAGGGTATATTAGCAATGAACTTAACCATGGGTGTGACAGACCGTACTCCCCTTGGGACTTTGAATCCCGTCCTTGAGCATGGGTCGTCACACCATTCTCTGAAGAGCCCGAACAGTTGCGAGGGACATAGAGCCCGCATTTCACAAGGTCGGGTTTTAGAGAGTGCATACCGGGAGGTGTAAATGAGTTTCGTTGGTATTGACGTATCGAAGTCCCAGTTGGACATTGCTGTGCGACCCGGCAATAAGAGATGGTCCGTCGTTAATGCCGAGGCGGATATCGTCAAGGTTGTCGAGACGCTCAACGCACTGTCTCCGCAAGTCATTGTTATCGAGGCTACCGGAGGCATGGAAATGCCATTGGTAGCGGCCTTGAGCCAGGCACGCCTGCCGGTTGTGGTCGTTAATCCTCGACAGGTACGTGATTTTGCCAAGGCAGTAGGCCGTCTGGCCAAGACTGACCGCATCGACGCCGAGATCCTTGCCCACTTCGGGGAAGCAGTGAAGCCTGATGTCCGTTTACTGAAAGACGAGGATACCCAAACGCTTGCTGCGTTAGTAACGCGGCGGCGGCAGGTCATTGAGATGCTCACGGCGGAGAAGAACCGCTTGGGAATCTCTCCCAAGGTAGTACACAAGGACATCCAGCAACACATTGCATGGCTCCAGGGACGGCTGGAGGATATTGATCGCCACCTTGATTCGGCTATTCGCAAAAGTCCTGTATGGCGAGAAAAAGACGACTTGCTTCGCAGTGTGCCGGGTGTCGGCCAAGTGCTCTCCGTAAGCCTGATCACAGGCCTGCCGGAACTGGGAACCCTTTCCCGTCGCCAGATTGCAGCCTTGGTCGGCGTTGCACCATTGAATTGCGACAGTGGTCTGTTTCGTGGCAAACGCACTGTCTGGGGTGGCAGGGCACATCTACGTTCTGTCTTGTACATGGCTACTCTTAGTGCCTCCCGTGTCAACCCGGCTATCAGCTGTTTCTATCGCCGCCTCATAGAGGCAGGTAAAAAGCCAAAGGTCGCGCTGACAGCCTGTATGCGTAAGTTATTATGCATTCTTAATGCCATAATCAAAAAAAGAATCCCTTGGCAAGCTGAATATTCAACTTGCCCAATACCAAATATCCCTTGACAGAAATCACAGTTGCTCAAGGGAGGGGATAGATTTTTAATTTTAGCCCCTGTGGTCTCTGCCGTAGGGTTCTTCACAAATAGGTGTTCCGGATAAGATTTCTGCTGATACCTTTTATTATTATTTTGTGGTACAGTTATGCTTGAAAATCCTAAAAAGGAGGAATAAGTACGATGAGAAAAATATCCGTGGTTTCAACCATCGTTCTTTTTATCTTGATATTAGCTTTCCCCACCTTTGCTGCCAGCGAGCCTCCGGCAGAGGGTGGGCCGCTACCTGTCATAAAGCTTCCTATTCCCAAGAACCCGGAAGAAAAAAGCTACCTGGGACTCACGGGGGAAGGCTCTTTTACTATTCCCAAGGTTAAGGCAAGAGTGGTGATTATTGAAATCTTCAGCATGTATTGCCCTTATTGCCAGAAAGAAGCGCCGACGGTAAATGAACTCTATAATGCCATAGAGAATAACCCGGATCTCAAAGGGAAGATTAAGATAATCGGGATCGGCGCAGGAAATACGCCTATGGAAGTTGATGTCTTCAGGAAGAAGTTTCAGATAGCCTTCCCTCTCTTTCCGGATGTTGATTATTCTATTCATAAGGTCTGTGGAGAGGTAAGGACACCCTATTTCATAGGAGTTAGAATCAATGACAATGGAACCCATGAAGTCATTTATTCAAAGCTTGGAGGACTTCAAGACGTCAATCAATTCCTGGAATTAATCCGTAACCGTTCAGGATTAAAAAAGGAGGGGTCATGATGGTTACGAAAAGAATACTGATTCTTGCTTCTTTGCTTCTTTTCTCTTTTGTATCTATGGCCTATGGTGTTTCTGAAATGTTTAAAGACTACATATATCAGCCAGGGACTCTTAAGCCAATTGATAGCAAGCCCAAACTTAAGGTTGGTGATAAGGCTCCTGATTTCACGCTTCCTTCCATATCCGGGGAAAAAGTCAACCTCAGACAGTATCTCGGAAAGAAGAATGTCGTCATTTCTTTTGTCCCTGCTGCATGGACACCTGTATGTTCAGATCAGTGGCCCGGCTATAACCTGGTGAAAGACATCTTTGATGAGCATGATGCCATCCTGTTAGGCATTACCGTGGATAATATACCAACCCTTTATGCATGGACAAGGCCAATGGGGGATATATGGTTTCCTGTACTCTCTGATTTCTGGCCTCATGGAAAGGTCGCTCAAAAGTACGGCGTGTTGAGATCAAACGGTGTGTCGGAAAGGGCCTTATTTGTCATAGACAAGAAGGGGATTATTCGTTACATAGACGTGCACGATATCAACAAGAGACCACCTCTTGAAGACGTAGTAAGGGAATTGGGGAAGTTAAAGCAGTAACACATGCAACTTGTGAAAATTTATAATCGTTAATAGTGGATAGAATATTTGTCTCGATAGTGTCATTCTGGCTTGTCCAAGAATCCTTCTGAAAACTATGTGATAGGTTCAAAAAAAACAATTGAAAGAAGGATTCCGAGCAAGTCGGAATGACAAACATTAAGGGTTTATTACCCCCACAGAAAGTCTGAAGAACCAAGGATAGAAGTTATTTTTTCAAAAGCTTTAGATCTTTTCTCTCATTTCGGGAGAGCACCAATCTCTTTCACCGATGAACTTTTCTGCTATAACCCCTTTTTTGTCTATTAAAAATGTTACAGGGATTCCGAAGAGAGAGTACTTAAAATAGACCTTTTTGTCTTTGTCTATGAGAATAAGAAAAGCTATGCCTTTCTCCTTCACATAGGATTTTACAGGCTTTTCTGCAGGGTCCTCAGCAACAGCTATGACAACAAGTCCTCTGTCCTTGAATTCAAGGTAGAGTTTATTCAGGGAAGGCATTTCAGCAAGACAGGGGCCGCACCATATTGACCAGAAGTTCAGAACAACCACTTTGCTCCTGTACTGGGAAAGCATGACTTTTTTACCACTCAGATCATAAAGGGTAAAATCAGGAGCTGAAGAGCTTGCTTTTGCAAAAACATAATCAGCTATTAATAAGGTAAAAGTTAAAAAAAAGAACGCTGTGATAAAACGATTAAATTTCATCATCTCTGAAAACAGTTTACCATTTATTGAGATAGCAGGCAATATTTCGTATATAATAGACTACTAATTAGACGGAAGTCCTTGTAGGAACATGCTTAAAATAACGGTTAAAGGGTTTTTCTTATTAAGGAGAACAGATTATGAAAATTCCATTACAAATCACCGTCCGTAATCTTGATCTTACTGAAGCGTTTAAGGAAGAAATCCAAAAAAGGGCTGAAAAATTAGACAAGTTTTACGACCAGATCATGCGCTGTAGGGTTGTAGTAGAAGTTCCTCATCGTCACTCCCGTGAGGGGATATTGTATAAAGTTCATATTCACATGACAGTTCCCGGAATTGAACTGGCTGTAGAACGCGAGCTGGCCGAAGATCTCGAAGTGGCAATTAGGGATGCCTTTGATGCAGCGCGTCGCAAGCTGGAAGACTTTGCCAGAAGGCAGCGTGGAGACGTGAAACAGCATGAAACCCTGCCCCATGCTCGTATTAGTGCTTTATTTTTGGATAAAGGCTATGGCTTTCTTACTACCGTCGACAATAGGGAAATCTATTTCCATGAACACAGTATTGTGAACAGGGACTTCAAACACTTGAAGGTGGGAATGGAAGTACGTTATGTGGAAAAGCAAGGCGAAAAAGGCCCGCAAGCCAGTACCGTAACAGTAGTTGAACGCTGATCTTGAAAAAGGCTTTTCGTCTTTTCGATGAAGATCTCCAACACTTCCTAATCCGGTATTGATCTATCAATCCATCTTTCCAATTCTGCTTTTGGTAAAGCGCCTGTTATTTCATTCAATTTCTTTCCATTCTGGAAAAGCAGGAATGTGGGGGTTGCATGTACCCCGAAACGTGCTCTTAGCGGGGCTTCATAATCAATATTTATTTTAGCCACCTTTAATAACCCCGCCCTTTCATGTGCTAATTCATCGATTGCCGGAGCTACCATTCGGCAGGCACCGCACCATGATGCCCAGAATTCAACTATCACAACACCCGGCCAAGCCAGAACCTCTTGTTCAAAATTTACTGCTGTTATAGTAACCGGTCTGTCAGGAAATTCCAGAGAAGTCTTACACTTCCCGCATTTTGGACCTTCCGTTAGTCTATCCGTAGGAACTCGATTGATTGTTTTGCAGTGAGTACACCTGAGAAGGACAGCCTTATTTTCCATAAATGACGGTTTGTGCTTTATAACAATTTATTGGACAAGTTAGCATGAGCCTCTGGCTAATAAGGAGCGCCAAAATAAGTAATCCCCTCCGTCCCCCTTTTAGAAAAGGGGGGTGAGGGGGGATTTGATAAGTCCATTTGCAGAGTAACAATTTGCTGAGAGATCAAAATAGGGATAATTTTGGATATATCCTGAACATAAGCTCTCATAATATTTGAAAGCCCATAGTGCCCCTGCAGGATCTTTTAAAAGTATTTATTCTCTAAAGCGCTTCAGCTCAAGAGAATGCTTTCGAGAGCCCTGTGTCTTGCCTCCCTCTGTGCCTGATCAGTACTTGCCTGGACCAAATTCCTCAAGTAGACATACGCCCTGGAGTAAGTGTTACTCTCATGTTCCTTCAGGAAATTATTGAGATCTTTTTCTTTTGCCAGGGCTTCTACTTTAGACATGAAATCTGCATACCTCTCAGCCACAATTTTCGGATGCTGAAGACGGGGCTGGTTCAGAACAGCAAAAGCCCACAGGCTGTAGAAATTTCCCAGCCCTCTCGCGTATCGTGAAACCGCAGCGTTATGATTCTCCATATGTAAAAGATAATCTTTTGCAAAGGCTAATTTGCTCCTGAAATCCTCCTCTGAGAAATCTGGTGACGTCTCACCGGGAGAATCGTATTCAGCATTCATATTATCAATGAAATCTTGATCAAAGCCGTCAATGCGATTTCTCAGAATCACTATTAACAGCTCTGAGATAAACTGAATGTCTTTCATCCTTTTCATTCTCGCCTTAGTAACAACCCCGAACCGCTCCCATTCCTGTTTCTCCGCTTCTGTTTCAGCGGTAGCTATGAACCAGCCATCATATTTTGCATGCCTTAATTCCTGTCGCTCAAGTTTTCGTGAAATCCTGTTGAGGCGGTCGAATACTTCATTGACATAGTTCCCGTTGACTGATTCAATAAACTCAACAGATAAGAGATAATTCGAGAAATGGTTTTTCAATTCAGGATCCGTCTCAATGCTCTTCCATTTTTTCCCATTCAGTTTGGGATCTCCAAACTCCTTGTCCACTGGTATATCGTTCTTGGCAAAACGGATAAGAGTCTCCAACCGTTGTTTCCCGTCGACGACATGGTATATGAGTCTCCCTGCTTCTTCATTCATTTCTTTATGCATGAAAACAGCCGGGCATGGATAGTTCCTGAATATGGTATCAAGAAAAAACTTACGATCTTTTAGCGTCCATACACTCCTTCGCTGGTAAGATGGGTCCAGATCCAGTTGTCCATTTTGATAAAGATCAAGAAACCAGTTAACGTCTTTCTTCATTGTTCTTCTCCTCCACCGTCAGTAGTATTTAATAAATTTTTTCCCCCGTTTATATTACGCATCAAATTCAATCCT
>CAWCKM010000039.1:0-25000 GCA_963796125.1 Nitrospirota bacterium
TGCGGATGCTAAATCCACACTGGGTGTCTTTCATTTTTTCAAATTTTGTTGAATGTTTTTTTAAAATCATACGCCGCATCAGCATTTTTAATGATTTTGGACATGGGTATCCCTTGTCGCCATTTTTATGCCGGTAATATGCCCGATGTCATTGCATCTGCGTTTGCATCTTTGCAAGAAGTGCTCCTGTCATCACACGAATGTTGTAAACAATTACGTTCCAGTACACCTTGGCGTCAAACCTTGCCCTTGTTTTCCATTCACACCGAAACAGTTCATATCCTCTTTTAAGATTAGAAATCACCGCTTCCATGCCGCTGCGCCATTTCTTTAAACGTGTCTCAATATTCTTGCTTCTTACAATGTTCTTCAGCGACCCCACTATCTTGTTGAATACAATGTTGACAATCCCCTTTTCCTGCGCTATCCGGGCATTGTCTTTTGATGCATATCCCCCGTCCGTCGCCATGTCACGAGGCACTATCCCGTAGTTCCCATGTATACGGTCGATTACATCCGTATAAAGTGTTGAATCCGAAGGATTGCCTTCAAGTATTGTGCAGTCAAGTATCAGGTTGCTCCTGCCAGTAGCAAGGTTTACCTTGTGCCCAAATTCCGCTTCCCGCTTCCCCTTTACGATTATGTCCGTATGGTCTTCATAGATCGAAAATATCTTTTCTTTATTCGGCACCGCCTTACCCAAAATCTCATGACGCCAGGAGATATCATAGACCTTCTCGGTTTTCGGCAGCAGTTCCCTGATTTCTTTCATAATCGCCTGCGCTTCTATCCATCCACCTATTGTCTTAGGCAATGTCGCTGTTAATGCGCGTTCAGCCTGGTTGATGCTGCTCCTCAGCAGCTTTAGTTGTTTCTTGAATTCTTCCTCCCGTTTGTCTTTCTGTTTGGTGTTGTTGATCTTATAATGGGTCTTCTTCGCCTGTTTCTTGTAGCTCCGCACTATTTATCTCCACTCCGCTTTCCTTCAGTTTCTTCAGGAGCCGATCTATTGTCTTGATGCAATCCCATATCAGAGAGTTGTTCGTAGGATAATGTATGTCCGTCTCTACTACCGTGCTGTCGGTCCGGATACTCCTGCCGTCTTCGATACCTTCCCCCATCGCTATCTTGTTGATCGCCACCATTACTTTGTTCAGAGATTCCCCGCTTATCCTCGATATGTATTTCTGGTATGCCTCAAATGAAAACGGCTTGCGATCATCAAGCTTGACGAATATAGCGCACATCCTTGAATCATGCTGCTCGTATTCAAGCTCACGATATGTCAGGTTCTTCATCTCTTTGTATATCGCTGCCCTGACGATTTGTTCCACCGTAGGCATGTCCTGCCGGCCTATATTGCTGCCTTCTTTCCCACCTGTGATATCTTTCCGTACTATTTCGATTATCTCAGGATGATTGTTCAGTATCGTATCTATTACCGCCAATTCCGGGTTTAATGCCCATAACTCTTTTTCAAATTGCAGTTTTAAATCATTCAGTAGTTTCAATTCTTCCTCCTGTTTTTGATTTCTCTGCAATTGTACCATTTCCCCTTTTGTTATGAGCAGTTAGAGTTTATGGACAGACACTAATTAAACCGTCCCTCCCCACAACACCCATCATGCGGGTCCGCAATGGGCGTTTCGCGGAAATCATCGGCAAGACCTAATCAGCCTTAGCCGGATAGTGAATCCCAATCCACAGTGTGCGAATAGAAACAAGCCCCTGCTTTTCGAGATACGCATTGGATAGCCCGCAGTTCGTTGACAGTGTCTTTGCAAGATGCCAGTAACCTTTTCTGCTCAGTCCCGTCAGTATCGCTTGATACTTTGGCGAACCAAGCTTAATAAGTTCACCTATACGCCTTCTTGCCCTGCGCCACTGTTTCCAGTAACACATGCGGATACGCCTGCGCGAGCCAATGATCGAACTCCACAGCATCGTTGTACTTCATGCCGATTCCGAAATAATTCATCCATCCCTGAATGTAGAGGTAAGGGATGCATACCGGTACTGCATGGATACGCCCCAACTGCGACCGGTAAGGCGACGCAATTCGGATTTAAATCGCGTGAGGGACTTTCTCAGAGACAGTAAGCCTTTTGCGTGTGAAGGTGAAACCGAGAAACGAACTCTCCTCAGCTTTCACGACTTTGCTTTTGTCCCTGTTGACCTTGACCTTGAGTTTCCTCTCAAGGAACCGGCTGATACTTGCCATTACACGATGACCGGCACGTTTCGACTTCACCAGTATGGTAAGATCATCCGCGTAGCGTGCGAACCGATGACCTCGTTTCTCCAACTCCTTGTCGAGGTCATCCAGAAGGATATTGCTCAACAAAGGCGACAAGAGGGCCTCCTTGCGGCACTCCCCTTGCAGTTCGGTTCAGCCTTCCGTTTACGACAACACCGGCACGAAGATATTTCCCGATAAGACGAAGGACGCCTTTGTCCCTGATACGCCGGGAAACCCGGTTCATCAGAACGTCGTGGTCAACCGTATCGAAGAATTTCTCAAGGTCGATATCCACGGCATAGCAGTATCCTCTCTGAATATCTTTCAATACCTTCTTGACCGCCTGATGCGCCGAATGGTTCTGGTCTGAATCCGAAACTGGTTTCTGAGAAATGAGGATCAAAGACAGGCGTGAGAACCTGAGCAGATCGCTTGTTGAATCACACGATCCATAACAGTGGGAATACCCGAGTTCACGTGTTCCACCGCTGTCTTTTGGAATCTCGACTCTCCTGACCGGCAAAGGGTTATATTCCCCTTCCAGCAGAGATTTCTTGATTCCTTTCCAGTTCTCGTGGGCATACACGGAAACTCTCCGATCGATATGCTATCGACACCGGCAGCACCTTTGTTAGCCCTGACTTGTTTCCACGCACTAAGTATGTTGTCTCTTTTGACAACGCACTGCACTGAGACAGGATCGAGGGGACGGTCTTCCATAACACGCCTCATATATCGGCTCCTCCGTTCGGATTCATCACCATATGAGAGCTCATGGAATCGCCACACTCATTTCTACGTTCAGGCCTTCGTCCGGTTTACCCGGAACTACTATGCCCTCTGCTGACTTCTGTTTACTTACCCCGCATGTTTCCATAAAGGGCGCTGCAGGACTTATCATGAGGCGCTGTCTGTTTTGTGTTTCCCTTCAGGACTCATATCCGCCCGACAGCAAGCGGATATGCCTGGTTCTTTTGGTCAACCGGTTGAACCTTTTCCGGATTTTACTCATGATGCTCCTACCGCATGCAAACAGATCTCCCCGGATAAGAACGTGAGCTTTCCGTGCACAACCGCCGCATTTACCCTGCCCCCGAACCTATGGGCTTCGTTGTGTTGTGCCAACTCGCCCAGGGGCTAAGCCTTGTATGCGGTTTCTGTTCGTCGTCTCGCACGTTTGCACTCCGGCTTCCTTCAGACCCCTCCTCGCGGAGACGCCCTTGCCTTCGGCTCGTACTTTTGTTAGTATCCATTACTATGAACACCTTTCGGTTCTCGTACAGGGGACTTTCACCCCATAAGTTCACGCCCGTGCCGGGCGTACACAAAAAAATCCAGCCGACGGGGAATAGCTGCTCATTGATTTTAGTAAAGGTCGCATCCCCGCCGCTGATTTAGGCCGTTATAGAATTCTTCTGTAAATCATTACTTTTCGTCTTTCGCAACTTTTGCGCAATTGCGGCTGGACTGCACACTTGGTGGAAAATTTCCAGCGTGCAGAATTGATGAAGAAGTCAACGACCTCTCTGACACAGTCCGATAGGTCAAGCCCTATCTTTCTCATATAATGTTCCTGTTTCGTTTGTCATTTTCGCTTATCGGAAGTTTTCTTCGGAAGGATTCTGGACAAACCAAAATGACATACTGGGCGTGTGCTACTCAGCTACAAGGAAGTTTATTTCACTCAGGATTTCTTCGCTGTTTCAATCCTCGGGAAAAGGGCTTTGCCTTTTTTTATCTTCGTTCCGGGTTTGAGTATACCCCATTTCCCTGCGATGTCGAGGCCTGCATCTTTAAGTGTTCCTTCAATATTGAGTTGTTCCCAAATGTTTTCTGCTGTTGAAGGCATAAAGGGATATAGGTAGATGGCAACGATTCTCATTGCCTCGGCAAGAGCATAAAGGACACACGAAAGTTTATCGATCTTGCCGGTCTTCCATAAATTCCAGGGGGCTTCATCTTCGATTAATTTATTTGCATCATTAATAACAAGCCATACTTTATCAAGGGCGTGTCCAAATAATAATTTTCCCATCAAAGATTCAAAGTCAGCATTGATATTCTCCACGAAGTTTCTCAGCTGTATTTCCCTCAGGATATCAACCGGTCCATCGATGTCGTAAGGGCAAGGCTGTGGAATTTCTCCTGCAAAGTATTTTTCAATCATTGCCAGTATCCTGCTGAGTAGATTCCCAAGGTCGTTGGCAAGATCAGTATTAATACGTTTTATCAGGGCCTGTTCGGAAAAATCACCGTCAAGTCCAAAGGGAACCTCACGGAAGAGAAAGTAACGGAAAGAATCCACTCCATATGTGTCAACCATTACGTTCGGGTCAATCATATTGCCGAAAGATTTGGACATCTTTCTGCCTTCGACAGTCCACCATCCGTGGGCAAAGATATTTACGGGAAGAGGCATTTCGAGGGCCATCAACATCGCTGACCAGTAAATGGCATGAGTTGTGAGGATATCCTTCCCTATCAGATGGTGCTCGGGGGGCCACCAAGTTTCAGATTTGAGATTTGAGATTTGAGATTCGAGATACTCCCTATTACTTTCAACGACTGACTCCTTATGCACTTCCTGAACCCCTCTGTATCCCTCCTTACTAAGGGGGGAATTGAAGGGGGGTGCAAGATACTTTATGGCCGAATAATAATTCACGAGGGCATCAAACCATACATAGGTGACATACTTATCATCGAAGGGGAGTGTTATTCCCCAGGAGAGCCTCTCTTTTGGTCTTGATATGCAGAGATCACCGAGGGTATGGTTTCGTAAAAACCCGAGTACCTCATTTTTCCTTGTTTCAGGTAGTATATAGTCAGAATTTTCCTTAATATATGTTAAGAGTTTTTCCTGGTATTTCGACATCAGGAAGAAGTAATTCTCTTCGGAAATGTGTTCTACCTGCCTTTTGCATTCAGGGCAATTGCCGTCTATTAAGTCCTTCTCTGTCCAGAAGCGCTCATCGGGAACACAGTACCATCCTGAGTAAAGCCTCTTTTCTATCTCACCTTTTTCATATAAATGCTGAAGCAGCGACTGAACAGTCAATACATGTTCTCTGTCGGTGGTTCTTATAAAGGCATCATACGCGATATTTAATTTCGACCAGAGGTTTTGGAAATTCATGACCAGCAGATCAGCATGTTCTTTTGGCGTCCTGCCCTTCTCCTGTGCTGCCTTTTCAACCTTCTGACCGTGTTCGTCAGTGCCTGTAAGAAAAAATACTTCTTTCCCCTTCAACCGGTTATATCGTGCAAGGATGTCTGCTGCCAGAGTCGTATAGGCATGCCCAATATGAGGTATGTCATTCACGTAGTAGATTGGTGTGGTAACGTAGAACTTGCTGTTCACTTTTTATGGGGCCTTCTTCTGCGTTTTCTCCTGCGACCTATAGGCTTCCTGGAGTCTTCCTTCGGTTCTTGCTCTTTTGTTTTCTGGGGTTGTTGAGACTCGGTTCCAATGGGTTGGGCTTCTGCCACGGGTGTTTCTTCTGAAGGCTCGACTGAAGCTACGACCAATTCAAACGGTTCGACATCCTCTGGGAGGTTAGCATCTCCTCCAGGTCTGACAGCTTCCTCAGGAGATGTCTCATTATACTCATAACCAAGGCAACACATGAGTCTTCCGCAGAGACCGGATAGTTTACCTGTGTTCAGGATGAGCTCCTGCCTCTTTGCCATCTTGATGGAGATGGGCTCAAAGAATGTAAGGAATCGTGTACAACAGAGCTCCCTCCCGCAAACTCCAATGCCACCTAAAAACTTTGCCTCGTCCCTAACGCCGATCTGCCTCATTTCTATTCGAGTCTTGAATTTAGCGGCGAGGTCTTTTACAAGCTCCCGGAAATCGATCCTCTTTTCTGCTGTGAAATAAATGATAATACGCTTTCTGTCGAGGGTTACCTCGGTGGATACAGGTTTCATCATGAGACCCCTTGCCATTATTCTTTCGATACAGAAATTCTTTGCCTCATCCTCAAGTTTTACGTTTTCTTGTTGCTGCTGAAGGTCTTCTTCAGTTGTTTTCCGGAGCACTTTTTTCAGTTCCCGTTCAGGTACTTCTATCGTATGGCGTTCCACAGCTACATTCCCTATGGTAAGGCCGAATTCAGACTCTGCAACTACAAGGTCACCTTTTGTAACCTCTATACCATTTATCTCAAAATCGTAAATCTTCCCGCAGGACTTGAAGCGTATTCCTATCACTTCAGGCATAATATTTACCTCATCAGTTTCCTTGATTCTTTATTCTTGGTATTTAGTTCTAAACTGGAATCTCCTGTGTTTTTTGCGCAGGGTCATGTATTCTCCTCAAGAGAGAACCTGTATAGTTCCATGTAAGAGATTTATTCAGATTGAAATTCAGATATCCCATCAGGGTGTTCAGTTGCTGGTAATTGTCTATTATACCCTGTAAATCCATCGAACTGCTGAACTTCTTTATGTAATCTTTCATATCAATATTGATAAGGTTCTTTTCATCGTGGGTTATCTGTATCACAGCCGCATCTCTTAGAAGTAACACTATCTGGTTAAGCCATCTCTCTATCTCCTCTTTTGATGCCCAACCATCCTTCTCTGCTTTCATCATCTCTGTGAGAAGCTCCAGGAACCATTTCCTTTCCTCAATGAGGTCACCCGATATCGCAAGCCCTGGCCTGCCCATACAAAGTCTGACGAGAGTCGACAATTGAGAATCGAGGCTTGCAGGTCGAGAACCTTCGGTTTCCTGTTTTTTTGCAGTTGTTTTTTGAGTACCCCCATGCCCCTCTTTGACCCTTCTGTATCCTCCCTTGTCAGGGGTGGAATTGAAGGGGGGTTGATTGACTTCTGACTGTCTCGATGACCTTTCTGCATTCCTCATTGGAGAGGGGGGTGAAGTTCAGTCTTGAACATCGTGACCGTATGGTATCAGGGAGCCGATCGGGATTAGATGATATAAGTATTATCAGGCTTTCTTTTGGTGGTTCTTCAAGGGTTTTCAGAAATGCATTTGCTGCAAAGGAGTTCATCATATGAGCTTCATCTACAATCACGATCTTCCATTTTCCTTCAAAGGGTTTCAGGGAGAGCGTATCGTCGATTGCCCGTATCTCCTCTATTCTGATTTGCCCGCTATGAGGTGCAATGAGTAAAAAATCAGGGTGCGATCCCGATTCTATCTTTCTGCATGAAGAACATTCATCACAGCAGTCAATCTCCCACACCTGCCCTCCCCTTTGATGGGGGAGGGTGAGGGAGGGGGTATTGTCTTTGCTCTTCGCTCTCTGCTCTATGCTTTGACAGTTCAAAGTCTTTGCAAGATTGATGGCAGTAAATTTCTTGCCTATACCGGATTCGCCTGCAAAAAGATATGATGATGGTACCCTCTCTCTCTGAATTGTTCTGAGGAGGATATTTACTGCCTTTTCCTGTCCTATAATGTCTTGTAATGCCATGTTAAAAAGTACTTCTTGTTAAACCTTCCCACGGCTTTTGATACAAGATGTGACAATATCAATTATTTTTCTTTGTATCTCTTCTATACTTCCTGAACCATCTATTAATTTTATTCTCTCTGGCTCTCTTGCCGCAATCTGGAGATATCCATCTCTTACCTTTTTATGAAACTTCAGGTCTTCAAGCTCTAATCTGTCTGTTTTATTGATTCCCTTGTTCCTCAGTAATCCTGTTTCTGCATCAAGGTCAATAAGGAGGGTGATGTCAGGTTTCAGACCTTCTGTTACCATTCTCTCAAGGGAATCAATAAGCTTTAAGTCTATACCCCTCCCATAACCCTGATAGGCAACTGTTGAATCACTGAATCTGTCTGTTATAACAATGCCCCCTTTGTTAAGAGCAGGTAGAATGACTTCTTTAAGGTGCTGCGCCCGTGATGCATTGTAGAGCAGAAGCTCGGTAACAGGAGTTATTTCTTTATTCTCCACAGAAAGGAGTACTTCTCTGATCTTGAGACCAATTCTGGTTCCCCCGGGTTCTTCGGTAAGGATGACTGTATATCCTGTTTTCTTGAAATGTTCATAAAGGAGTTTCGATTGTATTGTCTTACCCGTACCTTCGATCCCCTCAAAGGAAACGAATAGAGCCTTTCATTCGAAAGTATCCTCAACCTTTTGAAAATAGGTCAGGCATCCTGCCTGACATTCGCATTTATATCCAAGGCAAGATGCCTCGGCTATTTTCTGAATATCTTTCTTAAATATCCTATGTTCCACTATGAAACCGCCTCTTTGAGATTCTTCAGCAATGTAAAAGCTTTCAATGTCTCATCTATACTCATTGAACCTGTCCCACATGAGGGTGTCAGGAGTATCCCTGACAAGAGCAGGGCCGCTGGTATTGACTTTGATAATGTTGCCAATCCGTCATAGAATCGCTTCTTGATCGAATCAGTGGTTTCTTCTCTTATCATTTCTGTCGTCGGTACGATACCCCACGCAAGGTATCCGCCTTCCTTGAGAAATCCTTTAAACTCTTCCGGGTATATTGAAATTGTGTCAATATATTCATAGGCGTCAAAGCTGATAATCTCTGCCCCACTTGCTATCACTGCAGGCCAATCAGCGTTGCCACAGCAATGGATGCCGGGAATACCACCGGCATATCTGATACAATGTACTGTTTCTTTCAGCAATCTCAGGGTTTCCTGAGGTTCTACACCAAGATAACTTGTGCTACCTAAAGCAGAAAGGATAGGCTCATCTATAAAGATAACTATATTTTCGGCATAGGGCTTCAATATCTCAGTCTGCCATCTTATTTTTGCTTTCAGGAGCATAAGGGATATTTCGCGGAGCTCTTCGTCAAAATAAACAGGTCTTCCCTCTGAGTTTTTTAATCCGAGAGTAAAGGTTAATGGTCCGGTAATCTGTCCTTTAATGGTCTTGAAAGACCTGTCTCTTAGTAGTCTTACCAGTGTATGGAGGCCTTTTGCATAGCCTTCAGAAATTGCAGATACCCAGTTTTCTGAGTACGTTTCATAGAATTCTGTAAGGGAAGTCCCATGATCTCTTTCGACCCACAAAATTTCTCTCTGTGAATCGATTTTTAAAAAGGGCATACCCTCAGAGAATTGGGGTATCATTGATTCGAGAAAGGATGATCTCGGTAGTTGAGGCCAAAAGGGTATATCGAACGTGTCAATCACAAGTCTGCACGCCTCTTCCGCGCCTGTAAGGGGAAGACTTCCGATCCCTGTAGTTGTAAAGGGTTCAAACATCTATCATGATACTCCATTCATCAGTTCCTGAGTCAATAGTGAAGGATTTCAGATGAGATTGCCGGACATAAGAAGAGTGGTACTCTTATACCTTATTCATGAAAAGGGAACGAAAAACTAAGGAGAGTGGAGAATAAGTTCTCCTCACTAACTGTATCAGTTCGATGCCCTTTGCCAGGATGAAGGTAAGCAGATTTGATTAAAGCGATTACTTCCTCCTCTGGAATTTTGTCTTTTTTCTCAGCTTGCTATGCTTATGCTTGCTCATCTTCTTTTTCCGCCATTTCACAACACTCCCCACGTTGATACCTCCTCTATAAATTTAAAATTTGGGAAAGTACAAATAAAAAATTCTGGAATACCTCATTTTTTCAAGGTTTGTTTTCTATTTCCATTTGCTTTGGTTTGGTCCATAAATGCCTCAAGTTGTATTTCTGTTGTCGGTGACTCTGTCCCGTCGTAAGGTATATTGATGCATGGGATCGCATGGTCCCTGCTGACGCCTCTTAGAAGGGCGGCTACAATTGTACCCGGCATACACCCAAAGGGCATGGCGTTTATGATACCCGCAGATCCTCTCTCTAACAGGTCAATACTTTTCCCGATACTCAAGATAGCCTCACCTTCGAATGAACTATCAATATAGGGCGATGCTTTCTTGAGTATCTCTTTTGTATCTGGTTCATGGAGCGTTTTAAGAAATCCCTCAAAATGTCGTGCATATCTGTGCTCAACTCTCTTTTGATACCATCTTTTCAGGAGGAAATTGAAAATTTCCAGGCGCTCTTTCTTCAGCCACGCTTTTTTGAGACCCATGAAATTCACATAGTAAATCCATTCCTCCACAGGTGCAAGCCATACCTCTCCGCCAAGGGCTTCGATCTTTCTGATGAGGTCTTCATTGGAAAATCGATGGCATCTGACAAAGATCTCACCAATGATCCCTATAAGGGGTTTTTTCTCTTTATAGACAGGGAGATGTTCGAAGTCTCTCCTTATGTCCTTCAATATGTCTTCCAATTCAACATTGTTCCTCTTCAGAGAGAAGTACAACCTTCTGAGATATTCATCATATAACTCATCTGCTGTTCCTCTGTTTTTTTCGTAGGGTCTTGTCTCATGGAGGCATTTCTTCAGGAGTTCAGATGCGACAATACCTTTCCAGGCATTCTTCGTGAAATCTTTGCTGATAGTCCCCAGATCGCTATAAAAAGTGGTGTCTTGGTTGGGTGAAAATATCGGGACATCCTCATATCCTAACTTGTCAAGAACAAATCTTTGAAAAACATTATACTGACCAAATCTGCAGGGTCCTGTACCGGAGGGCATAAAGAACGCGCTTCTTGAGGATTCGAAACCAGGCTCCAAGACTTTTTTTAGCATATCGCCTGTGGTGACAGTGCATGGATAACATTCTTTCCCCGAGACGTGTTGTCGCCCTATATCTGCAGAATTTTTATCAGACTCAGGGAGAACCTCGGACTCCATACCAGAGCGTTCGAAGGCTGCTGCGATAGCAAAAGCATGATCAGACATACGGGGGATGTATACAGTGCGTTTTGTGTGACGGGTAACAGGTGACGGGTGAGAGAATCTTCCCTCTGACTTCTTATGTCTGGTTTCCGACTTCCGGTTACCTATACTATCAATAAAGGCTTCACATCTTGTGATGGCTCCGGCAGCAGCACTATGCTCATCAATTTCAAGATAGAGATAAGGTTTTCCCGCCATCTCTTCATCAAAGAACTTCAGGATAAAAGAATCTGGTCCACATGAGAAATTGCCGATATAGATTGCATAGAGATCGGGATGATTTCGTATAAACTTTGCCGCCTGGAGTATCCTCTGACCCGATCTCCAGTACATGTTTGGCCAGTCTTCGTGGATATCTATTTCTTCGATGGGAAGGAGATCCATCGGAATGGAAGGAACGCCGAGGTCAGCGAGTTTTTTCGGAATCTCGAGATTCACGCCACTGTCAAATGCATTGTAGGGTCTGCCCACTATTACAATAGTTCTCCCTTTGACAGAGAAGAGGGCATCTTTCCCTTTTGATTTTATATCTTTGAAAAACTCTTCTTGTTTTTTGTCTGAAATCTTTAAAGCCCTTGTCAGATCCTTTGATCTTATCCCGAAGGGCTTGAATACCCGATCGATCTCTTTTTCAAGAAACTCCCTTCCCCTTCTCAAGTTTACTATCGGTGTTAAGAGTCTTATGCCTTCAAAAGCAATCTGCGAGATATAAGGAATCGTCTGAGTATAGGGACAGGCATATCCTCTTTCGAAGTGATTCTCAGGGGTACTCAGGTTGATAAAACTTGGCAGGAGTATAGCATCTATGTTTTTATCAAGCAGGTACTTGATATGACCGTGAGCAACCTTCGCTGGAAAGCATGTCTCTGCAAGGACGCTCTCAAGGCCCAGGTTTACTATCTGCCTGTTCGTTTTTGGAGAAACCTCTATATCAAAACCGAGTTCCCAGAGGAGTGTGGTCCAGAAAGGAAGATAATCATGGAAGAAGAAGATGTATGGAATACCGATCTTCAGTTGACTCGGGGACTCGGTGACACGGCGACTTGGTGATTTGTCTTCACCGTTTATCCGATTCTCCGTGTCTCCGTATCTCTGTGTTCTTCTGAGCAAGTATTCCTTCCAGAGCAACCCGTCCCTGAATGAGAAAAGGTCAGGGATCTCAGATTGCGAATGGAGCGGTTTCTTATTAGTCTTAACATCATATTTGTCGCATCTTCCTCCATAGAAGAGAAAGCCTTCTTCTCCACTAATCTTCACTCTGTTTATCTCACATGTGTTTGGACAACCCTTGCATTCGAAGGAAGATATTCCGTAGGGCTTCTTCGAAATCTCAAAACCCTTAAAAGCAGTGACACTGTGATGGGGCAACTCAGTGACACGTTGACCTTTATATGTTTTTCTTTCCCCGGGTCTCAGCGTCTCCTGTTCACCGTTTTTCATGTGCCTCATCGCAATAAGCGCCATACCGATGGCACCTGCGACCTCATGGTGAAGGGGGACACTAATCTTTTTGCCGAGATATCGTTCGAAGGCTGAAACAACAGCTTTATTAAAGGCGACTCCCCCAAGGAAAAAAATATTCTCACCGATATGCTTTCCGACAACAACCCTGTTAATGTAATTTTGGACAATAGAATATGCAAGACCTGCAAGGAGATCATTCTGATGAGTACCTTTCTGGAGATTCGCCATCAGTGAATTCTCCATAAAGACTGTACACCGTTCGCCGAGCCTGCTTGGATGTTTGGAGGAGAGTGCAGATTGAGCAAATTCTTCCTTGATTGAGATATTCAGTTTTTCTGCCTGTTCCTCGAGAAACGAGCCTGTCCCGGCTGCACAGGCTTTATTCATCTCGAAGTCGACGACGACTCCATCTTTTAGGGATATATATTTTGAGTCCTGACCCCCTATTTCAAAAATAGTATCAACAGTTTTATCAAAAAATACAGCTGCTGTTGCATGTGCTGTAATCTCATTCTTTACGATGTCTGCTCCCACATAGTCTGCAATCATATATCTTCCTGAGCCGGTCGTACCAACCCCAACTATCTCGATCTTGTCTCCTATCTCCTCCCTAATCTCAGTGAGCCCCTGCTTAACTGCTTCTATCGGCCTGCCTGCTGTCATAAGGTATCGCTTTGAGAAAAGCCTCCCATGCTCATCTATTACTGCAAGATTGGTACTTATGGAGCCAATATCGATACCGAGGTAAGCGTTGATTTTCTGTGACGAGTGACGAGTGGCGAGTGGCGAGTTGTTTTCAGTATCTGTTTTTTCTATTGACTGTTGACAGTCGACCGCTGACTGAGATGAATCATTCAACGGTGGATGCCCTGCTTCAATTGGCCTTTCAGATAATAAAAAATCTTCAAGCCTTGATAGATCGAAAGATTGAACAGTACCCTCATGCAGATTTTTAAATACAGCACCGATCGCTCCCATGAATACGTGCTCTTTAGGGACAAAAAGTTCATCAAGCTCAAAGACCTCTTTAAAAGCCCTCACCATACCTTTATTTGCTGCAACTCCCCCATGGAAAGATACAGGAGGTAGCAGTTTTCTGCCTCTTGATATAGAGCCCTTGAAGTTTCTTGCAACAGCGAAGCAGAGACCGGCTACGATATCTTCAACCGGCGTTGCAATTTGTTGCAGATGTATCATGTCAGATTTTGCGAATACACTGCATCTTCCGGCGATCCGTGAAGGTTTTTTTGATTTCAGTGCGAGATCACTGAACTCTTCTATTGTAAGCCTTAGCCTTTCTGCCTGTTGATCGAGGAAGGAACCTGTCCCGGCAGCGCAAACAGAATTCATGGAAAAGTCTTCAAGAGTACGACCACCCTGGTCCAGGATGATGAGCTTGGAATCTTCCCCTCCCATCTCGATTATCGTTGTTATGTGTGGGAAAAGCCTCTGTGTGGAACATGCCTGGGCAACAATCTCGTTAATAGGTTCCAGCCCAAGGATGGATGCAATCAATCTCCCTGCTGACCCAGTGATGGACAAAGAAAAGTGATGGAACGAAGCAGTAGGTGAGTAAGGGGATGACTCATTGACTTCATGATGTCCAGCTCCCGTTACATCCCTTAGCAGTTCAAGGGCAACGTTAAGAGGACGCCCTTTATGTCTTTCATAAAAACTGTTAAGCCTGTTTGCCTTTTCATCAAAGACTACAAGCTTGACACTCACAGAACCTACATCAAGACCAATGAATTTCATATTTCCCCCGAATTTGGAATTATACCATAGACCAAATCACTCCTGACCAGGAAACGTGTAAGAGGTTGATTTTTTGATTTATCTTACCTTCATTGTTGGACAGAATTAGAGGCTGGTTTGATATTGTATTCTTTATCTAAAGAATAGGCCATCACAACAGCTTTGTCTATTTCTTCATAGGGGAAGGTTGGGGTATCTAAGACGAGGTGGGGGGCTTTTTCATCGAATTTAAGGCCAAATGTCTGACTCTGCTCATAAAGAACAGTACCGGGAAGGACATGGAGGATACTGAAGATAATCGTTGTTGGTTTCATAGCTATTAATGTCTTAGCAGATTTCACAAATTTAAAAAAGTTATCACCTGGTAGCCCAATGATGAGATCAGTGAGCACCTCTATCCCGTTGTCCTCTAAGAGTCTCACAGCTTTTTTAAATTTCTCTTCATCATAATACCGGTTGACATTTTTCAGGGTATCTTTGTTTACTGTTTGAGGGCCTGTTTCGACACTTTTGACATTTGCCTTTTTAAAAAGGTCGATGGTTTCTTCATCAACAAATTCTGCGATGATTTCTATTGTCCGCAATTCTGTTCCAAAACGGTTGGCTGCCGAGAGTATCTCTACCAATTTCCCCAGGCGCTCTTTCTTGAGGTTAAAAATGGGATCCACAAAGTGAAAACTCTTAATCTCCGGATTACTCATAATAAATTCAATTTCCCTTTTGACTCGATCCTCAGGAAAGAAACGAGGCCTGGGAAAATTCTTTCCTTCAAAGCAGTAGCCACAGCGAAAGATGCAGCCACGATAGGTTTCTAAATACGTTACTTTATCTCTTGGTATCAGGACTCCCTCAAGGTAGGGTGATGGGATTTCACCGAGATCTTCAATCAGAGGCCTGTCCGGGTTTTCAAAAACCTGTCCGTCAACTCTGTAGCCTATGCCCTGTATGTCTTCCAAACGGCCTCTCCCCAGATAGTATTTGAGTAATTCTGCAAAGGTGACCTCACCTTCCCCTTTTACAATGATATCGAGGAAAGGATTCTCCCCTAAATATTTTGTAGCTATTGGTCCTACCTCTGGACCGCCAAGAATGATTTTGACTTGAGGAAAAATCGTTTTTACTACTCGTGCAGTTTCTAAAACTTTATTGATACTCCAACAAAAGCAGGAAAAACCGATAATATCCGGTTTACTCTGTGACAGATAGTAAGCCACCTGTCTGACGTCGTGTATTTCGGTATCAAAATCAACAATTGCTATGTCGGTATTTTGAAGAACAAATCCTTCTTTTTGGGCATAGGTCTTAAGATACCCTAATGCAAGAGAAAAATGGTTTGCGTAATTAAAGGAGATGAGAATGACTCTCTTTTTACCCATATAAAACCTTTATGTCTTGCATATATTTGCTTCCTTTAACGGGAGTAAATTCTCCATACCCAAACTGATTTAGATATTCTGCGTCTACGCCGGGGCATATCTCCCTGTAAATGCAATGTTTGCAATATTTATGCTGTCTGTAAGACCTCGGATTTAGAGCACTTTCGTATCCATAATAAATTTCGCTGATATGGTGTTCCAACCCGTGCATAACACAAAAAGGGAGGCCCTCAGCTAAGATCCAGACTCGGTTTAAAATGCTTACCTGGATTGCAGTATGTACATGGGGGATAAGTTCTCTCAATGCGAGTTTGTGATCCTGAAAGGAAAGAATGATGCGGTGCACACTGAAATTTATCCCTGTCGTGATTGTATTTATCACATCTGTGTAATTTTGTTTACAAAGAGGAATACGCAAGCAGATGAATTTATCAAATGAAAGACGCTGCAAGTTTTCAAGACCTTGAATCGTTTGCCAGAAACTGTCTGGGGCCTGTGTAAGGTGATCATGAAGTTCAGGATGTGACCCCCATAATTTAATTTCAAAGAGACTGCAGCCTGCATTTACTATTCGGTGCAGAAACTGGTTATTGGAGAAATCCCTCCCATTCGTTATGAGCTTTATCCTTCTGTGACCATTTTGCTTAGCTGTATGGATAATATCTATTAAATCATTCCGGAGTGTCGGTTCCCCGCCATACAGGGCGACACCGTCTTCATCCCCCTGTTTCAGATCTGTGGTTAGAGCGTTAAAATCAGGCTGGGAAAAGTCTTTTTGCCTGTACAAACAATAGAGGCATTTATTGTTGCATTGATTCCCTAAAAATATTTCTTTATATCGCAGCAGGGGCTCTTTCATTATTTTTATTTAAGCAATATGTTATACATTATATTTTAAAACCTCATTGAGTTATACATTGAGGAACTGAAGTAGATTATCGTAAAGTGATAGATCTTTTACTACATAGTCAGCCCCTGTTTCTATGAGTTCATCAATGGAATAGGGTCCTGTAGCAACGCCTATACTCATTGCACCGTATATTTTTGCACACCGGACGTCACGAGGTGTGTCTCCTATAATAATACATTCATTAAGTCCTATTTTTCTCTGGCATCGGTTCTCAAATCTCCTTAGTGCAATAGGTAACAGCTTATTCCTGTCTTCATCATCACTCCCAAAAGAACCAGTTGGGAAATATTTATTGAGGCCGAAAGGATCGAGTTTTATCCTTGCGCCAGGCTCAATATTACCTGTGAGAAGCCCGAGGTGAACGTCCCTTGTGATACTCAATTTTTCCAACAGTTCATAGATACCAGGTTTTATGTGTCTTCTTTCATTGTCAATTTCTCTCCGTAGATGTTTGAGATATGTATGTATGACGACATTTAAATTACCGTCAACTGAAATACCGTGTTTTAACATGCCCTCTTTCATTATCTCTGTATCTGTTTTACCGGCCATGCTTATACCATGGAAGGCATTCACGATTGAAAACAGTTCCTTGAATGAAAGATTTAAGGAGCGGCTTCCTGCTTCCCCTGAATCTATTAGTGTGCCGTCGATATCAAAGAGTAGTAAATACATGTTTATTCTGCCTTATATTGGTTACTCAGATAAGAGCTCAATGAATTGATAACTTTTCACGTCAGGGGTCAATAGTTTCTTTTTTTCTAATTTTTCTTCATACAGCGTAACTGCATTCTCAATATCTTTTGTTCCTTCGACGAGAAGGAATCTTAAATATCCTTCGCCTTTAAAAGGGTTGATGCTACGAAAGCGTTCTCTGAGTGTGAGGAAGAAACAATAGTGGAATAGGTCTTCACAGGCCTGATATCCCTTGAGCAAAACAGACTCCTTAGCCTTTTTCAGAAAAAAGATCTTTTCAGAAGGAGTCAATTCTTGTATGAATTTTTCCTTTAGTTCCTGTCGTAAAAGAGTGTCTGGCAAATGAAGTCCTTTATCTCTATCCATATTTTATTATAGTTTTTTGTAAATTATCGACATCTGATTCAATTGAATTTTCAGGGATGGAGAAATAGGTTAATATTTAAGGTCTGCCTTTTTCTGGTTTGCAACGACGACAAGCACGTAATTTTCTGAATTAAGGTATTTTTTTGCAACCCTGAGTATGTCTTTCTTTGTTATCGAATTAATATAAACAGGGTATTTCACTATGTAATCAAAGCCAAGATTATAAAATTCCACAAGAGCAAGAAAATCAGCGATTTTTCTGTTCGTATCAAGCCTCCTCATGAAACTCCCTGTTAAATACGATTTTGCATCTGCGAGTTCATCGTCAGATACCTCTTCTTTCTGTATCCTCTTCATTTGTTTGACTATTTCAGAGATCACTAAACCTGCTGACTCGTTTTTTGTCTGAACCTCTATTTGAAAAATGCCTTTTTCTTTATTTGTAGAGAAAGAACTATCCACATCATAAGCGAGACCCATATCGTCCCTTATGGACTGCATAAGTCTTGATGAGAAGCCTCCACCCCCCAAAATATAGTTCATGATGGAAACTGCATAATAATCAGGATTATTCCTGCTGATGCCAATATTTCCGAGTATGATGCTTGCTTGGGTCAGGTCCTTATCTATTTTTTTTATTATTTTCGTAATCTTTGTTTGATCGAATACCCTCGGCAGCATCGGAGGCAGATTAGCCCTTGCCCAGTTATCGAGATATCCTTTAACTAAGACATTTAACTCTTCTTCTGTAAGATCTCCTACAATTGACAGGATAGAATTGTTAGGCAGGAAATAATCAGAATAGAACCTTATAAGGTCTTCTCTTTTAATACTGTCAATAGTCTCACCTGAGCCTTCTGTGAGCCTTCCATAGGGGTGCTCACCAAAAACTTCATTTCTAAAAGTACGCTCCGCAATAAAAGAAGGGTCTTCTTCGCGGTGCTTAAGGGAACCCTTAATGATCTCTTTTTTTCTTTCAATTTCTTGTTGAGGGAAAACGGGATTGAGAAGGATATCAGAAAAGAGTTCAAGACCTTTGTTAATATCTTTTTTCAGGACTGATAAAGTAACAGTAGTGTAATCACTGCTCGTAGAGGTATCGAGGGATGCCCCTAAAAATTCTATTTCCTCACTTATATCAGTTGACTTGCGATGTCTTGTGCCTTCTAAGAGGAGTTCCGCAGTAAGGTTGGCAAGTCCTGCCTTATCTTTTGGTTCATTGAGTGGACTTGCTTTTACAAGGAGCGTTAGCATCAAAATAGGGAGGCTGTGCTCTTCAGAGTGTAGAACTATAAGACCATTTTGGAGGGTGGTCTTTTTTACATTGAGAGCAAAAGCATTAGTTGGCAGTAGACAATTGGCAGTCACTATTAACAGAAATACAAGCATTAAATATTTTTTAAGCTGTCCACTATTCACTTTTCACTCTTCACTTCTTTTGTTGGAATCAAAATGCCTACTGTCCTATTATCTTTTCTTAAATATTTCTTTGCAACTGTTGTTACGTCCTCAGGGGTTACCTTTCTAATTCCCTCGAGATATCTGTCAATGAGCCTCCAGTCCCCAAGTATCTCGAACATTCCATACTTCATAGCTTCCAGGTATATCGAGTCCTGCTCCATGATAAATGAAGCCTCAATCTGGTTTCTTGCCTTCTGAACCTCCTGTTCTGATGGAGGTCTATTTTTAATCTTCTCGATCTCTGTGCAAAGGGCCTCTTCAGCATCATTGATATTTTTCTCCGGGAAGACTGTAGCATCAAGGAAAAATAAGTATGGGTCTTTATTGAACCCATCATATTCAGTGTCAACATTGAGGGCAATCTTTTTTTCATAAACAAGAGACTTATATAGCCTTGAACTTTTGCCTCCTGACAGTATCAGACTTAAAACAGCAAGGGAATAACTGTCTTCATGGGGGAAAGCTGGTGTGTGATAGGCAATGAGGAGGTATGGCATTTCTGCTTCTCTTCTCAGCAGGATTCTTCTTTCACCTTTCTGGTCAGGCTCTGAAGAGGCAGTACTTTTCCTCAGTGGTCCGGATTGGATATGTCCAAATGATTTGTTTACATGCTCTATTATCTGATCTGTCTTAACATCTCCTACAATAACGATGACGGCATTGTTCGGTGAGTAGTTGACCTTATAGTATTTATACAAATCATCCCTTTCAATGGATTCCAGATCGGACATCCATCCTATAACCGGTCGTTGATAGGGATGTACTTTATATGCTGCTGCAACAACTTCCTCAAAGAGTGAATTCTGGGGATCATCCTCATATCTCAGCCTACGTTCTTCCATAACAACGCTTCTCTCAGAAAGTACTTCTTTTGGATCGAGTGTCAGATTTTGCATTCTGTCTGCTTCCAGGTCAAAAGCAAGCATTATCCTGTCTGAGGAGGAAATCTCAAAATATACTGTATAGTCCTGCGTTGTGTATGCGTTATCTGTTCCTCCATTTTTTTGGATGATTTTTGAAAAAACTGACGGGCCATATCGGGGTGTGCCTTTAAACATCATGTGCTCAAGCAGATGACTCAGCCCTGACTTGCCAGCAGGTTCATCTCTTGAACCTGTACGATACCACACCTGGAATGTTGCCACGGGAGCCTTATGGTTCTCAATAATTAATACCTTCAGACCGTTTTCCAATCTGTGTTCTTTGACCTCTAATGCAAAGAGAGTGGATGGGAATATTAAGAGCAGAAATATAAGGTTGACCTTGATCTGTTTCATAAATAAATATATCAGAATTTGTAACGACAGTTAAAGATGCATGGTTTTTATCTTCATAACAATGAAAATCAATATCTATAATTGAAATAAATTAAGAGTCATTTTAAGGAATACAGGAATATTTTAAAGACATGTGTTTGCTATTTTGGTACAGATACGCAATGTGAGTTTTATCACGGAAGAAGAGGTTTTATCAAAGTAAATTAATGCTTGACAGTTTTCTATATCTTCGTTATGTTTATTTACAATAAAATTATTTAAAAGGAGCAATAAATTATGGTAAGACAAAAAATAACATTAACGGTAATCTTTATTCTCCTTAGTTTTTTATGCTTACCTTCTTCCTTATTAGCGCAGGCGCAGGAATATAAGGATTATACCGTTATGAAAGGTGATACCCTTTGGGATATTTCTAAAAAAGAACTGCAAGACCCTTTCTGCTGGCCTAAAATATGGAAGGAAAATCCTGGAATAGCTAATCCTGATAGAATTCATCCGCAACAGCAAATCAGGATTCCACTCTCTTTGTCGCAGAAAGAAATAAGCTTACCTGAGATTCAGGAAACAAAATGGAGGGAAAGAGTACCGGAAAAAGAAAAAACCGTGGGGGAAATAGAATCTCCTAAAAAAGAATATCTCGTTGGTAGAGATCTCTTAGCAGCGAGCGGTTATATAGCTGATTCAGTGCACAGTGTTGGGTCTATTGTTGACTCTCCAACCGGAAGAACTATACTTGGTATGGGTGACTATGCCTATGTCAAGACCGATAGCCCTGCTAAAGTTGGCGAGAAGTTTTATATCATTCGTCCTGTCGAAAAGGTAATACATCCAAAATCTGGCAAAATGGTTGGCTATCTTATCGAGGTTCTCGGAATCGCGGAAATCGTTGGCCAAGATGGTAATGAAATAAAAGCAAAAATTACAGCCTCTTACAGCGATATCTTTGCAGGAAGTCTCCTTGATTCTTACTACGAGGCAGAACCTCCGTATCTTGTGGAAACGCCCAGAAAGCCTAATATTGATGGTTATATAGTTGCTGCAAAAGAGATGCGCACGCTTAACGGGATGCTCGATATTGTTTATATTGATAAAGGAAGAAAAGAAGGACTTGAGCTCGGTGATATATTTGCTACTCTCTTGCAAGGGAAACACAGAATAGTAAACGGCGTCATCCAGGTTATAAATATCAGGGAGGCAACCTCAACTGCTGTTGTACGAAAAAGCAATAATACTGTCACCAAAGGGGATGAGGTAGTAGCGTTTAAGTAGAAGTTATCAAGGTTTTGAGGACCTTAAGTCTGCTTGGATGTTTAAGTTTTCTTAATGCCTTTGCCTCTATCTGTCGGACCCTTTCTCTCGTTATAGAAAGATGCTTTCCAACTTCTTCAAGTGTATGATCTCTGTCCATACCAATCCCAAACCTCATTCTGATTACCTTTTCTTCTTTGGGGGTCAAAGATTTTAACACTCTCTGAATGTGCTCTGAAATCTCAATTCTTTCAGCATCAGAATAGGGTGAAGGGCTATTCTTATCTCCTATAAAATCTTCGAGTTCAGTGTCCTCGTCGCCAACAGGAGTCTGAAGTGCTATAGGATCTTGTATAGCTCTGAAAACTTCTTCAACCTTTTTTGTTGGTACACCAAGTTTCTGGGCTATCTCTTCTTTTGTAGGCTCTCTGCCGAGCTGTTGTGTTAATTCTCTAGATGCCTTGGTAACCCTGTTGTAAAACTCCATCATGTGCACAGGTACCCTGATAGTTTTTGTCTGATCTATTAAAGCTCTGGTAATAGCTTGTCTTATCCACCAAGTTGCATAAGTGCTAAACTTAAAGCCTTTTTCGTACTTGAATTTATCAACAGCCTTCATCAGACCTATGTTGCCTTCTTGTATGAGATCAAGGAGAGGAAGTCCTCGGCCAACATAATTTTTTGCGATATTGACAACGAGTCGAAGATTACGTGTTATTAACTCATTTTTTGAAGTAGAAATAAGTGTTTTTGCTTTTACGATACGGTCCCACATACCTTTTAAGACATCAACTTTTACTCCCACTTCTGACTCCACCTTTTTGTAAACTTTTTCTACTTCCTTTGCTAAAGCCAGCAGTTTTATAACGTTAATATTTTTCTTTTTCTTCTCATTGATAATTTTTTTAAGGTCTTTAAAAGAACCATATTTTACAATCTTCTTGTCAGTATTTTCTATTTCTCCCATGAGGTTTTCGAGTATCTCAACAGTTTTTGTCAGAGCTACTTCGGCCCTTTCCTCTTCGGGACTCAACTCGTCTTCTTCACCGTTCAAATTGACCTCAGTTTTTTTATAGAGGGGCATGGCAGTAACAATATCTTTTACGATTTTTTTGCCTTCCTCAAGTCTTTTTGCAAGCTCTGTTTCTTCATCTTTTTTTAGGATAGAAATATCCCCCATGGAGTAGAAATATGCCTGTACTAAGTCTTCTGCTTTTTCATACTCTTCTAACTCTTCTTCGACTTCTTCCTCAGGCAAGATAGCATCCTCATGATCTATTACCTTTACTCCCATATCCTGAAGGATGTCCATAAGGTCTTCTAACTCATCAGGGGAGAAAAACTCCGAAGGCAAGGCTTCATTTATTTCATCGTATGTTAAGACTCCACGCCTTTTTCCTATATCAATTATCTCATCGAAGATATCTCTTTCTCTCATTGTACCTCTCAAAAACAAATACAAAATAAATACAAAGGGGCTTTCGCCCCTTTGTATAATTTTACTCTCTTCTTTTTGACAACAGAAAAATTAAAGGGTCAAGTCACACGGTCTATTAGTACTGGTAAGCTGAATGCATTACTGCACTTACACTGCCAGCCTATCAACGTGGTAGTCTACCACAGACCTTTAGGTGGATTACTCCACGGGAGACCTTATCTTGAGGTGGGCTTCACGCTTAGATGCTTTCAGCGTTTATCCCATCCAGACATAGCTACCCGGTATTGCCACTGGCATGACAACCGGAACACCAGAGGTTTGTCCATCCCGGTCCTCTCGTACTGAGGACAGATCCTCTCAAGTCTCCTGCGCCTGCAACAGATAGGGACCGAACTGTCTCACGACGTTCTGAACCCAACTCTCGTACCGCTTTAATGGGCGAACAGCCCAACCCTTGGGACCTGCTTCAGCCCCAGGATGCGATGAGTCGACATCGAGGTGCCAAACCGGGTCGTCGATGTGAACTCTTGGACCCGATAAGCCTGTTATCCCCGGCGTACCTTTTATCCGTTGAGCGATGGCCCTTCCACTCAGTGCCACCGGATCACTAAGCCCTGGTTTCCCACCTGCTCGGCTTGTCAGCCTCACAGTCAAGCCACCTTCTGCCTTTGCACTCGACAGCTGGTTTCCGTCCAGCCTGAGGTGACCTTTGGACGCCTCCGTTACCTTTTGGGAGGCGACCGCCCCAGTCAAACTACCCACCAGACAGTGTTCCTCTCCTGGATAACAGGAGTAGGTTAGAGCCCCAGTAAGGTAAGGGTGGTATTTCAAGGACGGCTCCATGGAAACTAGCGTCTCCACTTCAAAGTCTCCCACCTATCCTACACATACATCACCAAAGCTCACTGCCAAGTTATAGTAAAGGTGCACGGGGTCTTTCCGTCTAGTTGCAGGTAACCGGCGTCTTCACCGGTATCTCAAGTTCGCCGAGTCCCTCGCTGAGACAGCGCCCAGATCGTTACGCCATTCATGCGGGTCGGAACTTACCCGACAAGGAATTTCGCTACCTTAGGACCGTTATAGTTACGGCCGCCGTTTACCGGGGCTTCAGTTCAAGGCTTCTCCTTGCGAATGACCTCTCCCATTAACCTTCCGGCACCGGGCAGGCGTCAGTGCCTATACATCCTCTTTCGAGTTAGCAGACACCTGTGTTTTTGGTAAACAGTCGCCTGGGCCTTTTCGCTGCGTCCGCCTTTCAGCGGAACCCCTTCTCCCGAAGTTACGGGGCTATTTTGCCGAGTTCCTTAGCGAGGGTTCTCTCGTTCGCCTTGGTATCTTCTACCCACCTACCAGTGTCGGTTTGCGGTACGGACACCCATGTGGCTCCCTACGAGGCTTTTCTAGTCAGCGTGGAATCACCCGAGTTTGCCCTTACGGGCTTCCCCATCGCACCTTAGCCTTAAGGTATGCGGATTTGCCTACATACCAGCCTAAATGCTTGGACCTGAACCATCACCAGGCTCGGACTATCCTCCTGCGTTACCCCTTCGGTCAGACACCACATAGATGGTACTGGAATATTAACCAGTCATCCATTAGCTACGCCTTTCGGCCTCGCCTTAGGTCCGACTAACCCTGGGCGGATTTCCCTTCCCCAGGAAACCTTAGGTTTACGGCGTCCTGACTTTTCATCAGGATTTGCGCTACTTATGCCGACATATTCTCTTCTGTCCCCTCCAGCAAAGCTTACGCTTTACCTTCACAGGTTCACAGAATGCTCCCCTACCATCCATCTGATAGAATCGAATGGATCCGCAGCTTCGGTGTAATGCTTAAGCCCCGTTGGATTTTCGGCGCAATGTCGCTTGACCAGTGAGCTGTTACGCTTTCTTTAAATGATGGCTGCTTCTAAGCCAACATCCTGGCTGTCTAAGCAACACCACATCCTTTCCCACTTAGCATTAACTTAGGGACCTTAGCTGACGGTCTGGGTTGTTTCCCTCTCGACT